>CAJTMM010000013.1 GCA_910577465.1 uncultured Muribaculaceae bacterium | reverse complement strand
CTGTGGTGCCGGGGCTGCCGTGAAAGATAATGTGGTGATAGAGAGTATGACTGATGTGTACCGCTTGCTTCCGACGAAGGATGGCAACGCGGTGGAGAAGGTGCAGCATGAGTCGCAGATGGTGTTCAGAGCCAATCGCGTCGCTGATACGGGACAGGCGTTGGCGTACTATAGTGATGATGTGAAGATAGATAAGGCTTCGGGCGGCAGCGTGGTGTACGGACAGTTTATGGGGGAGGATATATTTTTCTCGGATTCGAGGGGGTGTCTGATCTCGGTGCCCTTGAAGGGTGCGGGCGCCCGTGGTAAGGCATCGTACAAGAGGACGTTTACCAAGCCGGAGTTTTTCTGCAAGGTGCTTCTGGCTGAGCCATACGAGGTGGAACGTGCCGAAATCACGTTTGAGATACCGGCGGGACTGGAGTCGCGTTACAGGATAAAGGAACTGAACATACCTGCGGAGATGATGCAGGTGAGTGAGGAGCGCAAGGGTAATGTGGTGCGTAAGACGTATGTGTTCAATGATGTGAAGCGTTATAAGGTGCACAGCGATGCCCCGTCAGTGAATGTGACGGCACCTCAACTTCTGATATTGGGGCATTTTGCGGATGAGCATGATGTGTACCGATATGTGCGTGGCTATACGCTGGATCCGGATCCGGATGCGGGTGCGGTGGAGCGGATGGCCCGCGAGTTGACCGCCGATTGCGCTACCGAGGCTGCGAAAATAGATGCCGTGAATGATTTCGTGCATAGGTCGATACGGTATGTGGCGGTGGAGCATGGCGAACTGGGTCATAGACCTGATGCACCGTCGGAGGTGTTGAGAAAACGCTACGGCGACTGCAAGGGCAGCGCGGCGCTGATGCGTGCGTTGCTGCGCTCGGCGGGTGTAGACGCGCGGTTGGCGTGGGTAGGCACCACGAGTGTGGAGAGTGACTGGACCGATGTGCCTAATGTGTCGTCGGGTAATCATTTGATAACGGCGGTGATGACGGGTGACAGCATTCTGTATCTTGACGGAACGGCTACGAATCATCCCGTAGGGTTGGTACCGCAGGGGATACATGGCGCGCAGGCGTTGATAGAGGATGGGGATGAGCGTTGCATAGTGGGCAGATTGCCTGAAATGACCTCTGTGGAGAGCCGACGAGCCGAGGAGGTGTCGATGGAGCTGGGCGAAAGCGGCGATGTGAAGGTGTCGGGACGAATAAGACTGAGCGGGCTGTGTCATGCAGCATTTGCGTCGGCTAATGACGCGACACTTCCGGGTAAACGCGCGGAGCTGTACAACAGAGTGCTGAGCGGTGTGCTTGCCGGATGCCGCAGCGAGGATGCCCGCTATGAAGCGGGTGAGCGCGAGACGGTGATAAGCGGTACGGGCGTGGTGTCGGGTGCGGTGAAGAATGCCGGCGGCGAGATGTATGTGGATATGAATCCTGTGCCGGAGCTTGCATCGGGTAAATTTGATATGGAAGAACGTACCGTGCCGGGACATTACGGTGGAATAAGAAGTCAGGATTATAAGGTGAGACTGAAGGTGCCGGCAGGCTATTCGACGGGTTCGCTACCTAAGGATGTGACGGTGGACAATGACTGGATAAGCGGAAATGTGTCGACAACGAGTGCCGACGGAGAGGTGGTGCGCCACGTGCGGATAGAGGTGAAGCGCCGCGATGTTGCCACGGAGCATCTGACGCGTTTCAACGCCGACTTGCAAAAGCTGGTGCGGGCGTGTAACGCGAAGGTTGTGCTGGCGGCTGAATGAGTACTGCCCGGACAAAAAGAGATTGCAAAATAAATATCATTATATAAATATAATATAGGAGAAAATGATGATGTCAGGAAAAAGTATAGTATGGAGATGGATTGCCGTAGCGGCAAGTGTGATTCTGTGCTGGACGAACGCTTACGGCGATATAGACAAGAAACTGTACAAGCGTGCTGCCGAGAAGGTATGGGGGATGTCGGAACCACAGTTTGACGCTAAAGCCGACCTGTCGGATTCGCTGTATCAGAACCGTTCGGCTGTGTATATAGCCAGGTACACCGGCATGATTGCCAAGTATGACGGTGATATGAATCAGGGTAAACTATCTGCCATAGGCGTGGCTAACAACAATGCCGTGGATGCGGTGTATGTGGAACGCATAATGGTGAAACTCAATGATGCGGCAGCTGTGGAATATTTCAGCGAATTTACCGTCGATGCCCCTATGAAGCAGAAGGTGGGCAACCATACGCTGATATCGGTGAAGCCGGCTTTCGGCGCCCGTATCATCAAGCCGGACGGCAGCGTTAAAGATGTGGATATGTCGGAAGCGCTGACGGTGACGTCGGGCAAGAAGGGTAAGAAGGATGAGGAATACAAAGTGGCGCTGGCGGGTCTTGAACCGGGCGATGTGCTGGAGTATTTCCATTATACCGAATGCTATTATGATGAGTTGATGATGCCTGCGATGAGTGTGAAGTTTCTACGGAACTATCCTACGCGGCATCTGAAGCTGGACTACAGGGTGTCGCCAAAGCTCGCGTTTGAATACGGCAGTTACAACGGCGCTCCGCAACTGGAGATTTTAGGAAGGGGTGATGACGGTCTGAACCATGCCACAATGGTGGTGGAGGGTGTGGAGTCGATAGAGGATGACATGCCGTTTTTCTCGCTTGCCCGTCAGATGCCTTACATGCTGGTGTATGTGCTGAACAATGCGAGCCGTCTGGATTATGTGCCTGCGAGCGCGCGCCCCGGCGGTATGCGTCATACGGCATTGCCGTTTTTCATACAGGATGTGACTCGCTCAATCAATGACTGCAAGGTGCCCGACAAGGTGGTGAACGAAGCAGCCGGTGTGATGAAAGAGTGGCGCAAGACACATGGCAACGCGTCGGACCGTGAACTTCTGGATGGCGGATGGATGGCACTGCGCCATGCGTTGTATAAGCTCGATGAGCGTTTTTCGGGACGCCAGTTTGCAATAGCACTTTCGAAACTTGCAGGTAAGATGGGTGTGGCTGATCCGGTACGTGTAGCCGTGACCTCGTCGCGCTTTGACGTGCCTGTGGATAAGATGGTGTATTTCAATGACGCGCATTATATGGCAGTTGCCGGAGATGTGTGCTACTTTACCGTAAATGATATGTATAACGTACCGGGAGAGGTGCCGAGCCGCTATGCGGGCGAGCAGGTGGTGATGTTTGACGGCAATGTAGGCAATGAGAAGCTGCACATGGGTTCGAAGTATATTAAGGTGCCGGGATTGGTGGCAAAGAATAATCTGGACGACGGAAAGGTGACGCTGAAGCTGAATCCCGATAATGAGGAGGAGCTGACGGCAGATATGGAACTGACTATGACCGGTTCGTGCAAGTCCCGTGCCAGAAAGCTGCTTCTCGACGAGGATGCCATGGATGTAGTAGCCAAGTATCTCGGGACGCAACCGGTGAAGCGTAAAAAGCAATGGGATGCGGAGAAAGAGATGGAGAACCAACGCGAAGCCATGAGTGATTTCGCCAAGTTGATGTGGGGCTCGGATGACGCAGAGATGAAGGAATATTCGATAAATAGCTACGGATGCACGCCATCGGATCCTGCAGTGAAGCTGACCTTGAATGGCAAGGTGCCGGGATGTGTGACGCAGGCGGGTGATAACCTGCTGGTGAATGTGGGTAAGTTCATAGGCAAACAGCATGATGTGAAGGGTGATAACCGCCGCCGTGACATAAGTGTGATACGCGATGCCGCCGACCGCACCGTGCGCAAGATACGATTTGAGATACCGGAGGGCTACACTGTGAAGCCGGGCAGTCTTGAGGATATGGCGCGTAATGTGGTGGTGCCGGAGGGCGCGTTCTATGCAAGTGCCTCGGTGGATGGCAATGTGGTGTCGGTGGATGTGATGGAGCGGTATTCGCGCAATGTGTACCCGGCATCGTCGTGGGATAATCTGCTCAAGATATCCGACGCCGCAGTGGAATACCAACGTGCCGCCATAGTGCTGACACCGGTGGAATAACAGGGTTCGATTGTGCCCCATGTGGAAAATAGAAAAAGCGGTGTGCCAGAAAAAAAGAATTTTGGCGCACCGCTTTGGTGTATGGAATGTCAGGCTATACGGAAGCCGACGTGGGGACGTGTGGCGGGGAGGATGGCAGATAGGGCGGGACGCGGGATGTCGGTATCCATGACAGTGGTGAGGTGTGTGGTGTCGGGGTTGGATATCTGAGCGATGCGCGCTGCCATAGCCGGTAGTATGCCCGTCTGTATGATGTTGTGGATATGGCGGGCGTTGCCGAAGTCGCTGGTGCGATGTGCGTAATCATGCTCGATGAGTGTGGAAAGGGCTTGGGCGGCCTCGGGGGTGAGCTTGAAATCGTGGGACGCGAAGTAGTCGTTGGCGATGGTGAACAGCTGCGTGGCGTTGAGGTCGTCGAAGTAGTAGAAATTGGACTCGGGGATGCGTGATGTGAGTCCGGGATTCAGAGCGAGCAACTTTTGGGTCGGTTCGGTATAGCCGGCGAGTATCAGCATCCAGTCGCGTCGCGATTCGTCGGCGAGAGCCGTCATTAGAGTCTCGAGGACGAAACGTCCGGGATCGCGCGGGTCGTTGGGCTGATTGAGCTGGTAGGCTTCGTCGATGAACAGGATTCCGCCTTCGGCTTCCTTGATAGCTTCGAGGGTTTTTTCGGCTTCGGAGCTGTAATATTGTCCAAGGAGGGTGGCTCGTTCGCGAACGACAACGTGTCCGGATGAAAGGATGCCCGCGTCCTTGAGAAGTTTGCCCATGAGTTTGGCAACGGTGGTCTTGCCGGTTCCGGGCGAGCCCATGAACAACGCGTGGAGCGGGGGCATGGTTACGGTGAGTCCCGCCTTGCGGCGAAGCCCGTTGAATGCAGTGAGCTGGGAGTAGTTGCGTATCTTTTGCTTTACGGATTCGATGCCCACGAGACTGTCGAGCGTTTCGCGGCACAGGTTCAGTTCCTGCTGTTTCCGGCGGAGCTCATCGTTTTCGTGACGTTTGGAGAGAAATTGACAGCCTGCCAGGAATGTGTAGTCGGGTATCAGCACGAGGTCGTCGGGGAGGATTGTGCCGGGAGTGGAGGAGTCCAAGATAAGTGTCGTGGCAGCGGTGAACGGATGTCCGAGACATGTGAGCTCGAAGTAGTAGAGTCCGAGACAGTCCTTGTCGAGCGGCAGCGTGACGGTGGCTGTATATTGTCCGTCGATATAAGGATTGGGAGTGAGGGTGCAGGGCGAGATGGAGACGTGCTCCATATTGTCGATTATGCGCATGGAGAGTTCGGGCAGCGGGGAGCCTTCGGGACGCATGCTCTGCAGGGTGAATGCCACGGTGCAGGAGGTGATGCCGTTGGCGTCGAGGTCGGTGTACCGTGTTTCGGGGTTGTCGCCATGGGGGTTGAGCAGGTAGGCTTCGACGGGGTGAAAGTAGTGGACGGGGAGTGTGTGCGCGTCGAAGAACATGGCTGTGGTGGAGATGAGTGTGGAGCCTGACTGCGGGTCGATGACCTCGACGGAGTAGGGTTGGGCTATGTTTATGGCAGCCGGTGTGACTGGGAGGTCGATGCGCGTGTGTGCGGATTCGGTCCCGGCTTCAATGCGCATGTGCAGGGTCTTGGATGCTATGATGGCTGCGGTGTCGGAATGCCGGAGGTTGACGTGGAATGTGCCGCGTGCGGCACGGCTTCTGTCGGGGGTGTGGAGGAGGTTATGGGCGAGGATGGATACTGCGATGTGGGTGGTGCGGGGATTGAGGATGAAGTGGTGACGGGAGTCGAAGAGTTCTGTGCCGGGGCGGTTGTGAGCTATAGGAGTGGTGGGGGTGTAGGGTTGGATGAGGAGTTGTGAGAAGGAGATGTTGTTATTTTTCATATCTATTAAAGTTTTGTTTTTTAGTTGGTGAAAATGAATGATTTTTGCGGAGGAGAGAGGATTCCAGTACGTCAATGTGCGCTTGCGGTGCCGATGGCTATCGGGCAATGGTCCGCGTGTTGCCGTGCGCGTGTGATCCGAACCCATGGGGCGGATGCGCGGCATGGCTGCCGATGGCGCTATGCTCGGGGATGCGACAAGGGTGTGCCGCGACCTTGCATGGCGCAACTGTCAGCGATTGAGATATGTGTGAATTGATGGATTATAGCATGACACATCTAACGCCCGACGGGCGCGCTAACTGAGGATGGGTTGTGTGAACCAAAGTGTGTCATTGCTAAACTTTAATAGATATGAGGAGATAGGTCGGAGCCTATTCCGTTTGCAAATATAATATAGCGGATGCGGGATTTGCAAATTTTTTTGCAAAAATCGTTCGATTGAGTGATGAGGGTTGTGGCTTTTGTGGTTTCGGCAGCTGTATGGGATGTGGCGGGGGGATAAAACTAAAACGAGGAATCGTTGTCGCAACGTGTCCTCGCTTAGATAATAAACCAATCATTATCACATTTCTTGCAATGGAAAAAGTATTTTCTTGCTATGTATATGGATAACGCGGGTGGAGGCTTGCTGGTTCGGAAAGGGATGGCGGTTTTAACTGATTTTAACATCCGGTGTGTGCCGTGCATGTTCAGAATGTGTGTCGGCAGCTGATGCCAAGGTGTCTTAATAGTTGAATATGTGCAATTTGGCAAAGTTTTGAATGGTTGAATAATTGTAGTTTTATGGTTGATTTTGTAGCAAAAAGTTAGTGAATTATATATTTTATTGGAAAAATGTAATGTTATTTAAATATTTTGCATGCTTTTGCCGAAGCTAATAAAGATTAACTATGAGATTGCTGTTAAAAATTTGTGTATTTGCCGCATCGGTACCATGGATGGTATGGGATGCGTATGGCTCGGAGAGTGCAGCTTCAATGCTGACTATCGAGCATGTGAACGGCACACAGTCGCACTATTCTTTGGGCGATGCGCCGGTGTTGACAATCGAGGGTAGCCTTCTGCGGCTGAAGAGTGCCAAGGCAGAGACGACGTTCAATCGTTCGGATGTCCTGCATTTCCATTTCACGGAATCCACCCTGTCGGCGATAGACGATGTTTCCGATGATGGATATTCGGTGTCGGTGACCGACGGTATGGTCAAGGTGTCGGGCTTACAGGCAGGGTGCGTGGATGTCTACGATATCAATGGCCGTCATGTGAGCAACGTAATGGTAGCAGACGGATGTGCCGAGGTGAATATCGGTGTCCTCAGCCGCGGAGTGTATGTGCTGCGTATTCCCGGAAAACCATCATTGAAAGTATTGAATAAGTAAAACACTAAAAAAATAGAGAATGAAAAAACTTTTACCCCTTATCTTATCTTTTGCAATGGCTTTTGGAGGCGCGTTATCCGCCAACGGGGCTTTGCCTAAACAAAAATTGTCGAGCCGTGCGGCTGTGGCATCATCGCGTGCCGGCGCAGAGTTGCCGTCCAAGTTCGTGAAGTGCGTGAGCGCTGCATACGATCCGATGGATGAGGATGTCGCCGACTACTACATAATACTGACCGATAACGAGGATGCCACATGGACCAAGGAGGACGGCACGAAGATGAGCAACGGATATGCTCTGTCCCTTGACCTGTATGCCCCGGCGGGTGCCCCTATAACGTTGGCCGACGGAACTTATACATCGTCGTCGGAAAATGGATCGATGACATACGATCCCGATTATTCGTATCTGACTTACTATGATGAGTCCGGTGCGTCGGGTGCTGAATATGAACTTACCGGTGATGTGGTTGTGAAACAGACTCAGGCAGGTATATATTCCATAACAGCGACCGTGGCAGGTCAAGAGATGACCTTTACCGGCAGCGTTGCCTTTACGGACGGTACGATAGCACCGTCGGTGTATAACCAGATACGCCGCGACCTGGACCTGACGATGAACGGTGCGCTGGCATTTTATGACGGAAACCTGTATGAGAGTAATACGGGAGCGATGTACATAAATCTGTATGACCATGGA
Organism: uncultured Muribaculaceae bacterium; assembly: GCA_910577465.1. Taxonomy (GTDB): domain Bacteria; phylum Bacteroidota; class Bacteroidia; order Bacteroidales; family Muribaculaceae; genus Paramuribaculum. The sequence continues at coordinate 65,048 of CAJTMM010000013.1, read as the reverse complement.
TTCAATGACCAGACCGGTGGTATGACAGAGGATGGATGCAGCCTGGCACTGATGGTGTTCGGCAAGCTGTTTGCCGATTCGAAATCCGCCACTCTCGACCCCGGTACATACACTATGAACCGGAATTTCAACCGCCATTCATGGTATCCCGGTCTTGAAGCCGATTATGCGGGAACGACTGTGGTGCTTGGTTCGTATGCCAAGGAGCGTAATCCATCGAAGTATTCAGATGGTTACGGGTACTCGTATCTGGCGGAAGGAACCATCATAATAGAGGACCTCGGTGGAGGAGTGTTCAAAATCACTGTAGATGCGGTGACCACACTGGGCAATGCGGTAAAGGCTACGTTTGAGGGTACTGTACCGGTGATAGACCAGGCAGTGTCGCAGGGTGGTTCGTCAATATCAACACTGGAGGATGATGTGCAGCTGGATCTGTCGCCTATTCCCGTGTGCCGCATATTCAACTCCGGCGTGGTGAATGATTGCCAATGCTATATAGTGGATATAGGTTCGCCAGCCGGCCGTGACGATATCACCGAGGGTGATATAATGCGTATGGAATTTGTACTTCCCGCCGGAACGCAACATCTTCAGGAGGGTACCTATACTGTGATGGATGAAAAATATGATACTTACTATGAGCCGTATAAACTGACACGTGGCAGATGGGTATCGGTAGGTAACAGCACCGGCACAGACTTGAGCGGAACCCGCTACATGCATTTCGCCGAAGGCCGTTACCTGATTATGGATCATCACGCACCGGCAGCATCCGGAACTATAGGGGTGCGCAAAAATGCTGACGATACGTGGACATTTGATATAGCGGTCCAGTGTGACGCGCAGTTCCATATCGACGGCTCGTGGACGGGTCCGATGGAGTATATGTATAACCCCGAGCTGGTGTCAGGCATAGATGACGTGCTTGCCGACGGTGAAGCACCCGAAGTGGAATGGATTGATGCCAATACGCTGAGTGTGCGCGGCGCCGATGCGGGCGATGCGATCACAGTGTATGATATGCGCGGTGTGGATATGGGATGCCGGGTATCGGCAGGATGTGTCGATGTGAAGAATCTTTCTTCCGGTATCTATGTGCTTAAAGTTAATCAGCGGACAATTAAAATAGTAAAGAAATGAAAAATATGATATTTGCAGCGGCATTGATAGCTGCAGCGTCGTTGGAGATGACGGCATTGGATGAGGAATTCATGGTTGTGACCCTAAAGGATGGCACTACGGTGGAGTATAATGTGGAACAGATAGAAAAGGTGGCGTTTGACCTTCGTCACACTGATGAGGCGTTCGTGGTGCAGCCTGGTAACGGAGACGCGACAGCCGGTTACCTGACCATACCTAACCTGCTGCGTGTCCAGCCTGCCCAGACCGGCGATGCCACGGTGTTCGGCTTCGGAACCGTTGCCGCCACTACCCCCGAGGGACTTGTTGCCGGTGATTACGGGGTGCAAATTTCGGTATCGGCCGCTAAGGTTTACCAGGGAGAGATAGACCTTGGTGCGGAGAAAGACAGCTATACCATCAAGTTGGTGAAGTATCAGGATGGTGGCTCAGAATACATACTCGATAATGTGGTGAGCGGAACGTTGAATACCAAGCTGAACAGCAAGAACCAGAATGTGACGATAGAACTTGAAGCGACGTTTGCCGACGGAACCGTGGTGACTGCCAATTATGTGGGCAAACCTACCAATGTGGAGTCGCTCGCAGCGATGGTGCCGGGTATCAACTATGGCAATGAGGTGTTCTACTACAATACTGACGGCGCGGAGACAAATATTGAGATAATCTCGGCAAGCAAGAGCTATTCGTCGTACAGCAAGAAGACAACATTGAAATTTGAACTTGACGGCTATATCTCAGGATGCGAGACTGTGTACGTGATATTGACTGACGATATAATGAACTCGACGGAAACAGAGTTTGAACTCGCCACTACCGTGGGTTGGAGTTTCTATCTCGACGGTTACAGCCGCTTGCTTCAGTTGAGCAGTCCGAGCGGCGATGATTCCCGCGATATGTATTCGGCTATCATAGATAACGGCAAGATGCGTTTTGTGAAGAACGATGACGGCACTTACGAGCTGTACATGGAGTTCAGCAACTCATATACTTCGATGGGTAACAAAGGTGGCACTCCGGAGCGGATAATCTTTAATTATGTGGGTTCATTCTAAAAAAGTATCATCTGAAAAATGAATAAGAAATTACTATTATATGTATTGATGTGCGGTGCCGCCGCAGTGGCGAATAGTCAGAAGCTTTCGCCAAACGCCCAGGCGCTGCTGGATAATTTCGACGGAAAGAAGTCGGTGATGCTCCGTACGTTTAGCGATACGGTGGCTACGGAGGTGAAAACCGCCAAGGTTTTCCTCGATGTGGATGACGAGTCGGTGCTCGATTCGGTGAGAATGTATGGCGGCAGAGTGTTCATGTACAAGGATGGTCTCGCCACCGCCGAGCTTCCGCTGCATTCGATGCGCGAGATAAGTGAGCTGGGCTCGATACGCTATGTGGATATGGGTGGCCCGATACATCTGTGCATGGATGAGGTGCGCAAGATGTCGGGGATAGATAATGTGCATACAAATGCCTTGTCGGAACTGCCCCAAAGTTATGACGGCACTGGTGTGGTGGTAGGTCTCATAGACTGCGGCCTTGATTACCGTCATATCGATTTCCTTACAGAAGATGGCTCGGATACCCGAATAAAACGAGTATGGGACCAGAATGCCGTTGGCAAGTCGCCGGAGAAGTTCGGTTACGGTGCGGAATATACCACTTTCGGCGAGATGAAGTCGGCAAAGACTGATGATGACTCCGAATATCACGGGTCGCACACCACAGGTATAGCTGCGGGCAGCGACCGCAAGTCGGCTTATTACGGTGTGGCTCCGGGAGCTGATATAGTGTATGTGAGTTTCGGCAATAACACTGCCGATATACCTAATGCGGTACAGTATATCTTTGACTACGCGGAGAGCGTGGGGAAGCCATGTGTGGTGAATATGAGTCTCGGTTCGCACATGGGACCTCACGACGGAACTTCGTCGCTTGACCGTTACTTTGAATCGGTTGCCGGTCCCGGCCGTATACTTGTGGGATCGGTTGGTAACGAGGGTGAAAGCAATATGCATATAGGCAAGCGTTTCGCCACCGGGGATACCCAGCTGAAAACCCTCCTTGAGATTCCATCGGGCTCCAAAAAGAATACGGCACTTGATATCTGGGGTAAGAAAGACACTGAATTTACCGTGCAGATAGTAATCACCGATGCCAAGGGAAAGGTGATAGATAAAAGTGATGCCATATCCTCGTCATCGACCACCCCTGTGGTGAAGGCGTTTGACAATAATGTGGACTGCTATTTCAAAATCTATCCGTCGGACAATACCTCGAGCGGTGCTCCCAATGTGTATGTGGAGTGCTATATAAATACTGTGGGCGATACCAGGAATATCGGTGTGATATTGAGCGGTAGCGAAGACGGGTATGTGAATATGTGGAATCTCGGCGGCTACGATTTCGTGAGCGGCGGATTGCGCGGCTGGACCGCAGGTGACAATGTGTGCACGTCGGGTGAAATAGGTGGTACTGGCGATGCCGTGATATCAGTGGGTTCGTATAATTCACGTTTCGCATTTCCAATGTATGCCCTGAACCCCGATGCACTATATGTGACCGAGGCTTATCCGCCCGACCAGATTCCGGTAGGGGAGATATCGTTCTTTTCAAGTAACGGACCTACTATAGACGGCCGCATGAAGCCTGATGTATTGGCACCGGGAGCATTGGTAATCTCGGCTATGAATGGCGAAACGACATCCGCTATCAGCTATTCTGACCAGATGATGGGCCGTACGCTGGATTCCGACGGTAAGGGACATTACTATTATCTCAATATCGGCACATCAATGTCGGCTCCGGTGGTTACGGGGAGTGTGGCACTGTGGCTTCAGGCAAAACCTGATCTGACTCCGGATGAGGTGCGTGATGTAGTCAAAAGGACATCGACGCGTGATGCATATACGGGTTCTGAGCCCAACAGCCAATCGGGCTATGGAAAACTGGATGTTTACAATGGTCTGAAGCAGGTGCTGGCATTGGCGGGAGTGGAATCCGTGGGCGATGACGCATCGGACGATGGCGATATCTGGCTTGATTGGGGTTCGCGTATGATAAATGTGTCAGTGAACTGTCGGACGAGAGTGGCAGCCTACTCGGTGACCGGAAATTTAGTAGGCCGCTATGATGTAGATGCCGGCGTGGGCGAGATAGATTGCTCAGGCTGGGTGCCGGGTGTGTATATACTCCGCATAGAGTCGACCGGCGTTGCCAAGAAGATAATGGTGCGTTAATGCGTACGACAAACTTGTAGATATAAAAATGAAGCAGGCGGTGAATTTGGGTTCACCGCCTGCCTTTATTTCAGTTGTATGGGGGATGTAGTGTGGATTACATCATGCCGCCCATGCCACCCATGCCGGGTGCGGGCATAGCGGGTGCGGGATTTTCCTCTTTCTTTTCAGCGATGACGCATTCGGTGGTTAGGAACATACCGGCGATGGATGCGGCGTTTTCGAGAGCTACGCGTGTAACCTTGGCAGGGTCGATGACGCCGGCTGCCATGAGGTTTTCGTAACGGTCGGTGCGGGCGTTGTAACCGAAGTCGGCAGTGCCTTCCTTGACTTTCTGTACCACTACGGCTCCTTCAACGCCGGCATTGGCTACAATCTGACGTAGAGGTTCCTCGATTGCGCGTTTAACGATGAGGATACCGGTAGTCTCGTCGTCGTTGTCGCCCTTGAGCCCTTCGAGAGCGGCTACGCAACGGATGTAGGCTACACCACCGCCGGGTACGATACCTTCGGCTATGGCAGCGCGGGTTGCGGAGAGAGCGTCGTCGACGCGGTCTTTCTTCTCTTTCATCTCCACTTCGCTGGGTGCACCGATGTGAAGTACGGCTACACCACCGGCGAGTTTGGCAAGACGTTCCTGGAGTTTCTCACGGTCGTAGTCGCTTGTGGTCTGCTCAATCTGAGCCTTGATCTGTGCTACGCGTGCGGCGATGGCGTCTTTGGCACCGGTGCCGTTGATGATAGTGGTGTTTTCTTTGTTGACTTCAACCTTTTCGGCACGTCCGAGGAAGTCGACGGTGGCTGATTCGAGCTTCATGCCCTTTTCTTCGGATATAACCACGCCGCCGGTGAGGATGGCGATGTCCTCAAGCATTTCCTTGCGACGGTCGCCGAATCCGGGAGCCTTTACGGCGCAAATCTTGAGCGAACCGCGCAGACGGTTAACGACGAGAGTGGCGAGAGCTTCCTGGTCGACATCTTCGGCGATGATGAGCAGGGGACGTCCGCTCTGTGCGCTGGCTTCGAGGATGGGGAGGAGGTCCTTGAGGTTGGATATCTTCTTATCGTAGAGAAGGATGTAGGGTGAGTCCATCTCGCATTCCATCTTCTCGGTGTTGGTCACGAAGTAGGGGGAGATGTATCCGCGGTCGAACTGCATACCTTCAACGATGTCGACGGTGGTTTCGGTGCCCTTGGCTTCGTCGACGGTAATCACGCCCTCTTTCTTGACCTTCTTCATGGCTTCGGCGATGAGACGGCCAATGGCTTCATCATTGTTGGCAGAGATGCGTGCCACGTCTTCGATTTTCTTGAAGTCGTCGCCTACCTCTTCTGCCATGCCCTTGATTTGCTCAACGACCTTGGCTACGGCTTTGTCGATACCGCGTTTGATGTCCATGGGGTTGGCACCGGCGGCAACGTTCTTCAGACCAACGTTGATGATGGACTGTGCAAGTACGGTAGCAGTGGTGGTTCCGTCACCGGCATCGTCGCCAGTCTTTGAGGCAACTTCCTTGACGAGCTGCGCGCCCATGTTCTGGAAGGGGTCTTCGAGTTCTACTTCGCGGGCTACGCTCACACCGTCCTTGGTGATGTGGGGGGCACCGAATTTCTTTTCGATAATAACATTGCGACCTTTGGGACCGAGGGTCACTTTAACGGCATCGGCGAGTGCGTCGACACCTTTCTTGAGCTCTTCGCGAGCCTTGATTTCAAATTTTATTTCTTTAGCCATGATGGTTCTGTTTGTTTATAATTCTTGAATTTTATGAATGGGGGTTATTTGCATACAACGGCGAGAACATCGCTCTGTCGCATGATGAGGTATTTCTCACCTTCAAACTCGATTTCGGTGCCGGCGTATTTGCCGAAAATCACTTCGTCGTCCTTTTTGAGAATCATTTCTTCGTCCTTTGTGCCCTGTCCGGCAGCCACAACAACGCCCTTGAGGGGTTTTTCCTTGGCTGAGTCGGGGATGATGATACCGGCTACGGTAACTTCCTCGGCGGGAGAGGGGAGAATCAAAACTCTGTCGGCTAATGGTTTGATGTTCATGATTGTTTCAGTTATGAAGTTAATGTTATTGGTCATGTTGCAGCGGATGGTGTCCGCTGTGATATAATATTGCATAATCCGTGCCAAAACCGCAACGTGTCATGCCGACTGACAAAATGTCAATCGATGATATTAACAAAAAAGGAGTGAGGAAGTTGGCGGTGAGGGTGTGAAAAAGGTTGAAAAGTCATGCCTGCTGACTGTCGGGGAGTGCCGATATGATAGCGTCGCGGCTGTCAGTCATCAGCTCGGGCAGGTCGTAGCCGTCGGGTCCCGGAGTGATGGGGCGGTGTATGGTGAGGGTTATGTGTCCCCAGTGCGGCAGTTTCCTGAACCGCGGCATGACATCGAATGCCCCGTCGATGGTGATGGGCACTACCGGAAGGCGGAATTCCTGTGCCAGAAGGTAGGCACCGCGTTTGAACGGGCGTACCTTTCCATCCCATGTGCGCGCGCCTTCGGGGAATACTACGATGGACATGCCATGGCGCAGGAGCGACTCGGCGCGGTCCATGGTGCGGCGAATGGCACTCGGAGATGAATTGTCGACGTAAATCTGATGTGCTTTCTCGCATGCGTAACCTACGAGAGGTATGGAACGAAGTCCTTGTTTCATCATCCAGCGGAAATTATGGTTGAGGAATCCGTAGATGCTGAAAATGTCGTAGGCACCCTGATGGTTTGCCACGAAAACATAGCTTGTGTGCGGGTCAATGTTATGGCGTCCGCGCACTGTGACCTTGACCAGCGATACCCAGCAGAAAAGCCGTGCCCAGTATTTGGCGGGGTAGTAGCCCCACCATCGTCCGCCACCAAGAACTGAGCCTAATATAGTGAGCAGGGCGGTGATGACAGTTGCCGTGAGAAGCACTGGCAACATGAATAGAAGCTGGTATATGCGGTACAGGTAAATCATAAGTGTCACTTAATGGTGCAAAATTAGTACGGGGATGTGTAAAATCCAATGAACTCATATAAACTTTTTACCGAATGTTAAAAACTGAACTGCAAGACTGTCTTTTAATCACCTTTTTGGTCTTTTTCGGTCGCTTTCTTCAATCTCATCGGTCACGTAGCCCGCTACGCTCCCTCTTCAATTGAAAAAATCGCCTCGAAAAATCCTCAAAAATGTGAATAAATAAAAAGTTTAAATGAGTTCCATATTTAGAGATGGAGATGTGAAGAAAAAATATTACCTTTGCGTGCAATAAATAACGAAACCGAGATTACGTATGTCATTTATTGCAGAAAAAGTGAAGATGGACGGTCTGACGTTTGACGACGTGCTGTTGATACCCGCCTATTCCGAAGTGCTCCCCCGTGATGTGAGCCTCCAAACAAAATTTTCTCGTAACATAACACTTAATGTACCGCTTGTGTCGGCTGCCATGGATACGGTGACCGAGGCCGCGTTGGCTATAGCCATAGCCCGCGAAGGTGGTATAGGTGTGATACACAAGAATATGACCATCGAGGAACAGGCGCGTCAGGTTCATGCAGTAAAACGTGCCGAAAACGGTATGATCTACGACCCCGTGACCATAAAGCGCGGCAGCACCGTGCGCGATGCGCTCAAGATGATGGAGGAATATCATATAGGTGGTATTCCGGTTGTGGATGATGAGAAGAACCTGGTGGGCATAGTCACTAACCGCGATTTGCGTTTCGAGCGCAATCTTGACCGCCTGATAGATGAGGTGATGACCTCGGAGGGTCTGGTGACCACCAATCAGTCGACCGACCTCGAAGAGGCTGCCCAGATACTTCAGGAGCACAAGATAGAGAAGCTGCCTGTGGTGGATGGCAATGGCCGTCTTGTAGGTCTTGTGACATATAAGGATATAACCAAGGCTAAAGATAAGCCTAACGCATGCAAGGACTCGCTCGGTCGCCTTCGTGTGGCTGCGGGTGTAGGCGTTACAGCCGACAGCATGCAGCGTGTGGACGCGTTGGTGGAAGCCGGCGTGGACGCTATAGTGATAGATACCGCCCACGGCCACAGCAAAGGTGTGGTGGGTGTGTTGAAAGCCGTGAAGGAGAAGTATCCCCATATAGATGTGGTGGTGGGCAATATCGCTACCGGTGATGCCGCACGCTACCTGGTGGAGAACGGTGCCGACGGTGTGAAGGTGGGCATAGGTCCCGGCTCGATATGCACTACGCGTGTGATAGCCGGTGTAGGTGTGCCGCAGCTCAGCGCCGTGTATGACGTTGCCAAGGCATTGAAAGGTACCGGTGTGCCCTTGATAGCCGACGGTGGTATCCGCTATTCCGGTGATATAGTGAAGGCACTTGCCGCCGGAGCTTACTGCGTGATGCTCGGCGGTATGCTTGCCGGTGTCGAGGAATCGCCCGGTGACACCATAATATATAATGGACGTAAGTACAAGGCTTATCGCGGCATGGGTTCGCTCGAGGCTATGGAGAAGGGTTCGAAGGACCGTTACTTCCAGGCAGGTGAGTCGGATGTGAAGAAGCTCGTGCCTGAGGGTATAGCTGCCCGAGTGCCTTATAAGGGCAGTCTGTATGAAGTGGTGTACCAGATGCTCGGCGGCTTACGTGCCGGCATGGGTTACTGCGGCGCGGCGGATATAGAACGTCTGCATGATGCCAAATTTACCCGCATCACCAATGCCGGTGTGGCTGAAAGCCATCCGCATGATGTGGCTATCACGAGCGAGGCTCCGAACTACAGCGCATCGCATCAGTAAATCAGTGACCGCGGGCGCGCGGCGGATTTTACGCCCAGGGCGTGCCCCGGTATTAGATACAAGGACACGGATATGTAATAAATCGCAATGGCGATACGTTATATATCCGTGTCTTTTTATGATAATTACGCTATAGATATATGATAAGGAATATACTTGCAGGGAGTGTGATGGCGATGTCGATGCTGTGGTGCTCCCTGGCGGCAAAAAATGTTGCGGACCCTGTGGTGATGACTGTGGGTGGCAGCGATGTCAAGTTGAGTGAGTTTGAGTACCTTTACCATAAGAACAGCGAGCAGCAGGCGGTGAATACGTCGCTGGACGATTATGTGAAAATGTTTGTGGACTATAAGCTGAGAGTGGCGGCGGCGTTGGATGCGCGCGTTGACACGATGGCGAGTTTCATGGACGATTACAATAAATACCGCATGGAGCTTGCCCAGCCTTATATGAGAAACAAGGCGATGGATGACAGTCTGCTCCGCGCGGCTTACAGCCATGCGCTGGAGAATGTGTGGGTGGGGCATATCATGATGCCGCATGGCAAGCCGGGTGCGGAAGCTGCAAGGCAGCGTGCGTTGATGGACAGTGTGCGCAACCTCGCGGTCAGCGGCAGTGATTTCGGAGAACTTGCCCGCACTTATTCGACAGACCCTGCCGCAGCCATGAATGGTGGCGACTACGGTTATATATCGGCGGGCATGCTGCCGTATGATTTTGAAGATGTTGCCTATAATACACCTGTAGGAGAATGCTCGCCGGTGTTCGAGACAATGTTCGGACTGCACTTGGTGAAAGTGTACGGGCGGCGTCCGGATGCAGGAAAGGTGAAGGCGCGTCATATATTGAAGATGACCCGCGGACTGGACAGTGTGCAGTGTGCGGTGAAACGCCATCAGATAGATTCAATATACCGAGTGCTCCAGGCAGGTGCTGACTTTGCCGATGTGGCACGCCGTGAGACCGATGAGCCATCGGGTAAAAAGACCGGCGGCGACCTGCAGTGGTTCGGGGCGGGACGTATGGTTCCGGCGTTTGAGCGCGCGGCGTTCGCCTTGTCGGAGAAAGAGATGTCGGCTCCTGTGGAAACCCCGTTCGGTTATCATATAATATTGTGTGAGGGTCGCAAGGGTGTGGCTTCGTATGAAGAGATGCGCGATGAGCTTGAGGAAGCCATGATGCGCGATGGCCGCAGTATGAAGGCTGTGTCACGTGAGATATCACTGTTCCGTAATGAATGGGGTGTGGCTCATGACGGCAAGTCGGAGAAGAAGGTGCGGTCGGTGCTGACTGATTGCGGCGGCTGGAATGATATGTCGCGCAAGGCATTGAACGATATGCGAGCCAAGGCGTTTGTGCTCGGCGGTAAAACATATACGGTGGCTGAGGTTGCCGCGCTTATGCCTGACGGCGATGTGTCTGATGCGTCGAAAGCAATGGCGAGTTATAAGGCAACGGCAGAACGTGTGATGAATGATGCAGTGCGCGCGCGTATGCTCTCGACACTCCCCGAACGCTGTGCCGAATACCGGAATCTGCTCAATGAGTACCGCGACGGAATATTGCTGTATGAGATAAGCAACAGAAATGTGTGGGATAAAGCGAATACGGATAGAGAGGGGCTGCAAGCCTATTTTGAAGCGCATCGTGAAGATTTCCGATGGGATAAACCTCATTATCGGGGATATGTGGTGTGCGGTGTGTCGGACTCGATAGCCGATGAGGCGGTGCGTTATCTTGCCGGTGCGGATGTGGCAGCGTCGGATTTTGCTACCGCATTGCGCAAGCGGTTCGGCACGGATGTGAAAATAGAACGTGTGATAGCCGGCAAGGGTGAGAATCCGATAGTGGATTATGTGGCTTTTGCAGGGACGCGTCCTGATGCGTTGGGCCGATGGGTCGCTTACCGCGGATACGCGGGCGCGGTTCTGGAGCAGCCCGCCGATGCCATGGATGTGAAGGGAGCCGTGAGCATGAGCTACCAACAGGAACTCGAGGACCGCTGGATGGCCGAGCTGCGCGCAAAGTATCCCGTGACCATAAATAAGAAGGCGCTGGAGGTGCTGCGCTGAACAGCGTGCCCTCCGGATGCAGCTGCCCGGAGTCGGGCTGAGGATATGTGTGAAAAAAGCGAATTAGTCTATTTTCACAGATTTAATGATATGTGAGTGCCTAAAAATTAGTAATTTTGGGCGCATTATATTAAAAATTAAAAATAGGACGTAAGTGAAACTATTGAAATTAGCCGCAGCCGCCATATATTCGCTTGCCGCATTGTCAAGCCAAGCGCAGAACAACATAGCCGAAGAGGTGGCTTGGGTGGTGGGCGATCAACCTATCTGGAAATCGGAAATAGAGGAACAGTACAATAATATGCAGTATGAGAAGATGTCGCTGAACGGTGACCCTTACTGCATAATACCCGAGCAGATGGCGATAGAGAAGCTATATCTGCATCAGGCGGATATAGACACCGTGGAGGTGCCCGACGCTTCTGTGATGGCAGAGGTGGATGCGCGTCTGAATTTCTACATAACCCAATTGGGGTCGAAAGAGAAGATGGAGCAATATTTCCGCAAGTCGATGCCGGAGATGCGCGAAGCCATGGTGGATATGGTGCGTAACTCATACAGAGTGCGCAGCGTGCAGCAGTCCCTGACCAAGAATATTAAGGCAACACCATCGGATGTGCGCAAATATTACGACCAGCTGCCTAAGGACAGTGTGCCTTTCGTGCCCATGCAGGTAGAGGTGCAGATTCTGACACTTAACCCTGTGATACCCCGTCAGGAGATAGAGGATGTGAAAGCCCGCCTGCGCGACTATGCCGACCGTGTGGTGAAAGGGGAGTCGGAATTCTCGACCCTCGCCATCCTTTATTCGCAAGATAAGGAGAGCGCTGTGCGCGGTGGTGAAATCGGATTCATGGGACGCGGACACCTCGACCCTGAATATGCAGCGGTGGCATTTAACCTCAACGACCCCAAGAAGGTGTCGAAGATAGTAGAGAGCCAATATGGTTACCATATAATACAGCTGATAGAGAAGCGCGGCGACCGTATAAACACCCGTCATATATTGCTGCGTCCGCGAGTGTCAGACAATGACCTGATGTCGGCAGTGAACCGTCTGGACTCCGTGCGTACCGATATGGTGGATAACAACAAATTTAAATTCGAGGATGCGGTGGCTTATCTGTCGCAGGATAAGGATACGCGCAACAACCGCGGTGTGATGGTGAACCAACAGACCGGAACTCCCCGATTCGAGATGTCGCAACTGCCCCAGGAGGTAGCCAAGACTGTCAATAATATGGCGGTGGGCGAGGTGTCGAAGCCGTTTGTGATGATAGACCCGAAACTGAACCGCGAGGTAGTAGCCATGGTGAAACTTACCAACCGCACTGACGGTCATAAGGCGAATATGGTGGATGACTACCAGACGATAAAGGATATGTATGAAAACGCACAGCGCGAGAAGCTCCTGTCGGAGTGGCTTGAGAAGAAAATCAAGGATACGTACGTGCGTATAGAGGATGGCTGGCGCAATTGCGAGTTCAAGCACCGCGGTTGGGTTAAGGAAACAGCATCTGACAAATAATAATAGGAACGAGGTTGTTGAAACCTCTATGACTGAACGGATATCGTTTCGGACCGGATGGACGGAAGATTGATAAAGGGAATACGATTACGCTCGATAGCGGCTGTGGCTGTGTGCGCGTCGCTGTTTGTGCCGGCGATGATAGCGTCGACCGGTATGGTGTCGGATGCCGCTCCCCAGGCTCCCGAAAGCAAGGAGACCAAAGCGAGGGTGATAGTACCGAGTAATCCCAATGACCGTAAGAACGCTCCGGCAAGGACTCCGCGAGGGACTGCGGTAAGGACTAAATCGACCCCGAAAGAGAAGCGGGCGAATGGCACCGTAGCAGCGGAACGCCGCACGGAACCATCGTCGACCACCGACAGGGTTGCCCGGCGTACTCCGCATGGTGTGCTCGCCCCGACCATCCCCGATGCTAACCGCGAACAGACCGACAAGGTGTTTCTTGAACATGCCGATGTGCTGCATTATGAAAAGCAGACCGGATTTGGCGATGAACCGGTGGAGCAGTATCAGGTGCTTACAGGCAATGTGAAGATGCGCAAGGGGGGGATGTTCATGTATTGCGACAGCGCGTACTTCTACGAGGATTCCAATTCGATGGATGCTTTCGGCAATGTGCGTATGGAGCAGGGCGATACCTTGTTTGTGTACGCCGACGAGCTGAACTATGACGGCGAGATAGAACTTGCCGTGCTGTATGCCAATCCGGGAAAGAAGGTGCGTCTTATAAACCGAGATGTGAAACTGGAAACGGATATCTTCAATTATGATATGGCGCAGGATGTGGGTTACTATACCGTGGGTGGCGAGCTTACCGACCAGCAGAATAAACTCACGTCGCTCGAGGGTGAGTATCATCCGCAAACGAAGTATGCCTACTTTAATTTCGATGTGCATCTGACAAGCCATCAGAAGAATGATGTGCTGTACATAAATACCGATTCGCTCATATATAATACGCAGACGCATGTGGCGGAGCTTGTGGCTCCGAGCGAGGTGATAAATTCCGACGGTACGATTTATTCGTCGTTGGGATTATACAATACCGATACCGGAGTGGCGGATTTGTACAAGCGTTCGCTCGTGGTGACCAAGCGCGGCAGTACTTTGACGGGCGACACCCTGTTTTATGACCGTGCCAAGCAGTATGGCGAGGCTTTCGGAAATATGGTGCTTACGGATTCGGCACGCCAAAGTTCGCTTCACGGTGATTATGGATATTACGATGAGGTGCGCGACAGTGCGTTCGTGACCGGGCGTGCGCTTGCCAAGGAGTATTCAAAGGGTGATACCCTGTATCTGCATGGCGATACCATTACGGCTTATCTGGATCTGGCGGACTCGACCAAGGTGACCAATGCCTATCATCGCGTGCGTTTCTACCGCGTGGATATGCAGGGGCTTTGCGATTCGCTCAGTATGACCGAGCGCGACTCCATATTATATATGTACCGTCATCCGATAGTGTGGAGCGGCGAGCGTCAGATTTTCGGCAATGTCATAAATGTGCATCTAAATGACTCGACGGTGGACTGGGCGCGTCTGCCGCAGTCGGGATTGATGGCAGAGCATATAGCCGAGGATTGCTACAATCAGTTGAGCGGAACGGATATGACGGCATGGTTCAATGATTCGACTGTGCGCCGTCTGTATGTGGAGGGTAATGTGGAGCTGATAATGTTTCCGATGGAATCGGATTCGACCTACAATAAATTCGCATACGTAGAGAGCAGTTACATGGATGCCTATTTCAATGCCAATAGCATAGAGAGCATCCATTTCTGGCCTGAGACCAATTCTAAGGTCACGCCACTCTATTTGGCTAAGCGTAATTCATACTTTCTGCCAAAATTCCGGTGGTATGAGGATATACGTCCGTTTAATCCGGATGATGTGTTTGTGGTGCCCGAAGGTATGGAGGAGCTGATGCGAAATGCCGAGCCGATAGTGCCGACCATCTCGGAACGCAATGTGAAATCCGCCAACAAGCCTAATGCCAAGGCTCCGCGTGACCGCAGGATAGGGCTTGATACGGAGAGAGCCGTCAAAGAACTGAAAGATGATGCGGTAGTGGATGGCGATATATCGCCGGTAGATGGAGCTGTGGAAGTCGTAGATGAGACTAAGGATGTTGAGGAGACCCCGACTGAAACCGCCGATGATGAGAATCAGCCGGTGACGGAGTAAGGGGTAAAGACGTTATTTTATTTGAGACATGTGTAATGCAGACCAGGTTGGCTCCATGTTTATGGAGTCGATTGGGGTTGTATTCGGCATGTATAGAAAAAAGTTATTAACATAGTTATTAACAGGGTGTAGATATTATTTACAAATTGTAAACAATATCCGGAATTGGCTTGTAGAAAAGATGTTTTGTACGCTAAACGGCTTAGTCGTAACTTTGTGGTACGAAAAAACATTTGTTACGCATAATGAGTGATGTGATAAGATTACTCCCTGACTCGGTTGCCAATCAGATAGCAGCCGGCGAGGTGATACAGCGTCCTGCATCGGTGGTGAAAGAGCTGGTGGAGAATGCCGTCGATGCCGGTGCGACCGATATTCAGGTAATAATAAAGGATGCCGGAAGGACACTGATACAGGTGGTGGACAACGGTTGTGGCATGAGCGATACGGATGCGCGTATGGCATTCGAGCGTCATGCGACCTCGAAAATAGAGCGTGCCGATGATTTGTTTTCGCTCCATACGATGGGTTTCCGAGGGGAAGCCTTGGCTTCGATAGCCGCCGTGGCGCAGATAGACCTGCGTACGATGCCCAAAGGTGCCGAGGTAGGTACACGTATCATAATCAACGGGTCGGTTGTAGAGAGCCAACAGCCCGAAGCTTGCGCTCCGGGAAGCAATATGATGGTGAAAAATCTGTTTTTCAACGTGCCCGCCCGCCGCAAATTTCTGAAAAAGGATGCGGTGGAGTTGAGCAATATCGTGCGTGAGTTCGAGCGGATGAGTCTTGTGAATCCCGGATTGGAACTGACGCTGATACATAACGACGGTGTGATGCACAAGCTTATGCGCTCATCGTTGAAGCAACGTATATGCGACCTGTTCGGCAAATCGTTGGAGAAACAGCTCATACCGGTGGAGACCGGGACTTCGATAGTGAAGATTGACGGATTTGTGAGCCGTCCGGAGTATGCACGCAAACGCAATCAGCTCCAGTATCTGACGGTAAACGGGCGCCACATGCGCCATCCGTATTTCCATAAAGCGATATTGCAGTGCTATGAGACGTTGATTCCATCAGACGAGCAGCCTAACTATTTTCTGAACTTCACTGTGGAGCCCGATACGATAGATGTGAATATCCATCCCACAAAAAATGAGATAAAGTTTGAGAACGAGGCGGCTATATGGCAAATACTGTCAGCAGCGGTGCGGGAGTCGCTCGGGCGGTTCAACGCCGTGCCGGGAATAGACTTCAATGTCGAGGACGCTCCCGATATCCCGGTGTTCAACCCCAATGCCAACGGTGACCACAGCGTGGAGATAGATGTGAACTATAACCCGTTTGCCGAGCCGGTACCATCGGCTCCGGCAGTGTCGGCTATCCGTAGTTCAGCCATAGGAAGCGACAATTCCCTGCGACGTACAGGTACGGTGCAGAACTGGGATAAACTCTACGATGGTTTCATGAATGCCCCTGAAGATATGCCTGTGCAGAGCAGCAAACTCAACAGTGCCGATGCCGCGGGCGGGACAGTACCGATGTTTGGCGATGATGTCACGGCGACGGATGATGCCACCGACGATGCTTCGAGTGTGCAGATAAAGAACCGTTACATCGTGACCGCGTCGATTTCGGGCATGATGGTTATAGACCAGTACCGTGCCCATGTGAAGGTATTGTACGAGCGTTACCGGGAGCAGTGCAACCGTGGCGATATAGCACCACAGCAGGTATTGTTTCCGGAGGTGTTGCATCTGAGCGTCGCGCAGAATGCCGTGTTTGACGGTATTTCGGCATCGCTTGCGTCGGCAGGTTTTGAGTTCTCGTTCTTAGGTGACAATGCATGGAGCATCACCGCGGTACCGTCGGTGATGGCAGATGCGAATCCGGCAGATGCGTTGCTGAAAATTATAGACGAGGCAGCGTATGACACGGATACTCCGGTGGCGGATGTGCGCGACCGCATAATGCTGTCGATGGCAAAGAGTGCGGCGGTGAGGAAAGGAAGCCGTCTGACACGGGATGAACGTGAGCATCTGATAAGCGATTTGCTCAAGCTGCCGTCGCCTAACTATACTCCCGACGGGTTGCCTGTGATACGGATAATGTCGGTGGAGGATATCGGACGGCTGTTTGATTGACAGTTTAAATGTGGCTCCCCGGCAAAATAAGATTTGATACATTAATTAAAGTTGACTATATTTGTAACCGTGATTTCTATAACTGAACATATACAATACCTTATATTGCGTCACGATTGTGTGATAGTGCCCGGATTCGGTGCGCTGGTAGCGCAGTATGAGCCGGCAAGAATGTCGGCAGATGGATTGTCGCTGATGCCTCCGCGTCGCGTACTCGGATTTAACGGTGCGGTGCAGCATGATGACGGTCTGCTGATAGGTTCGGTGGCGAGACGTGAAGGACTGAGTTACGATGCCGCCCGTATGGAGGTGGAGCGCGAGGTGCTTACGTTGCGCCATAGGCTTGATGCAGGAAATGAGGTGGCGCTGCCGCGTATCGGCACATTTGAATGCGGAGCGTCCGGTGCCGGGATGACATTCGTTCCCGTGGTGGAGAGTGGCATTGCCGACGCATTGCTTTGTGGCTTGCCGCAGCTTTTGGTATCGCCATTGGCAGGTGCAGGTGTTGCCGGAGAGTCTCAGGTACTGGAAGTGGCGCCGCGTCGTGTAGCCGGTCGCCGTTTTGTGTCAGTTATGAAATATGCGGCATCAGTTGCCGTGCTTGTAGGGCTTGGACTGACATTTACCACACCGCTGTCGGTGGATATGGATTCGGTGGATTTCGCAGCCCTTGCCACACCTAAGGTGAAACTTGCAGAATTGCCGAAGGTGTCGGATGATGCCGGGCGTGAACTGTACATAGTGATACCGGATGCGCGTGAGGCAACCGCAGAGGTCACGGATAAGGACTACAGCTATTATCTGGTGATAGCGTCATGCGCCAACCGCAATGAAGCGTTGCGATTCATAGAGCGTCAGGGAGATATAGGCATGGATATGTCGGTGCTTGCAAGCGGTGGGCGTCATCGCGTGTATGTGCGTGCCGGAAACGACATGGATGCGCTCAATGAATTCCGCTCGACAAATGACTTGATAAAGAAGAAATATACCGATGCCTGGATATATCACTATAACAGGTAATAGGGAGATGTAAATTTGCGATGATAATATAATAAAGGCGGTGAACTTAGGTTCATCGCCTTTACTATATTATGGTGTAGGGTGATTAACGGATGATAATCTTGTCGGATATCGAGGTGCCGTTGCCGGAAACGTTGAGCAGATATAGCCCGTTGGGGGCGTTGATGGCAAAGTCGATAGTCTCTGTGGAATTGGTCTTGTTGATTTTAGTGGAGTTGACATGCTTGCCGTCGAGAGAAAAGATGTCAAGTTGCATAGGACCCGTGGTACCCCCGGCGATGGAAACGGTGAAGTTTCCATCGGAAGGGTTAGGGCGAATGGCTACTGTGGTGGAATCCTTGTCGGTCAATATCACATCACCGGCAGAGAGATCCATTACGAGTGCATCGTTTACAGGGTCGTATCGAACAACGTATGATGCGCCAATTTCAGTGGGGAATTCTTTTTCTTTTCCGTCGTAATATACTTTGCAGTCCTCACCGGCATTGGATTTGATGGTAGCGTAGTCGAGCTTTCCATCTTTATAATGCACGTCGACTTCAAAGTTGCCGCGTGTGCGCAGACCGGTGATGGCACCATCGGTCCATGCTGAGGGGAGTGCGGGGAGAAGATGAAGCATACCGTTGTGGCTCTGCAGGAATAGTTCGGTGATACCGGCTGTTCCTCCGAAGTTGCCGTCGATCTGGAACGGCGGGTGCATGTCCCACATGTTGTCGGCGGTACCGTTCTTGAGGAGGTTCTGGAACAGGGTGTATGCGTGGTCGCCGTCGAGGAGTCGAGCCCAATGGTTGAGCTTCCAACCCATACTCCAGCCTGTAGCGGCGTCACCGCGTTGGCGAAGGGTTTCCTTACAAGCATCGGCAAGTTCGGTATCCTTGAGCACATTGATGGATGTGCCGGGGTGCAGTCCGAAGAGGTGGTTGGTGTGACGGTGGGTGTCGTTGTAGGTGTCGATATCGTTGTACCATTCCTGAAGCTGTCCGTAACGGCCAATCTGGTACGGGTACATATTGTCGAGCTTATCCTGCCATTCGTTTACGGAAGTCTGGTCTACACCGAGTATGTTGGCAGCCTGAATGGCTTCTGAGAGGACTTCGCGGGTCACGGCATTGGCGTATGTGGCACCGAGGTCGCATGAACCGTGTTCGGGTGAGTAGGATGGCGCGGATGTGTATGTGCCGTTTGCCTTGTAGAGAAGGTCGGATACGAAATCGGCGCTTGATTTGATGATGGGATATCCTATTTCACGCAGCCATTCCTTGTCGCGGGTGTAATCGTAATATTCCCAGATTTGAGTGGTGAGCCAAGGACCGGCAGTGGGATTGTAGTTCCATGACATGTCGGTAGAGTTGAGCGGAGCTGTGAATCCGAATATGTTGGTCGATACTTCGGCAGTCCATCCGCGTGCGCCATAATAGGCTGTTGCGGTACGTTCGCCCGGTTTTACAAGTCCACGTACATAGTCTATGAATGGGGTGAAGCATTCGAGAAGGTTGGTGTTTGTTGCCGGCCAGTAGTTCATCTGCAGGTTGATGTTGTTGTGGTAGTCAACGCGCCATGGACCGTCGGTGTTGTTGTGCCACAGCCCTTGGAGGTTGGCGGGCATGGTTCCGGGGCGGGAGCTTGAGATGAGCAGGTAACGACCGTACTGGAAGTACTGGCGTTCGAGTTCGTGGTCAAGTGTTCCGGACCGGTAGTTGGCAAGACGTGTCGGTGTGGGGATGTTGGCGAACTTCTCGGAGGGGTTTATCTCGAGACTGACACGGTTGAACAATTCAGAGTAGTCAGCCATGTGAGTGGCGTAGAGCTCGTCGTAAGTTTTCTGAGCGGCATTGTCAATTATAGCATTTACATTTGCCGTCGGGTCGGTGCCTACGAATGCTGAAGGATCGGAAGTGTCGGGGTCGAAGTTCATCACGTAGTCGGTGTCACCGGCAAGGAGGAACTCAACATCATGAGAACCGCTTACGGTGATGGTGCGTGCAGAAGCGTCGGCTGTTACGGTGCCGCCATCGAGTGAGCGGACGAGTACACGCATTGCCCATTGCATGTTATTGTTGTCGAGTTTGCCCTGGTAGAGTAGACTTCCGCTTTCGGGCGAGGAGACGCTGTTGATAATCTGCGGACAGTTGAATGAGAATGTCAAGTCTTGAGCGGCTCCGTCGGATGTAAAGCGCCATACCATCACGCTATCGGGGTATGAGCAGAAGTATTGACGGCGGTATGATGTGCCGTCGGCGTTGAACTCTACCACAACCATGGAGCGGTCCATGTTGAGGATTCGCTTGTAGTCGGTTATGTTGGACTCGTTTATGCCTGTTGACACGTATGCTTCGCCCATGGTGGTGTAGGTGCCGAATTTGTTGCGGTCGTAGTTGATTTTACCTCGGTAGTTGGATGCCACGAGCGAGTTGGCTGTAGAGGTGTTGCCGTTTACGAGGTAGTTTCGGATTTGAGACAGAGTGGCATCGCTTACGGTGTTGTTCATATCCCAGTATGCCGCAGCTCCTGTGCCGGGACCACCCTTCCAGAGGGTCTTTTCGTTGAGCACGATGCGCTCGCGGTTGATGGAGCCAAGGATATTGCCGCCAAAAGAGCCGTTGCCGATGGGGAATGATTTCTGTTCCCATATCTCGTCGGGGTTTGTGCTCGATGTGCTGAAATCGTTGGTGTTCCAGATTGCGGCTCCGGTGGTGGATGATGTGGGAGTGTCAAACCAGATAGCGTTGCCTAAAGTGTAGTCGATGACGTTGCCGATTTCAATACCCTGGTTGGTTTGTTCGGGTTGGATAGTGATGGTATTGCCATTTACGGTTACGTCATTGATGTTTACCTTTATAATATCGGCAATCGGAGCGTCGTCGGCAACATCGGCGATAAGGATGAAATAGTTGTTGCCGTGCGCGAGCGTCTGATTGAACGTGTAGTTGCGAGATGCGGTACATTGAGCCTGCGATGCAAGTACGTTGTCGGTAATCTCACCGTTGGTAGAGTAGACGAGACGCAGGTTCTTGATGTCGGCTGTTCCGGTGCCGGTGTAAGCGAAGTTGAAGCTTGTGGCTTCGAACGGATTGATGGTGCCTGATGTGCGGATATTGACAGCCGCAATACGCAGGTCTTTGGTTCCGGGGTTGGTCAATCCTGATGCGTAATTTACCGATGTGTTCTCCAATACCATGTCGGTCATGGGTAGAATCTCAATGTCGAAGTCATAAGCGACACCATTACGTATCTTTCCGGCGAGAGTGGTGAAGAGTGTGGTGTTCCAGGAAGGAGTGGAAGCGTCGGGTTCGAAGAATACCGAGCGCATGCGGTATGTGCCGGGTTCTTGTCCTTCAGGGATGTTTATGGTTACGGTCTGACCGTCGTATATGGCGGTATTCGGTACAGTGGTGTTGCCTAATGCCGATTGCTCTCCGCTGTCGGTAAACGAGCCGTTGCGGTTCCAATCGATATAGTGGGCTTCCTGGGTCCAGTCAATCTGCTTGGTTGCTGTGCCTATAGAGTTGGACCATCCGTAATATGTGAGTGTGAATGATGTGGTGCCGTGTTCCACCTGAATGGGTGTTGCGGTCTTGTCGATAACGGCACCGTCTTGCACGTAAGTACCTCCCGAAGCGGTGAAATTGGTGAACGGCAGGTCGTTTTGCGTGGAGCATGAGAACACTTCAGGGGTGTTGGTGCCGGAAGTGGTGACACGCTGCAGGTATCGGTTCTGTTGCGATGAGTTGGTGTTGAATGTGCGCGTCATCGCAGGATATGTGAGGTCGCCGAAGTTTGCCACAAGGGTTATGGCGTCGGCTCCGTAGTAATTGTAGGTAGCGTTGGTGCTGACGGCAGCGCCGGAGGATTGGTTAGTCCAGTTGGCGAACGAGTATCCTTGGTTGGGTGTGGCGATTACTGTCACAACCCCTGTTTTGGTGACTGAAGTCTCCGTGGTGCCTTCGATAGCGACGGAACCTTTGGATGAGTCGGAGCTGATGACGGATACTGTACGTTCGACGTCGGTGGGCACTTCACAGTCGATGCGGAATGTAGCGAGCTTGCCACGTCGTCTTGCCGTGCATGCGTCTCCACCGAGTGAGTTGTATGCGGGAGCTTCGCCAACGTTGATACGCATGGCGAAACTTCCGGGGGTAACGTTGTCGGGCACAGTAATCTGATAGTCGGCAGCTGTATATGTGCCTGATGACGGACCGTTCTTAGGGTTGTCGAACAAGGTGTATGTTTCGTCGGCAGACCATTCACCGTCGGCATTCCAGTCGATGTAGGCTACGCCCATACTCCATTGCATGTGGTGACCACCGGAAGTGCTGATGGTTATGATGTCGCCGGGTTTGACAGTGGCGACGCATGAGCCGGTCAGGTCGTTGATACTTGATGTCGTGGAATATTCGAAGGCGGTGACACCATTGACTTTAACTGTGCCGGACGACATTCCGTAATGGTTGCCTTCGCTGTTGTTTGGAGCGGAGCCTGCACAATAAGTGGGCATGTCGGCAGCGTGCATGGATAGACCGATGGCGGCAATCCATACCGGTAAGAAAAATTTTTTTATCATTGGATTGGTTGTTTGGTTTCTGAATTTAAGGTAATGTGCATTAAGCAAGTCTATTTGTGTATTATGTACACTGAATTCCGTAACTGTCATGCACCATTGTGGCGCGGTAGTAGGAATCAGTTACAAAGATAGCTAAATAATGTGTGTAATGATGCGTTTTGTGCGTTTTTTCGCGGAGATTTCATAATTTTGTGGTAAATAGATTCATTTAATATTGTTCTGCAATGGAAAACTTTCATGAAATGCTGGTGCGCAGGCACAGCATAAGGAAATATACCGATGAGCCGATATCGGCAGAAGATGTGAAACTGATACTCGAAGCTGCTTTGCTGGCTCCTACGTCGAAGAGCAGCCGGTCGTGGCAGTTCATAGCTGTAGATGATGCTTCGATGCTGGAGCGTCTGGCGCAATGCAAGCCTATGGGTGCCGCGCCGATAAGCCGTTGTCGTCTTGCCATAGTGGTGGCAGGTGACCCTACGCTGTCGGACCCGTGGATTGAGGATGCGTCGATAGCTGCGGCTTATATGCAGCTTCAGGCAGAGGACTTAGGCATAGGGTCGTGCTGGATTCAGGTGCGGGGGCGTTTTACTGCCGATGACATACCGTCGGAGGAGTATGTGCAGGAATTGTTGGGTATGCCTGACACGTTGCCTGTGCTATGTATCATGACATTCGGCTATAAGGCAGAGGAGCGCCGTCCGGTGGACACATCAAAGCTATTGTGGGAAAAAGTACATGTGGGACAATGGCAGCCGAGAGATTGACGGAGCCGTTGCGCACGGTGATAATAGGGTCGGGCAACGTGGCTACAGCCGTGGCTCCGGCGCTTGAGCGTGCGGGCGCGGTGACAGTGGAGGCGGTGTACAGTCCTACGTATGCTCATGCCGCAGAGCTTGCCGGGAAACTGAACAATGCTGTGGCAGTGGATAAAGCGTGTGATGTGCCTGCCGACGCCGACTTGTATATAGTGGCGGTCAAGGATGATGCCGTGGCTAAGGTGGCGGCGGAACTGCCCCGCAACAATGCCGTGTGGCTGCATACATCGGGCGGAGTGCCCGCTGAGACGCTGTCGCCGCTTACGGATAATTACGGGGTGTTCTATCCCCTGCAGACTTTCTCGAAAGGGGTGGATGTGAATCTGGCGGAGGTGCCTGTGTTTGTGGAGGGTAGCAATGATATGACCTTGTCGGTAGCCGAACGGTTGGGCAGGGCAATCTCTCCCAAGGTGCATCACGCTGACGACGATACCCGATGCAAGATGCATGCGGCGGCTGTGTTCGCATGTAATTTCACGAATCATCTGTGGGCTATTGCCGACGACATACTTTGCCGAGAAGCCGGAGTGGATCTCTCGGTACTCCATCCGCTGCTCAAGGAGACATTGCGTAAGGCAATGCTCGGACGTCCGTCGGATGGTCAGACCGGGCCTGCAGTGCGCGGTGACCGCGGCGTGATGGATAAGCATGCGGGATTGCTCGCCGATGACGAAGCGCGTTTGTACCGCGAACTATCGGAGCATATAATGGACTATTACGGAGTGAAGTGATGAGCGGAATCAGTTACGATTTGAGAAAGATACGCGCGGTGGCGTTTGATGTGGACGGTGTGCTGTCGCCGTCGACCATGCCTATGAGTGCCGATGGCGAACCGATGCGTATGGTTAACGTGAAGGATGGGTATGCATTGCAGCTTGCCGTGAAATGCGGGTTGCGGGTAGCCATAATCACCGGTGCCGTGAGCCGTGCTGTGGATGTGCGTTTCCGTGCACTGGGGATAGAGGATGTGTATGTGGGCGCGTCGAAAAAGATAGATGTTCTGGAACGATGGATGCGTGAGAACAGTCTATTGCCTGAAGAGGTGGCTTATGTGGGCGACGATATTCCGGATTATCAGCCCATGATGCACGTGGGTTTGAAGGTGGCTCCAGCCGATGCCGCTGTGGATATACGCCGCATAGCCGACTATATATCGCCTGTGGATGGCGGATATGGTGTAGGGCGAGATCTGTTGGAGCAGATATTGCGTGCGCAGGGTCACTGGATGTTGGACGAAAAAGCTTTCGGGTGGTGATGGAGATGACTGATATATTGCCTTGCCTTCGCAGGTACCGTGTGGTGCTTGCGAGTGCGTCGCCCCGTCGCCGTGAATTGCTGGCACAGCTCGGCGTAGAGTTTGACGTGCGTCCTATGGCGGGTGTGGATGAATCATATCCCGCTGATATGCCTGCCGACGATGTCGCCGGTTATATAGCCGGAAAAAAGTGCCGGGCTTATATGGATGCGCTTGGCGACGGCGAGATGGTGATCACAGCCGACACCGTGGTGGTGAGCCATGGTATGGTGTTGGGTAAACCGGCTGATGAAGAGCAAGCCCGTAGGATGCTCAGGGAACTGTCGGGACATACGCATAGGGTGGTCACGGGTGTATCTGTTGCCACAAAGGATAAGATGATTGTGCGCAAGGCTGTTACGGATGTGGAATTTGCCGAGCTCACCGATGATGAGATAGAATATTATGTGACGCGTTACCGCCCTATGGATAAGGCGGGTGCATACGGTATTCAGGAATGGATAGGGTGTGTGGGTGTGCGTCGGATCGACGGTAGTTACTATAATGTGATGGGGCTTCCGCTACATGTGCTTTATACGATGCTGAAGGAGTTCTGTTAGCACCAGATGCTGATTTTTTGCCCGCTGGGCGAGAGGTTGATGGCTTCGGCAGTGGGCGGAGCAGGGGTGATGTGCAGGGTGCGCGGGGTGTCGCTGACGGGAAGTTTCTCCGAGATATGTAATACCGCTATGCCCATGGTGGAGCGGAGATTGACCTCGATGCACGGAGCGAGAGCCGTGTGTCCGTGGGAATCCGCGTAAGTTAGCATATCCACACCGAGCCATCCGGAATAAAATGGTGCTATGATGTTGGATATGATGGACGTTAACCGAGAGATGGTGTCGGTGAGGTCGATGCCTATGTGGCGCGCTATGTGCGATTGCGGCGCTATGATATTGCCGATGTAGCAACCGCGATTGTCGGTGTTGAATGCCGATAGTCCCCGGAAGTGTGCCTGAGAACCCTCGCATTGGAACAATGCGGCGAAGTCGTTGATGCGTTGCAGGTGCGGTTCGATAAGCGCGCTGCCCTGCCGGTGGATTATTCCGGAGATGTAGTTGCGTAAGGTGTCGCGCGGTATCTGTGCGGAGTACAGTATGCCGCGCCCGCTGCTGGACCATGGCAGTTTTATGACTGCGCTGCCGAAGCGGTCTATGGTCTCCTCGGCGTAATCAAGAGTGTGAGCTTCGACGGGACGCAGGTGCTGAGGTGTGTCGAGTTTGCGGTGTATCTCAATGGTGGTGCGACGGTGGCTGAGCGTGCGCATGGCTGCAAGTGATTGGTCGGATGGAAGAAGAGTCTCGTCCACGCCCGCACGTAGAAACAGCGAGCGTGTGTACCGGCTCCATCCCCACGGGTGGGGTGCGGCTCCGGACGGAGCCGACGTCACCAATGTGCCGTGAAGGTTAAACCGCGATTTCAACTCCTCGGCTTGGGCTGCCATACTCAGGGTGTCGACCAGGATATAGTCATCTTCCTTAGCCCACCACAAAGGCAGCAACGCACCGGCATGACGCAGGGTGAGTGCGGCACGCGGAGGGGTGTATTGTGACTCGTCGGCGGCAAGCGCGAGGTCGTTTTCGGGGTTGAACAGTAGCAGTCGCGACATGTGTAGGCGTTTTAGCGGTGCCAAAGGTAGTGAAAATTGTAGTAAAATGGAGATATTATATCAAAGAGTGGCACGACGGCGGGCAATAAAGCGCGGTGGGATGCGTTAAATAAAAGATATGAATCGATTGCGCTACATAATATTATGTGTGATTGCTGTGGTGGCGGTGGCGTTTTCGGCAGGTGCCGGAGCGCAGCGTCTCAACGATAAGCTGATGAACCGTCCGTATGCCGATTTGCGTAAGTGGCACCTCGGTTTTTCGGTGGGCGTGCATACGCAGGACTTGAAGTTCACACACAATGGATTTGTGACAGAGGATGGTCAGACGTGGTTCATGGACCAACCTGGCTTTTCTCCCGGTTTTTGTGTGAACGGGTTGATAGATTTCCGTCTGAGCACTTATTTCAGCGTCCGGTTCACTCCCGGTATGTATTTCGGAAACCGCGACATAAAGATGATAGATACCACCAACGGTACCAAGGAGTCGCAGAATATCAAGTCGGCATACGTGGTGATGCCGATAGATCTGAAATTTGCCGCCCAGCGTTTCCGCAACGTGCGTCCGTATATGGTGGGTGGTGTGATGCCGGCATTTGACGTGTCGAAGAAGCGGAGTGACTTCCTCAAACTCAAGACCACGGACTTCTATCTGTCGGTGGGTTTCGGGTGTGATTTCTATCTCCCTTATTTCAAACTCAATCCTGAGATAAAATTCTGTTTCGGCCTTACAGACGTGATACAACATAAGCGTCCGGACCTGGCAGATGAACCAGACCGCTTGAAGATTACCCAATCACTGTCGAAAGCCACTTCACAGATGGTGGTGCTGACATTTTATTTTGAATAACACTACAGATGATATTGAGACGAAACGTTGACAGGATAATATGGATTGCGGTGGCATTGTGGTGTTCGCTGCTGGCATCGGCGCAGACTGATGTTCAGCTGTCGCAGTATTATGCTGTTCCGTCGTTCTACAATCCGGCTGCCATAGGTCTGACCGACAATATCCAGTTGCGTGCCGGCTCGCGATTGCAATGGGTGGGTATAGACAATGCCCCCAAGGCGTTTCTGCTCACTGGCAATATGCCGCTGAAGCTGTTCGGCAAGCGGTTTGGCGTAGGCATTATGGTGCAGCAGGAGTCGGCGGGTCTGTTCCGGAATCTGTCGGTGGGCGTACAGGCGGGTTATAAGATAAAATTGTGGAAAGGTGAGCTCACGGCATCACTTCAGATAGGTTATGCCAATGAGGTGTTCAAGGGCTCGGATGTGTATATCCCCGACGATGATGACTATCACGAAGGCACGGATGAGGCATTGCCGCAGACTGATGTGTCGGGCAATGCACTTGACTTGGGTGTGGGCGTTTTCTACAACCACAAGTGGTTTTGGGGCGGTGTGTCGTGCACCCATATCAATTCACCTACAATCACATTCAGCGACGATGCCGGTTCGACTACCGGTGGAGGAACCGGCGGCAGCACCGAGACTGCTAAAAATTATGAATTTCAATTGCGTCGCACATTGTATTTTATTGCCGGTAGCAATATTCCGATTAAAAATACGTTATTTGAAGTGATGCCCTCGGTGCTGGTGAAGAGCGATTTCAGCTTCACGCGGGCGGAGCTTACCGGACGTGTCCGTTACAAGAAACTGTTTACCGCAGGTGTAGGCTATCGTTTCGACGATGCTATAATAGCCACACTTGCCGCAGAGTACAAGGGTTTCTTTATCGGATACAGTTTCGATTATCCTACCTCCGCGATATCAAAGGCGAGCAGTGGCAGCCATGAAATAATACTCGGATATAACCTTAAACTGAATCTGTCCGACAAGAATAAAAATAAACACAAGAGTATTCGCATAATGTAATATGAAAAAACTTTCGATTTATCTCCTTACGTTAATCATATCTGCGGCTATGGCAGGCTGTGCCTCCGGGTCGCACGGTTCGGCGGGCGGTGAGGTCACCGGTGTGAGTGCAACATCGTGGTCAGAGCCTACGCCTTACGGAATGGTACTCGTGAGCCGCGGTTCCATGAAGGTGGGTCCGCAGGAAGCCGACAGCGCGTGGAACCTGAAAGCCGATGCCCGCGGTGTGTCGGTGGATGCGTTCTGGATGGACGAGACGGAAATCACCAACTCGAAATATAAGCAATTTGTGTTCTGGGTGCGTGATTCGATAATCCGTGAGCGTCTTGCCGATCCTGCATACGGCGGTAACGAGGAGTTCAAGATAGAGGAGGACCGTGAAGGTAATCCCATAACCCCGTATCTGAACTGGAACAAGCCTATACCATGGCGCAATCCCAATGAGGATGAAGCCCGCGCGATAGAGAGCCTTTACCGTACCAACCCCATAACGGGTGTGCGCGAACTTGACCCAGAACAGCTCAATTACCGCTACGAGACCTACAATCATACCGAGGCTGCCAAGCGCAAGCATCGGTTGAATCCCGCACGCCGTGAGTACAATACCGATAAGCCGGTGCCAACCGACGTGCCGCTGATATCGAAAGATACCGCATACTTCAATGACAACGGCGAGATAATACGCGAGACCATAACACGTGGGCTGACCGGTGATTTTGATTTCGTGAATACGTATATAGTAAATGTGTATCCCGATACCACAGCATGGATCAATGATTTTGAAAATGCCTACAATGAACCTTACGTGAGGATGTATTTCTCGCACGGCGGTTACAATGATTACCCCGTGGTAGGTGTGAGCTGGGAGCAGGCAAATGCTTTCGCCAACTGGCGTACCGACTTCCTGCGCCGTTCGCTGGGCCGCGAGGGTGTGTATATAGAACCGTATCGTCTGCCCACTGAAGCCGAGTGGGAATTTGCCGCCCGTGCCGGAGTGAACGACAACAAATATCCCTGGGCCGGTGACCTGCCATTGACAGAGGAGAAGGGATGCTTCTATGCCAACTTCAAGCCGCAAGAGGGTAATTATGTCCAGGACGGGCATCTGATAACCTCGCGTGTGGGAACATATTCGCCGAACGATTTCGGACTCTATGATATGGCTGGTAATGTGAGCGAGTGGACCTCTACCGCATTTACGGAGAGTGTGAGCAAGCTTACGAGCGACCTGAATCCGGAGTACCGCTATGATGCAGCCAAAGAGGACCCGTACAAACTGAAGCGCAAGATAGTACGTGGCGGTTCATGGAAAGATGTGGCACACAACGTGCGTTCGGACATACGCATGTGGGAATACCAGAACGAGCAGCGCAGCTATATAGGATTCCGTTGCGTACGGTCGCAGATAGGTTTTGCCCGTGGCAACAAGATTAAGAAGTAAACCAAGAGATTAAAGACAATACAGCATATTCGCAAACCGCAATGGGAAAAATTAAAAGATATAAAAACAGCGTGGAACGATTCCTCTCCGGCGAGAAGGGACAACGCTTTTTTAACTTTGCATACAGTATAGGTGCCGCTATCGTGATATGGGGCGCATTGTTCAAGATTCTGCACTTGCCCGGTGGCAATACGTTGCTTTCGATAGGTATGGGTACGGAGGTGCTTATGTTTGTGCTTACAGCATTTGACCGCCCGCCGCGCGAATACAATTGGGAAGAGGTGTTCCCCGTGCTATCGTCGAAGAACCCCGACGAACGTCCGGATTTCGCTTCAGGCTCCGGCGTAGTGGTAGGCGGTACATCTGTAAACTACGGCGGAACCGTGCAGACCGGAGTACCGGGTGCAACTGTGCCGGCTGCGGCAGTGGGAGAACCGGGTGCGGTGAGTGACGACTATATGGCTCAGATGTCGGGTATAGCCGCAGAGATGAGCAAGCTTAAAGCGACCACCGAAGCATTGAACAAGGTGAGTGAGGTGCTGCTCGACAGTTATCGTGCCATAACCGAAAACTCGGAAAATATCACACAGAGCTCCACCGGATATGTAGA
The DNA here is from genome assembly GCA_910577465.1 of uncultured Muribaculaceae bacterium. Classification (GTDB taxonomy): domain Bacteria; phylum Bacteroidota; class Bacteroidia; order Bacteroidales; family Muribaculaceae; genus Paramuribaculum. The sequence continues at coordinate 34,747 of CAJTMM010000013.1, read as the reverse complement.
GCAGATGCAGGCACTCAACCGCAATATAAGCGGACTCAACACCATATACGAGATACAACTGAAGAGTGTGTCGTCGCAGCTTGATGCCATAGACCGTGTGAACCGTGGCATAAAGGGTATATGCGATATGTACGAGACTACTGCCAACAAGAGCGCCAAGTACTGCGAGGAGAGTGAGAAGATGGCTATGTACATGCAGCAGCTCAATCAGGTTTATGCCAAGATGCTTCATGCCATGACCATAAACACTATGTACAATCCCGTGGCTGCCGCCGCACCGGCTGAGGTGCCTCCAACACCTCCGGTGTCTGAAGCGTGAACCATGAGATAGAGTTGTAAATAAAGAAACGTTACCGTCAGAAAATATAAATGGCACAATCCAATACACGACTATCCCCGCGCCAGAAGATGATAAACTTGATGTATATCGTCCTGACTGCCATGCTTGCGCTGAATGTGTCGAGCGATGTGCTCGACGGATTTACACAGGTGGAGGACGGCTTGGCGCGTACGAATGAAAATGTGAGCCGCCGCAACGACGCCATCTACTCCCAACTTGAGCGTTTTGCAGCTCAAAATCCGGAAAAAGGGCAGGTATGGTTTGACAAGAGCCGTGAGGTGCGCGGTGAGTCACAGAAATTGTATGCCGTAATAGACTCGATAAAGATGCTGATAGTGCGTCATGCCGACGGCAATGATGCCGATGTGTCCAATATACAAAACCGTGACGACCTGGAGTCGGCGGCTGTGGTGATGCTCAATCCGGCTACACGCAAGGGTGCGCAACTGCGTGCCGATGTGGATGCTTACCGGCAATACATAGAATCGGTGGTGGTGGATTCGGCAAAACGAGCCAGTATCAATGCCGCGTTGTCGACAGAACCGTTCCATCGCAAGGGCGTGGCACTGCCGCAGTTATGGGAAGAAGCGAAATTCGAGAACCAGCCTGTGGTGGCAGCCGTGACGCTCCTGACCAAGCTACAGAATGATGTGCGCTATGCCGAGGGTGAGGCCCTTGCCACCCTGCTCAATCAGGTGGATGCGGGTGATGTGCGCGTGAATGAGCTTAGCGCGTTTGTGATACCGCAGTCGCGACTGGTGATGCGCGGTGGTAAATATACAGCCGATATAGTACTTGCCGCAGTGGATACGACGGCACGTCCCAAAGTGTTTGTGGGCGGACGGGAGATACCGGGCGGACGCTATGAGTTCGCTACCGGCTCGACAGGTTCGTTTGACTACTCGGGGTATCTTGAGGTGGCTAACCGCGACGGTTCCACGACACGCCATCCATTTGCATCAAGCTATGTGGTAATGGAGCCGAGCGCTACCGTCTCCGCTACGATGATGAATGTACTTTATGCCGGTATAAACAACCCGATAAGCATATCGGTGCCGGGTGTGCCGACAAATAATGTGAGCGCGTCAATGACCAACGGCAGCCTGACACGCAACGGAAATGAATGGGTGGCACGTCCATCGGCGGTAGGTAAGGATGCGGTGATAACCGTTACGGCTACCATGGACGGACGCCAACAGACGGTAAACACCACCACATTCCGTGTACGTAAGTTGCCTGATCCTGTGGCATTCATAGCCTATACCGGTGCGGGTGGCGCTCCCGAACGTTACAAGGGGGGTAAACCCATATCGAAAGCTACATTGATGTCGGCAAAGGGTCTTGATGCCGCTATTGACGATGATATGCTGAATATAGATTTCAATGTGCTCAGTTTCGAGACCGTGTTTTTCGATTCGATGGGTAATGCCATTCCGGAGGTATCGGCAGGAGCATCGTTCTCACAGCGCCAGAAGGATTCGTTCCGCAGATTGTCGCGTGGCAAACGCTTCTATATCTCGCGCATACGAGCCAAAGGTCCCGACGGAATAGAACGCACGCTCAATCCGGTGGAAGTGATAGTTAACTAAGAATAGGAAAAAGAATATACCTTATTATATAGATGAAACAGATTAAGAGAATAGTTCTTACGGTAGTGGCTGTTGCCGCATTTGCCATGGTTTCGGTGGCGCAGGATTCGTCGAGCAGCTCGGCGGTGATGCGTCGCGGTGCGCGTGGTCGTGACCGCCAGCAGGACAATTCGCAGGTGACCACCCGTATGCAAAACAGGTTGCAAACCCAGGATGTGTCCGATGCGGATATGTCATGGATGAAGGTTATATACCGTTCGCTTGACCTGACGCAGGAGAAAAATGCGCCGCTTTATTTCCCGGAGCAGCCTACCGAAGGTGAGGAGAGCCTGTTCAGGATAATAATGCGATTGCTTGCCGACGGTAAAATCAACGTGTATGAATATCTTGACGGCCGTGAGGTGTTTACCGACCAATATAAGCTGAAAGTGCGTGATATTCTCGACCGTTTCCATATATATTATCAAGAAGCAAAAGGGAGCAGCGAGAAACATCCTAAATTTACTATAGACGAAAGTGATGTGCCGGCAAATGAGGTGCTAAGCTATTACATCGTGGAACGTTGGGAGTTTGATAACCGCAGCAATCGTATGCGCACGCGTGTGGAAGCTATATGCCCGGTGCTCCATAGAAGCGATGACTTCGGTATGGAGACCGTGAAATATCCCATGTTTTGGCTAAAGTTTGAGGATATACGCCCGTATCTGTCGACTCAGAATATATTCGTGTCAGATGACAATAATCTGCCCACATGCACTTACGATGATTACTTCCAGTTGGGGTTATATGACGGAGAGATATACAAGACCCGCAATCTGCGCAATAAGTCTATGGCTCAGTTATATCCCGAGCCTGAAGCGATGAAGCGCGCGCAAGACAGCATACAGAATTCGCTTGACAACTTCGAGAAAAAGCTGTGGGTGCCGTCGCTCGATGAACTGGCAGCCCGTCGTGAGGCAAAAGAGAAAGCTGAAGCCCTTGCCGCCGGTGCTGACACGACTGAGGTAGCTGCCGACAAGGTGGTTAAGACCTCCCGTCGCGGTGTTACGAGCCGTCGCGGAAATAAGGATGCCGCCAAGCCGGCAAAGGTGAAACGTGCCAAGACCAAGGCTCCGAAGACTAAATCGGCGGCAACACGCAGTGTGCGTAACCGCAAGCGCTGATCGCAGCTTTATTATAACAATATAAAATATCCATCAATCTTGCCGATTGGTGGATATTTGCATTAAAACAGGCATGTGGTTACAGGGCGTGCGTCAGTGTAAATGCTTATACAGCACCGGTGGATACGGATATATCTATGAGTAGTGGACTGTTAAACAATGGTGCCATATATGGGGTTATATAGGTATGAGACAGGAAGAATTGGACATACGGTTGGTAGAGTTACGTGAGAATAAACAGCTTACGCAAATGCATCGTTGGGAGTTCATGCGTTATAGCGGTACGGCTGTAGATGTCGAGTTGTCGACGAATTTCCGTAAAGATGGTCCTAAACGTCTGGTGGTTCTTGAACTTGGAGCGCACTATTCGACCATGCGCGGTCAGATACGCCGCCGGTTGCTCGACTATGTGGTGGATGCTGAGTTTGAAATCAATGATATAGATGGTGTGATAGATGCCGACCGGGAGGAGTTGGTGCTCACTACAGATCTGTTGCGGTTGATGCTGAGTATAGCTATCGGAGCCATACGCGGTATGATAGCGTTGCGTACTTCCGGCACATTCCTGGTCCATTATCCGCTACCGGTGTACAATCTGGATGAGATGGTGGATAATATAGTGGCTGCCGGAGCAGAGGTGGCTTATAATCCTATGGCTTATTGATGAGATATGCCTCTTTGGCGTAAACGTTTGCGCAGGAGGTCGGTGAATTGGTAGTTTTTCAGTCCCCACCGTGGACTTATGAGCAGGTGGTCGGGGGACTGTGATACAAACCGTTCGATAGCTATGCCGGGACGTAAACGTTGGATTATGTCGCAGCATAGGTCGATGTATTCTTCGACGGTGAAATGCGAAATCTGAATGGTTCCGTTTTGGACATCATTGGCAAGACGCGTACCCCTGATGAGTTGCAATTGGTGACATTTTATTATGTCGACCGGCAGGTCGTTGACTTCGTCGATGGTGTGAAGCATGTCGGCGCGGCTTTCCCCTGGTAGCCCCATAATGAGATGCAGCCCAACGGGTATACCGGCTTGTGCAGTGCGCCTTACGGCATCGGCGGTGTCGGACCATGAGTGGCACCGGTTTATCAGCTGTAGAGTGCTGTCATTGGCACTTTCGGCTCCGTATTCTATCATCACGAAGCGTTCGCGGCTTATTTCAGCCAAGGCATTGAGTAGCCGTTGCGGCATACAGTCAGGACGTGTGCCTATGACCAGTCCGAGTATGTCGGGCACATTGAGCGCTTCGCGGTACATGTCCAGTATGGTGTCGATGTCGCCGTGGGTGGATGTGTAGGACTGGAAATATGCAAGGTACTTCATGGATGGGTACTTGCGTGCGAAAAACTCCTTCCCTTTGGCGAGCTGTGTGGCTACAGGCGGGTGAGTTGCCGTATAGTCCGGAGAAAACGACATGTTGTTGCAATAGATGCATCCTCCGGTGCCTTTGGAGCCGTCGCGGTTGGGACATGTCAGTCCGGCGTTCACGGTGATTTTCTGAATCTTTCCGGGTAGATATGCCGATATGAAACGTGCGAAGTCTATGAATTGGAAATCCTCCATGGATTGCTACAGATGAGAGGTTTTGTTAATCAGCCAACTGTCGAGCATTACCATTGCTGCCATAGCTTCGACTATAGGTACGGCACGTGGGAGAACGCAGGGGTCGTGGCGTCCGCGTGCGTGAAGGATAGTCTCATTGCCTTTGTCATCGACGGTGGATACGTCGCGCAGGAGGGTAGCCACCGGTTTGAACGCCACCCGGAAATATATATCCTCGCCATTGGATATACCGCCCTGTATGCCGCCGGAATGGTTGGTGAGTGTGTGCGGTTTGCCATATTTGCCAGGCACGAATTGGTCAATCATCTCGCTGCCGAGACATCCGCAGTCGTTGAATCCCATACCATAGTCGAATCCCTTGGCTGCATTGATAGACATCATTGCCGATGCGAGCCGTGCGTGGAGTTTTCCGAATACCGGTTCGCCAAGCCCTACCGGACATCCTTTGATAACACCGGTAATCACTCCACCGATGGTGTCACCTGCCGATTTAACCCGCTTTATGAGCGCGCCCATGCGTTCGGCTATTTCGGGGTCGGGGCATCGTACGGGGTTGCTGTCGATTTCGTCAGGAGAATAGTGCGTGTAGTGGGCGGGCAGTACTATATCGCCCACTTGCGATGTGTAGGCGTATATTTTGATGCCGAGAATGTCGAGCGCCTGCGATGCGAGAGCGCCTGCAACAACGCGGGAAGCTGTCTCGCGCGCCGATGAGCGTCCGCCTCCACGATGGTCGCGAAGACCGTATTTGGCTGAGTAGGTGTAGTCGGCATGTGACGGACGGTAGGTGTGTTCGATAGTGGAATAGTCGGATGAGTGGTTGTCGGCATTGGCTATTGTAAATCCGATGGGTGTGCCGGTGGTGTAGCCGTTGTATAGTCCCGACAGGAGGGTGACGTCGTCGGATTCGTTGCGGGATGTGACGAGTGTGGACTGCCCCGGGCGTCGGCGCTGCAACTGGTAGCGCAGCTTGTCGAGGTCAATGCGTATGCCTGCCGGCATTCCGTCGATGATGCCGCCTATCGCCGGTCCGTGTGACTCACCGAATGATGTGAGCCTGTATATTTCTCCGAAACTATTCATGGTCTGTGGTGTCGTTTTGAGGTTGGGTTGTTATGTCGCATACCGTGGCATGAGTATATTCAATGAGGTCGATAGGGTTGATGCCCACCTGAAGCCCGCGTATTCCGGCGCTGATGAATATCTCATTGAACTGAGTGGCCGTGGCGTGAATGAATATCGGAAACGGCTTTTTCATGCCTATCGGGGAACATCCGCCACGTATGTAACCGGTGAGCGAGAGGAGTTCTTTCATAGGAATGAGGTCGGCTTTTTTCGCCCCGGCTATTTTGGCGGCTTTCTTGAGGTCAACCTCGCTGTCGCCGGGAACCACGCAAACGAAGTGCCCGGTTTTGTCTCCGTGTAGAACTAATGTCTTGAACACACACCGGATGTCCTCGCCCAGTTCCTCTGCCACGTGTGTGGCTGCAAGGTCGTTTTCATCGACGGTGTAGGGAATCAGTGTGTATTTTATGCCGGCTTTGTCGAGCAGCCGTGCCACGTTGGTTTTCTGTATGCGGCCCATAGCATGGTGGTTTGTCAGTGCACTATTTTGATACAGCTCTGATGCTGATAATGCAAAGTTACATTTTTTTGCCCCAACTTTTGTGCGGGTTTGCGTGTTTTTAAATCGTGAATCAAATTATAACCAAATATTAACAGAAAACCCCGTTTCAAATTATGAAAAAGTTATTGATTACCCTAATCGCCGTAGTAGGTATGGTGGCAGGCGCAAACGCACAGAAGATGAATATCTCGGCAAGTTATGGCGGCTATACGCTGATGGATGCCGCGGACTACCACGATGGGTGGGATGGCGTGAACAATGCCTGGGGCGCACTGAATCTCGGATTTAACGTGCAGGTGTTGCCCAAATTCTGGATTGGTCCGTCGTACACATTCTCAAGTACCACCACCAAGGGTAAGCATAACAGTAATATAGCTTACCATGTGATAATGCTTAATGGTCGTTACGACTATTATAAGAACCGTCTGCTCACGATGTATGCCCATCTTGGCGTGGGTGCTGAGATTTCACACATGCAGCCCCGTGGCGGTGATTCGTACAACAAGGGTTATTTCGCATTCCAGCTGTCGCCGATATGTGTGGATGTGCCGCTGTCCAAAATGTTTACGATGTTCGGTGAACTCGGATTCGGTGCGCAAGGTCTGTTGCAGGTGGGTGTGAAGGTTAACCTGTAAAGTATCACAGCTATGACTGACCGACTTAGTTACGAGGAGAAGAAAGAGCTTCCGGATTCGGTGTTCGGATTGCCTGAGAGACGTGAATATCCCATGCCCGATGCGGCGCATGTGCGTGCTGCCGAAGCATACTTCCGTTATTGTCCCGAGAATCTGAAGCCCCGTCTTGCCCGTGCCATACTCATGCGTGCCGGAGAGTACGGCGTGGATGTGGAGAGTCCTACCGTGCTTTCGTACGCGGAAAAACAGGACTTGTCAGAATAATATATTTAACCGTTACAGGTTCCCTGTCTTGCCAAATGTGATTTTGGTAGGGCAGGGGGCTTCGCTTTGATGTATAATTATAAAAAAAGTAGTATTTTTGCAGAGTATTTAAAAGAACGAATAACTAAGATATATAACCCAAAATGAACGTAGCTATAGTCGGCGCCAGCGGTGCTGTCGGTCAAGAATTTCTGAGAGTGCTTGAGGAACAGAATTTCCCTGTGGATAATCTTACGCTTTTCGGTTCGAAACGCAGTGCCGGAAAGAAATATATGTTTCGCGGTACTGAGTACACTGTAAAGGAACTTCAGCATAATGATGACTTCAAGGATGTGGACATAGCGTTCACTTCGGCAGGCGCAGGTGTATCGAAGGAGTATGCCGATACGATAACCAAGCATGGCGCACTGATGATAGATAACTCAAGCGCGTTCCGTATGGACAGCGATGTGCCCCTGGTGGTGCCAGAGGTGAATGGCGACGATGCGTTCAATACTCCCCGTAATATAATAGCCAACCCTAATTGCACCACAATACAGATGGTGGTGGCGCTCAAGCCCATCAATGACATAAGCCCGATAAAAAGGGTGCACGTTGCCACATATCAGGCTGCGAGCGGAGCCGGTGCGGCTGCTATGGATGAGCTTGTAGGTCAGTATGCGCAACTCCAACGCGGCGAGGAGCCTACGGTGGAGAAGTTTGCCTATCAGCTTGCCTACAATGTGATACCTCATGTGGATGTGTTCACAGACAATGGATACACCAAGGAGGAGATGAAGATGTACAATGAGACAAAGAAGATAATGCATGCGCCCGGGCTTGATGTTAGCGCTACGTGTGTGCGTGTGCCGGTAATGCGCGCGCACAGCGAGGCCGTGTGGGTGGAGACGGAAGCCCCCATCAGCCTGGAACAGGCGCGTGAAGCATTTGAACATGCCGAGGGGCTGGTGGTGATGGACCGTCCTGCCGACAAGGTGTATCCTATGCCGCTCGATATCGCAAACCAGAATCCTGTATTTGTGGGCCGTTTGCGCAGGGACCTGACTAACGATTGCGGTCTGTCGTTCTGGGTGGTAGGCGATCAGATAAAGAAGGGTGCGGCGTTGAATGCCGTACAGATAGCTCAATATATGATAGCGCACAAGAAATAAGTCGCGGCTGTAGTCAGAGATGTCCCGCTTAAGCCAATCTCACGCATAGAGTCATGATATTGTCGCTCGCCATTCCCGCCATGAGACCTATGGTTTCGTCGCCGGTGTCTATCTTCCTGATAGTGCTTGCGATAATCCTGCTTGCCCCTATGCTGCTGAGCCGCCTTAAGATTCCCCATGTGATAGGGATGATTGTTGCCGGTATAGTGGTGGGACCGCACGGGTTCAATATATTGGCCCGCGACATGAGTTTCGAGGTGTTCGGTCAGGTGGGCTTGCTTTACCTTATGTTTCTTGCGGGTGTGGAGATTGATATGTACCACCTGCGCAAGAATCTGAAAAAAGGATTTGTGTTCGGTCTGTACACATTCTTTATACCTCTTGTACTCGGCTCGTTGGCGGGCATCACGTTTCTGAAACTGGATTTCCTGACATCGGTGCTGCTGGCATCGATGTTTGCCGCACATACATTGCTGGCTTACCCTATAGTGTCGCGTTTCGGCTTGACTAAGAATCCGGCTGTAATCATTGCTATAGCCGGCACGATATTCACAGTGCTCGGATCGCTTATGGTGCTTGCCGCCACGGTGGGTGTGGCGCGCGAAGGAGAATTCAGTTTTGCTATAATCGGCAAACTGCTGGGCAGCATAGTGCTGTACTGTGCGGCGATGGTGTATGTGTATCCCCGTGTGACCCGTTGGTTTTTCAAACGGTACAATGATGGGATAATGCAGTTCATCTATGTGCTGGTGATGGTGTTCCTGGCGGCGGAGTCGGCAGTGATGATAGGGGTAGAGGGTGTGTTTGGCGCGTTCTTTGCCGGAATAGTCCTGAACCGTTATATCCCGGCGCGCTCACCTCTTATGACCCGTATAGAGTTTGTGGGCAATGCCCTTTTCATACCATACTTTCTGATAGGCGTGGGCATGCTTATCAATGTGCGCGTGCTCACCACCGGTTGGCTCACGATATATGTTGCCGCGGTGATGAGCGTCACAGCCATGATGAGTAAATGGATTGCGGCGTATGCCACACAGCGCACGTTCGGTATGCGCCCGATAGAGCGCTCGATGCTTTACCAACTTTCAAACGCGCACACGGCAGTCGCCCTGGCTGTGGTGATGATCGGTTATAAGCTCGGTATATTCGGTGAGTCGATATTGGATGGTACGGTGGTGATGATTCTGGTCACATGCACGGTGTCGTCGATAGGCACATCGCGTGCGTCGAGCCGATTGAAGGTGATGTCGCTCGCATCGGAGACGGTGGTGACCACCGGTGCCGGCGGTGGCAAGAAACCGGTGAATACCTTGATACCGGTGGTGAATCCGGTTACGGCGGTGGAGTTGGTGAATCTCGCCATTATGATGGGCTCGACCCAGCGTGGAGCCGGGCGGTTGTATGCGCTGCATGTGCGGAATGACAACTCTCCATCGTCGCGTGCCGTAGGTCAGAACTCGCTCGATGTGTCGGAGCAGGTGGCGGCAAGCGTGGATGTGAAGCTTAAGCCTATTGAACGTTACGACCTGAATTTTGTGACCGGTGTGCTCAATACCATAGAGGAACGAGATATCAACGAAGTGGTGATAGGATTGCATCGCCGGAGCAATGTGATAGATTCATTTTTCGGCGATAAACTCACGCAGCTGCTCAAGGCGACTTACCGTATGGTGGTGATATCGCGATGCTATATACCGGTCAACACGGTACGCCGTATAGTGGTGTCGGTGCCGGATCGCGCACAGTATGAAACCGGTTTTTGCCGGTGGGTATCGGCTATAGGTAATCTGACACGGCAGTTGGGTTGCAGGGTTATATTCTGCTGCTCGGGTGAGACACGTCGTTCCATAGAAGCCGTGTTGCGTGCCGGTCAGTATGACATACGCTCCGAGTACCGGTTGGTAGAGGAGTGGGATGACTTCATATTGCTTGCCAACAAGATTCTGGACGAGGATCTGTTTGTGGTGGTGAGCGCGCGCCGTGCCTCGGTGTCGTTTACCTCGGATATGGATGCGCTGCCTGAGTTCCTGCGCAAGTATTTCGCACAGAATAATCTTATAGTGATATATCCCGAGCAATTTGGCGAAGAGGCGTCGGTGCCCACTATGGCAGATGCATTGTCGACCGATATGGAGACGGCTCCATCGGCATTGTGGCTTAAGGTTATGGAGTATTACCGCGCGGGCATAGCATTGCGCAAGCGATTCACGCACCGCAACCGCCGGAATCGTATAGACCTTTGATTATTTGTATGTTTCGGTAATTTCGTAGAGGGCTGTGTAAAGACGTTCGTCGCTCTCGGTCAGTTCTATACCACGTCGTGCCATGACGCGTCGGGCTATGTTGAAGAATTTAGCCGGCGGTACGTCGGCGAACCCGGCTACAGAACCTTCGGTGAATGACGCCACGAAGTTGCGCGGGAATCCAGTGCCATGTATGTTGACGCCTACCCCCACTACCGTAGCTGTATTGAACATGGTGTTTATGCCCGCTTTGGAGTGGTCGCCCATGATTAGTCCGCAGAACTGCAGTCCGGTGCGCATGAACCGGCGGGTGGGGTAGTTCCATAGCTTTATTTCGGTATAGTCGTTTTTGAGGTTGGATGCCACGCATCCGGCTCCGAGGTTGCACCATGAGCCTATCACGGCATTGCCGAGGAAACCATCGTGGGCTTTGTTGGAGTAGGGGTGCATGACCACGTTGTTGAGTTCCCCGCCCACCTTGCAATAGTTGCCTATGGTGGTGTCGCTGTAGATTTTGGTACCCATGTTGACCGTGACATGGTCCATGATGGCTATGGGACCGCGCAGGCAGCTCCCTTCCATCACTTCAGCGTTGGCGCCTATGTATATGGGGCCGGATTTGGTGTTGAGAAACGCACCCTCGACCGTAGCGCCGGGTTCGATGAATATCATTGACGGGTCACCGATTACGGTGCATGATTGGCTTACGGATTGTGATGTGCGTCCGGCTGTAATGTCGGCAAAATCGCGGCGTATGGTTTCGCCATTTGCCGTGAAGATGTCGTATAGATGTGTTATGGCGCGTGGCATTTCCGGGAAGTCGCGTACAAAGAATGTATTGACATCGGCGGTTACATCGCCGCGACGTGCCGCTATGGTGCCGTCGGGGAGTTTCAATGCTTCGCCGTGGTTCAATGTGGTGATGGACTTCACGAGTTCCGGTGTGGGAAGTATATGTGATGCGATAATAAGATTGTCGTGCTCGGTGTGTAATGGGAACTTTTCCGAAAGGTACCCGACGGTGAGGTATGAATAATGCCCCGGCAGCATGCGTTGCCATTTCTGCGCTATGGTGCCTATGCCTACCATAATATGTGATATGGGGCGTGTGAACGTGAGGGGTAGTAGCTGGGCGCGCACCTCTTCGGTGTCGGCGAGAATTATGTTTGTCATGACTTTATTGCGTGATTTATGTGGCAAATTTATTAAATTTGCGTGTATTTTAAAGGTTGAAGTCATGAATTTTATCCCTACGGAAATAGAAGGTGTGTGGATTGTGGAGCCGAAGCGTTTTGGCGACGCCCGTGGTTATTTCAGCGAGACGTTCAAAAAGAATGAGTTTGAGTCGGCTGTTGGGGTGGTGGATTTTGTCCAGGACAATGAGTCGTTTTCGAGTCGTGGGGTGCTACGCGGACTGCATTTCCAGAAAGGTGAATTCTCGCAGGCAAAGTTGGTGCGCGTGTCGCGTGGTACGGTGCTTGATGTTGCCGTGGACTTGCGTGGCGGCTCGCCTACCTACGGGCGTCATGTGGCGGTGGAGCTGTCGCATGACAATGGACGGCAGCTGTTCATCCCCCGAGGTTTTGCCCATGGTTTTGTGGTGCTGAGCGAGGAAGCGCAGTTCCAATATAAGGTGGATAATATGTACGCGCCTCAATCGGAAGCCACGCTGCGGTTCGATGATCCGGCGTTGGGTATAGACTGGCGCATTTCGCCGGATGAGATGCTGCTGTCGGATAAGGACTTGCGCGGTGTGTCGCTGGCAGATATAGAGCCGTTTTAGTGTTGTCAAATCCGCTGCGTGCGGATTTGGACATGCTAAAGTTATATATATTGTTCCTTCCTATTAGAAGGGGTCGATTTATTTAAGCCGGATGCCGATTTTGGGTCGGACGCCGGCTTGTTGTCGTTTATTTAGGTAGGTTTTCAATATCTGTCATGCTCGCGGAATGCGGCTGTTTGCCGAGTGTGAATGAATCTGAAAATAAAATGGGCGGATTGTGATAATTGGATGCAGAAATATTTGGTAGTTAGAAAATTAGTTAGTAATTTTGCAACGCTTTTAAGCATGAAAAGGCGTCAATCCATGGCTAAACTATTGAAAGATAGTGCGATGGTTGGCGCGAAATGTGTGCGGAAAAGCATGGAAAAAGATTTATAGACAAACAGATTTAATAAACGAAAAGTAAAAACAAGAACTAAGATGCCTACGATTCAGCAATTAGTAAGAAAAGGACGTGTAGCTCTTGAGGATAAGAGTAAGTCGCCTGCTTTGGATTCGTGTCCTCAGCGTCGTGGCGTGTGTGTGCGTGTGTACACCACTACCCCCAAGAAGCCTAACTCGGCAATGCGTAAGGTGGCCCGTGTGCGCCTGACTAACGGTAAGGAAGTGAACTCCTATATCCCCGGTGAAGGCCACAACTTGCAGGAACACTCGATAGTGCTCGTTCGCGGCGGTCGTGTAAAGGACCTTCCCGGTGTGCGCTACCACATTGTACGCGGTACTTTGGATACGAGCGGTGTGAAAGATCGCACACAGCGTCGTTCGAAATACGGTGCCAAGCGTCCGAAAGCTGCCAAGAAGTAATTAAATCAGCGCAGCTAATCTTACAAGAACCCCATCGGCTTCGGGGTAATGAAGCCGGGTAAATAAAAAAACGAGTTATTAAACTTCGGTTTTTGATTTATTGGAAGGCTAATTCGATGGTTGAGTAAATGGTGAGCGAGAGAGCCGCCGTTGAAGAAGAAAGAAGCAGCAACCAAGCAAACAAAAAACGACAAATTTGTAAAAAGACAAATGAGAAAGGCAAAGCCAAAAAAACGGATTGTATTACCTGATCCCGTTTTTAATGACGTAAGAGTGTCGAAATTCGTCAACCACCTGATGTATGACGGTAAGAAGAACACATCTTATACTATTTTCTACAGTGCACTTGAGACTGTGAAGTCCAAGCTCCCCAACGAGGAAAAGACTGCACTCGAAATCTGGAAAAAAGCCCTCGAAAATATCACACCCCAAGTGGAGGTGAAATCGCGTCGTGTGGGTGGTGCAACATTCCAAGTTCCTACTGAAATCCGCCCCGACCGCAAGGAGTCAATATCAATGAAGAACCTTATCCTCTATGCCCGCAAGCGCGGCGGCAAGACCATGGCCGATAAGCTGGCTGCCGAGATAGTGGATGCCTACAACGAACAAGGCGGCGCATTCAAGCGCAAGGAAGATATGCACAAGATGGCAGAAGCTAACCGTGCTTTCGCTCACTTCCGTTTCTAATTCCACGATTTTTCATTGACAATTGAATTTTAGAACACAATGGCTAAATCAGACGAACAATTAAAATATACCCGTAACATCGGTATTATGGCTCACATCGATGCCGGTAAGACTACCACATCAGAGCGTATACTTTTCTACACGGGTTTGACTCATAAAATCGGTGAGGTTCACGACGGCGCCGCTACCATGGACTGGATGGAGCAGGAGCAGGAACGTGGTATAACCATCACCTCTGCCGCTACTACCGCATTCTGGAACTATGCCGGCGACAAATACAAAATCAACCTTATTGACACTCCGGGACACGTGGACTTCACTGTAGAGGTGGAACGTTCACTCCGTGTCTTGGACGGTGCCGTGGCTACTTTCTGTGCCGTAGGTGGTGTGGAACCCCAGTCGGAAACGGTATGGCGTCAGGCAGACAAGTACAATGTGCCCCGTATCGGTTATGTAAACAAGATGGACCGCTCGGGTGCCAACTTCTTTGAAGTGGTACGCCAGTTGAAGGATGTGCTCGGTGCAAATCCTTGCCCCATCCAAATTCCTATCGGTGCTGAAGAAACCTTCAAGGGTGTAGTTGACCTTATCCGCATGAAGGCTGTTTTCTGGCCTGATGAAGCGATGGGTGCTGAATATGTGCTTGAGGATATCCCCGCTAACCTTCAGGACGAAGCTGAAGAATGGCGCGACAAGATGCTTGAGAAAATCGCCGAATTCGACGATGTGCTCATGGAAAAATATTTCGATGACCCCTCTACCATCACTGAAGATGAAATCCGCCGCGGCTTGCGTGCAGCCACCCTCGCAATGGAGGTTGTGCCGATGACTTGCGGTAGCTCGTTCAAGAACAAGGGTGTTCAGCTCCTGTTGGACAATGTCTGCGCTTATCTGCCCAGCCCCACTGACTCCGGTGCTGTAGAAGGTCACGAACCGGGCAATCCCGATCAGGTGGAAACCCGCGAACCCTCTGCCGAGGCTCCTATGTGCGCGCTTGCGTTCAAGATTGCCACTGACCCGTATGTGGGCCGTCTTACATTCTTCCGTGTCTATTCCGGTGACGTGGTTGCCGGCAGCTATGTGTTGAATGCACGTTCCGGCAAGAAGGAACGCGTGTCACGTCTGTTCCAGATGCACTCCAACAAGCAGAATGCGAAAGATATGATCGGTTGCGGCGATATAGGCGCAGGTGTGGGCTTCAAAGATATCCGCACCGGTGATACCCTTTGCGACGAAAACCATCCTATAGTACTCGAGGCTATGGACTTCCCCGATCCCGTAATCGGTATCGCTGTTGAGCCCAAGACTCAGAAGGACCTTGATAAACTCGGTGTGGGCTTGCAGAAGCTTGCTGAAGAAGACCCCACATTCCGTGTGCAGACCAACGAAGAGACCGGTCAGACCGTTATCTCCGGTATGGGTGAGCTTCACCTCGATATCATTATCGACCGTCTGCGTCGCGAATTCAAGGTAGAGTGTAACCAGGGTCGTCCGCAGGTTACTTACAAAGAAGCTATCACAGCTCCCGTTGAACTCCGTGAAGTGTTCAAGAAGCAGACCGGTGGTCGCGGTAAATTTGCCGATATCATCGTGCGCGTAGAACCGGTAGACGAAGGCTTTGAGGGCAACCTTCAGTTTGTTGACGAAGTCAAGGGTGGTAACATTCCTAAGGAATACATCCCCTCTATCCAGAAGGGCTTCCAGACTGCAATGAAGAACGGTGTGCTCGCCGGCTACCCCGTAGAGCAGCTCAAGGTTACCGTAATCGACGGTTCGTTCCACCCGGTGGACTCCGACCAGCTTTCATTTGAGCTTTGCGCTATCCAGGCTTTCAAGAAGGCTTCGGAAAAGGCAGGTCCCGTATTGCTTGAGCCTATCATGAAGATAGAGGTGGTAACTCCTGAAGAAAGCATGGGTGACGTGATCAGCGACTTGAACAAGCGTCGCGGTCAGGTAGAGGGCATGGAAACAAGCCGCAGCGGTGCCCGCGTGGTTAAGGCAAAGGCTCCTCTCGCCGAGATGTTCGGTTATGTTACCGCATTGCGTACCATCACTTCGGGTCGTGCCACATCGACAATGTCGTTCTCGCACTACAGCGAGGTTAGCTCGTCGATTGCCCGCAACGTGCTTGCCGAATGCCAAGGCCGTGTGGACTTATTGAAGTAAAATAAACTTTCATTCAACAGAATATGAGCCAAAAAATCAGAATCAAACTTAAATCTTACGATCACGACTTGGTTGACAAGTCTGCCGAAAAGATTGTGAAGACCGTCAAGAGCACGGGCGCCGTTATCAGCGGTCCTATACCTCTGCCCACTCACAAGCGTATCTTCACTGTTAACCGCTCGACTTTCGTTAACAAGAAGTCACGTGAGCAATTCCAGTTGTCGAACTTCAAGCGTCTTATTGACATCTACAACTCAACAGCCAAGACTGTCGACGCGCTTATGAAGCTTGAATTGCCCAGCGGTGTAGACGTTGAAATCAAAGTGTGATAACATCGTAAGATTAGAAAAGAAACAAAACAAACATTAAAAACTTAGAGAAATGCCAGGATTATTAGGAAAGAAAATCGGAATGACATCCGTTTTCAGTGCCGACGGCAAGAACGTGCCGTGCACTGTTATCGAAGTGGGTCCTTGTGTAGTTACTCAAATCAAGACAGCTGAAGTCGACGGCTATGAAGCCCTCCAGCTCGGTTTCGTGCAGAAGAAAGAAAAGCACACAACCAAGCCTTTGGCAGGTCATTTTGAAAAAGCAGGAGTAGCTCCCCAAAGACACTTGGCCGAGTTCAAGGGTTTTGAAGGCGAATACAAGCTGGGTGATACCATTACGGTTGACGCCCTCTTTGCTGAAGCTGATTTCGTTGACATCCAGGGTACCTCCAAAGGTAAGGGTTACCAGGGTGTTGTAAAGCGTCACGGTTTCGGTGGTGTCGGACAGACCACTCACGGCCAGCACAACCGTCTGCGTGCCCCCGGTTCTATCGGTGCATGTTCGTATCCCGCGAAGGTGTTCAAGGGTATGCGTATGGCAGGCCAGATGGGCAATGAGAAGGTTACCGTGCAGAACTTGCAGGTCATCAAGGTTATGCCCGAGCACAATCTGTTGTTGATAAAGGGTTCAATCCCCGGAAGTAAAGGTTCAATCGTAATAATTGAGAAATAATGGAACTCGCAATATATAACATAAAAGGAGAGGACACCGGTCGCAAGGCTCAGCTCAACGATTCAGTGTTTGCAATCGATGCCAACGAGCACGCCGTATATCTCGATGTGAAGCAGTATCTTGCCAACCAGCGCCAAGGAACCCACAAGTCCAAAGAACGCAGCGAGGTTTCGGGTTCTACCCGCAAGCTTCATAAGCAGAAGGGTGGCGGCGGCAGCCGTATCGGTGATATCAACTCACCCCTGTTGGTAGGTGGCGGCCGTGTTTTCGGTCCCCGTCCACGCGACTATCGCTTCAAGTTGAATAAGAAAGTTAAGCAGCTCGCACGTAAGTCGGCACTGACCTATAAAGTTCAGGATAATCAGATAAAAGTGGTTGAAGACTTCACTTTTGAAGCTCCGAAAACTAAAGATTTCGTAAATTTTGCTAAAAATCTACAAGTAGAAGGCAAAAAAGTGCTTGTGGTTTTAGCAGGTCAGGATAAAAACTTATATTTGTCACTCCGTAACGTTCCGAACGCTCAAATCATTACAGCATCGGACGTTAATACGTATGCCATCATGCACAGCAATGCTATTCTCCTCACGGAAAGTAGCCTTGATGTTATTAATAATCTTTAACCAAAAAGGAGATTTTAACAATGGATATAACAATTAAGCCAATCGTCACAGAAAAAGCTACCAAGCTCACAGATAAGCTTAACCGCTACACTTTCCGTGTGTCTCCCGATGCCAACAAGTATCAGATCAAGTCTTTGGTTGAAAAGCTTTACGGCGTTAAAGTGGTTAATGTAAACACTGCTGTGGTACGTGGCAAAAACAAGTCGCGCTGGACTAAGAGCGGCTTGCTTCGCGGCAAGACTGCTTCTTACAAGAAAGCATTCGTCACTGTAGGCGAAGGACAAACTATTGACTTTTATAGCAATTTATAATAGAAAATGGCAGTAAGAAAATTCAAGCCCACTACACCGGGGCAGAGACACAAAGTTATTGGCGTATTCAAAGGTACAATCACTGCTACTACGCCAGAGAAATCTCTTACAGTCGGCAAGCGTTCAACCGGCGGTCGTAACGCCGAAGGTCACCTCACTAACCGTTACCAAGGTGGGGGACACAAACGCAAATACCGTATCATAGACTTTAAGAGAAACAAAGACGGTGTACCCGCAGTAGTAAAGAGCATCGAGTACGATCCCAACCGTTCGGCTCGCATCGCGCTCCTTTACTATGTTGACGGTGCTAAAGCTTACATAATTGCACCCAACGGCTTAGAAGTCGGTGCAACTGTAGTCAGCGGACCCGAGGCTGCTCCTGAAGTGGGCAACGCTCTTCCCTTGAGCAAAATCCCCGTAGGTACCTTGGTCCACAACATCGAGTTGCGCCCCGGTCAGGGAGCCTTCATGGCTCGCTCAGCCGGCACCTTTGCTCAGTTGGTTTCTCGCGAGGGAGACTATGCGATTATCAAATTACCTTCAGGCGAAACCCGCAAAGTGCTCGCCGCTTGCAAGGCCACAGTAGGTGTTGTAGGCAACAGCGAACACTCGTTGGAACGCAGCGGCAAGGCCGGTCGTTCACGTTGGTTGGGTCGTCGTCCCCGCAACCGCGGCGTAGTGATGAACCCTGTGGATCACCCGATGGGTGGTGGCGAAGGCCGTTCTTCAGGTGGACATCCTCGCTCACGTAAGGGCTTGTACGCTAAGGGTCTTAAGACTCGTGCTCCGAAGAAACATTCTTCTAAGTACATCATTGAAAGAAGGAAAAAGTAATTGATTAATTAAGCAAAACTTATGAGTCGTTCATTAAAAAAAGGCCCGTTTATCAGTGTAAAGCTCGAAAAGAAGGTCGAAGCAATGGAAGCCAGCGGCAAGAAGTCGGTAATCAAGACTTGGAGCCGTGCGTCTATGATAGCTCCCGAGTTCGTAGGCCACACTTTTGCAGTACACAACGGTAACAAATTCATTCCTGTCTACGTGACTGAAAACATGGTAGGACACAAGCTCGGCGAATTCGCTCCGACACGTAACTTCCGTGGTCATGCAGGCAATAAGAAATGATCGGGCCCGGTAAAATAATTTTTTAGACAAAAAAAGAATTAAATACAATGGGTGTAAGAAAAAGATTATCCGCCGATAAGAAAAAGGAAGCGCGCAAAGACGTAGCTTTCGCAAAGCTTACCAATGTCCCCACATCGCCCCGCAAGATGCGTCTGGTGGCCGATATGGTACGCGGCGTGGAAGTGTTCCGTGCGCTTGGTATACTTAAATTCTCCAATAAGGAGGCAGCCGCTCGTCTTGAAAAGCTTTTGCGTTCGGCAATAGCCAACTGGGAAGCCAAAAACGATCAGAAAGCCGAAAACGGCATGTTGCGCATCAGCACTATCTATGTGAACTGTGCCCCGATGCTCAAACGTCTTCGTCCGGCTCCTCAGGGTCGTGGCTACAGAATCCGTAAACGTGCCAACCATGTGACTTTGGTTGTAGACACTATTGATAACGCAAATAACTAAGGCAAACAATGGGACAGAAAGTTAATCCAATAAGCAATCGCTTAGGCGTAATTCGCGGATGGGACTCGAACTGGTTCGGCGGCAAGAAATACGGCGACGCCATCCTGGAAGATTCCAAGCTCCGTAAATATCTCAATGTGCGTCTTGCAAAATCAAGCGTGTCGCGCATAGTAATCGAACGCAATTTCAAGTTGATCACCATCACCGTGTGCACCTCGCGTCCCGGTCTGATCATCGGTAAAGGCGGTTCGGAAGTTGACAAACTCAAGGAAGAACTCAAGAAAATCACCGACAAGGACGTTCAGATCAATATATTTGAAGTAAAGCGTCCTGAACTTGACGCTCAAATCGTGGCAAGCACCATCGCACGCCAGATTGAAGGCAAAATCGCCTACCGTCGCGCTGTAAAGATGGCAATCGCATCGACCATGCGCAGCGGAGCAGAGGGTATCAAGGTTCAGGTGAGCGGACGTTTGAACGGTGCTGAAATGGCTCGTTCGGAAATGTTCAAGGAAGGTCGTACGCCGCTGCACACTTTGCGTGCCGACATCGACTACGCCTTGGTCGAGGCACATACTAAGGTAGGTGTTATCGGCGTGAAGGTGTGGATTTGCCGTGGCGAAGTTTATGGCAAGCGTGACCTCGCTCCTTCGTTTACCAACAGCGGTAAGGACAACCGTTCGATGGGTGCCGGCAACGGTAACCGTGAAGGACGTCGTGGTATGAGCCGCAAACCTAAAACCAACCGTTAAACCACCTCAATAACAACAAAATGTTACAACCTAAGAAAACTAAATTCCGCCGCCAGCAAAAAGGCCGTATGAAAGGCAATGCTCAGCGCGGCAACCAGTTGGCCTTCGGTTCGTTTGGCATAAAGACCTTGGAGTCGAAATGGATCACCGGTCGTCAGATTGAGGCGGCTCGTATCGCAGTGACCCGCTATATGCAGCGTCAAGGTCAGATATGGATCAGAATATTCCCCGACAAACCTATCACCAAGAAACCCGCTGAAGTACGTATGGGTAAAGGTAAAGGTGCTCCCGAAGGCTTCGTGGCTCCCGTTACCCCCGGTCGCGTAATCATAGAAGTGGAGGGCGTAAGCTTCGACATCGCTAAGGAAGCATTGCGTCTTGCAGCCCAGAAGCTCCCGGTTACCACCAAATTTATAGTACGTCGCGATTATGATCCTACCCAAAACGTGTAATAGATTATGAAAAAAGAAGAACTCAAAGAACTCAGCACGCAGGATTTGAAGGATCGTTTGGAGCAGATGGTGCAGGAATATGCTCAATTGAAGATAACCCACTCTATCTCCCCCATAGACAATCCCGCCAAAATCACGGCTGACCGCAAAATGATTGCACGCGTTAAGACAGAGTTGCGTCAGCGCGAGCTTAACAATAAGTAATCCCAAGAACTAATGGAAATGAGAAATTTAAGAAAAGAACGTATTGGGGTTGTGTCGAGCAATAAGGGTGACAAGACTATCACTGTTATGGTGAAGTGGAAAGAAAAGCACCCCATCTACGGCAAGTTTGTCAACAAGACAAAGAAATATCACGCCCACGATGAAAAGAACGAGTGCAGCATCGGTGATACCGTAAAGGTGATGGAGACTCGTCCGCTGAGCAAAACCAAAAGATGGAGATTAGTAGAAATAATCGAAAAAGTTAAGTAAAAGATATGATACAGACTGAAAGCCGTTTAACCGTTGCTGACAACAGCGGAGCCAAAGAAGCCCTGTGCATTCATGTACTGGGTGGTACCGGTCGTCGTTACGCCACAGTGGGCGACATCATCGTAGTATCGGTGAAGAGTGTCATCCCATCGTCGGATGTAAAGAAAGGTACTGTGTCGAAAGCAGTCGTTGTGCGCACCAAGAAGGAAATCCGCCGTGCCGACGGAAGCTATATCCGTTTCGACGACAACGCTTGTGTGTTATTGAACAATGCCGGTGAACTTCGCGGTACCCGTATATTCGGTCCGGTGGCCCGTGAACTTCGTGCCACTAACATGAAGATAGTTTCACTCGCACCTGAAGTACTTTAACCCCCGAAAGAAACACATTAAGTAATGAGTAAGTTACATATAAAGAAAGGCGATACAGTGTATGTGCTCAGCGGCGAGGACCGCGGCAAGACAGGTCGCGTGCTCAAGGTGCTCGTGACCAAAGGCCGTGCCATCGTTGAAGGTGTCAACATTGTAACCAAAGCCACCAAGCCCAGTGCAAAGCACCCTCAGGGCGGACTTGTGAAGATGGAAGCTCCCGTTCACATTTCCAACCTCAGCTTGATCGATCCCAAGTCGGGCAAACCTACCCGCATCGGCCGTCGTCCCAACGCTGAAGGCAAGTTAGTAAGATACGCTAAAAAATCAGGAGAGGAGATTAAGTAATGAGCACTACAACACTTAAGAAAGATTATACCGAGCGCATTGTCCCCGCTCTTGAGAAGGAATTTAACTATACTACAGTGATGCAGGTTCCCCGCCTGAAGAAGATTGTGATCAATCAGGGTCTGGGCGAAGCTACTCAGGACAAGAAGATTATCGAGACTGCCATCAACGAGCTTACTGCCATCACCGGTCAGAAGGCTGTGGCTACCCTCTCCAAGAAGGATATCTCTAACTTCAAGCTCCGTAAGAAAATGCCCGTAGGCGTCATGGTGACATTGCGTCGCGACAAGATGTACGAGTTCCTCGAACGTCTTATCCGCGTGGCTCTTCCCCGTATCCGCGACTTCAAGGGTATCGAAGGCAAGCTTGATGGCCGTGGTAACTACACCCTGGGTATCACCGAGCAGATTATCTTCCCCGAAATCAACATCGACAACATCAGCAAGCTCCTCGGTATGAACATCACGTTCGTTACCTCGGCAAACACCGACGAAGAGGGCTACGCTCTGTTGAAACATTTCGGACTTCCTTTCAAAAAACGCTAATAAATCAAGATTATTCATATGGCAAAAGAATCAATGAAAGCCCGCGAGGTGAAACGCGCTAAACTTGTGGCAAAATATGCCGCTAAGAAAGCCGCCCTCAAGGAAGCCGGCGACTACGAAGCTCTTCAGCTTCTGCCCAAGAACGCCTCGACAGTGCGTCTGCACAACCGTTGCAGCATCACCGGCCGTCCCAAAGGCTACATGCGTCAATTCGGTCTTTCCCGTATCCAGTTCCGTGAAATGGCTTCAGCCGGTCTTATCCCCGGTGTGAAGAAAGCGAGCTGGTAATCCACGGGAAGACGTGGACCGCACGCATTGCATTACAATAATGTGAAAAATCAAACAGATTTTACGCAGAGTATTAAATATTGTTCGGGTAGTCCGAATCAATTTAAACAATATCAAAAATGACAGATCCAATAGCAGATTATCTGACAAGATTGAGGAACGCTATCAAAGCCAACCACCGCGTGGTGGAGATTCCCGCCTCAAACTTGAAAAAAGAAATCACCAAGATTCTTTTTGAGCAAGGCTATATTCTTAATTACAAGTTTATAGAGGGTGAGACCCCCGCAGGCATCATCAAGATTGCCTTGAAGTACGATCCCGTTGACCGCGTGAACGCTATCAAGAATTTGAAGCGTGTGTCGCGTCCGGGTCTTCGCCAGTATACCGGCTACAAAGATATGCCGCGAGTGTTGAATGGTTTAGGCATTGCCATCCTTTCCACTTCTCAGGGCGTGATGACCAACAAGGAAGCACGCGAGAAGAAAATCGGTGGCGAAGTGCTGTGTTATGTTTACTAATTTCATAGGAGGATACAGATATGTCAAGAATAGGTAAAGCTCCCATTGAAATCCCCGCCGGTGTAACCGTGAAGGTGGATAATAACATAGTAACTGTAAAGGGTCCTAAAGGCGAACTTTCGCAGGCCATCAACCCCGATTTGAACGTGGAGGTCGCTGACGGTCATATCACACTGACCCGTCCTACCGACGACCGCGAGCACCGTGCCCAGCACGGTCTCTACCGCGCCCTTATCCACAATATGGTTGTGGGTGTGTCCACCGGCTATCGCAAGGAAATGGAATTAGTAGGTGTGGGTTACCGTGCCGCAGCTACCGGTCAGGTGCTCGAACTTTCGCTCGGTTACTCTCACGCTATATATATCAAACTCCCCCCGGAGATCAAGGTCGAAACCAAAAGCGAACGTAACAAGAACCCTCTTATTATCCTTGAAAGCGACGACAAGCAGCTGCTCGGTCAGGTTTGCGCCAAAATCCGTTCGTTGCGTAAGCCCGAACCCTACAAGGGCAAAGGTATCAAGTTCGTGGGTGAAATCATTCGTCGTAAGTCGGGTAAGTCGGCAAGCGCTAAATAATTTTAATTGAAGTAATCATGATCTCCAAGATACAAAGAAGAAACAAAATCAAAACACGCATCCGCGGCAAAATCTCCGGCACAGCCGCACGTCCGCGCATGAGCGTGTTCCGCAGCAACAAGCAGATTTACGTACAGCTCGTTGACGACCTCGCCGGCAAGACTCTTGCCGCTGCGTCGTCAAAGGGTCTGGAAGGCGGCACCAAGAGCGAGATAGCAGCCAAGGTTGGCGAGGCTATCGCACAGAAGGCTCAGGCTGCCGGTATCACCGAAGTAGTATTTGACCGTAACGGTTACCTGTTCCACGGTAGAGTGAAATCATTGGCTGATGCCGCTCGTAATGGCGGACTTAAATTTTAAGAATCATGGCAAAAAGAAATAACAGAGTAAAATCGACCAACGACTTAGAGTTGAAGGATCGTCTTGTGGCTATAAACCGTGTTACCAAGGTAACCAAGGGTGGCCGCACATTCACCTTTGCCGCTATTGTGGTGGTAGGTAACGAAGACGGTATCGTAGGCTGGGGCCTCGGTAAAGCCAATGAAGTTACCGCAGCTATCGCCAAGGGCGTGGAAGCTGCCAAGAAGAACCTTATCCGCGTACCTGTTCACAAGGGCACTCTGCCCCACGAACAGGTGGCAAAGTTCGGTGGTTCACGCGTAATCCTCAAGCCCGCGTCACACGGTACCGGTGTTAAGGCAGGTGGTGCTATGCGTGCCGTATTGGAAAGCGTCGGTATCACTGACGTGCTTGCCAAGTCCAAAGGTTCATCTAACCCCCACAACCTCGTGAAGGCTACAATAGCCGCTCTCGATGAAATGCGTTCTCCGGCTCAGGTAGCCCAGAACCGTGGTATTTCGGTAGAAAAAGTGTTTAACGGTTAATACTATCTCCATGGCACAGATAAAAATCAAGCAAATTAAAAGCCGCATCAATTGCCCTGCCGTTCAAAAACGCACGCTCGATGCATTGGGCTTGAAGAAAATGAATCACACTGTGGTTAAAGAAGACACTCCCTCTGTGATGGGTATGGTTAACAAAGTCCGTCACTTGGTAGAAGTGACCAACGCTTAATAAATCAATCAATTCAGAACTACTATGGAATTAAATACTTTACGTCCGGCCGTAGGATCGGTAACTTCCAAAACCCGCGTTGGTCGCGGTCCCGGTTCGGGAAAGGGTGGTACATCTACCCGCGGTCACAAGGGTGCAAAATCTCGTTCGGGTTACAGCCGTAAGATCGGTTTCGAAGGTGGTCAGATGCCCCTTCAGCGCCGTTTGCCCAAATTCGGCTTCAAGAACATCAACCGTGTAGCTTACAAAGCTATCAATTTGGTGGATATCGAGGCCTTGGCTACAGCTAAGAACCTTGAAAAGGTGGGTCTCGAAGAATTGCGCACCGCCGGTTTGATCTCTCGCAAGCAACTTGTGAAGATTCTTGCCAACGGTACCGTGACCCGCGCGATAGCCGTAGAAGCCAATGCATTCTCAAAAGCTGCTGAAAAGGCTATCGTTGATGCCGGTGGCTCAATCTCTAAAATCTAATTTACAAGATGAGATTTTTTGACACCATAAAAAACATCTGGACTATTGAAGAGCTGAGAAAGCGCATCTTAGTAACCCTTTTGCTGGTACTCGTGTACCGCTTGGGTTGCTACGTTGTGCTCCCCGGCATAAGCCCCGCCGATCTTCAGGCACTCTCGAACTTTACCAACAAGAGCGGTTTGATGCAATTGTTGGATATGTTCTCGGGCGGCGCTTTCTCGCAAGCTTCAATTTTCGCTCTCGGTATCATGCCTTACATTACTGCATCCATCGTGATACAGTTGTTGGGCATGGTTCTCCCTTCGTTCCAGAAAATGCAACGTGAGGGTGAGAGCGGTCGCCAGAAACTGAACCAGTACACACGTTATCTTACAGTGGCTATCCTCTGTCTCCAAGGTCCCGCTTACTTGATGAACCTTCAGTTCCAGGTAAGTGCGGTAAGCGCAAGCGCTTCCATGGGAATCTGGACAATACTTTATCTTACTGTAATCCTCGCAGCCGGTTCCATGTTCATCATGTGGCTCGGTGAAAGGATAACCGACCGTGGTATAGGCAACGGTATCTCCTTCATAATCTTGGTAGGTATCATTGCCCGTCTTCCGGGAGCCATGCTTTACGAATTTACAAGTCGTTTGCCTGGCGAAACCGGTTCACAGGGCGGTTTGATAATGTTCCTTGTGGAAATCGTGCTTCTGTTTGCAGTTACCGTAGGTGCAGTGCTGCTCGTGCAAGGTACACGCAAAGTGCCTGTGCAGTATGCGAAACGCATCGTAGGTAATAAGCAGTATGGCGGTGTGCGTCAGTACATCCCGTTGAAGGTTAATGCAGCAGGTGTTATGCCCATCATCTTTGCTCAGGCAATCATGTTCGTGCCTATCACTCTCGCCGGTTTCGGCTCTCATGAGTCAAGCACCGGTTTCTTCGCCGCATTCTCTGACATCAATGGATTTTGGTACAATGCAGTGTATTTCGTAATGATTGTAGCGTTCACATACTTCTATACCGCCATCACCGTGCGTCCGACGCAGATGGCAGAAGATATGAAACGTAACAACGGCTTTATCCCCGGTGTGAAACCCGGTAAGAAGACTGCCGAATACCTGGATTCCATCATGTCACGCATCACACTGCCCGGATCACTCTTCCTCGGAATTGTCGCTATTCTTCCCGCTTTTGCCCGTTTCTTCGGCATCAGCCAGAATTTCGCACAGTTCTTCGGTGGAACATCACTGCTGATTTTGGTGGGCGTTGTTCTTGACACCCTCCAGCAGATTGAAAGCCATCTGATGATGCATCACTATGATGGATTGATGAAGGACGGTAAGATTAAAGGCCGCACCACCGGTAGCGCTTATTAATCATTAATGTCAGCATTAAGTAATTCATAAGTTAAGCATTCTCTGAATGATTTATCTGAAGACACCCGAAGACATAGAGAAGATGCGCAACGCATGCGCTCTGGTAAGCCGCACACTTGGCGAAATAGCCAAGTGGGTGGCTCCGGGCGTAACTACCCATAAGATAGATGCCGTGGCACGCGAGTTTATCAGTGACAACGGCGGCAAGGCTGCATGTCTTGGCTATGGCGGTTTCCCCGGTGCGGTGTGCTGCGAGGTCAATGAAGTGGTAGTCCACGGATTTCCCTCGAACTATGCTCTCCGCGAGGGTGACATCATAGGTACCGATGTAGTAGTGGAACTGGATGGATTCAACGGCGATATGTGTTATACATTTCCTGTGGGCGAAATCGCCGACGATGTATATGCATTGTGCCGCACCACCAAGGAGTCACTCTACAAAGGAATCGAGATGTGCCGTGAGGGTAACCGCATAGGCGATATCGCCAATGCCATACAGACATATTGCGAGCATCGCGGCTATAGCGTTGTGCGCGAGATGTGCGGTCATGGTATCGGCAAGAAGATGCACGAAAGCCCCGAGGTGCCTAACTATGGGCGTCGCGGTACAGGTCCGGTCATACGTTCCGGTATGTGCATAGCTATCGAGCCTATGATCAATATGGGTAGCCGCAATATAGTTATTGAACGCGATGGTTGGACATGCCGCACACGCGACCGCAAACCGTCGGCACATTATGAGCACACTATAGCTGTGATTGACGGTGCACCTGAAATACTCACAAGCTTCGAGCCTGTCTACGAAGTGCTTCAAGATAGATTTATTTAAATATTTAGTATGGCAAAACAAGCTGCAATCGAACAGGACGGAGTAATCGTCGAAGCATTGTCCAATGCCATGTTCCGCGTGGAATTGGAAAACGGACATGAAATCACAGCCCATATCTCGGGAAAAATGCGTATGCACTATATAAAAATTCTTCCCGGCGATAAGGTGCGTGTCGAAATGTCGCCCTATGACCTCTCCAAAGGCCGTATTGCATTCAGATACAAATAAATAAAATAAAAAAACGAAATAAAATGAAAGTAAGAGCCTCAGTCAAGAAGCGCACCCCGGACAGCAAAATCGTGCGTCGTAAAGGTCGCCTTTATGTTATCAACAAGAAAAATCCCAAGTACAAACAACGTCAAGGATAAATTTTTTTATTAATTTTGCAAAAAAATTAGTCAATAATATATGGCAGTACGTATAGTGGGAGTTGACCTCCCCCAAAATAAAAGAGGTGAGATAGCCTTGACTTACATTTTCGGCATAGGCCGGAGCGCCGCTAAATCCGTATTGGAAAAGGCAGGCGTGGATAAAGATATCAAAGTAAAAGACTGGACTGACGATCAGGCTGCTAAGGTGCGTGAGGTAATCGGAGCCGAATATAAGGTGGAAGGTGACTTGCGTAGCGAAATCCAGCTCAACATCAAGCGTCTGATGGATATCGGTTGCTACCGTGGTATCCGTCACCGTATCGGTTTGCCCGTGCGCGGTCAGAGCACCAAGAACAATGCCCGTACCCGTAAAGGTCGTAAGAAAACAGTTGCAAATAAGAAGAAAGCTACAAAATAATAAATTAGTATGGCAAAAAAGACAGTCGCAGCTAAGAAGAGAAACGTTAAGGTTGACGCAGCAGGTCAGCTTCACGTTCACTCCTCTTTCAACAACATTATTGTGTGCTTAGCCAACTCAGAAGGTCAGGTGATCTCATGGTCGAGCGCTGGTAAAATGGGCTTCCGTGGCTCTAAGAAAAACACTCCTTATGCTGCACAGATGGCAGCACAGGATTGTGCCAAAGTGGCATATGACTTGGGCTTGCGTAAAGTGAAAGCATATGTTAAGGGTCCCGGTAACGGTCGTGAATCCGCAATCCGTACTATCCACGGAGCAGGTATCGAAGTAACTGAAATCATCGACGTTACTCCGCTTCCTCACAACGGATGCCGCCCTCCCAAGCGTCGTCGCGTGTAAATACGTAACCGTAGCAACGAATATTTGTGGGTGATATCGCAATCCCTTTTCAGGATGCGATATTCCCGCTGAATTCAAAAATAACCATAAGCCTTATGCGAGCCTTCTGAATGGACGGCAATGTGAAATAGACCATATTTTCATCACCTCTCTATGGTCGCGGCTGCACTAAGCCGCCATCCGGCATCGCAAGCTTGATTTTTTCAATCAATCGATTTAACTAAAATGGCAAGATACACAGGCCCTAAATCAAAAATCGCACGTAAATTCGGTGAGCCTATCTTCGGTGAAGACAAAGTGCTCGCCAAGAAAAACTTCCCTCCCGGCCAGCATGGTCAGAACAAGAGAAGAAAGACATCGGAATATGGTGTTCAGCTCCGCGAAAAGCAGAAAGCTAAATACACCTACGGCGTGCTCGAAAAGCAATTCCGCAACCTGTTTGACAAAGCGTCGCGTACCAAAGGCATCACCGGTGAAGTTCTTTTGCAACTTCTCGAAGGCCGTTTGGACAATGTGGTGTACCGTTTGGGTATCGCCCCCACCCGCGCCGCTGCCCGTCAGCTCGTGTTGCACCGTCACATTACCGTCAATGGCACAGTAGTGAACATCGCTTCTTATGCTGTACAGCCCGGTGATGTAGTAGGTGTGCGTGAGAAATCGAAATCACTCGAAGTGATTGCCGATGCTCTCGCAGGCTTCAATCACTCGAAATATCCCTGGATTGAATGGGACGAATCTCTCAAGGCAGGTAAGCTTCTGCATGTACCCGCACGCGAGGATATCCCTGAAAACATCAAGGAGCAGTTAATCGTCGAGTTGTATTCTAAAGCTTAATTATAAAGACAGATCCACATGGCTATATTAGCATTTCAAAAACCTGACAAGGTGTTGATGTTGGAAGCCGATAATCATTTCGGCAAGTTTGAGTTCAAGCCATTGGAACCGGGCTATGGTATCACCATAGGTAATGCGCTCCGCCGCATTCTCCTTTCTTCGCTTGAAGGTTATGCCATCTCGTCAATCAAGATTGACGGTGTGAAGCATGAATTTGATACGATTCCCGGTGTTAAGGAGGATGTCACGAATATAATCCTTAACCTCAAAAAGGTCGACCTCAAGCAAGTGGTGGAAGACACCGACTTTGAGAAGGCCGTCATCACCGTGTCCGGTCAGGAAGAGTTCAAAGCCGGCGACCTTGGCAAAGCCTTGAGCGGTTTTGAAGTCTTGAACCCCGACCTCGTCATCTGTCATTTGGATCCCGGCGCAAGTTTCACTATCGAAATCACTATCAACAAGGGTCGTGGATGGGTTCCCGCCGAAGAAAACGTTACGCCTACTGACGATGTCAACGTTATAGCAATCGACTCCATCTATACTCCCATCAAGAATGTGAAGTACACAGTGGACAACTTCCGCGTTGATCAAAAAACCGACTACGACAAACTGACTCTCGAAATCACTACTAACGGCTCGATTCTTCCTAAGGACGCTCTCAAGGAAGCCGCCAAGATACTTATCTATCATTTCATGCTGTTCTCTGACGAAAAGATTACTCTTGAGGCATCTGAACACGCTGAAAACGAAGAGTTCGATGAAGAAGTTCTGCACATGCGTCAACTTCTTAAGTCTAAACTCGTGGATATGGATCTTTCAGTGCGTGCGCTCAACTGCCTGAAGAGCGCCGAAGTGGAAACACTCGGTGAATTGGTGGTGTTCAACCGCAATGACCTGCTCAAGTTCCGCAACTTCGGTAAGAAGTCGCTCACCGAACTTGATGACTTGCTGGCGAATCTCAACCTTTCGTTTGGGATGGATATTTCAAAGTACAAATTAGATAAAGAGTAAATAAACGATGAGACACAATAAAAAATTCAACCATCTCGGTCGTAAGAAAGCCCATCGCGATGCGCTGCTCGCCAATATGACTATATCGTTGATCATGCGCAAACGCATCTTCACAACACTTGCCAAGGCTAAAGCGTTGCGTATGTATGCCGAGCCCCTCATCAACCGTGCAAAGGACGATTCTATGTCCAACCGTCGTTTGGTGTTCAGCTACCTCCAGAACAAGGAAGCTGTGACTGAGTTGTTCCGCGAAGTGGCACAGAAGATTGCCGAACGCAACGGTGGTTACACCCGCATCCTTAAGACCGGCAACCGTCTTGGTGACAACGCTAAGATGTGCTTCATAGAGCTTGTTGATTACAATGAAAACATGCTCAAGGATAAGGGCGCTAAGAAAGAAGGACGCACTCGCCGTTCACGTCGCGGTGGTAGCAAGTCGGCTGCTCCTGCAACCGAAGCTCCCGTTGCTGAAGCTCCCGCCCAGGAAGCTCCTGCTGCTGAGTAATTGTGCAGGCTGCTTTGCGGCAGTCGCATAAATCAAATATAATCAACCGTACCAATGTATGCCAGAGATGTCAGCATGGTGCGGTTGATTGTTTATTAGTCTGTGGACTTATTATACTATAGTTGTATTTGATTATGACGCAGTGTTTTTGGCATGAATATGAGATTCGGGAGATAGCGGAACACCGTGAAGGATTGATGCCGTTGTTGCTTGTGGGCGACGAACAGGAGTCCCAAGTGCGGAAATATATTGATGATGGACGTATGTATGCGGCGTTCCGTGATGGTGTGGCTGTTGCTGTGGTGTTGGTGGTGCGGTTGTCCGGCAATAGATGGGAAATAAAGAATATTGCTGTTGACGGGACTGTCAGGCGTATGGGTTTGGGAAGACGTATGCTGGAGTATGTGGAATCGGTGTGCGGTCCGCGGCAGGTATTGTCGGTCGGTACGGGAGAAGCTCCGCGTACGCTTGCGTTCTACCGGGAATGTGGATATGTGGAGTCGCATAGGGTGCCGGATTTCTTTGTGGATAATTACGATCATCCGGTGGTGGACGATGGCGTTCTGCTCAAGGATATGGTTTACTTTGTCAAATATACATGAATTGCCGTCGGGATGGCGGTTATAGTTGTTTAAGCATAAGGTTGATATTCCTCATTAAGACATATTCGATGCAGTCAGTGTGGGGCAATAGTCAGTTAAACGTTAATATCCGTTGCAGGCATGTGAAAATGTGGCGGATGTCTATTTTGTTACTGAAGTTTTTTTAGTAACTTTGCGCTTGGTCAAAACCATAGAATTATAAACAAATTAAAATAACCAACTTTTTAAGTTTTAACTGATTATGAAAATTGAAAAAATCATTGGCCGTGAGGTGCTCGATTCACGTGGCAACCCCACCGTTGAAGTTGACGTAGTTCTTGAATCCGGCGCACGTGGTCGCGCTTCTGTTCCCTCCGGAGCTTCTACAGGTGTTAATGAAGCACTCGAACTCCGCGACGGTGACAAGAGCCGTTACATGGGTAAAGGCGTGCAGAAGGCTGTTGCTAATGTAAACGGTCCTATCGCACAGGCACTCGTAGGTATGAGCGCTCTCGACCAGATTAAGATTGACGAAACTATGATAGCTCTCGATGGTACCGACACCAAGTCCAACCTCGGTGCTAACGCTATCCTCGGTGTTTCGCTTGCAGTTGCCAAGGCTGCTGCCGACTATCTTGATCTTCCCCTTTACAAATACATCGGCGGTTGCAACTCATACGTTCTTCCCGTGCCCATGATGAACATCATCAATGGTGGTGCTCACTCTGACGCTCCCATCTGCTTCCAGGAATTCATGATCCGTCCTATCGGCGCATGCTGCTTCAAGGAAGGTATCCGCATGGGTACTGAAGTATTCCACAATCTTAAGAAAGTACTCCACGATCGTGGTCTCTCTACTGCCGTAGGTGACGAAGGTGGTTTCGCTCCCACACTCGATGGTACTGAAGACGCCCTCAATGTAATCATCAAGGCTATCGAACTCGCCGGTTATGTTCCCGGAAAGGATGTTACTATCGGTCTTGACTGCGCTTCTTCTGAATTCTTTAAGGATGGCGTTTACGATTATACTTGGAAGCAAGGTGCTGACGCTCCCAAATATACTTCTCAGCAGCAGGCTGAATACCTCAAGACTCTCGTTGAAAAATATCCTATCGACTCTATCGAGGACGGTATGGCTGAAAACGACTGGGAAGGCTGGAAGATTCTTACCGACCTTATCGGCAAACGTTGCCAGCTCGTTGGCGACGACTTGTTCGTGACCAATGTTAAGTATCTCGAACGCGGTATCGAAGAAGGTTGCGCTAACTCAATCCTCGTTAAGGTTAACCAGATTGGTTCGCTCACCGAAACTCTCCGTGCCGTTGAGCTCGCACAGCGCAATGGTTACACCGCTGTGATTTCTCACCGTTCAGGTGAAACTGAAGATGCCACAATCGCTGACATCGCAGTTGCTACCAACGCCGGTCAGATCAAGACTGGTTCTGCAAGCCGTTCCGACCGTATGGCTAAGTACAATCAGCTTCTCCGCATTCAGGAAGAACTCGGTTGCGCTGCACAATATGGTTATGGCAAAAAGACTAAAATGCCCCAGGCTTAATAGCGTAGCTATATAAATTATTAAAGGTGAGATGCCCGTTGGGTGTCTCACCTTTTTTATCCGTGTGTGGGGTTGTAATGGTTGTGTGGGAAATAAAAACGGGAGCGCTTGTTGTGGAAGAGCCCCCGTTGTGTTATAGGATGTGGTTTTAGTCCTTTAGTCTTATTACACGTATTCCCGTGCTGTTGCGGTTGCGTTTGAGGTAGTCGGTCAGTGGCAGTGGGTCGATGATAACCTTGCCTGCCTTCGATGAAGCGTGCATCAGGTGTGGTGCGCCATTTACCATGGTTATAAATCCCATGTGTGTCACATCGAGTCCCGGTAGGGAAGTGGTTATCGCCACAGCGTCACCCTCGCGCAGTGCGGCGGTTTTGATGTTCATTGCCTTTATGTATGGGAATCTATGTGAGCGGTATCCGATTTCCGCGCTTTTAATACCTTCGTAATTGGTGTCGTCCTTAAGAGCCGGGTACGCATTGCGGTGTCGGCTCATATAGTCTATGGTCTTTACCTGATAGTCGGCTTTGCCTATGCGGTCGGTCACGTCTTGTAGTATTCCGCGGTGCGCATTGTCCACAATCCAGTCACTGATATAATGTAAGCGTGATGCATATCCGTTGACCTCTCCACCCCGGTATCGCAGCTGCTCGAGATTATACACAAAATCGCGCCATGATGTGCGACGGTTTTCCACTGTCATTGTCATCGCCATTACAGTTTCCACGAATGTGGTGCAATCAACCTCTTCCATGTTCACGGTGAGCATTTCCGGGGTTCCTTCGAGGGTTCCGGCTACGTATGGTGTGCCTATGAAGCGTTTCCCTATTTCGGAAGATATCTTTTCCGGGGAATCAAGCCCCATTTTTTCCACCTCTATTAATATATTGGTGATGGCGGTAGTGTCCTTGACTTCGTTGTGGAATCTGATTTGACCTATGCCTACGGCACAGGTTGTGGCTGTCGCGTATGCGGCAAGAATCCATGTTAATATGATGGGTAATGTGCGATGCATAATATCTCTGATAAAATTTTTACGAAAATACTAATAAAATGGCAATATTGAAAATAAAATGCCATTACTGTTAGGTGTTCGACCTTGGCTATGGCAATGTGTGGTTTTGGTGGATGATATCATGGAATGGTGGTATTGATTAGTTAACGTAAGTTAAAAATATGTTTTATAACATGTTTTTAAAATATTGACTGATAGGGTATAGGCTGATTTTGGGCGGTAAAAGAGACAAAAAAGAGAAAATAAAAATTTGGAGGGAAAGAAAAAAGGCCTTAACTTTGCACCGCTTTTGGGAAACAACCCATGGCGAAAACGAGGACATTGAAAGAATTACAATAGACAAGAAGTAGTACAAGAGTCAAGAAAATAAATGACCCTTTGTCGATTCTGAATAAAACGAAAATAAGTCAAGCGCCGAGCAAGGGGCTGGGCGGTCGCGACAGAAAGTGCCGCACGCCAAGCAAGAACAAATTTCAAGATTT
>CAJTMM010000012.1:23578-73971 GCA_910577465.1 uncultured Muribaculaceae bacterium | reverse complement strand
TGGAGGTGGGGGGTGGTGTGCGAATTTGCACTTTTGTTGGGGGATTTTTTTTGAGGGGGATTTGGGGGAATTTTTTGTGTGGGGGAGGGTGGAAATGGTGGTGGGGTTTTGGTGGTTTGGAAAAAAGTTGTACCTTTGTGGTCGGGTAAGTCCTACACGACCAGCTCCCCGGGAACTCCGCCAGGTCTTGATCGAAGCAACGGTACCGGGTCGTAGCGGTGCGATGTAGTAAGCTTACCCTTTTTTCGTATCTATACTTTACGTCAGGATTTGTGCGGCAATATGCGCCTTCTCAGGTGGTAGGCGGTTGATGTGTAATGGAATAGCGATGATGTGTGGAGGTGGGTGCGTGATAATGCAAGGATGATATGAGACGCAAGACTAATATAATGAATTCTGCCATTACGATAATGGCTCTTATGACAGTTATGTGCTGTTATATAATATATCTCAGCACGAAGGGCAGTGGCGACGGTTCGGTGCTGTCGGTTGTTAATTTTGCCGCGTTTGCAGTGGATGTAACGGTGTTTTTGGTTTGGTTGGTTTGGGCAACGGTGGTCTTGGTTAATCGTAAAGTGCTGAAGCCGATGAATGAGCGGGCATTGCGCACGGTATGCTCGATGGGCGTGGTTATGATGCTGGTGCTATCGCCTATGGTGAGGATATTCACTGACGGCCCGGTATGGTGGATGGTACCGGTAGCGGGGGTGGTATGGGTAGTGTCGGCTGTGGTTACGTTGAGAAACCGGTAGGCGGTCGCGTTACATCTCTTCGGGGAATTTCCGGTAGTATTCCTGCAGGATGGTGCGGATGTTGAAGTAGAATCCGCCTGAGTTGTCGCCTTCGGGTGATACTACGGTGAGGTATTCGTAGTAGGGTTCGTAGAAGAGGTGGTTGGTAATGGTGTAGCCCATCATATTGAGGAGGACGTATTCGTGCTGGGGTTCGATGACGTACCAGGCATTGTCCTCGTCGACACCGGTGCCTGTGGATGCTATGGCGAGGAGAATATAGTTGAGCTTGTATTGCCAGATTTTGGCGAGAGAGTTTTGCCGCGTAAGTTTCAAGGCTGAAATGAGCAGGCTCATCTGGTTGAGGTCGAAGGGGTTGTCGAGCAACGCCATGTTGGAGTATTTAATCACGGAGTCGCATTCGGCACGGTTGAGCGAAGTCTTGTTGTAATTGCCGTTGAGTACGTCGGAGAATGCTGATATGCGGTAGGGGTTGTAATCTTCCTGAAACATGTAGCCGAGATACAGGCGGCGGTATTTGTCGAGTTTCATGGTGGTGTCGTTGCGCTGAAACTCTTTCATGAGCCGCGGGTAGTAGTATGGCGAGTTGCGGTCGTTGATTTCACGCTTTATCTGCTCGAGGTCGGGTTTCTCGTGCTTGATTTTATTGAACGGCGGCTGTGCGTGGACAGCAACGGCGGCGATGATGGCTAAAACAAGTATGGTGATATGTCGGTACATGTGATGGTGAAATTGATTGGTTAATCAGATGATGTAGTAGTAATTATACAGCGTGGAGAGTGTGAGTCCTGCTATGCAGGCGGTGACTATCGCCGGAAGACCTTTGGCACACAGATAGTTGAGAAATTCGGAGGAGGGGAATTTCAGGGTTTTACCTTCGGGAGTTCGGCTAAAAGCAAGCGCACCGCAGAAGGCTCCTGTGACGGCACCTATTATAAGTCCGGCAGATGAAATGAGCATGCCTACGAGTGTTCCTGCAATGGTTGCCGTAACGATGTATCCTACGCCCTTGCGGCTCCTGGATACCCAATCGGGGAGTAATGAGCATATCCCTAATGCTATCAGTGCAGCTATACCCCAGAACACCAGTGCCTCAGTAGTGACAGTAAGCCCGGGCCCGAACGACAGGCACAAGAGTCCACAGTATGCGACCAACGCTCCCCATCCGCGAGGAATGTAGGCGATGACCAGTGATGCGAGTGCCGATATTACGGCAGCGGAGATGAGTATGATGCTCGGAGTGTCCATAAGCGGGAGTGTGAGGATATGATATATTTAGAACGCAGGTGGGTACGGTGATAGCGCGGGGTTAACAAAAATTGGCTTATCAGGTGGGTTTGACAGCTTCGGGGTAGGATATGCGCGAGTGGTACATGGTGCGCAACCGCGAAGCGAAAGTGTCCTTAATCTCATTGACATCGCGGAAGGATATGGGGGAGTCGTTGTGCAGCCCTTCGGAAATCTGCGTGTCGATAATGCGGTTGACCAGATTGTTGATGGCTTCGGGGGAGTGGTCGGAGAGCGAACGTGATGCAGCTTCGACGGCATCTGCCATCATGAGGATGGATGTCTCCCGCGACTGAGGGTTAGGTCCGGGGTAGGTGAAAGGCGCTTCGTCGACTTTCTCGCCCGGATGCTGATTGCAATATGTGGTGTAGAAGAACCGAGCCTTGCCCCGCCCGTGATGCTCGGTGATGAACTGTCGTATGCCGGATGGGAGCTTGGCTTTGTCGGCACGTTTGACTCCGTCGGTGACGTGGCCTATGACAATGCGTGCACTCTGAAGCGGTGTGAGGGCGTCGTGGGGGTTGACACCATGCTGATTTTCGGTGAAGAATGCGGGGTTGCTAATCTTGCCAATGTCGTGATACAGAGCACCGGCGCGGACGAGCTGTACGTTGGCACCTATGCGGTGAGCGGCTGCTGATGCAAGGTTGCTGACTGCCATGGAGTGCTGGAATGTGCCGGGGCATTCCTCGGAGAGCTCGCGCAGAAGCGGATTGTTGATATCGGAAAGCTCGACGAGGGTGACGCGTGATGTGAACCCGAATGTTTTTTCGAGGAGGAATATAAGGATATAGGCGAAGGATATGAACACGGCATTGATGGCGAGGTAGCCGAACATGCGGGGTGCGATGCGGTGAATGTCGCCCGTCTGCATCACTTCCAGCCCAACATAGGTGACTGCATAGGCAAGGAATACGTATAGCGCCGTGCGTATGAGCTGTGAGCGGCGGCTGAGTTCCTTGATGGATGCGAGTGCCACAGTGCCTGCGACGAACTGCATGGTGATGAACTCAAGCGGGAAGCGGGCTACCATGGTGCAAAGCAGCACTGTGGTGAGGTGGGCGTAAAATGCGGTGCGTGAGTCGAGGAATACGAGTACGGTTATGGGCACGATGGTGAATGGCAGCATGTAGAGACCGGAATTGAAAGCGCCAGCCATGCCGAATGCAAAGAGGGTGAACACTCCGATGAGTATCATGAGGAAGAGCATGGAGCTGGGGGAGTCGTAGTAGTCGCGCCTGTAGAAATACAGGAATATGTAGAGCGCTCCGAATATGACGGTGAGGAACAGGAGCCGTCCCAATGCGGGGTATATGCGTCCGGTGCCCATGTTGGCACCGCGTTCGACAGCCATCTGCTCGTAGGTGTGCAGTATGGTGTAGAGTTGCGGAGTTACTATGTCGCCGCGGTCGATGATGCGTTCGCCCTGCTGGACGACACCGATGGGCGCGAGGGCACTCTGGTATGATTCGTTGCGGAAGCGTTCGGTCTCCAACGAGTCGGGTCGGATGTTGGGTTTCAGTATCTCAGATAGTTTGGTTGCCGTGATGGCGGCGTGTATCTTGGGGTCGGTAATGGTGCTGTCGAGGTGAGTGTAGGCTTTGCGTATGGAGCGGAAGCGTGCCGAAGGGACGGAGACAGTGACATTGTCGGCGAGCATACGGACGTTGACGGGTACGCTATTGCCGGAACCGAGGTCGGAGTAGTCGACGACACCGGTCTCGTAGATTTTCTTCAGCTCGTTGAGTAAAATGCTCCGTTGGTAGGCGTTGATGGGCGCCTGTGTGTTTTCGTTGAGACGGCGAGTGTATTCCTCGATAATCTGTTTTTCCACTTCGCGGTCACGGAAATATACGGGTTCGAAATGGGCATCGAGACTGTCCTTGATGTTCTGTGCGCTTATGGAGTCGAGGTGTACGGGAATGTCGAAAGGAGCGGTAAGGAGGTTGTAGCTCCAAGGGCGGTTGACTTCGTACCGGTACCGGTTTTGGTCGGATTTGGGCAGGAAATAGAATATAATGAGTACAACGGCGAAGAATACGCTCCACCGCAGCAGTGCCACATTGCTAATCTTGATTTTCTTCATTGATGCTTGTCAGAGATGGGGTGTGTTACGATTCGTGTCGCATGGCGCTCTGTACGCCTTTGATTTTCTTGACTTTCGAGCATAAGCTATTGACGGCTGACGTGTCGCTGACCAGCACGCTTAGACGGCAGTGGAACACTTCCTTGTCGGTGTCGATGTGCAAGCTGCGAATGTCGATGTTGAGGTGGTTGGAAATCATCTGTGTGAGTTCCTGCAGTATGCCATGGCGGTCGACGCCTTCGATGACGATGTGTGCGAGGAATGATTTCTGAACGGATTCCCATTCGATAGCCACGATGCGCGGTCCGAAGCTGGCTTTGAGGACTTGCGCACGGGGGCATGTGAGGGAGTGCACCTCGACCTGTCCGTTGTCGTTGAGATAGCCCATCACGTCGTCGCCCGGTATGGGGTGGCAGCAGTCGGCGAATAGGAAGTTCTGTTCGTTTTCGTCGAGGTGCAGCCGATATACCTCTTTGGTGTTGACTTTGGGGGGGGTGATGATGGTGGGTGTCTCGGGTTGCTCTTTCTTGCCTGTGCCTATGCGGAATATTTTCTTGAGCAGTCCGGGAGAGGTCTTGGGTGATTCCTTGAGGATGTAGCCGTCGAGCGACAGTTCGCCGACACCAAGTTTGTAATACAAGGCTTCGCGTGTGGTGACATGGTAGAATGCCATCATCTTGGTGATAATCTCGTTAGTCGCCTTAACTTCGGCATCGTCGAGGTATTTTTGCAGAATCTCCTTGCCTTTTTCGATGAATGGAGTCTGCTCGCGCCTGAGCGCCGCCCGCAGGCGTGTGCGTCCCTTGGCGGTGGCGAGTATGCTCATCCATTCGGGCTTGGGTGTCTGGGATTGTGATGTGAGGACCTCGACCTGGTCGCCGCTCTGCAAGCGATGGGACAGGGGTACGAGCTTATGGTTGACTTTTCCGGCGATACACTTGGTGCCTATCTGCGAGTGGAGTGCGAAGGCGACGTCGAGGACGGTGGATTTCTGTGGTAATGTTATGAGTTCGCCTTTGGGGGTGAATACCACGATCTCGGCAGCGAACAGGTTGAGCTTCAGTGTGTCGAGGAAGTCGACAGCGTTAGGGTTGGGGTCGTCGAGGATGTCCTTGATGGTGCGAAGCCATACGTTGAGTTCGGATTCCTCCTCGCCTTCGCCAATCTTGTATTTCCAGTGCGCGGCGAATCCTTTCTCGGCAATCTCGTCCATGCGCTCGGAGCGAATCTGTACTTCGACCCAGTTGCCGTCGGGACCCATAACGGTGAGGTGCAGTGCCTGGTATCCGTTAGCCTTGGGGTTGCTGATCCAGTCGCGTGTGCGGTCGGGGTGCAGGCGGTAAATGTCGGTGATGGCAGAGTATATGTTCCAGCAGATGGTCTTTTCCTGAGCGGCGTCGTCGCATTTGAATATGATGCGCATGGCGTAGAGGTCGTAGACTTCCTCGAATGGGACGTGCTTGGTCTCCATCTTCCGCCAGATGGAGTAGACTGATTTGACGCGTGCCTTGGCTTCGAACTGCAGTCCCATTCCGCGCAGTTTTTCCACTATGGGGGTGGAGAAGTCGGAGTAGACGGCAAGTCGCCGTTCCTCGGATTCCTTAATCATGTTTGCAATCCGGGCGTAGGCTGCGGGGTGCTCGTACTTGAAGCTGAGGTCCTCGAGCTCGGTTTTAATCTCGAATAGCCCGAGACGGTGTGCGAGCGGTGCGTATATGTAGAGTGTTTCGCCAGCTATCTTGTACTGCTTGTTGGGTGCCATGGAGCCGAGGGTGCGCATGTTGTGCAGGCGGTCAGCCATCTTTATGAGCACGACGCGAATGTCCTCGCTCATGGTGAGGAGGAGCTTGCGGAAGTTTTCTGCCTGCGCGGAGGCTTTGTCGCCGAATATGCCGCCGGATATCTTGGTGAGTCCGCTTACGAGTTCGGCAATCTTTTTGCCGAATTGCTGCTCGATGTCCTCGACGGTGTAGTCGGTGTCTTCGACAACGTCGTGCAGTAGTGCGGCGCATATCGATGTGGAGCCGAGCCCAATCTCCTGCGATGCAATCTTAGCCACGGCTATGGGGTGCAGTATGTATGGCTCTCCCGACCGGCGCCGTATGCCGCCGTGGGCTTTCTTGGCGAAGCGGAATGCACGTTCGATAATCTCCACTTTCTTGCGGTGGTTGCTCTTGAGGTATCCGTTGAGTACGTCTTGAAATTCGGCTTCAATCAGGCGTTCTTCCTCTTCGGGAGTCATAGTATGTTTGTCGGTATCCATATCGCAATGAGGTTAACGGTCGTTTTGGTCAGGCACCATGTAGACTAATTTAATGAAATACAAACATAGTAAAAAATGATGAGATAAGATGCAATTTGGCGTATTATTGAGCGAAAAAACGGTTTGCGGGCTGTGTGGGGCGAGGGGCTTGACCTTTTTATTCTGCCGGTGTAAATAAATCACAGTTTTTTTATGTACTTTTGCGGAAAAATAGAACGGAGGCGATGTTGCCGCCATGGAACACATCTTGCTATGGGAAAGTATAATTTCGACGAGGTTATAGACCGTCGTTCATCGAAGTCGATGAAGTACGATAATCTGACAGAACTATTCGGGCGTGATGACCTTACGCCACTGTGGATAGCTGATATGGAGTTTGCGGCTTGTCCGGATATAGTGGATGCGTTGCGTACGCGTTTCGACCATCCGGTTTATGGCTACAGCACTCCTGGTGAGGGTTACTGGGAGTCGATAATAGATTGGCTGAAGCGCCGTCATAATTTCTCGGTGAGACGTGAGGATCTGGCTTTCGTGCCGGGTGTGGTGCGCGGTATAGCGTATGCCCTGAATTTCTTTACCCGTCCGGGCGACAAGGTGGTGATACAACCGCCGGTGTACCATCCGTTCCGTCTGGTGACGGAGGGGAATGACCGTGTGGTGATAGAGAATCCGCTGGTTGCCGGCAAGGGTGACTCGTTTTACGAGATGGACCTCGAGGGGCTGGAGGATATATTCGCGCATGAGCGTCCGAAGATGATGATATTGTGCAATCCCCACAATCCTGTGGGCATACAGTGGGATGCGGAGACGCTGCGCAGTGTGGCTCGCCTTGCCCGGCAGTATGGCGTGATAGTGCTGTCGGATGAGATTCATGGCGACCTGATGCTTTACGGTCGTGCGCATATACCGTTTGCTTCGGTGAGCGATGATGCGGCGGCGGTGTCGGTGTCGTTTGGCGCTCCGTCGAAGACGTTCAATATACCCGGTCTGGTGAGCTCATGGATGGTGGTGCCGCACAAGGGTCTGCGCGAACCGTTCTACCGCTGGATGGAGGCTAATGAGTTTTCATCGCCGTTCTTCTCGGCTACGGTGGGTACGGAAGCTGCCTATCGCAACGGCGAGTCTTGGCTTAATGAGCTGCTCCCTTACATAGAGGGTAATATAGAGGCTGTGGTGGATTATGTGGAGCGTGAACTGCCGGGTGTGAAGGCTGTGCGTCCGCAGGCTTCGTTCCTGATATGGCTTGATTGCCGCGAGCTTGGGCTGTGCCAGGATGAGTTGGTGGATCTGTTTGTGAACAAGGCTCATCTGGCTCTTAATTCTGGTACGATGTTCGGCATCCAGGGCGAGGGTTTCATGCGCCTGAATGTGGCTATGCCGCGTGCTGAGTTGCTGAAGGCTATGGGGCAGCTTAAGGCGGTGTTGGGATAATTAGGAATTAGGAATGAGAAATTAGGAATGAGGAATGGGGTTGGTTGGGTGTACGAGGGCAGGATGCCCTCGCCCCGATTTGCCCTCGCTCCGGTTGGTGGGGATGAAAAAAGTTACCGGCGACTTTGGTGGGTCGCCGGTAGGTGTATTTGTATGGTGTGTGGGAATCAGTCGTTTTCGGGGCGTAGCTGACGGACTGTCATGCCGGCTTGCCATAGTTCGCTCTCGCGCATGGCTTTGAGCTCGGATTCGAGTTGCTGACGGTAGTCGGGGCGTGAGTTGGAGTCGATGGAGCGTTGTGCTTCAATGCCGCTTTCGACGCTTTCATACAGGCGTTCCATGACGGGCTTTACGGCGTCGTGGAATGGACCCATCCAGTCGAGGGCGCCGCGCTGTGCGGTGGTGGAGCAGTTGGCGTACATCCAGTCCATGCCACGCTGCGCGAAGAGGGGCATGAGTGATTGGGTGAGTTCCTCGACGGTTTCGTTGAATGCTTCGGAGGGTGTGTGTCCGTGTGCGCGGAGTACTTCGTACTGTGCCAGGAACAGACCTTGGATGGCTCCCATGAGTGAGCCGCGTTCGCCGGTGAGGTCGCTGACGGCTTCGCGTTTGAATGTGGTCTCGAAGAGGTAGCCTGAGCCGATGCCAATGCCGAGTGCGAGTGTGCGCTCGAGGGCGTGTCCGGTGTAGTCCTGCTCGATGGCGTAGCTTGCGTTGACGCCACGGTGTTCGAGGAACATGGTGCGGAGTGATGTGCCTGAGCCTTTGGGTGCGACCATTATGACGTCAATGTCGGCTGGCGGTGTGACGCCTGTGCGTTCGGGCCATGCGATGGCGAACCCGTGGGAGAAGTACAGGGCTTTTCCTTCGGTGAGGTGTGGGCGGATTACGGGCCATACGGATAATACGGCTGCGTCGCTGAGCAGGCACATCACGATGGTGGCGCGCTTGGCGGCCTCCTCGATGGAGAACAGGGTGGTGCCGGGCACCCATCCGTCGGCGACGGCTTTGTCGTAGGTCTTGCCCGGACGCTGTCCGACTATGACGTTGAATCCGTTGTCGCGCAGGTTAAGGCTCTGCCCGGGTCCTTGCACTCCGTAGCCGAGCACTGCTATGGTTTCGTTCTTGAGTATCTCACGTGCTTTTTCCAATGGAAATTCCTGGCGGGTAACGACGGTCTCTTCGACGCCGCCAAAGTTGAGTCTTGCCATAAATAAATGTTATGATGAGTGATTAAGTTTGATTATTGTTGAGTGGTATCTGATTCTTTTTCTTTGCCGCGCGGTGTCATGAATGAGCGTGCCACGCATACGGGTGTTTCGTCGAGCTGAATGGCTGTGACCAGGGTTTCGTCCTGAAAGCTGGAGCATACCTCTACCTCGTCGCCGAAGTGGGCTTCGTGCTTGTATTCGATTTCGAAGCGTGAGAGATAGAAGTCGTCGTAGGTGGGGAGGTCAAACTGATTGAGGATGAGTTCGACGTACCGGGCGGAGTTGACGTGGCGGTTGAAGTCGATGTCGCTGACCATGAATGTGTAGTTGTGGACTATCTGCGGCGGGTCCTGCGGACGAATCTTGCCTTGCCGCGCCATGGGGCAGGGATGGTCGCATACGGTCTCGGCTATGTAGGAAATGCCGGAGAGGTCGGCGGGACGCCGGGTGTGCATGTTGATGGCTACCCATATAGTGCGGGCATAGCCTATGACCTCGCCGTCTTCGCCGCGCAGCTCGAAGTTGCGTTCGGAGAAGTGGCGGTTGTAGTTTTCAATCCATGTGGATAGTGAGTAGCGTTCGAGCAGCCGCGGATAGCGGTGTATG
Source organism: uncultured Muribaculaceae bacterium (assembly GCA_910577465.1). Classification (GTDB taxonomy): domain Bacteria; phylum Bacteroidota; class Bacteroidia; order Bacteroidales; family Muribaculaceae; genus Paramuribaculum. Next base: position 64,335 of record CAJTMM010000012.1, on the reverse strand, counting down.
TCGATGGCTATGCGCGAGAGTACCCATAGGTTGCCGTCTTCCTGGAGCCGCTTGAACCCGACGCCGAGGAGGTCGGCGTGTTCGGTGGCGACTTCAATGATTTGCTGTATGAGCATTGCCGGGGCGAGTTCCCGCTGAGCGTTGCATTGTGCCGCTGTGAGGCGGAATGCGTGGGTGTAGATTTTTTCAGATAGCAGAGTCATGATTCGGAAGGTTTTTGTGCTTCGCGACGCTGCAGGAAATTGTCGACATGCTCAATGGGTGAGCGTGTGATGGCGACACGTCCGCTGCGCACGAACTGTTTAATATCATAACGCTTCAACTCCTGAAATAGCGCTTCGGTTTCGTCGTAATGTCCGGTTTTTTCAATAATGGTGTAGTCGGGCGTGATGTCGAGGATGCGCGCGCCGTGGCGTCGGATGATGTCTTCGACGTGGTTTTCGATGAGCATCTTCGGTGTGGGTACTTTGTAAAGTGCCACTTCCTGGTAGACAATCTCGCTGTCGGTGTAGTAGAAGGCGCGTATTACGTCGATGCGTTTCTCGATCTGCTTGATGACTTTGTCCATCATGTCCGGTGTGCTGTGGCATGTGATGGTGATTTTGTGGACTCCGGGTATGGAGCATGTGCTGGCGGTGACGCTTTCGATGTTGAGGCACCGGCGGGTGAATATGATGGAGAGCTGATTGAGCAGCCCCACGTGATTTTCCGAGAATACGGCTATGGTGTAGAGTGTGGATGGGTCCATAGGTGGCGGTTGGTGGTTAGTTTATGGATGTAGCGGAGAGTCGTTGCCGGCGGGTGTGTAGACGCGTTCGTGGTCGAGCATGATATAGTCGACTGCCTGTCCTACGGGTGTCATGGGGAATACCATGTCGGCGGGGTCGATGTTGACGTTGAGCAGGTAGCTGCCTTGGTGGTGTATCATGCGGTGTATGGCGTCGTCGAGGTGGGCGCGTGTGGGTACGTCCTCGGCGGGTATGCCGTAGGATTTTGCCAGAGTTACGAAGTCGGGGTTGAGGAGGGGTGTCTGTGAGAAGCGGTTGTTGAAGAACAATGCCTGCCACTGGCGCACGTTGCCGAGGAAGTTGTTGTTGAGGAGTATTATTTTCACGTCGGTGCCGTATTGCATGATAGTGCCGAGTTCCTGTATGGTCATCTGGAGTCCGCCGTCGCCGGTGAAAAGGCATACGGGGCGGTCGGGGGCGCCCATCTTGGCACCGATAGCCGCGGGGAGTCCGAATCCCATGGTGCCCAGTCCGCCGGAGGTGATGATGCTGCGGGGTGCGGTGTAGCGGAAGTATCGTGCCGAAAGCATCTGGTTCTGACCGACGTCGGTGACGAGTATGGCTCCGTGTCCGGCTGCTTCGGATACTTTGCGTGCGGTCTCGCCCATGGTGGCAGGTGCGTCGGGGTCGGTGCCGAAGGCGGCTGCCTGCATGACTTCGTTGTGCTCAACTTCGGCGTGGGTGCTGAATGAGTCGACCCATTCGGCGTGCCGGGCTTTGTTGATGAGCGGGAGTAGGCGTGTGAGCACTTCGGCGGCGTCGCCGTGTACGGTGGCGTGCGCCTTGACGTTTTTGTTGAATTCGGCTTCATCGATGTCGATGTGTGCAATCTTGGCTTGCGGAGCGTAGCGCCGGACGTCGCCGGTGACGCGGTCGTCGAACCGCATGCCTATTGCCACGATGAGGTCGGCGTGGTTGGTGGCTATGTTGGGTGCTATGTTGCCGTGCATGCCGAGCATACCCATGAACAGGGGATGGTCGGATGGCATTGCTGATAGTCCGAGCAGAGTTGCTGCGACCGGTATATCGGCTTTCTCGGCGAGTGCTGTCAATTGCTGTTCGGCTTCGGAGATGGTTATGCCCTGTCCGGCGAGAATAAGCGGGCGGCGGGCGGAGTTGATCATATCGGCAAGTCGCTGTACCTCCACGTCCGCCACTTCGGGGCGCGATATGTAGGAGCGTATAAAGCGGCAACGGCTGTAGGAGCTTTCGGTAAGCTCAATCTGGGCGTCTTTGGTGAAGTCGAGCACTACGGGACCGGGGCGTCCTGTGGTGGCTATGTGGAATGCACGCGAGAGTGCCCACTCTACATCCTTGGCATGGCGTATCTGATAGCTCCATTTGGTGATGGGCTGGGTGATGCCCATCACATCGGTTTCCTGAAAGGCGTCGGTGCCGAGCATTGAGGATGGTGCCTGTCCGGTGATGACCACCAGCGGAGTGCTGTCCATCATGGCGTCGCTGAGCCCTGTGATTAGGTTGGTTGCCGCGGGTCCTGATGTGACTATCACGACGCCCGGCCGGTGGGATGTGCGTGCGTAGCCTTGCGCGGCGTGCATGGCTCCCTGTTCGTGGCGTGTGAGTATGTTGGTGATGCGGTCGGTGTAATCATAGAGCTTGTCGAAGACCGGTATGATGTATCCGCCCGGATAGCCGAATACGAGGTTTACGTCTTCGGCTATCAGTCCGCGGATAAGAGCTTCGGCTCCGGTGATTTTATTGCTCATAAACAAATAGTTTTCGGTAGTGATACGTTGTGGTGAAAGGCGTTGTATGGCTATATGCGCACACCGCCTTTGTCGGCAGATGTGACGGTTGCCGCGTAGGCACGCAGAGCACGGGATATTTCGCGCCGGCGGGAGTGGGGGGTGAAGGCTTCATTTCCGCGAGCCGTCTCTTGGTCGCGGCGGCGTTGCAGTTCGTCGTCAGAGAGTTCGACGTCGATGGTGCGTGCGGGTATATCGATGGTTATGATGTCGCCGTCGCGCAGCAAGGCAATGTTGCCACCGGCAGCCGCTTCGGGCGATATGTGTCCGATGGATAGACCGGAAGTGCCGCCTGAGAATCGTCCGTCGGTGATAAGCGCGCATTCCTTTCCGAGATGCTTGCTCTTGAGGTAGCTCGTGGGGTATAGCATCTCCTGCATTCCGGGTCCGCCTTTGGGACCTTCGTATATGATTACGGCTACGTCGCCTTTTGTTACTTTGCCGGAGAGGATTGCCTCTACAGTCTGGTCCTGCGATTCGAATACGCGTGCGGGACCGCGGAAACGGAATATCGAGGGGTCGACACCGGCAGTCTTGACTACGCATCCGTCGGCGGCTATGTTGCCGTGCAGTACTGCAAGCCCGCCGTCGTTGACGTAGGCGTGAGAGAAGTCGCGTATGCACCCATGTGAGCGGTCGGTGTCGAGCTTCGAGTAATATGCCATCTGGCTTCCGAGTTTGGTGGTTCGTTTGCCGCCGGGTGCGCTGCGCCATAGCTCGTCGGCGTGGTCGCTATAGTTCTTGCCCCCTATGGCGTAGGTGTCGATAGCTTCCGCCAGAGTTGTACCGTCGACGCGGCGCACGGATGTGTCGAGGAGTCCTCCGTCGGCAAGTATCTTCATGATTGATAGGATGCCGCCGGCGCGGTTGACATCTTCGATGTGGTATGTGGAGCTCGGTGCTACTTTGCACAGCACCGGTGTGCGGCGCGACAGTGCGTCGATGTCGTCCATGGTGAATTCGGCTCCCGCTTCGTGGGCTATGGCGAGGAGATGAAGTACGGTGTTTGTGGAACCGCCCATGGCTATGTCGAGAGTCATGGCATTGAGCATGGCGGCGCGCGATGCAATGTTGCGGGGCAGTACGCTTAGGTCACCGTCGCGGTAGTAGGCGTATGCGTTGTCCACGATTTGCCGGGCTGCCCGGCGGAACAGCTCCTTGCGGTTGATGTGAGTGGCAAGTATGGTGCCGTTGCCCGGGAGCGCGAGTCCGATAGCTTCGTTGAGGGAGTTCATGGAATTAGCGGTGAACATGCCTGAGCATGAGCCGCATGTGGGGCATCCGCCGCGTTCGAGTTCCAGGATTTGTCTGTCGGGGATGCTGTCGTCGGCAGACTCGACCATGATGTCGACGAGGTCCACGGCGCGTTCGCCAATGCGTCCGGCTTCCATCGGTCCGCCGCTTACGAATATGGTGGGGATGTTGAGCCGCATTGCCGCCATGAGCATTCCCGGAGTCACTTTGTCGCAGTTGGATATGCATACCATGGCATCGGCGCGGTGGGCGTTGACCATATATTCTACAGAGTCGGCTATGAGGTCGCGTGATGGTAGTGAGTAGAGCATACCGTCGTGCCCCATGGCTATGCCGTCGTCGATGGCTATGGTGTTGAACTCGGCTGCGAAGCAACCGGCTTGTTCGATTTCGGTTTTTACGAACTGACCTATCTCGTGCAGGTGCGTGTGTCCGGGGACAAATTGTGTGAACGAGTTCACGATGGCTATTACGGGGCGTCCCATCTGGGATTCCTTCATGCCGTTGGCGCGCCAAAGGGCGCGGGCGCCTGCCATGCGGCGGCCGTTGATTGCCACTTCGCTACGCAGTGGGTGTTTGTATTTCACAGGTTCGGTCATTTGCTAACTAAAAAAGATAACGACCTTCTCGCACATAAGTTCTGTGTGGCATGGCGTGAAAGTCGATATTTAAGGTATATGAGTAATTTGTTTGCAAAATTATCGCCGGAAAGCGCATTTTGCAAACAATTACACATAAAAATGAGTTTTGTGCCGATAATTTGTTATTCCGGGCGCGGGAGTTTCGGTTCGAGCCCTGTGATGTGGTGGCTGATGCGTTCGGACCATCCGGGGTAGGAGAGCGTTGCTTCTATGGCTGAGCCGTCGGGGGTGGAAGTGTAAGAGATTTCGGGGGAACCGATTTCGGGTGAAAATATGATTTGTCCGTTGTGGTTTACCCATTGTCCGGGGGTGGAAAATGGTTCCCAACGAGGGTCGGCTGTGATTTTGGCGACAAGAGTGTCGGCAATCGCGTTGACACCTTTGTGGCTGAAGTGTACGTATCCGCTGAAATAGGGTTCGTATTGCAATTCGCAGTCCTTGGTGTCGATAATGTCGACATGAGGTGTGGTTGCGGCTACGCTATCCTGTGCATCGCGCAGGTCCTGGCTGAATGACATCGAGCCGTGCGGGTACAGTTCGGATTCACCCGGTTTTACGATGTGTCCTATGTAGAACCGCCCCATGGGGAACCCGAGTTCAGTGCGGCATTTCATGATGAGATTTTGCAGAAGCGTATAGTAGTAAGTTTTAGTGTTGTACATGTCGGCGCATCCTTGCATCCACCATATTCCGGCGAGATACGGACGCTTGCCTTTTGCCAGGAGGTCTTCTATTGCCGGACGGTAGATATGGCGGTAGAAGTAGTCCCAGTTGGTGTTGTCGTCGGGGTGTGCCCAAGATGATATGAATGATCCGGAGACACCTAATTTTATAATATATAGGTCGTCGTCGGGGAATGCCTGACGGAATTTCATTCCGAACTGACCTTCTATGCCGCGTCGGCCTTGGGCGCAATCGGTACCTGTGCCTGTGCTATATGTGCCGTAACCGTGTATCATGTTCATGGCTGTACGTCCGGACAGGTTCTCGTTACGGTACCATAGGTTCATCCATCCGGGCTGCATGTCGGTGGTATCACCGTCGACAACCCATCGTGCAGCTTCGCCAAGGGCGTTGACGGGTTGGTTAAATACCTTGGTGCTCCGGTACCATATTTTCATATCTCCCGTATTGGCAGGTGATGTGTACCATTGTCGCAGGCGGGCGTCCTCGTCGGGGTCGAACATGGCTGAGCCGTCGGCGTTGGACTGTCCTAAGATGATGAATACGGGTGCCATTACCGAGTCGGGGGGTGTGGCTAAAGCGTTGAATGAGCAAGCTATCGCTATGAAGATGGGTGCGAGCAGTCGTTTCATAATTAAAGAAAAAGATATGTGAGATGCAAATATATGAAATTTTGGGGTATTTTTGACTACGTCCAAAATACTCACGCTCGGCAAAGTCCAAATAAATTTGGCATTACTTGCTTCGTATTTTTGACTACGTCCAAAATACTCATGCTCGGCAAAGCTCAAATAAATTTGGCTTTGCGCTCACTTATCCGTATTTTTGCGTTACTGAATTATATGCGTTACTGAATTATAAAAGAAAGAATAGTATGTTTTCCGGAATAGTAGAGGAGTCGGCGCGTGTGGTAGCCGTGACCGATGAGGGCGGTAACCGCCATCTGCGTGTGAAGTGCTCGTTTGCCGATGAACTTAAGATAGATCAGTCGGTGGCTCATAACGGAGTGTGCCTTACAGTGGTGGAGCTGCACGACGACAATACGTACACTGTGACTGCCATACAGGAGACTCTTGACCGCAGCAATCTGGGGCTGCTCACCGAGGGCTCGGAGGTGAATCTGGAGCGCTCGATGGTGATGAACGGCCGTCTGGACGGTCATATAGTGCAGGGTCATGTGGACTGTACGGCGGTATGCGAGAGTGTTGAGGAGGTAGACGGCAGCCGTTACTATAAGTTCCGGTATGATGTGGACCCATCGATGGCGGCAAAGGGTTATGTGACTGTGGAAAAAGGGTCGGTGACCGTGAACGGAGTCAGCCTGACAGTATGCGATTCGGAGCGTGACAGTTTCCGCGTTGCCATCATCCCATATACCTACGAACATACTAATTTCCATACGTTTGAGCCGGGTACGCGTGTCAATATAGAGTTTGACATCATAGGCAAGTATCTGAGCCGTCTGATGGAATTTTCATCGAAATAGGCAAATTCGCACGGTAAGGGCTCAGGGCTGATGTAAATTTGCACCATAATTGTGCGAATTTATATCAAGATAACTATGATTTTACCTGAAATCTCACCTGAAACATTGAAGATGCTGCTGTGGGTGGTGGCGCTTATGATAGTGGATTATGCAGCCGTGCTGGTGGCTGTGCTCATAGACCTGCGCAGCGGTATGCTGAAAGCGCGCCGGCGCGGGGAGACGCGTACGTCGAAGGGCTACAGGCGTACTGTGGATAAGGCTTCGCGTTATTTCATAACATTGCTTGCACTGAGTGTGATAGATTCGATGGTGGTGATGGCGGCTATGCTGCTGCGTTCGACCATGGCATGGAATGTGCCCGCGTTGCCGGTGTTCACCACCATAGGGGCTATATGCCTTACATTGATAGAGGCCAAAAGTGTGGTGGAGAACACACAGAAACGCTCGGAGTACACCGATGCCGCCGATGCGTTGACAGGACTTCTCTCGGAGCCGGCGGTCAAAAGGCTTATGGATGCACTGAAGGAGCTATCGGCATTGCGAGGTGGAGGCAATGGGTAGTATTTGGATTAAAATAAGATAAAGTAAGTTAATGAATTGTTAATTTACATTCAAGCGAACTTCCGGAGTCAAGCAAAAGTATGGTTTTGATTGCATGGGTGGAAAATAATGTGTACCTTTGCATCAATTCGTAGTCACGGAGGGGGCAAACGCTTCCTCCATTTTATTTGTATCAACGATGATAGACAAACAGATTATAGAACAAACGGTGAACGCGGCCCTTGAAGGGACAGATTGCTTCCTGGTGGATGTGACTGTGACTCCCGCCAATACAATCACTGTGGAGATAGACAGCATGGAGGGCGTGGATATAGATACCTGTGCCATGCTTACCCGCAAGATAGAAGCGGCAGTGGACCGCGATGTGGAGGACTATGAACTTGAGGTGGGTTCGGCAGGGCTGACCTCACCGCTGCGCGTCTACCGTCAGTATCTGAAAAATATAGGCAACGAGGTGGAGGTGCTGACCCGCGCCGGCAAGAAACTGCAAGGCGTGCTGTCGGAAGTGAGTGCCGACGGATCGGAGATAACCGTCGTTGTCAAGGAAAAGGTGAAGGAGCCTGGCAAGAAACGTCCGGTGCTCGTGGACACCCCAATGGTGATGCAAGTCGCCGATACCAAGTACGTGAAATATTTAATAAACTTCAAATAACCCATATCACACCCCATTATGGCTAAGAAAGAAGAAGCTCCCAATATGGTGGAGCGTTTTGCCGAATTTAAGGAATTGAAAAACATCGACAAGACCACAATGATAAGTGTCTTGGAGGAATCTTTCCGCAACGTGCTCGCCAAGATGTTTGGCACCGACGAGAACCTCGATGTGATTATGAACCCTGACAAGGGCGACGTGCAGATATTCCAGAATCTGGAGGTGGTGCCCGACGGAGAGGTTACCGACCCCAATATGCAGATAAGTCTAAGCGATGCCCGTGCCGACCAGGACCCCGATGTGGAGATAGGCGAAGAGCATACGAAAGAGATATTTTTTGCCGATTTCGGCCGACGCGCAATCCTGAACCTGCGTCAGACATTGCAATCGAAAATCCTCGATTTGCAGAAAGAGGCTATCTATAATAAGTTTAAGGAGCTTGAAGGCGAATTGGTGTCGGGCGAAGTGTACCAGACATGGTCGCGCGAAACCTTGCTTCTCGATGATGACAAGAATGAACTGCTGCTGCCCAAGAGCGAGTCTATCCCCGGCGATTTCTTCCGCAAGGGTGAGACTGTGCGTGCCGTAGTGGCGAATGTGGACAATAAGAACAATAATCCTAAAATCACCGTAAGCCGTACGAACGAGAACTTCCTGCGCAGACTTTTCGAGCTTGAAGTTCCGGAAATCCATGACGGTCTTATCAATATCCGCGCCGTGGCACGCATACCGGGAGAACGCGCCAAGATAGCTGTGGAGAGCTACGACGACCGCATTGATCCGGTAGGTGCATGTGTGGGCGTTAAGGGTTCGCGTATCCACGGTATAGTACGTGAGCTCCGCAATGAGAATATCGACGTAATCAACTATACGGCAAATCCCTCGCTGTTCATACAGCGTGCGTTGAGCCCTGCCAAGATTTCCTCTATCCGTCTTGATGAGGAGGAGAAGAAGGCTGAAGTGTTCCTGCGTCCCGACGAGGTATCGCTTGCCATCGGTAAGGGTGGTCTCAACATCAAGCTGGCGTCGATGCTTACCGGCTATGTGATAGATGTGTACCGCGATACAGAAGAAACCTTCGAGGAGGATATCTACCTTGACGAATTCAAGGATGAAATCGATACCTGGGTTATAGAAGCACTCAAGAATATGGGTTGCGTAACCGCCCGTAGCGTATTGTCGACCCCGCGTCAGACACTTATAGACAAGGCTGACCTTGAAGAGGATACCGTGGATCAGGTAATCAATGTGCTGAAGGCGGAATTTGAAGAGGAGTAATTCCTGAAAGTATCCGCAATCAGCGAGCACCTCTCTTCTCATGTTTAATTAAGAAATAAATCAATATATGGCGAGAACGAAAATAAGCAAAGCAGCAAAAGACTTCAACGTGTCCATAACCACGGTAGTGGAGTTCTTGCAGAAAAAAGGAATCACCATCGATGACAATCCTAACACCCGCATCGATGATGACGCCTACAATCTCCTGATGCAGGAGTATAAGCCCGACCGCGACCTCAAGAGCAAGTCGGACCTTATATCTACCGAGCGCATGAAGGAGAAAGAGAAGGTGAAACCGGCACCCGCTCCCCAACCGGAAGAAATAAAAATAGAGATGCCATCGGCTCCAGGTCCGAAGGTTGTGGGCAAGATAGACCTCAATCCTACTCCCGCTCCCCAACCGGAACCGGTGAAACAGCCTGAGCCTGAAAAGAAAGTAGAAGCCCCCAAACCGGCGGCTGAACCTGTGAAGGTGAAGGAGGAACCCAAGCCTGAAGTGGAAGCTCCCAAGGTTGAGACCCCGGTAGCCGAACCGGTGAAGGCAGTGGAGGAAAAGCCTGTAGTGAAAAACGTGGAGAAGCAAGATGTGAAGCCTGTGCAGCCCGCCGTAGAAAAGCAGCCGGTGGTGGATGCCGTGGTGACCCCCAATCCGCAGCCTGCCGCCGATGATAATTTCATTCCCACTACGGTGAAGCAGGGAGGATTGAATATTAACGTAGTAGGAAAAATAGACCTCTCGGCGATAAACCAATCGACTCGTCCGAAAAAGAAAACCAAAGAGGAGAAACGCAACGAGCGTATAGCCAAAGATAAGAATGCGCAAGGTGCCAACGCACAAGGTGCAGCCGGCGACCGCAAGAAGCGTAAACGCATAGGCGGAAAAGAAAAAATAGATATCGAGAAGAGCTCCCAGCAGGGTGGCGGCGGCAACCAACAGCGTTCGGACCGTCATCAACCGCAGGGTGGTGCAGGCAAGAACCGTGACCGCCGTCCGTTGCACAACGAAGTGAGTGAAGAGGACGTGCAGAAGCAGGTCAAGGAAACCCTTGCCCGCCTTACCAACAAAGACAAGGGACAGAAGAAGGGTGCGAAATGGCGTAAGGAGAAGCGCGAAGCCATAGCATCGCGCGAACGCGAAGCGCACGAAATGGAAGCTGCCGAAAGCAAGGTGCTTAAACTTACCGAATTCGTGACCGCCAATGACCTTGCATCGATGATGGATGTGCCTATCAATAATGTCATAGCCACATGTATGAGCATCGGTGTGATGGTGTCGATAAACCAACGACTCGATGCCGAGACCATCAATATCGTTGCCGAAGAGTTCGGGTTCCGTACCGAATATGTATCTGCCGAGGTGGTGGAAGCCATAGCCCAGGATGAGGATTCGGAGGATGAACTGGTGGCACGTTCGCCCATCGTTACCGTGATGGGTCATGTGGACCACGGTAAGACTTCGCTTCTCGACTACATACGCAGCGCAAATGTGATAGCCGGTGAGGCCGGTGGTATAACCCAGCATATCGGTGCTTACAATGTGAAGCTTGCCGATGGCCGCCGCATCACCTTCCTCGATACTCCGGGTCACGAGGCGTTTACCGCCATGCGTGCCCGTGGAGCCAAGGTTACCGACTTGTGTATCATCATCGTTGCCGCTGACGATAATGTGATGCCCCAGACTGTGGAGGCTATAAACCACGCATCGGCAGCCGGTGTGCCTATAGTATTCGCCATCAATAAGATTGATAAGCCCGCCGCCAACCCCGACAAAATCAAGGAGGAACTCGCCGCGATGAACTATCTCGTGGAAGAGTGGGGCGGTAAGTACCAGTCACAGGATATCTCGGCAAAGAAAGGTATCGGTGTCGAGGAACTTATGGAGAAGGTGCTTCTCGAAGCCGAAATGCTTGAACTGAAGGCAAATCCGGACCGTAAGGCTACGGGTTCCATCATAGAATCGTCGCTCGACAAGGGTCGCGGTTATGTGGCTACGGTGCTTGTGCAGAACGGTACACTCCGTGTAGGTGACATCATACTCGCCGGTACCCATTACGGTAAGGTCAAGGCTATGTTCAACGAACGCAACCAGCGTATCAAGGAGGCCGGCCCCGCTGCTCCTGCTTTGATTCTGGGCTTGAACGGCGCTCCTACCGCAGGCGATACATTCAATGTGATGGATTCCGAACAGGAAGCACGCGAGATAGCTACCAAGCGCGAGCAGTTGCAGCGCGAATTGGGCTTGCGTACCAAGAAGATTCTCACGCTTGACGATATAGGCCGTCGCCGTGCCATAGGCAACTTCCAAGAGCTTAACATCATAGTGAAGGGCGACGTTGACGGTTCCATCGAGGCATTGTCGGATTCGCTTATCAAGTTGTCTACCGAAGAGATTCAAATCAATGTGCTTCATAAGGCAGTGGGTGAGATTTCCGAAAGCGATGTTACACTTGCCGCCGCGTCCGATGCCATCATCATCGGTTTCCAGGTGCGTCCGTCGCTTGCCGCCCGTCGTGCCGCCGAACGTGATGGTGTGGAAATACGTCTCTATTCCGTAATCTACCAGGCTATCGAGGAGGTGAAGGATGCTATGGAAGGCATGCTCGCACCCGAACTCAAGGAGGAGGTTACCGGTACTGCCGAGGTATTGCAGACATACCGCATATCGAAGGTGGGTACCGTTGCCGGATGTATCGTGCGCGAGGGTCGCATAAAGCGTTCATGCAAGGTGCGTCTCATACGCGAAGGCATAGTGCGCTATACAGGTGACCTCGGCTCGCTCAAGCGCTTCAAGGATGATGTGAAAGAGGTGGTTTCGGGCTATGACTGCGGTCTGAATATCGCCGGTTACAACGACATCCATGAAGGTGACATCATAGAATGCTTCGAAGAAGTGGAAGTAAAGAAAACACTTTGATAACGCTAAACGCCGTTTATGGCTAAAGCTTACATCAATATAGGTTCAAACATAGGCGACCGCCATGCCCTCGTGGGGCAGGCGGTCGCTGCCATTGAACGTGCCCTGAACGGGAATGCAGCGGTATCGGATGCGTATTACAGCGAGCCGTGGGGATATGACAGCCCGCATCCGTTCCTTAATGTGGGAATGGTGGTGGAGTGCGGTGATATGCCTGTGATGGAGCTGCACCGGTTGTTGCAGCGGTTGCAACATGACATAGATGCTTCGCCGCACCGGACCGATGACGGGGGATATGCCGACCGCCGTATTGATATTGACCTCATAGCGGTGGATGATGTTACGGTGGATACGGAGGAGCTGACATTGCCGCACCCGCGCATGCATCTCCGACCGTTCGTGCTGGTGCCTATGATGCAGCTATGGGGTGACTGGCGGCATCCGGTTACAGGGATGACTCCGGCGCAAATGATGTCGGAAATACCGGATCCGGGTTGAATATTATGTGGAGACGATGCGGGGGTGCCATTGGCGGTTTATACGGGATGTATCATACCCGAATCGACATACCATAGGTAGCCCCGGACATTATCGTGTCCCATCGCTTCAAGAGCTTCCATATATCCTCTGACCTGACGCGCATACTGCTTCGGGTGTTCCGCTCCGAACTTGTAGTCTATGACATCGATACCGCCATCGGCGTTCCACACTACACGGTCTGGGCGGCATACACTACCGTCGTGCAGGGTCATGGGACGTTCACACAGCACCCTCCGGTATCCTTCAAACCATGGCTTTACGTCACGGCGCATCAGCTGCTCCTGAAGATATGATTCCACATCGGCGCTTTCATCCTCTGGCAGTTCGCCCGCCCGTACACTTTCCTTTATGGCGCGTGGCAGGTGGGATATGTGGCGTACACGTGCCAGTACGTCGTGCAGTACAATGCCGCGTTCGCGTGCGTGAGAGAAATCACGAAGCGAATCCACCTTGGTGTTTTGCCACAGGTCGTCGCGGTCCAGCGCGTAGTATCCGCACATAGGTATCATGGTTTCCGGATCGAGAGCCGTGCGTGATTTGCTTTTCTCGGAACATGCCTGTGTTTGTGTGCCGAAAGTGGTACGGGTGACAGTTATATTCTCGCCATCGTCGGTGGGCAGTTCTTCAGATGAGGTGTCGCCACCATCGAGTTGCGGCAGTGTCTGTGCCAGCATGGCGCTTACCGGATAGCTGTCGGAATCCTTGGCTGTGGAGTCGTAGCACACGATAAGCTCGTCGATGGCGCGGGTGAACGCCACGTACAGTACGTTGAGTTCATCGAGCAGCATCTCTCCGCAACGTGTGCCGTATTGGGGCGCAAATGGGGTGTTTGCCATATATTTCTCAGGAATATACGGTAACATAGGGGGGACGACTTCCTCGTCGACCCCTTCGATACAGCCTTGTGTCATGAACCATTCATAGCCGCCGAATGATACCATGTTCCATCTCACCATGGGTATGTGCACGCATTTGAATTCAAGTCCTTTGGATTTATGTATGGACATGACGCGTATGGCGCGCTCGTCGAACGGTGCGGAAATTTTGGACCGACGTCCTGTCTCATCCCACCATTTCAGGAAGGACTGTACGTCGCAGGGACCATAGGTGCAGAAGTCGGCTATGACGTCCTGAAAAGCCGAGATATACATATTCTGAGCTGCGGCTGTGTCGGATGATATGTATCGGCCGATGATGCGTTCGACTATCGATGGCAGATTGAAGCAGTCCATATCGCCGATGCTGTCGGCTATGTCCAATGCTTCGTCGGTATGGCTCAATGCCGATTTGAGCGCGGCTTCAGGGTCGTTGCATCGGCTCATGGCATATTCATACCGGTTGAGCATGCCGCTTAGCTCGCGCATACGTTTGCTGTGATGCGGTGCGTCGGGCGTTTCGTCGCGGGCTGTGTCGAGGGTGGATATGTGCCGGAGTACGCTTATGATGAGACGTACGGCGGGTGACGATGCCAGCAGCATGGCGTCGTCGGATATTATGCGCAGATTCCGGAGTGATGTGTCCTGCGAGATTTCGCGCATTAGGTATTCGATAATCCGCGATGCCTCCTTGTTGAAGCGCGTAAGTATGGCTATGTCGCATGGGCGGTAACCGGATGCGAGCTGGCGGCGTATGGCGGCGAGCATATTGTCCATAGCGGCTTTCTCGAACAGAGCGTCGCCGGGTGTATCGATGCCGCATAGTTCCACGTATCCACGGTGCGTGGCATGTTTGGGTGATACGTTTTGGCACACGTTGCCGTATATGTCGGTAAAACCGGTGGCGTGGGCGAGGTGCGAGAAGAGAGCGTTGTTGAAACGCACTACGTCGGCAGAGCTGCGCCAGTTGGTGTTGCCGGCGGAATCGTTGCCTTTGGTCTGTGCGTTGGCGGGGAAATCGCTGTGGACCTGACTTTGCAGAAGGGTGGGGTCGGAGAAACGGAATCGGTAGATGCACTGTTTCTCGTCGCCTATTATAAGGCTGTCGTGGTCCGATGCCTGACCTTCATGCAGTAGCGGACGCAGGTTTTCCCATTGCAGGCGTGATGTATCCTGAAATTCGTCGATGAGGAAGTGGTGGAGCCATACGCCCACGCGTTCGTATATGAACGGGGTGTCGTCGTCGCCTATGATGTCGCGTAGGAGTCCGTTGGTGTCGGATAGCAGGATGGTATTGTTGTCGGCGCGGTAGCTGTCGATGTATTGGTAGACTTTTTCCAATATGCCGAGCACAAACAGGTTTTTGCGGGTGTTGCGCAGCAGTTTCAGTTCGTCTTTGCTTTCGACAATGGCACGGCATGCTTCGGTGATGGAGTCCTCAAGTCCGGAATCGGGCGATGAGTCGAGGTATTCCTTAAGTGGTTTTGTATAGGCTTTGGTGATATCCTGAAGTACGGATGCCGCAGTTGTGCGGGTGGATTTATCCTCGCCAGTGGTGGCGACGTCGGATAGCTGTGCCAGAAGGTATGATGATATTTTTCGTTTCTTGCCGTCGATGTATGCGCGGGAGTCAATGGTGCGCAGCGCTTCGGTGCAGGAGGTGCGTGTGTGCGCGGTGACGGTGTCGATGCGGGTGGAGAGCTGCCGCGAAAATTCAATAAGGCGTTCGGGCTTCGACAGATAGTCCATCATCTCCTGATAGTGTATGGTGAACATGTCGTTGCTTATCCCGGCGATGAATCTCAGAAACTCGGAGTGTATGTGTGAGGAACGGTTGAACAGCGATACGGCTTTACCTTCGGACAGGCGTCGCAGCAGGTAGTCGGTAATCCACTGTACGGCACGTCGGGTGTCGGTGCTGTCGGTGTTGGTGCGCAGAGAGTCGAATAGCTCGCGTACGCCGAATCCTATTGCCCGTTCATTGTCGAGGTCGACCTCATAGTTGCCGGTTAGTTCGGCTTCGCGTGCGAATGTGCGCAGTATTATCTGGAAAAATGAGTCGATGGTGCTGACCTGAAAGAAGTTGAAGTCGAACAGCAGCTGGCGTAATGCGGTGGCGGCTGCGCGGCTCAAATCCTGCGGAGAGCATCGGAATTCGTGTGTGAGACGGTCGAGATATGGACTCGGTTCGGTCCATTGCGGTTCCATGTCTCCGAGTACGGCGAGCTCATGGATTATACGGCGTTTCATCTCGTCGGTTGCCTTGTTGGTGAATGTTACGGCGAGTATGAAGCGGTGGCGGTCGCGTCCGTGTTTATGCAGGTGATATGTGCCGTCGGTTTCATCTTTGTAACCGAGGAGCAGTTTGATATACTCGTAGGCGAGTGTGAATGTCTTGCCGGAACCTGCCGATGCCTTGTAGATGGAGAGCATTGCGGTGCTGTTAGATTATACGGGCTTTGTAGCCCATGGCGGTGAGGTGGTCAAGCACTTTCTGACGGTTGTCGCCCTGTATGAGTATGTCACCGCCGCGAGCCGAGCCGCCTACTCCAAGTTTCTGTTTGAGTGTGGCGGCGATTTCCAGCAGGCGTCCGTCGTCGTATTCCCATCCGGATATTAATGTGGCGGTCTTGCCGCCGCGTCCTTTCTTTTCAAGGTATATGTCGAGACGCGGGTGGCGTTTGGGGCTGTCTGTATCCGCTGTGGTGTCGGGTGCCGGGTCGTTGCCTTCGGGCAGGTCGGGGTTGTTGTCGCGGAATTGCTGTAGGCTTTCCAACCAGTTCATAATGGTAGGGAGTCGGAGGGTTCAAAACTATGTAGCACGCTGTCTTCGTGCATGGTGTTGATGCTGTCGCGGCTCATGTCGTAAGGGTTGTCGATGTTGCTGACAAGAGTCGAGAGCATGGTGGCGTACTGCATGTGCTCGGGCGAAACTTCGGAGTAGTACATGGCGGCACTGTCGGGGTTGGCTTCGTAGGCTCGACGGTATAGGTCGGTGGCTATTGCCACGTTGCTGTCCTGGTCCATGCTGTCGGCCATCTGCATATATACCATAGAGAGACGTGCGAGTTGTGATGCGGGTAGTGTGGATAGGTTGTCGTTGCCTATCAGATGTTCGGCGGCACTGTGGGCGGCAGTCATGTCGCCTTGTGCTACAGCCATTTCGGCACGTTGCAGTTGTTCTTCAATGTCGGTGGCGGAACTGCCACAGGAACTTATAGCTGACAATAGCAGTATGGCAGGAGCCATTATGTAGATGTTGATTTTCATGAGTGTCGGTAGTGAGTGTTTAATCGGCATCGCGGCGGGTATAGATGTAATCAGCTGAGCCGTTGCGCAGGGTGAGCGTGATGCCGTTGAAGTTGACAACAGCCATTGCTTTGTGGCGGTCTATGGTTCCTACCAATGTGCTGTCGCCGGTGAGTTGTGAAATTTTACCGTCGGTATCTATTATCAGGGAGTCGCGTTCGACATTCCATTTGCCTTCGACGGCGTATGTGAGCACGCCGGGTTTTATTGCGCGTATCAGGCATCGGCCGTTGGAGTTGAGTTCCATTACGGGTTCTGTTTCGGATAGCTCAGTATTGTAGTAGTTGCCCACCATTTCTTTTGCCTGGTCGCTCAGATGGCTGCATGAAGCAAATGAGAGGGAGAGTATGGCTGCGATAGCCGTGAGGGTTTTGTGATGGTTCATGGTGGAGTGCTTGTGAGTTGCTATTGCAAAGTTAGGATTATTTTTTCAAATAAATGTGGTGCGTTGTCTTGTGGTATGGCTTATGACAGGCGCAGGTTGAAGTCATCGACAAGGCGTTGCAGTACGGGGTATTCGTGTAACATGCTGTCGTATAGTTCGCGGGCGCTCAGTGTGTGTCGCGGCGAGCTTCCTTCATTGATTTTTATGTCGAATGTGACATAGTCGTTTGCCAATGCCTGATGCAGGTTGGCGAGGATGTCCATGCGGTTGGCTTCCATCAGCTCAAGTTGCTTCTGGTTTTGGACCGTAATCTCGAAGTGGGTGTCGGAAACCATCTGGGGGTGTGACGCGCGCATGGTGTTCACGAGAATGTGTGCTGTGGGATGCGTGGTCATGTATGTTTCCCATGCGGTGTTGAGGGACTCGCTTGAGAAACGGGTGGAGCGTTTGGGTGCCGATGATGATGTGGCGGCGGTGGTCTGTTGCTTCCCGTCGATTATGCCATGCTTGATGGATATGCGCGGTACCTGAAGCCTGGGGGCGTGTGCCGCTGATGGCGTAGCACCGGTGGTAGGTGTCTTGACGGGCGCACCATGTACGGGCGCGGGTTCGCTGACCTGCGATGTGGGGGGTGCCGGTGGGGGGTAGGCATGTGATGCGGGTTGCGCCGCAGGAGTTGCCGGAGCCGGTGGGGTTGGTTGAGTCGCCGTAGTTACGGAGGGTTGTTGCGGCTGTGCGGCAGCGATAGGTTTCAACTGCCCCTCTCCGTCGCTGCCATTATTGGGGGAGGGGCTGGATAGTTGGCATATTTTCGCAAGTGTTAGCTCGACCAGAAATTGTTTGTTGGATGCGATGCGGTAATTGAGGTCGGCGTCGTTGCACAGGCACATGGCGCGGTACAGGAAGTCGGGTGTGCATCGGGCGGCACATTGAGCCATGGCGTTGCGGGCTTCGTCGCCGGCTTCAATCAGCGGTAGTGTGGCGGGGTCGCGTGCCACCATGAGGTCGCGCAGGTATGCTGCGAGTCCGTTGATGAAGAAGAGGGAGTCGAATCCCCGGTCCCGGATTTCTTTGTATATGACCCATGATTTCAGAACATCGCCGGCAAGGAAGGTGTCGAGCAGACGGTTGTAGTATTCGTAATCGAGTACATTGAGGTTGTCGATTGCCGATTGGTATGTGATGTTGCCCCCGGATGATGCCGCCACCTGATCGAAAATGGATAGGGCGTCGCGCATGGCGCCGTCGGCTTTGCGGGCTATCACATTGAGTCCGGCATCCTCCACCGTAATGCCTTCCTGCGATGCCACATATTTGAGGTGGTCAATCATATCCTGGATGGTGATGCGGTGGAAATCGTAAATCTGGCATCGTGACAGGATGGTGGGTATGATTTTGTGTTTCTCGGTGGTGGCGAGGATGAATACTACGTAGGATGGCGGTTCTTCGAGTGTTTTCAGGAATGCGTTGAACGCGGCAGTGGAGAGCATGTGCACCTCATCGACGATGAACACGCGGTAGCGGCCTTGTGAAGGTGGTACCTGCACTTGGTCGACGAGCTGACGCATGTCGTCGACACCGTTGTTGGAAGCGGCGTCGAGCTCGACGATGTTCATGGATGTGCCGGAATTGAATGCGCGGCATGAATCGCATTCGTTGCAGGCTTCGCCGTCGGGTGTGCGGTGCTCGCAGTTGATGGTTTTGGCGAATATGCGTGCACAAGAGGTCTTGCCTACACCACGGGAGCCGCAGAACAGGTATGAGTGTGCCAGACGGTTTGTGGCTACAGCGTTTTTCAGCGTTGCGGTCAGTGATTTCTGTCCTACAACAGAAGCGAATGTGGCGGGACGGTATTTCCTTGCGGAAACTAAGTATTTTTCCATTATCGTATATGGCGATGGGGTTCTAATTACAAATATACGAAGAATATTTGTATTATCGCCAAATAGGAATGGTGGCTTTTGTGGAAAAAGTGGCTGCGGTTGGTTCAGACGGGTATCGTGAACAGGAAGCGTGCCCCGGGTCCGGCGTAGGATGTGTCGACCTTGACCTCACCGTGGAGCATTCCGGCTATCATGCGGCAGATGTTGAGCCCGAGTCCTGAGCCTTGTGTGAGACTGCTGAGTTTCTCAAACCGTTCGAAGATAATCTCTTCCTTACCCTGCGGTATGCCTATGCCGGAATCGGTTACGGCAAATGTGATGGTGCGGGCGGCTTTGTTGATGTGGTATGTCAGGTCGATAAAGCCTTCTTCGGTGAATTTGGCGCTGTTGTTGAGCAGGTTGATAAGGACTTGCTCCACGCGTTTATGGTCGGTGTTGATATATGGTGTTTCGTCTTTGTCGGGGTTGGTGAAGCGCAGCTGCACTCCCTCGGCAACATGGGGCTTGATGCTTTCGATGGCTATGTTGCACAGTGCGGTTACGGAAGTGGGCTTGCGCTCGATTACCATTTTGGCATTGTCGATGGCGGCTATGTCGAGCACGTCGTTGATAATGGTGCGTAGCATGTCGGCGCTCACGCGTACAATCTGGGCGAAGCGTTCGAGGTATTTTCGTTTTTCGGGGTCTATGTTGTCGACGATGAGCTGCGAGCATTCGGTTATGGCATTTAACGGGGTCTTTATCTCGTGGCTCATGTTGTTGATGAATTCGGTTTTGTGGCGGTCGGCTTTGCGTGCGTAGTCGCGTGCCTCGATAAGGTCTTTTTGAGTGTGCTGGAGGTTGTCGCGTTCCTCCATGAGCATCTGGTTGGTGCTGGCTAATCCGATGGTGAGACGTTTGGCGCGTCGGTAGGATATGAATAGCAGCACGGCAAGGATGATGAGGATGCACACGGCTATCATGGCTCCGATAAGTATGGTGGTGTGGTAGTGCGACTCGCTTTTTTGGTTCTTTTCCGAAAGTTCGGAGTTGCGCGCGTGCAGGCTGTTTACATCGTACAATATCTGCAACTCGCGTGCGCGTTCGTTGGATTTTTCGGTGAGGTAATCCTCGAGTATTTTGTTGTAACCGAGTGCGGCTTCAAGTTTGGTATCATTGTCGTTAAGCGCTTGCGCGGCTTCAAGCATAGAGCGGTAGATATAGCGGCGGTATCGTGCGTTTTCGGGATTCTTGGCTTGGCGTTTCAGGATGGGCAATGCTTCGGAATATCGTTTTTTTGCCATGAGGTAGTACATGGGTGCGTTTTCGTTCAGCTCCATGTCGCGCCGTATGTCGTCGTTGTTGGCTGCCAGTTCCTGTATCCGTTTGTAGTAGTCGTCTATCTCAGATGCGTTGAGTGTGGCTGAGTTACGCAACATCCGGCGGTAGCAATTGTAGTAGTTGACGTCGTAGTTGCGGTATTTGCGTCCTTCCTGTGCGTTTTTCCGTTCGAGGGAGTTTATGATTTTGAGCAACTGTCTGTAGGCTTCGATGGATTTTACAGGTTCTTCGTTGTCGCTGTACATGAAGGCTGCGTGCGCGTAATATAGGTTGTTGAGCGCATCGAGTTTGTATGGTAATTGTTGTATGGCATCACCGAGTTCGTCGAGGTACTCGGTAAGGAGTTGTCCTCGCATTGTGGCGTTGAGGTAGGTACAGAGTGTGTACAGCTGTGTGACGCGGTCGTAACCGCTCATCTCTTCTTTATTACGTGAGTATTCGTTGATAAGTTGCTTGATGCGTTCGGTGCGTTCTTTTTCCGGGGAATTGGTGACCTGAGTGCTTATGAGCATTAATCGGGCGTAGGTCTCGGATGCGTAACGCTCATCGCTTTTGGGCAATTTACGCATTTCATCAAGTACCCATTGCTGCATGGAGTCGCGGCGTGTGTACAGAGTGGTAAGCCGTCGTAATATGTCGAGCTGTACGGATGTGTTGCCTGTACGCTTGGCGGTGTTGTACAGATTTATGCCTGCGATGCCACGGCTGAGTCGCGGTGATATGTCGAATATGTCGTAGAGGATGGGTATGCTGTCGGCGGGTGTGCGAAGATTGGCAAGTTCCCGTTTGAGACTGTCGACTATTATCGCGCTTTCGTTGTCGTTGAGTTTTGCATGTGACTGAAGGAGCGAGAGGAGTATTAGGACTGATGTTGTGATATAGCGTAACATGCTGAATGTGTAGATTGTGTGGCAAAGGTAACAATTATTTTACAAAGTGAAGCATTTTTGGTGTCATTTCGTTTACAAATCCGTTAGGGAGCTTTTTATGGAGGTTATTTAGGCTTATCTTTGTATTTATGATGCCGCGTAGGAATATTATATGGTGTTTGGCTGTCGTTGGCGCTTTGGTGCTGGTGCTTGGAGCTTTGTTGTACAGGGTGTCGCTTCCGGATGCCGTAGGTGAGCTTCCAAAGTCGGAATATCCGGTGCGCGGGATTGATATCTCGGCACATAACGGAGTGGTGGATTTTCAAGCCGTGAGGGCTTCGGGTATGGAGTTTGTACTGGTCAAGGCTACGGAAGGGAACGGATTCAAGGACTCGCGGTTTGTGGACAATGTGCGTGAAGCTCGCCGGGCAGGTCTGAAAGTCGGTGCGTACCATTTTTTCCGATTTGACGCATCGGGTGTGACGCAGGCTATTAATTTCATGCATTCGATACGCGGGCGCAAGTTGGATTTGCCGGCGGTGGTGGACCTTGAGGAGTGGACCAATCCCTCGTCGGTGCCGGATGATACGGTGGCTGCGCGTCTTGATGATATGCTGCGGCATCTGCGCTGCAATGGATATGATGTGCTGATATACACCAATAAGGATGGATATGAACGTTTCGTAAAGGGGCGTTTCAGTGATTATCCGTTGTGGTTGTGCTCCTTTTCCCGCATTGATGAATCGGAGGATTGGGTTCTGTGGCAATATTCGCATCGCGGAGAGGTGTCGGGCGTGGATGGGCATGTGGACATGAATGTGTTTCGCGGTGATAGCGTGGCGTGGAACGAAATGTGTCTTAAATGGCTCGGTGAAACGCAATAAGCTATTGTGGTGTTACGTTATATATGTTACGATACATGGAACATTCTTGCATGAAACATATTTTTACCCGATTACAATTCATAATATTATTTCTGGCGGTGCAGATGGTTTGCCCCGTCGCAGCGTTGGCTTTCAATGTTGATGTTTATGCCCCTACATCGGTACTTGCATCGGGCAAGTGGGTTAAAATCAGCGTGGAGGAGACCGGTGTACATTTTATAAGTGCGTCGTCTTTGAGGTCGTGGGGATTCAAGAATCCGTCGGCTGTAAGAATCTACGGCTATGGCGGTGCTCCTATAGCTGACAGGCTTACCGAGTCGACATATATAGATGACCTGCCGATGGTGCAGGCGCATTATGTGGCGTCGGGCATATATTTTTATGCGCAGGGTCCGGTTTCGTGGTCAAAATTACGTGCCGGTCAGTACACGCATACCAAGAATCCATTTTCGGATTACGGTTATTACTTTCTGACGGAGAATGATTCCGAGCCCCGAGAGATACCTACGGAGGGTATGGATACGACGTCGGATGTTCCGGTTACTGAATTTACAGACCGATTGTTCCATGATAATGATCTGGTGTCGCTTTCTGAGTCGGGTCACCGTTTGTTGGGCGAGGATTTCAGATTCACCAGGTCCCGTTCGTTCAATTTCAATCTGCCCGGACATGTCCAGGGTACGTCTGTGTGGCTGAGGAGCATATTCGCGACCACGTCGACGTCGGCAACTACCATCACAATAACTGCCAACGGCAATCAGTTGCCCGGTACAAACACAATACCATATACGAATGTGGGGGCGAAGGATTTCGGCAATAGTGCTTCGTTTGACAAAACGTTTGAAGTGTCCGGTGATAAACTTACGGTAGGTATCACGTTTAATAACAACGGTGCTACGGTGCAGGCTGCCCATCTTGATGCGCTGATAGTGAATTATACGCGCGAGATAGCACTTCTTAACGGAAAGCTTGGATTCACTGCCGCGCGTCCGTATGTATCGCTCAAGGGTGGCAATGAGTCGACTCACGTGTGGGATGTGACCAATCCGCAGGCTGTAGTGTCGATGCGGGTGCGTGAATCGTCGGCAAATGCCATTGAATGGACCAATGTCTATTCGGGCGAGCGAAGCTATGTGGCATGGAACGAAAATGCGACCTATCCTTCTCCCCGGCTCGTGGGGTCGGTTGCCAATCAGAATCTGCACGGCATTGATACGTATCCCGATATGGTGATATTTACAGTGAAGGATTGGGCAGGAGAGGCTGAACGTCTTGCCAATCTGCATCGTAACGGGTCAGACCATCTTACGGTGGAGGTAGTGGTGCAGGATGATGTGTTCAATGAGTTTTCGTCAGGTTCGCGCGATTTCAATGCGTTCCGGCGTATGCTTAAGATGATATATGACCGTGGCGCAAAGGCTTCGCGTCCGTTGCGTTATGCTCTCATGATGGGGGCGGCGACATACGACAACCGCTTCCTCACAGGTTTTGTGTCGCCCAAACAGCCTGTGATGCCGACATGGCAGACGTATGAGTCGATAACGATAGCATCGACTTATACATCCGATGACCCACTTGCCATCTTGGGTGACAATACGGGTTCGGCAATGACTGTAGACGAGCATCTTATAGCCATAGGCCGTTTGCCGGTGCGCACACTCACGCAAGCGAAACAGATAGTGGATAAGATATATGAGTACGAAGCCAATAAGTATGGCTCGGAATGGAAGAACCAAGTGGTGCTCATTGCCGACGACGGCAACGGAGGGGATTTTCTCGAAGACTCAGAAGCGCAGTTTACAGAAATGATGAATACGCCCTCAGGCAGGGAGATGTCGTACACGAAGATATATGTGGATGCGTTCACTAAAGTGAACAATGTGAGCGTGATAGGGCGTGAACGCCTTTACCGGATGCTCGACGAGGGTACGTTGTGGCTCAATTATGTAGGTCATGGTAATGAGACATCCATTACTGCCGAGGGTCTGATGTACGTCAATGATATCAATAATATGTACAATAAGCGTTGGCCGGTGTTGTTTGCAGCCACGTGTCTGTTCAACAGGTACGACGGCTCAGCTAATTGTGCCGGAGAAGCGTTGCTGTTCAATACCCATGGGGGCACTATCGCATCCATGGCGCCTACACGTGAGTCGTATGTGTCCGACAACGGGGCGCTTGCGAAGAGTGTCGGAAAAGTGGCATTTGCCCGCGATGTTGACGGCAGGTTTTATACAATAGGCGAGATTTTTCGCAGAGCCAAGAATGGTGCCAAGGTTTCGTCGCGTCCGCGCTATGTGTTGCTTGGCGACCCGGCGTTGCGTATGGCGCTTCCAGAGAACCGTGTGGTCCTGGAACGCATCAATGGCGAGGATGTGAGCGAGGATGCGCAGAATACGATAATGGCGCGCCAACTGGTGACACTGGAGGGTTCGGTGTATGATGTTGATGGAACGAAGATGACCGGATTTACCGGTCCGATGACGCTTACGATGTATGACGCCGAGTACAGTACCACGTCTTACGGATTGAAGGTGGATGATTACGATGGTGTGGAGAAGACATTTGAGGAGCAGGGACAGAAGCTGTATTCAGGTCGCGATTCAGTGATTAACGGAGAATTTAAGGTGAAGGTGCCTATGCCTACTGAAGTGGCTGATAATTTCCGCCCGGCGGCATTGAATATGTATGCATCGTCGGTAGACGGTGTTGAGGCCATAGGCTGCAACCGCCAGTTTTATGTGTATGGATTCGATGAGTCGGCGGCTCCGGATGATATGGCTCCGGTGATAGATTATGCCTATCTCAATCATGAATCGTACAAGCAGGGCTCGACGGTGAATGAGCAGCCTACGTTCATAGCCAAGGTGAGCGACGATACCGGTATAAATATGTCAACAGCCGGTATCGGTCATCAGATGACCTTGAAGCTTGATGACAAGCGCACGTTTACAGATGTGTCGCTATACTATACTCCGTCGTCGGATGGTACGCAATCGGGTACTATTGTGTATCCGGTGAGCGAGCTTACCGAGGGCAATCACACGCTTACGTTCCGTGTGTGGGATACTTCAGGAAATTCGGCTTCGCGCACGCTCGACTTCTTCGTGGAGCGTGGAGCCAAACCGAAATTGTTTGATATCTATACGGATGCCAATCCGGCTTCGGTGGAGGCTAATTTCTATATCACGCACAATCGTCCGGATGCCATGCTTACCGTTACGCTCGATATCTATGATATGATGGGCCGGCGTGTATGGACCACCACCGTTACTGACCGCAGCGACCTGTTCCATAGCGCACCGATAAAATGGAATCTGTGTGACTCGTCGGGACGTCGTCTGTCGCGCGGTATATATATTTATCGCGCCACGGTGATGGCTGAGGGGCATGAATTGCAGTCGGCTGCAAAACGCATAGCCATAACCGGGCGCTGATAAGAGTGGAGGAGTGTTACTCCCAAATCATGTTTACGAGTACAGGGCAGTGGTCGGATAGGAATCCGCTACCGTTGGTCTCTGCCAATATTCCATAGCTTTTGACGCTGAGGGGACCTGTGATGAATACGTAGTCGATAAGTTCACGTTTGTCGTAGGGGAGACGGCCGAAGTCGTGGTATGTCCAATCGGGACCATAGACGAGTGGTGCGGCAGTGCGGGTGTTGGTGAGATGATTGGGTGTTTCCTCTCCGGTGATGTGCGCTATGACATCGCTTTGGGGATTGGAGTTGAAGTCGCCGGTGACTACTGCGGGACGTCCGGCGCGGAGTTGGTTGACGCGGTCGAGAATCAATGTCACTCCCTGGCGACGGGCTTCGACGCCAACGTGGTCGAGATGGGTATTGAGGGCGAATAATTCCTTACCGTTATCACGGTCGCGCAGTATTGCCCATGACGCTATGCGTACGCAGGCTCCGTCCCATCCGAGCGAACCTTCCACTTCAGGTGTTGCACTGAGCCAGAAGTTGCCAGAATCCACTGTCTCGAACCGGGATGTCTTGTACCATAATGCGGCGTATTCCCCGAGTTGCTTGCCGTCCTCACGACCTACACCTACCATGGCGTATTCGGGCAGACGTGCCTTCAGGTCCTCGAGCTGATTGTACAGCACTTCCTGGGTGCCTACGATGTCAGCGTTATAGAAGTTGATCGCGTCGGCTACACGGTCGCGTCGGTATTGCCAGTTGTCGGCGCTATCTTCGGGATTGTCGTAGCGAACGTTAAAACTCATGACCTTAAGGTCCGTGGGCTGATTGGTGTTGTCGCCGGCATTGTTACCGCAAGAAGCGGCTATCAACGGTAGCAGCAGTAGGAAAAGTTTTTTCATGTGTAAAAAATGGATGAATAGTGATTAAAGTAAAAGATATTTAATTGCGAATTTATAAAAAAAAGGATATTAAAACATTGCCTACAGAAAAAACTTTGCTAAATTTGCAGCCGAAATCACCAGTGCATTTCAAGGAAAGATGCCGGAGTGGTCGATCGGGACGGTCTCGAAAACCGTTGTACCCTTACGGGTACCCAGGGTTCGAATCCCTGTCTTTCCGCAAAAAAAAGGAGCTGTAAACCAAAAGTTTGCAGCTCTTTTGCGTAAGAAGGGCGGTGTGAGGTCAAGTTCGCATCGGCGAATCTTTATTTTGCCAAGCACCCGTATCTACAAGTTCAGTTCGCTTCAGGTTTAGGCTACCCTGCATTGATTCATGAGTGCGCTATGCGAAAAGAAAAAGAAGAGAGCTTACACTCTTCGAATTAGTTCACCCCACTTTGCCGGTCTCTATTTCATTTTTCAAAAATGAGAAGACATATACCGCTCCTTGATAATACAAGCCACATTTAGGGTCATTGAGTCTCGCGAAAGTCTCCGAGCCATAAAGCACATCCAAAGCTTTGAGCATGTCCCAACCGTATTCTGACATCAGCATCTCTGTCAAGTCAGAGGCGAGACATTCTACCTGATATTGCATCTCCTTGTTCATAATACCTTTCTTAAATAGTTCAATGACTTTTCTGTGCCGAAGAAATACTGTGTGGACTTATCACCGTAGTATTTGATTCGCTCTATCAGTTTCTCAATAGAAATCTCGTTCTCGATATACTTCCGAATTTGAAAGCCTACCTTGTCATCGGCTATTGGTCCGATTACAATGTCATAATCATGAATGGGATTATCAGAGTTGTTGTTTCTGTTGTCAACGACAAATTGGGCCCACTCCTCACTATAATCGTCAAATACTTTGATTGACAAACCGGCTTCACGAGCAGCCTCTTCGTCAAAGTCAAACGATGAAACGAGTGGACTTCCCTCTCCGAAGATGTCCACTTTGAACTCAGCCATTTCAAGAGCTTGATTGTAGTTGGGGTTGAGATAAAACCCTTGGCCGAAATCTTTGCCTTTTTTGCTCAGCGACAAATCGATTGTGTCAATACCGATGTTTGAGCCATGATGAAGCCTTATCATATCACACGTCCTCCTTTACGATAGCATAATATTTGCAGACTTTCCACGGCATCGTTAAGCGGAAGAGTGTGCATAATGCCATAGTGCTTCATTATCAGCTCAATCCCACTGAAGCGGCGCAGATATGCGTAAGCTTGTTGATTCGTCAGATTAAACCTTCTCGCAAATTCGCTGACGCAAACAACTATATATTCTATTCGATTTTTTAATTCATGTTTATCCATATTAAGTTGTCTTTATTTTATAACGAGAGGGGGCGCACAATATTATCGGTTAGAAGTTGTCGTCAAATATTTCTGAATCAAGGTCATCGTCAAAATCTTGTGGTTCATAATCAGTGTGGTGGAAATGGCTGTAACCGCTGTCTCCATATTCATCGAGAGAAGAATGATTGTCGTAACACTGACACTCCCTTTGGCGCTGTTCCCAAACGGATTCTTCCTTGTGGTGTCCGAACAACCAGTCAAACACAAGCATATATTTTATAAAACTCCAGAAACCCATAGTTGTTTCAGTTTGGTTTGTGAAAGAATGTAGTTGAACGAATAAGTGCGGTCAACGAGAGTATGCGGTATAATGACATAGTGCCAGGGTTTGCTGCCGTTCTTAGTGGTAAACTCGGTGACATGGCGGCAAAACTCTTTTGCTGCGTCAGCCTTTGACTGCACATCTGCATCGTTGACGTCTTTCTCGGACTTGGTCTCTTCTCATATTATCTTCCAAAGAAAGGTTATTAACTTGGATTACTCAAACTTTTGGGCGAGCATAACCTTGACTTTGGCGAGCGAGATTTCATTGCTGGCATCCACTTTATCCTGCGCTTGTTGGTTGATATCATCCATATTACTTTTTCTTTTTGGGTAGGATTTTCTTTTCGTCGGCTTTGAGACGGCGTTCCACTTTCTTGATGTCTTCGGCTGGAGGAAGTGCTTCGGGGCGGATACCTCGGTCAAGCAACATATCCCGGACAGCAGAATTGTTATCGACATGCTCACGCTCTATGCTTACTTGTCCACGAAGATCTTTTTGCTGAACGTTTACTGAAGTCATTTCGGCTGCGAAGTCTTTTGCTTTGATAGCAAGTGTGGAAAGGAAGTCGGCAAGAGGACGCTTTTCGGGTGCTCCTACCCGGCGTTTCATCATCGCGGTATTAATGCCGAACAATGCTTGGTCGCCGCTTGTGCGGATTATAGCGAAGCCCTTGGAGTCCACTCCGCGCTCATATAGAATGCCGGAAAGATGATGTTCTGTGTCGGCCAATTTAGCTCTTGCCTTAACTCGTTCATAGTCAAGAAGGCGTTGATGAACAAGTTCCGCGCGGCGTGTCTGTACGGCGAAGTAGTTTTGTGCAAAAGCGATTTCGGGTTTGCGAGGGTCGCCATTTTGCGCTACCAGATAACAGGCATAGCGCGTAAGCATTACGTCATCTATCTCTCTTTGAGCACCTTTGGCAAGACTTATCATTTTCCCGGCGTCGGCAAAATGATCGGTAATTTTTTCTCCGGCATTTTCGCATGAATCTTTGGCTCTAACAAGCACATCTTTGAACCTATCCCATTTTGCATAGCCTAATAGGGGATATAGTTCGCGAGCGCTCCAACATTCAACACCCTCATACTCGATGGCTATTGATTCAAAACTGTCAAATAGATTTCGTATTTCTTCGGCTTTCATAAGCGTTAAATGATCTTCCAATGAATGGTTATTAACTTTGATTGCTCTATCTTTTGGGCGAGCTTGGCTTCGAGTTTTGCTCGCTTCGCAACTACGAAGAATGCCTGTAACTATTACGCAGGAGTTCTCAAAGATTTTTCGGGATTGGGTGTCGTTAGTTGGTCATTTTCAGATAGACGTTGCCGGTCTTATATTACAAAGCTACAAATTATTTTTTACTTGACAATGGGGGCGCGCGATGTAAAATATCTATGGTGGTGAGGATTACGGCGTTTTTATGTGGGGTAACGCTGTCTGGAAATATGTCGACTTTCCTGGATAGCAGTTTACTGAGTAGCATTGTGTATGCTTGAATGTCCGTGCTTTTGCTGATGTAGGCGTTGGAATTTTGCCCTCATTGGGTGGTTTTGAAGTGGTGTGGGATAAAAAAGCGGTGTGCCTATGTGGGGGCACACCGCAGGGGGAGATATTTGTGGTGGGATGAGGTTATACGATGGAGTTCTT
Source organism: uncultured Muribaculaceae bacterium (assembly GCA_910577465.1). Classification (GTDB taxonomy): domain Bacteria; phylum Bacteroidota; class Bacteroidia; order Bacteroidales; family Muribaculaceae; genus Paramuribaculum. The sequence continues at coordinate 34,611 of CAJTMM010000012.1, read as the reverse complement.
TTTGGTCCATTCGATGATTTCGGGGATGTAGCCGAATGCGAGTCCGGTCACGGTGTCGGCACATCCGTAGTAAACGGCGATGCGTCCGGTTTCGGGGTCGTGGAGGGCTGCACAGGGGAATGTTACGTTGGGCACGTCGCCTGTGAGTTCGTAGATCTCACGGGGTGAGATGAGGTAGGGACCTGAACGTGCGATTACTTTCCAAGGCTGTTCGCGGTCGAGCAGTGCCGAGCCGAAAGCGTAGACGTAACCGTTGCATGAACGGAGCACACCGTGATAGATGAGGAGCCAACCTTCGGATGTTTCGATAGGTATGGGGCCTGCGCCAATCTTCATGCACTGCCATGCGCTGAGTTCGAAGGGTGCGGGAGACATAACGTGGCGATGGCGTCCCCAGAATTCCATGTCGGGTGACTCGCTGTAGAATATGTCGCCGAAGGGGGTGTGGCCGGTGTCGCTGGGGCGTGAGAGCATGGCGAAGTTGCCGTTGATTTTGCGGGGGAACATCACGCCGTTGCGGTTGTAGGGCAGGAATGCGTTCTCGAGCTGGTGGAATGTCTCGAAGTCGGTGGTCCATGCGGCACCGATGGTGGGGCCGTGGTAGCCGTTGCACCAGGTCACGTAGTATTTGTCGTCGATTTTAGCTACACGCGGGTCGTAACCATATACCCATTCAGCCACTTCGGGGTCGGCACCTTGCAGACGGATATCCTCTTCGCTGATGTCCCATTTGAATCCATCGACAGAGAATCCGACGTGGATGCGCATGCGGCGGTTGGTGTCGTCGCAGCGGAATACACCTGCGAAGTTATAGTCGCCTTTCTTGAAGGGTACGACGGCAGAGTTGAATATACTGTTGGATGTGCTGAGTGCGTCGCGCGGAATCACGGGGTTGGCACTGTAGCGCCACAGAACTTCGTTGCATCCTTCGGGACGGTCTTCCCAAGGCATATTGGGCAGCGGTTGCCCTTCTATTTTCAAATCTTTCATGTTGGTAAATATGATAGTATTATGTTTGTTTAGATTTGGGTTTCCTCGTCGGCAGCCAAGCTTTCTTTGGCTATTTCGGTCGCATCGCCCTCGGCTTTGTCGGAGTGTGTGAATGGAATGAACCAAGTGAGGATGAATGCGGGTACAGCCATGATGAGGGCTATGATGAAGAAGGCTTCGTAGCCGGTGTGCTCACATATCCATCCGCTTATCATGCCTGGGAGCATTACGCCGAGGTTCATTATTGCCGATGCGAACGCGTAGTGTGCCATGGAGTGCTTACCGGGTGCTACCTGTTGCATCATGAAGAGTGTGAGTCCTACGAATCCGAATCCATAGCAGAAGTATTCTGCCACCAAGCCGGAACCGATTACCCAAAGATTCTGCGGCTGGAATGCCGAGAACAGGAAGTAGATAACGAAGGGTATGTTGAATATGCAAACCAATGAGAAGAGTACTTTCTTGAGCCCGAACCGTGCTATGTAGTAACCACCGAGTATGGAGCCTATGATGAATGCCACGGTGCCGAATATGCCGTAGATGGTACCCATCTCTTCATTTGACATGGCAAGGCCGCCTTCGGCGAGTGGTGCCTGTAGGAAAATCGGTACCATTTTCATGGCGAATCCTTCGGTAAGGCGGTAGCATACGATGAACAGTATGTAGTACCAGATGAAGCGTTTTTTGAAGAAGTCGGCGAGAACATGCCACATGGACGACATGGCTTCGTCCATGCTGGCGGGTGCGTCCTGGGTCTTGGAGCCTGTAGGCAGCACGAAGTAGTGGTAGATGGCAACACCTATCAGGATGGCACCGAGAAGTCCCATTATAATCATCCATGCGTAGAAGGGTGCGCGTTCGGGATTGGTGGTCTTATAGTGGGTCATGATGACGCCTGCAAGCCATACGAGTCCGCCGTTTGCCAGCACTTTGGCGAGGTTATAGAATGCGCCCTGCCATCCGATGTATGTAGACTGGGTTTTCTTGTCAAGTGCGGTAAGATATATTCCGTCGGTGGCTATGTCGTGTGTGGCACCGGAGAATGCTATAATAGCCATTACGGCAACGGCATAGCTGAAGAAGTGCGGGAGCGGCAGCAGAAAGGCTATCAGTGCAAAGCAAAATCCGGAGATGGCCTGAGTGGCAACCACGAAATTTTTCTTGGTCCAATATATCTCAAGTAGAGGGCTCCAGATGAATTTCAGGGTATATGGGAGTGTGAGCAGTGATGTCCAAAAGGCTATCTGCGCTTTGTCGACCCCGAGATTGTTGAACATAATCACAGCCACAAGGTTGAGTGCCACAAATGGCAACCCCATGGCAAAGTAGACTGACGGCACCCAGCTTAGTGGTGAGTGCTTTTTTGCCGATTGCACTCCTTGCTGTTGGTTCATAGTAGGTTATGGTGTTAAGGATTTTGTACCCCGGAGCAGAATCGAACTGCTATCAAAAGTTTAGGAAACTTCTATTCTATCCGTTGAACTACCGGGGCATGAGCATGCGATTTTAAATCCATGCAAATGTAAATAATATTTACGATTTTTACAATACGGGGAGTTGACGTTTGTAATCAATAAAACGGTATGTGGCACCGGAGCGGGGGTCGGTGAAGGACTCGGAAGTGTGTGCGGGCGTCCAACGGCAAGGGGAGATTTCCGGGAAGAAGGTGTCGGCATCTGCCACGTCGGCATCGACGGATGTGATGTATAGCCTGTGGGCGATGTCCATTGCCTGACTGTATATCTCCCCGCCGCCTATAATCATTATTTCGGGAGCATCGTCGGCAAGGGCTATGGCTTCGTGGAGCGATGGTGCCGTTTCAATGCCGGGGGCGGAGTAACCGGCGTTGCGTGAGACAACGATATTGCGTCTGCGTGGTAATGCTCCGCCGGGAAGGGCTTCGAATGTCTTGCGTCCCATGATTATGGGTTTGTCCATGGTCAGAGCCTTGAAGCGTTTGAAGTCCTCGCTTATGTGAAACGGCTGGTCGCCGCCGCGCCCAATGGCTCCTCCGTGAGCCACTATGGCTATGATGCTTATGATGGGTGATGTCTGGGTCATGCGCTATACTGAAACTTTTCCGGCTATGTGCGGGTGCGGGTCGTAGTCTTCGAGTGTGAAGTCTTCGTATTTGAAATCGAATATGTTTTTGACGTCGGGGTTGATGACCATGCGTGGGAGCGGGCGCGGTTCGCGTGTGAGCTGTAGCTGCACCTGCTCGAAGTGGTTGGTGTATATGTGCGCGTCGCCGAGAGTGTGTATGAATTCTCCAGGTTGGAGTCCGCATACTTGAGCCACCATCATGAGCAGCAGAGCGTAGGATGCTATATTGAACGGCACGCCCAAGAAGCTGTCGGCGCTCCGTTGGTAGAGTTGCAGGCTCAGTTTGCCGTCGGCTACGTAGAACTGGAATAATGCGTGGCACGGTGGCAGCTTCATGTGGTCGATATCGGCAACGTTCCATGCGCTTACTATTATGCGTCGAGAGTCGGGGTTATGTTTTATTGTTTCCACGGCTTGAGCAATCTGGTCGATGGCTCCGCCTGAATAGTCAGGCCATGAGCGCCATTGGTATCCGTAGACATGTCCGAGGTCACCATTCTCGTCTGCCCATTCGTTCCATATTCTCACACCGTTGTCCTGCAGGTATTTTATGTTGGTGTCGCCTTGCAGGAACCATAGCAGTTCGTGGATGATAGATTTCAGATGGAGTTTCTTGGTGGTGAGCAACGGAAATCCCTGTGAGAGGTCGAAACGCATCTGGTAGCCGAACACGCTTCGTGTGCCGGTGCCGGTGCGGTCGCTTTTGTCGGAGCCATGTTCCATGACGTGGCGCAGGAGGTCAAGATATTGTTTCATTCTGTGAGGTTGTGTTTGCTGAATTGGAAATATGGTCACCGCAGGCGCATGTGCCGGTGTTGCCGAGCGACGGTTTCTGCGGTGCAATGCCTGTGATGCGTTGCATCATAGGGATGGAGAGTTGTTTGCGTGTGGCGGTGTAGTGTATCGCATCGTTGGGACATACGTTGATGCAATCGAAGCAGTTCACGCACCGTGAGCCATCGACCACGTGGTCGGTGAGGTCTATGCATGAGCTTTTGCATACGTGCTCGCAACGGCGGCACTGGATGCACTTGTCGGTGTCGATGTCAATCTGGAATATTGAGTACCGGCTTACTAACCCGAGGGTGGCACCTACGGGGCAGATGGTGTTGCATAGTATTCTGCCGTTCTGGGCGGATATGACCACCGTTGCCACGAATATAGTGGTGGCTATGATGGATGCGGCTACCGGCGCTGTGGCTGCAGTGGCTGTAGGCGCGGGATTGTCGATGCCGGATTTATGGAGCGAAGCGTTGATAAACGAATAGATGGGATTAAGCATGTCGCCGCATATCCGGGAGAAAGCCGAATAGGGGTCGAGGACGGAGATGAGCAACGGGAGCCCGAGCATAAGGCTCACTGCCATGATGCCAAGCATGGTGTATCGTACGGTATTATTGGGTCGTTGGTAGTGGAACGGGCGTAGGTACTTTCTGTACCCTAATCGGGTGGTGCGTGAGGCTATGTCCTGAAGGGTTCCCATAGGGCAGACGGATGAGCAATATACACGGCCGAAAATAAGAGTTATAAGCAGCCAGACCACGAACGTGGTGAGTGTGAGCGCGGCTATTGCCGGTATGATTTGTATGCGTTGAAGCCACGGTCCTATTACCGGAATAAGAAATGAGGAAATCGTTAGCATAGCCGACAGGATGGCGAATGTCGCTATCGAGATGATTATGCGTGTGTATCGGAGTAGCTTGTTGACCATGTGCGGTGGGGTGCGTGTTTGCTTCAGTACAAAGATACTTTAATTTCGCCTGCGAGCAAAAAAATCGCGCATGAGCATGCCGCATTCATCGGCGAGGATGCCGCTAATAACCTGAGCCTTGGGGTGGAACGGGTGAGGCGTGTATGTGTTATATCCGCGTTTGGGGTCGGATGCGCCATATACGATGCGTCCGAGCTGGCTCCAACCTATCGCGCCTGCGCACATAAGGCATGGTTCGACGGTGACATATAGTGTGCAGTCGGTGAGGTACTTGCCGCCAAGTGATTGTGCAGCAGCTGTTATAGCTTGAATCTCGGCGTGGGCGGTGACGTCGGAGAGTGTCTCGGTGAGATTGTGTCCGCGTCCCACCACGCGTCCATGGGTCACGATGACCGCCCCTACGGGGACTTCGCCTTCGCGGGCTGCCTGGCGGGCCTCTTCAAGCGCTATGCGCATGTATTTTATATCATCTTGTTCCTGGGACATGATATATAAGGGTGTGTTATATGAGGTCGATTTGCAGTCCTTCGTCGGCTGCGATGACGTTTGGAAATATGTCGCGGGCTTCGCGCAGCAATATCTCAACATCGGAGTATCGTTTTGAATAGTGTCCGATAATGAGTCTGTTGGCATGAGCTTCGGCGGCTATGGTAGCTGCTTGGGCAGCTGTGGAGTGTCCGCGTTGATGTGCCTTGGATTCAAACGAAGAGTCGTAGGTGGCTTCGTGGTATATCGTGTCGACGCCGTTGACGGCTTTTGCCACCGCCGGATTGAATGTGGTGTCGGAGCAGTATGCGTAACTCATAGCCGGGTCTGCCGGAGTGGTAAGACGGCAATTGGGTATGACGGTTCCGTCGGGGGTGATGTAGTCATTGCCCTCCTTTATGCCATGCAGGGCTGATAACGGAATCTGATGATATCGTACCATATCGCCAATGAGATGTCGCGGTTTCGGCTTTTCGCGGAATATATATCCGTAGCAGGGTACGCGATGGTAGAGCGGGAACGCTTCAACGGTAAGACTGTCGGACTCGAATATCGTACCTCCGGTACCGGTGATGGGGTTGAATTTGATTTCAAATGGTGATTCCCGGCAGAAATAGTCTGTGATGGAACGCATTATCTCCAATCCGTCGGCAGGGAGGTGTATGGTGACGCATCCGGTACGTTCGTGAAGGGCGAGTGTGGACAGAAGTCCCGGCAGCCCGAGACAATGGTCACCGTGCATGTGCGATATGAAGATGTGGTTGAGCCGTGCGAATTTGAGCTTCATGCGCCGCATCATGCTTTGCGCCCCTTCACCGCAATCAATCATGAACAGATTGTCGCGGAAGTCTATCACTTGTGATGACGGATTGTGGCGAGGCGTTGGTGTCGCCGACCCGCACCCTAATATGTTGATACGGAATTTTGCCATACGTTTATATGCGTAATTAGTTTACAAAGATAACAAAAAATAGTAAGAGGAATTTCCGTGCGGGTAATCTATCGGTGATTTGTAAAAAAGTGTGTTGTTAACTGTAATATTTGCAAAGATTTCAATATATGTCGCTATTTTTAGTTGATATTGGATAAATATTTGTATTATAATTGTTTGAGTGTGAAAAAACAGGTATTTTTGCAATATAGTTTTTTCATAGGATTAGATTTTTAAGGTTTAACGATACCGGTCGCCGTCGTGAGATGTCGCCCGGTATTTTTTGTGCGTTAATGCCGAAAAGTGTTATCTTTGCATAATGAACTCAATTAAACTTTTTACCTAATGTTAGAAACAGAACTGCAATACTTTCTTTTAATTACATTTTTGCCTTTTTTCGGTCGCTTTCTTCAATCTCATCGGTCACGTAGCTCGCTACGCTCCCTCTTCAATTGAAAAAATAGTCTCGAAGAATCCTCAAAATGTGAATAAATAAAAGGTTTAAATGAGTTCATTATGGAACAATGCGTATTGGATAAGGATATGATATCGCAACCGGAATTGTGGCGGTTGGTATTATTGTTGTCGCCCGAACGGTTGGATGTGGCGCTGTATCCTCCCGTTGTGCGGGAGCAGATGGTGTGGCACAGCATAATGCTGGATTCCGCTGCGCAGTCGCCGCTGAAGGCTTTGGAGGATGCAGTTTATGGAAATCCGCTGCTGCTTAGTGATTTCAAAAAGGTGGATTGCCTGGTGGATTATAGTGGCTGGATGATGGTTCCGTCTGAAGCTGATGAGTCCGATGTGGTCAAGCTTATGGATGTAGCGGGTGTTGCCAATGACGGATGCGCGGATGTGGAGTGTTATGATGCCGGTGCTGCGAATGCACGTGTGGCGTTGATGCAGCCGCGTGATATAAAGTCGTTTCTGACCCGTACGTTTTTCAATATCCGTTTCGATAGCCGCATGGCATCACTGTGCCGGTATCTGATAGGACATCCTGACGGACTCGGACAGCGCCGGGCTTATGCGTTCATACGCGGCGAGCGTCTGACATTTATAGCTGTTGACGGCGAGCGTCTGCTTGCTGCCAATGAGTTTGAAGCACGCACGGCTACGGATATAGCTTACTATGTGCTTGCGAGTATGCAGGAGCTTAAGCTGGGATTGTCGGATACTGATGTGGCTGTGCATGGCGATGGTGGAGTGGCGGCACGCGAATCGATTGATATACTGAAGCGTTATACCGACCATTGCCAGCCTATGCCGTTCCCGATATTGAGGTATCGACCGGACAAGTCCACTATGCAGGCTCCGTTTGATTTGTTAATACGTCCGTTATGCGAATAATAAGAGGTAAATACGGTAGGCGGCGTTTTGATGTGCCGTCGAATATCACAGCACGTCCAACTACGGATTTTGCCAGAGAGAATATCTTCAATGTCATTGAAAATATGATGGATATTGAAGGGATTTCGGCTTTGGATCTTTTTGCCGGTACGGGTGCGGTGACATTTGAACTGCTTTCGCGTGGTGCTTCCATGGTTACCGCTGTAGAGAAAGCTTCGACCCAGTTCCGGTTTATCGAGAAGGTAGCGCAGACTCTTGGCGAGGAAAACCTGCGTCTGGTGCGCGGCGATGTATTCAAGTTCCTGTCGTGCGTGCGTCCCGGGTCGTTTGATTTTATTTTTGCGGATCCTCCTTACGATTTGCCACGTTTCGAGGATGTGGCTCCGGCGGTGTTGCAATCAGGCGCGTTGCGTCCGGGCGGGGTGTTTATACTGGAGCATTCACGCGTGCGCGACTATTCGTCGGTGCCTGAGTTTCACCGTCATCTGGCTTACGGCAGCGTTAATTTTTCCATATTTTTGATTCCCGGCGGTGATGAGTGAGCGGGAAGTATTATATTTGCCGACATGAAAACCAGAACGTCACGCGGATTCATAGCCTGGTGCAGGCGATACATCAGTTTCAGCCTGATAGCCATAGTGGGAATGCTCATATATATAATGTTCTTTACGGACAATTCCGTGCCTGAGACATACGTCTACGACCGAGAGATAGAACGCCTGCGCCTTGAGATTCAGGCTGCCAATGATACCTTGCAATATTACCGCTCGCTGAACCGTAACTTAAGTACCGATGCCGGTACGATGGAGATGGTGGTGAGGGAACAGTACCACATGCAGCGTCCGAATGAGGATGTGTATGTAATTAATTAAATATCTGATTACAATGTCGAAAATTGAAACAAAAACCACGATATTGCCTACATCGCCTTGGATGTGGCTGGTTAACATAGGACTGCTACTGATAGTATGCGGCACGGCTCTGCCACTGCTGAGGGTGGAGGGCGTGATGTATAAGTATATCTTTTGTGCCGGTGCCGTGATGGTGCTCGCGGGCAGGTTGTTGCTGCCCCGCCTGAAAGATGTGTCGATACGCCTGAAGCGTCTGTGTCACATAGAGGTGTGGGCGGGAGTCATATTCTGTGTGGGCGGTTTCTTCATGTGGTATGAGGGTGCGCGTCCCATGGACTGGCTTGCATTCACACTTGCCGGAGGTGTATTGCAGATTTATACATCCATAATGATTCCCCGCGAAGCAGCCAAGGGAAATAAGAGCGGCGGTGGTGCTAAATGATGTCAAAATCATGCCAAAAAGGGACTTTCGTATAAAATATGTTTCGACGGAATGTCTTAATTCTCTAAGAATTACTAAATTTGCGCCCAAATGGCACTGAACCTCACCATTGATCAAGGTAATTCCGCCGCCAAAATAGCCTTGTGGCGCGCCGACCGGTTGGAAAAATTAAGCATCGAGCCTCGCCTGACGCCCGATGTGGTTTCGCGTTTTGTGGACGATGCCGGTGAGCCGGTGGATGCCGCCATATATTGCTCAGTGGTGAGCAAGGGCACTGAAATAGTTGCCGGGCTTGCCAATAAAGTGCATAAAGTGATTCGTCTTACCAGCGACATGCCGCTGCCTATAGCGATAGATTACGGCACTCCCGGTTCATTGGGGGCTGACCGCATAGCGGCTGCCGTGGGTGCATGGGCCATATACCCCGGCGAACCATTGTTTGTGGTCGATGCCGGTACAGCTGTGACTTATGACGTGGTCACCGCCGAGGGGCATTTCGTAGGTGGTAATATAGCTCCGGGTATGCGTATGCGTCTCGAAGCTTTGCACAGGTTTACGGCACGATTGCCACGAGTGGAGGTTCCCAGAGAGTTGCCCACAGATTCATTCTTGGGTCATGATACGGCATCTGCCATGATTCTCGGAGCTATTTACGGTATCGTGGGCAGTATATCGTACTATAAGAATCATCTTCCTGAAGAGACGAAGGTGGTGATGACCGGCGGTTGGGCTCAGGAGTTGAGCCGGCTGTGTGATTTTGATATAACTGTTGACCCGCATTTAGTAAGCAAGGGTCTTAATAGAATATTATTGTACAATGAAAATAAGTAAGAAAATATTATTATCGTGGGCCGTGTTGCTATGTGGCGGCTCTATTGCCGTGGCGCAGCAAGGGATGTCGCCTTACTCAAAATTCGGTTACGGATTGCTTAACGATAACGCCACAGCTGCCCAGCGTCAGATGGGCGGCGTGGGCTACGGTATGAATTCGGGCCGTCAGATAAATGTGATGAACCCTGCATCGTATGCCGCAGCCGATACTCTTACTTTTCTGTTCGATATGGGCGTGGACTTTACCGTCATGAAATCGAAAGAGGGAGCCGTAGGTGAAAATGAAGCTGCCAAGGATTCGAAATATGGCGGCGGTATTGATTATCTGACCATGCAGGTGCCCATAGGCAAGAGAATGGGTGCGAGCTTGGGTCTGGTTCCGTATTCGTCGGTGGGCTATTCGTTTGGTTCGAAGATAACCAACGGTATCAACTCACATGAAGGTCAGGGTGGTATCAATCAACTCTACCTCGGTTTCGCTGGAAAGATATTCAAAGGATTCAGTCTCGGTGCCAACTTCTCATATCTTTTCGGACATACGGTCAATGATGTGTACATCAATACCGACGGCGGCTCGACCTCGCTGTTCGAGCAGGTGCTGCGTGTGCGCGACTGGCGTGTGCAGTTCGGTGCCCAATATTCATTTGATTTGAACAAGGACAACCGTATCACTGCCGGTTTGGTGTATTCGCCCGGAAAGACATTGCTCGGAAAGGCGACTGTAGTGAAGTATGATGTCAATGCCGATGAGGCTCCCGATACGCTTGCCACAAAGCGATTGAAGGGCAATGCATCGCTACCCGATACATGGGGTGCCGGCTTGAACTATCAGTGGCAGAAACGATTGATGGTGGAAGCTGACTTTACTTACCAGCCTTGGAGCAAGGTACAGACTGTGGAACTGCCCCAGTTTGAAGGAACCCGTTTTGCCGACCGCTGGCAGGTGGCTCTCGGCGCTCAGTTTACCCCGTCGTTGCGCGGTTCGTACGTTAAGCGAATCACTTACCGGATGGGTGGTTTCTATAACCGCGATTATATGATGGTGGGAGATAACCATGTGCGCGAGTACGGAGTGTCGTTTGGATTCGGATTTCCCGCCCTGGCGTCGAAGACGGTGATAAACCTCGGTCTGGAGTACCGTCATCGTCAGGCTCACCCGAATCCATTGCTTCAGGAAAGCTATATAAACATACGCTTGGGTATCAACTTCAACGAACTTTGGTTCTTCCAGAACAAGATTAAATAATACGGATGATAACATCGCAGGCTTGATTCAAGAGTTGGCGTGCAATGAAGTTATTGGTTGATATCGTAAAGAATATTAATATCGGATGGGGG
>CAJTMM010000012.1:5181-23568 GCA_910577465.1 uncultured Muribaculaceae bacterium | reverse complement strand
CAGCCGCCATGAAGCGGCGTTGCGATTGCTTCCGGCTGCGGTTGCCGTGGCTGTGTGCGCGGGTGTGTCGACATCGTGCAAGGACGAGGCGAAAAATGTGATAAGCGGAGATTTCGATCCTGAGCATTTCGCCACCATGACGACGGTCAATGTGACCACGCTGATATCCGACTCCGGAGTCACGCGCTACCGTATAGATACTCCTCTGTGGCTCATGTTTGATGAGGCTAAAGAGCCTCGCTGGACATTTCCGGAGGGTGTGAAGCTGGAGAAGTATGATGATCTGTTTCGCCGTGATGCTTCGGTGGAGTGCGATTCTGCCACGTTCTTCAAAGATAAGCAACTGTGGCGTCTCGACGGCTATGTGGCTATAGAGAATATGGCAGGGGAGAAGTTTCTCACCCCTCAGCTGTATTGGGATCAGCGTCACCAGAAGATTTACAGCGATTCGTTTATACACATCGAAAGAGCCGACCGTATAATAGAGGGTTATGGCTTTGAGTCGAACGAGCGCATGACCAATTATCATGTGAAGCATGTGTCCGGCATATTCCCGGCTGACCAGTTCCGTGGCGGAGCTGCTGAGGATGCCCCTGCCGAAACCGATAGCGTGGCTACGACACCGCAGGGCGGCCCGCTGCAGCAGCGCGCCGGCGGAGTGCAGCAACAACGTAACTCGGAGCGTAGGCCTTCGTCACGCCCTGTGTCGGATGTGGAACAATCGGGCGATGATAAACCGACCATGAACCCCAATCGCCTTATAAAGCGGCAGGTGGCTAAGCCTGAAACTACGCCGCCTGAAAAGATGGGTCGTATGCAGGTGATACCTGTTAATCAGTAATAAACTGTCTGATATAGATTATGACACTCACCACTTGGATTGTAATAGCAGTAGTATCGTTAGTGTTCTCGGGTTTATTCTCCGGTACTGAGATAGCCTATATAACCACCGACCGCGTGCGCATGGAACTGGATGTGAAGCGAGGTGGATTCTTGGGACGTATAATATCGCGCTTCTATTCCGACGAGGATCTGTTCATATCCACCATATTGGTGGGTAATAATATAATGCTTGTGGTCTACGGTATGGGAGCGGCTTATCTGATAGAGGACAATTGGCTTAACCAGTACCATCTGAATCAGGCGTTGGTACTTGTGCTGTCGACCTTGATATCCACCGGCGTGATTCTGATAACCGGAGAATTTTTCCCCAAGACAGTGTTCAGAATCAATCCCTATACATCGTTGAAGATATTTGCATTGCCTATAGCTGTGTTCTATATTGTGCTTTATCCGGTGTCGCTGTTTACGTCGTGGCTGTCGAAGGCATTGATGCGGCTGTGCGGTATCCGTACCGGTGCGCAGCGCATAGGGATGCTTTCGGTGGGTGACCTTAACCAGTATCTTGAAAAGACGATTGATGAGGTGAACCCTGCCAAGGCTCCTGTGGAGAATGAGGTGAAGATATTCCATAACGCCCTTGATTTCTCCAATACACATGTGCGTGACTGTATGCTCCCGCGCAATGAGGTGGTGGCGGTGAATATCGAGACCACTACACGCGATGCATTGTCGGAGCTGTTCACCAAGTCGGGGCGCAGCAAGATAGTGGTGTACCGCGAGGATATAGATGATGTATTGGGATATATACATGTGAGCGAATTGTTCAATCCCGATACTGATTGGAAAGAGTGTATCAAACCAGTGATTTTTGCCCCGGAATCTTTGCTTGCCAATAAGCTGATGCGTCGTCTGCTCGCCGAGAAACGCTCGATGGCGGTAGTGGTGGATGAGTTCGGTGGTACGGCAGGACTGGTCACGCTTGAGGATTTAGTGGAGGAGATATTCGGTGACATACGTGATGAGCATGACACTACCGGTGAAATGGTCAAAGAGGTGACCCCCGGCGTGTACGAATGTTCGGGGCGTATAGAGATAGAACCGCTGCGTGAGACGTATCATATCGATATACCGGAGGATGATGCCTATCAGACTCTTGCCGGTTATATATTGTTTAATACCGGTGCTATACCGTCGCAGGGCGAGGTGCTTCAGATTGAGGAATTGCAATTCACGATATTGAAGCGCACTGCCACTCGATTGGAACTGATACGTATAGAGCGTGTGGCTCCCAAGCCGAGCGATGATTGAAAATCGCTAATGTATGTTGTGTTAAAACAGTAGATGGATGAGTGTCAGTTTTTTGTTTGGAATATGTTATAATTTATAATTAATATGTCATGAAAAAGTGTTTGATGTTATTTTTGCTATTGTTGATAGGGACAAGTATCATCTCAGCGCAAGAAGTGCAGAAAGATGGCAAAATTAAAATTTACTGTGATGTGATGTGTGTTCAATACAATCTGTTTAAGGCGGATGTAAATGCTGTTGTTGATTTCGGTATAGCCGATAAGGCTAAAAATGCAAATGGTTGGATATATGATACATCGGTGAATAAAAAGCATTCGTTTGCTTCCCCTATGAGTGTTTTTGCCTATATGGCTAAACGTGGTTGGGAGTACAAAGATGCCATAATAATTACTGAATCATCTGGCATGAAAGGGACTCAAAATGTTTGGCATTTTATTCTTACCAAGGAGGTGCCTATAAACTATACAAATGAGGATGTAATCGGGGATATTGATTATCGCAATAAGTGATAAAGTAGATTTTTGAAAATATAGCCCCCTGAATGGCCTAAACAGGTTCTTCAGGGGGCTACATTTTATGATTATGTCTGTGTGTATTATTGGAGTTGTGCGAGGGCGCGTGCTATGCGATCCATTGCGCAACGGATGTTGTCGTCGGAAGTGGCGTAGCTTAAGCGGATGTAGCCGGGGAGACAGAATGCTGCGCCGTCGACTGTGGCTACGTGTGCCACGTCGAGCAGGTACATGGCAAGGTCGGAAGCATCGTTGATGACGCGGTCGCCGTATCGCTTGCCGAAGAAACTGCTGACCTCGGGGAAAAGGTAGAATGCCCCTTGGGGAACGTTAACCTTCAATCCGGGGATTTCATTGGCGAGACTGACTACCAAATCGCGACGGCGTTGGAAAGCCTTACGCATCTCCTCGACACACTCCTGGGGTCCGGTATAAGCTGCTTCAGCCGCTTTCTGTGCTATGGATGATGCACCGGAGGTGTATTGTCCTTGCAGTTTAGAGCATGCTTTGGCTATCTCAAGCGGTCCTGCCATGAATCCTATGCGCCATCCGGTCATGGCGTAGGCTTTTGAAACACCATTGATTATGACTGTGCGGTCGGCAATCTCGGGGAAGGAGCCCATGGATGTGTAGCTGCCGGTGTAATTGATGTGCTGGTAAATCTCGTCGGACAAAATCAGGATATCCGGATAGTCCTTGAGAACGTCGACGAGTCCTTGCAGCTCGGTGTGTGTGTAGACGCTGCCAGTGGGGTTGGATGGTGAGCACAAAAGGACCATGCGTGTGCGGGGAGTTATTGCCGCACGGAGCTGTTCGGGGGTAATCTTGAAGTCTTGTTCGATGGCTGCAGGTACGGGTACCGTGATGCCTTCGGCAAGCTTGACCATCTCAACGTAACTTACCCATGCGGGTGTAGGGATAATCACTTCGTCGCCAGGATTGATGCAGGTCAGTATCACGTTGCAGAGGGCTTGTTTGGCACCACCTGACACTACAATCTGCTCGGGAGCGTATTCCACGCCATTGTTGGCAAGGAGGTCGGCGGCAATTGCCTTGCGCAGGCTCATGAATCCGGGTACGGGAGAGTAGAATGAAAAGTTGTCATCGATGGCGCGTTTGGCAGCCTCCTTGATGTGTTCGGGTGTGTGGAAGTCGGGTTCACCGACCGATAGATTTATTACATCGACCCCCTTTGCCTTAAGTTCGGCGCTGCGTTGCGACATGGCAAGGGTTTGTGACTGTGCGAGCGAGCGGATACGTTGTGAAATCTGTAGCATAGCTATATATTGAATGAGAGTGTTTCGTACGATTATGGTTGTTACGAGTCTTTGCCCGTGAGTATTTTTTTTATCTCATGGAGCTTGTTGAGTGCCGCCATGGGAGTGAGATTGTTGATGTCGGCATTGAGTATCTCATCGCGAATCTGCGAGAGCACAGGGTCGTCGAGCTGAAAGAATGACAGTTGCATTCCGGCTTCCGTATTGGAGTTGCTGCCTTTGACGGTTTTAGTGCCGGTGGCTGATTGGTGGGTATTGGCGTTGTCGGCACCCCGGTAGGTGGTTTCGAGCTGATGCAACACTTCGTCGGCGCGGCGCACTATCGGTTGCGGCATACCTGCGAGTTTTGCCACATGTATACCGAAGCTATGCTCGCTACCACCCTTTGCCAGTTTGCGCAGGAACACTACTTTGCCGCCGAGTTCCTTGACGGAGACATTATAATTTGCCACACGGGCGAAGTCCGATTCCATCTCATTGAGCTCGTGGTAGTGTGTGGCGAAAAGTGTCTTTGGATGGGCTGTGCCGTAGTCGTGTATGTGTTCCACGATTGCCCAAGCGATGGATATACCGTCGTAGGTGGATGTGCCGCGACCGAGTTCGTCGAATAGTATGAGTGAGCGTTGGCTCATGTTATTGAGGATGGATGCGGCTTCGTTCATCTCGACCATAAATGTGGATTCACCGTGCGAAATGTTGTCGCTTGCACCCACACGAGTAAAGATTTTATCGACAACGCCTATGTGCGCGCTTTCGGCAGCCACGAAACAACCTATCTGCGCCATGAGCACGTTGAGGGCGGTCTGGCGGAGCAGAGCCGACTTACCGGACATGTTGGGGCCGGTAATCATCATAATCTGTGTGCCGGAGTTGGAGAGATGTACGGAGTTGGATATGTATGGCTCGCCGGGTGGCAGTTCGCGCTCGATTACGGGGTGGCGTCCTTCGATTATCTCGAGTTCGAGAGAGTCGTCGACTACCGGACGATTGTATTTGTTCTCGATGGATACCCGCGTGAATGCCGACAGGCAGTCGAGCCGTGCCAACAACGATGCATTGAGCTGTATGGCGTGTGTGTATTGTGCCACGGCAGCCACGAGCTCGTTGTAGATGCGGGTCTCGATAACGGCAATCTTTTCTTGCGCGCCGAGTATCTTCTCTTCATACTCCTTGAGTTCCTGCGTGATGTAGCGTTCGGCATTGACGAGTGTCTGCTTGCGTATCCACTCGGATGGAACCTTGTCTTTGTGTGTGTTGGTGACCTCGATGTAATATCCGAATACGTTGTTGTAGCCTATTTTGAGACTTGAGATTCCGGTTGCCGCGATTTCGCGCGCTTGTATCTGCATGAGGTAATCCTTGCCGCGGTATGCTATGTCGCGTAGCTGGTCGAGTTCCTCGTCGACACCCTGGCGTATGACTGTGCCACGATTCAATGCCGCGGGAGCATCGTCGACGATTTCACGGGCTATGCGGTCGCGTATGCCGAAGCATGGGTTGAGTTGCTCGCCTATGGCTTGCAGTGTGCCATCAGCGGCTGCGGTGCAAATATCTTTGATGGGTGCCACGGCGGTGAGCGCCTGACGCAGTTGTACGAGTTCGCGTGGCGATACACGTGCCACGGCGACTTTGGATATAAGTCGTTCGAGGTCGCCAATCTGCTCGAGTGAAGATTTTAGCGACTGGCGTGCGTCGGGGTCGCGGAAGAAATATTCCACGACATCGAGCCTGCTGTTGATAGCCGCCACATCCTTGAGCGGGAACAGAAGCCATCGACGCATCATGCGGGCACCCATGGGACTCACGGTGCGGTCGATGATGTCGAGCAGACTCTTGCCTTCGTCGGACATGCAGTCGATAAGCTCGAGGTTGCGTACGGTGAAGCTGTCGAGACGTACATAACGGTCCTCTTCGATGCGTGCGAGTGCCGCTATGTGGGATGTGTGGGTGTGATTGGTAATGTCGAGGTAGTGCAGGATGGCACCCGAAGCGATGATGGCAGATGTCATCTTATGGACCCCGAATCCCTTGAGCGAGCCGGTCTGGAATTGTTTCATCAGGCGTTCGCGCGCGGTGGGTTCGGTGAATATCCAGTCGTCGAGTTCGAATGTAAGGTACCGTGCCGCTATATTCTCCTCCAGATCGCGACGGTGTCCGCGCTCGACCAGCACTTCCTTAGGCGCGAATTTGGCAAGAAGCTTCTCGATGTAATCGATGGCGCCTTCGGCGGTGAGAAATTCGCCGGTGGAGATGTCGAGAAAGGCAATGCCCCATTGACGCGGAGTGATATGGAGTGCTGCCACGAAATTGTTCTCGCGGTGGTCCAGTATGTTATCGTTGATGCTCACACCGGGTGTGACGAGTTCGGTGATGCCCCGCTTGACAAGTTTTTTGGTGAGCTTCGGGTCCTCAAGCTGTTCGCATATAGCCACTCGCTTTCCGGCACGCACAAGTTTAGGCAGATACGTGTCGAGCGCATGGTGCGGAAATCCTGCGAGTTCCACTGACTGCGCGCTGCCATTGGCGCGACGTGTGAGCGTGATTCCCAGAATCTCGGATGATGTAATAGCATCGTCGCAAAATGTTTCGTAGAAATCGCCCACACGAAACAACAGCACTGCGTCGGGATGCTTTTGCTTCATCTCGAAGTATTGCTTCATGAGCGGTGTCTCCACTACTTTCTTTGCCATAAATTCCGTGTGTGATTTATAGCGTAAAGGTAGCAATAAATCCACAATCGCGCAATTCCGATATGTTTTTTGCCGAATGATAGTCCGGGCATGCATTATTCGCCGAACATTGTAGGATAGGGAGCCGTTAGTATTTAAACGTGATCAACTATCGATGCGTGGACTAAAAAATAGATTGTTAATATAAAACATACTGTTACTATGAAACACGATATTTTTGTGCCAGTGATTATCTCTATTGCTGTGGTATGCGGAATGAATGTGAATGCCGCCAATCCTCCTTATGTGCTTACTGCCAATTCCGACGGGACGTTTACTATGTCGGGTGATGATTATTTAGATAAAATACCCATGACGGAGACCGGTACGGGGATGTATGAGGCGAAAGATGTGGATATAGAGTATGGTTTTGTGTTCTTGGGCGAATCAAGCAGCTCATCGTCGGTGTATAGTCTGTATTCGATGCCTGAGTGGGCTGTGACGCCGGCGATAGTGTCATGGTACAATCCATTGAGTATAACCATGGATTCCAACGGATTGATAGACGTTGCCCCGGGTAAGTATGATGTGGTGTTTCTGGACCGAAAACAATCGGGAATGGGCTATCATGTGTTTAAACTCATACCATCGGAAAATGTGGGTGCGGTGGAGTATCCTAAATCGATGTTTTTGGTGTCGAGCCAGACTGCAAATGTGGAGGTGCCGGGAAGTGCCGGCGTGTATGAATCGGATGTGACTTTGCCGTCGTCGTTCAGGGTTTCGTATGAGCCGAGATATGATATGTCGATGTTCATATTCGGTCCTGCATCGGCTTCCGCAAATATGCTTTCCAATGATGTGCCTTTGAGTCTTGCGTATACTGAAAACAGTACGGTGAATCTCGGTTACAGTCAGGATGCCACATCTGGCAATGTCCTTGCTCCGGGTATGATGTGCCATGTTAAGATTGATATCACCGGTACAGAGCCAAGCATACGTGTGACTATTCCCGGGACTTCGGCTATATCGGGCATCGAATCTGACAATGACGGTGTGAATGTGTCAGTCAATGGAGGTGTGGTTAACGTTTCCGGAGCGGAGGGTGTACGTAAGGGTTTGTATAATGTGTCGGGCGTGCCGGTTTATGAGGGCGTTGCCGATGAGTTCGGACCGTATGCGCGTGGGCTATATATGCTGCGTGTGGGAGATACCGTACGTAAGGTGATGGTGCGCTGATATGGCGGCGCGTGCACGGTGGTAGTGCAAGTGCCGGACTGCGGCTACTCGTCAATGGAGTAGTTGAGGAAGTCAACGAACGGTTTTAGTACATGGAACATCTCGGCTGCTTTCTCGGGCCATGAAGGATCGAGGTAGAAGCTGTCGGTGCAGGGGAGAAATTTACCGTAGTTGGTCATGCGCAGATATTCTGCCTGCGGATGGTTGCGGTCCCACCCTTTGGGTATGGTCTTGAGTGTGGAGCTGCACCATCCGGGGAAGTGCCGTAGCATGTCGGGGGCGTTTATAATCTCCTCCCATTCCTCGATGTTGTCCACTATTGCGTGGCGCAGTTTCTTGAGCATAGCGCTTTCGACGCACCAGAGCCCGCCATAAAGTCCTTGGTCGTATGTGCGTGCGCGTCCTATCTCAAGGTAGTATCCGGCATGGTCGGTTTTGCGTCCCCATGGGCTGAACGATGCGGAGAAGTGGGTCTTGTATGGGGTTTTATCGTTGGAGAAACGTGTGTCGCGGTATATGCGGTATGCGCAGGATTTGGCTGTCTGTCCAGCCATATCGGGTTGCCAAACGGTGATGTGCGCGAGCATACGGTCGATATCCTCGAGCCATAGTGCGCGCAGGTGCTCATAACGCGGGCGATTGTCGGCAAACCATTGTCGGTCGTTGTGTGCGGCAAGTTCGTCGAAAAAAGTATAAAGTTCCTTTACGTAGTACATTGGTGTTGCGGAGTAGGGTGTCAGTTGCGGATATCTTCCCACTCGACGTCGGTAACCTGTTGCTCGGTGACGGTTCGGCTACCGGTCTCAGTGCTTTCGGTAGTGGTTGATGTCTCTGTGACGGTGATTTCCTCCCAATCGACGTATTCGCCTTCTGTGGAGTCAATCACTTTTTTATGTGATTGAGCGGCGCGGCTCCATCCGGCTTTGTTGCGGCGCGGTTGTTGGTATGCGTCGGCATTGCCTGTCGCCTGGCGGAACGCTTCGCGCGCCTGGCGACGAAGCCGGTATATAGTGTAGGCTACGCGAATCACGGGCCACAGCACAAAAATTACTATGAGTAGTAATATGAATAGTAGCATAAGAAGAGGGGTTGAATAAGTGTGGGTGTGTTATGCCGGTGTGGCATCGAGTATCAGATGTCCTTGCGTCCGACAGCCGATATGAGGATGTAGAGAAGGATGGTCCATGCAAATCCTGCTATGCCTTCTGTGGCTACAAACAGTATTGCTGCGGCAAGGATGGCGTAGCGGCGGAAGTTCTCCTTAAAGTTGAAATTCTTGAACTTGAGTGAGAACATGCGCATGCGGCTTACCATCATGAGTGACATCACCACTATGATTACGGCGAGTGCGACGTTGCCCGGGTAGGTGTGGCTTTGGATCCAGCCTATTGTGCCTATCCAGAATATGGCGCATGCCGGAATGGGCAATCCTATGAAGGATGTGGTCTGCCGGTCATCGATGTTGAACTTTGCGAGACGCAATGCCCCTATGATGGGGATGAATAGCGCGATGAATGCCCACGGGGAGAAGTCGGTGCCGTTGTATTCATTGATGGTGTTGAACATGAGCATGGCGGGGGCGAGTCCGAAGCTGACAGAGTCGGCGAGTGAATCAAGCTCCTTGCCTAATGCTGAATAGGCGTGAAGCAATCTGGCGGCTGCTCCGTCGAAGAAGTCGAAGATGGTTGCCGCGCCAATGCAGATGAATGCCCATTGATAGCCTTGCAGAGCGCCTAACTGTTCGGAATAGTGGAATGCAAGGATACATGCCACGGCTCCGGAGAGGAGGTTGAGACATGTGATGGTGTTGGGTATATTGTTCTTGATGCGGGTAAGCATGGCAATTGGTTTTGGTTGATGCGGGTATCTGTTATTCGTTTATTCCGGTGTCGGCAAGTCGGGCTACTTCGGTGATACCTCCCACGGTCTTGTCACCGATTTTTACGAACACTTCAGTGCCAAGCGGCAGATAGATGTCGACTCGCGAACCGAATTTGATGAATCCCATGTGCTGCTCGATGTCGGCTCGTTCGCCCGGCTCGGCGTATGTGACGATGCGTCGTGCCACGGCTCCGGCTATCTGCCGCACAAGTATCTCCTGTCCGTTGGTAGCACGTATTACCACGGTGCTGCGTTCATTCTCAGTACTTGATTTCGGCAGGTATGCTGCCATGAACCGCCCTGAGTGGTGCTTGACTTTGAGTACTTTGCCGTCGACGGGAAACCAGTTGGCATGAACGTTGAGCACGGTCATGAATACTGACAGCTGAATGACGCGTTGGTGCAGATATTCACTCTCGTAGGTCTCCTCCAAGGCTACTACCTGACCGTCGACCGACGATACGACTACACGGTCGCGATTGCCGTGGAAGTGACGGCGCGGTGAACGGAAGAAGTTAAGTACCAGCAGGAATATTATGGCTGACAGGGATGAGAATACGATGGGTATAGCCACCGGACGGATAAACATCCATGCGGGCACATTGACTACCGCGAGCATGCACAGCAGTATTATCAATATGTTGGTGCCTTCTCTATGTATCTTCACTTTCATGGTGGCGCATATTAAATTTCCAATTTACAAAATTAGATGAAAAAATCAGGTTTTCCTAATAATTGCACCATTTTTGTGGATTTAGGGTTTGTTTAGTCCCAGGTTTAATCTTATGGCAGTTGGTTAATGCCATTCCTCCAAAGAGTCTAATGGTATGAGCACGCGGGTATCTCGTACCCGTATGCGGGTATCACGGATCTTTTTGTGTGTATCTAAGTTGAGACGTTTCAGGAATTCTGCCACATTTTGTGCAATCTGTCGCTCATCTTCTTTTTCGGTCGGGTAGGCTATAAGGTACATGAAGTGAGGTTTTGTGATAGTTTGTCCGGAGTTGTCGATGAGCGGTAGCAACAAGCATTTGCCGGAGGATATGTCATCGTTTAATGATTCCACTTTGTAGTCACCGGCACCAAGGAGTATGTAAGGCCGTCCGTTGTCGTTTATTGTCACGAGGTCGGTGTTATCGAAGAATTGACCGCTACTCAGGTCTTTTAGCGATATGGTGCTGTCAATTTGGCAGAGTGAGCGGGAGTATTTATCGAATGTTCCGCTTTCGGATGAAGTGGTGAACAGGTTTATGGATGAGTTGTGTTTTGTGAGCAGTGTGTATAGTTCGCTTGTTGTTATGTGTGGATTGTGGTCGGATAGATGCGAGAGTGAAGACGTGAGTTCCGGAACGTTACGGAGGTATACTGTGAGGATGTCGTGACCAAGTGGGACTGATACCACTGTGGCCGGACGTTTCTTGTCTTTTAGCCCTGCACTTGAAAAGTCTGTTTCGGCAGCTTGTGCAGCGGATATGCAGATGGGTGTGTATTTGTCGCTTCGTGTGGTGTGGGCGAGTTCGTCTTTTATTATTGACCATGCGTTTTTACTGGGCATCCTGACATAGTAAACGTCGCCTAATGCTGACATTTCGCATCCGAGTCTGGTTTCAATGAACTGGGCTGTAGACCCTCCCCCGAAGACTAACAATGGGGCTTTATGCCTGTTGAGGAAATACAGGCATGCGGTTGCCAATATGGTCAGTAGAAGTGCTGTTGATAATATCCACAGCCTATTCCGTCTAACGGTATCTTTTATAATGGCGGTGCGTTTTTTTTGTGGT
Organism: uncultured Muribaculaceae bacterium; assembly: GCA_910577465.1. GTDB lineage: Bacteria > Bacteroidota > Bacteroidia > Bacteroidales > Muribaculaceae > Paramuribaculum. Next base: position 12,061 of record CAJTMM010000012.1, on the reverse strand, counting down.
CGTGATATGTATTTTCGCAACCGGTCTTTGACGGCTGTTATGAGTTGGGTATTGTCTGTGTACTCTACATAATAGCGGTCGAGCGCACCACGCATTAATCCTTCGATGTGGGCTATGTCGGTGTCTTTGGCGTTTTCTTTGCGTACAAACACCATTATTTCAGGATGTCCGTGCTTGTGCAGGCTTTTTGAAGCGAGAATCAGCTCCTCCTCAGTGCGTATGCCGATTCGACCGTCCAATATGAGGATTACTATATGAGCCTCGTGTTCAATGAAGTGATTGTATATGACTTGTTGGTCTCCGAAATTTTCATAGGAGCGTATGTCGATGTTTGTACCGAGAGGTCGGTATTCAACGTTGAGGTCATTGGCCAATGCTTTTATTTTGTCGCGTTGGTCTTTAAGCTCTTTGGCGCATGCTATGAATATTTTTAAGTTCCGTTTCATGAGGCATGGTGAAAATATCTGGAGTGGTGCGATATGCGCTTATGATTTCTTTGCCTTTGGTTTGGCGGGGGATTTCTTTTTGGGGCGGGGTTTGCGGATGCGCAGGACTTGTGCCGAGCGTGCGGGGAGGTAGAGTTTGAGCCATTCCACGCCGAGGGGTGTGTAGAGGGGGTCGGTCTGTGTGAGGTGACTGACGGTCTCGTCGATGTTACCGTAGCCGCCGAAGCGAGGGCTGTCGGTGGAGAGTACCACCTCGTATTCTCCGGGAGGGGTGAGGATGCCGTAGTCGGAGAATGATTTGGCGGGATTGAAGTTGAACACGAACACGAGATTGCCACGACGGTATGCCAGAATCTGGTCATCGTCTTTCTCCCAAAGTTTGTCGACAGGTAGTGCCTGGAAGTTGTAGACGCCGGATATTAGCTCAATCATGGCGTTGTCGAAGTCGTTGAGGTATTCGTATTTCAGCTCCTTGCGGTCAACCAAGTCCCACTGTCGGCGGGCGTATTTGTAGCTCCATCCGTTGCCTTCGCGGGGGAAGTCAATCCATTCGGGATGGCCGAATTCATTGCCCATGAAGTTGAGGTATCCGCCATTGATGGTGGATGCGGTTACGAGACGTATCATTTTGTGGAGCGCTATGCCGCGTGCCACGGTCATGTCGTCGTCGTCCTTCATCATGTGCCAGTACATCTTGTCGTCAATCAGACGGAATATTACCGTCTTGTCGCCCACGAGCGCCTGGTCGTGGCTCTCGACGTATGATATGGTCTTTTCGTCGGCGCGGCGGTTGGTCAGTTCCCAGAATATGGATGTTGGGTGCCAGTCCTCGTCTTTCTTCTCTTTGAGGGTCTTGATCCAATAGTCAGGAATGCCCATTGCCATGCGGTAGTCGAATCCTATGCCGCCGTCCTTGACCGGAATGGCGAGTCCCGGCATGCCGCTCATCTCTTCGGCTATGGTTATTGCCGAGGGGTTGATGGTGTGGATGAGTTTGTTTGCCAATGTGAGGTAGGTTATGGCGTTGGTGTCCTGATTGCCGTTGTAGTAATCGTCGTAGCTGCCGAATGCCTGTCCGAGACCGTGGCTGTAGTACAGCATGGATGTGACGCCGTCGAATCTGAATCCGTCGAATCTGAATTCCTCAAGCCAGTATTTGCAGTTGGACAGCAGGAAGTGGAGCACTTCGTTCTTGCCGTAGTCAAAGCATAGGGAGTCCCATGCCGGATGCTCGCGACGGCTATCGCCGTAGAAGTATAGGTCGTAGCTTCCGTCGAGACGTCCGAGCCCTTCGACTTCGTTTTTCACGGCGTGGCTGTGTACTATGTCCATGATTACGGCTATGCCGAGTTCGTGAGCTCGGTCTATGAGCGATTTCAGCTCTTCGGGTGTGCCGAATCGGCTTGATGGAGCGAAGAAGCTTGACACGTGGTACCCGAATGAGCCGTAGTATGGGTGTTCCTGTATTGCCATAATCTGTATGGCGTTGTAGCCGTCGGCTGCAATGCGCGGCAGTATCAGGTCGCGGAATTCGGTGTATGAGCCTACGCCTTCGCGTTGCTGTGCCATGCCTATGTGGCATTCATAGATGAGCAGCGGTTTGGTGTCGGGCTTGAAGTCCTCTACTCGCCATGTGTAGGATGGCTGCGGGTCCCAAACCTGCGCCGAGAATAGAGCCGTGGATTCGTCCTGAACCACGCGTGTGGCATAAGCGGGTATGCGTTGTCCTTCGCCCCCCTGCCACTTCACGAGCATCTTATAGTACTGTCCGTGGTGCATGGCTTCGGCAGGGAGTGTGAGCTCCCAAACGCCACCCCCGATAGGTTGGAGTTGGTAGCGTGCCTGTGATTGCCAGTTGGAGAAGTCGCCTATGAGGGCTATTCCGGTGGCATTGGGCGCCCATTCGCGGAATACCCATCCTCCATCGGGCGTGTGATGCAGTCCGAAGTAGTTGTGGGCGTTGGCAAATTCATCGAGATTGCGCAATCCACCGGTCAGCTCACGCTCCTTGCGCAAGGCGTCGTCGTGGCGTCCGTTGATGGCGTCGGCAAATGGTTCGAGCCAGGGGTCGTGTTTGATAAGATTGAGTTTGCGGACCTTTTTGGATTTAATCCCGGTGTTTTTTTTCTCTTTAGGCATGGTATGAGGCTTTTAAAGCGTGGTTTCGGTAACTTGACACGTTTGTGTCCAAGTTCCGATATTAATAACCACAAACTTAATGAAAAATCCCGCCAAACCATAGAAAATAAACAAAAATTGCATGGATTGGCGAAAAAACGCGCCAAACTATTGCACGTACACAAAACAATGCTTACCTTTGCACCGCTAATGCCCAGATGGCGGAATCGGTAGACGCGCTGGTCTCAAACACCAGTGGAGCAATCCATCCCGGTTCGATCCCGGGTCTGGGTACTGATAATGACTGATAATCATCTGATTGTCGGTCATTATTTTTTGTCTTAGGGGAAACAAACCAATTACGACGTAATATACTCATGCGTGTATACTTATTACCATTTCTGCTGTCTATATTGACTATTGTTTCAAGTGCACATTGTATTGCGCAGGAATCGCAAGATGTTCCTACGGATAATTATGGTATGGTGAAAACAAATATCAGAGTGTCTTATGACTATACCAATGCGTCGGTCTCTAATCATTTTAACGCGCGTGTGTCATACGAATTTTTCAAGAATCAGAAATTCACTCTTACTGCAAATGCAAATTATAATTCGCTTCAAGCTGATTTTTCCACAGATGAACTGCCAATAGATTATGATCCGGATCAGATGAATATGAATAAAACTCATCTGTATGGTCAATTTGGCGTTTCTGCTTCGTTCCGTAGTCAGCTTTTTGGACGTCCGTTCATGGCATTTGGAACCGTATCTGCCGATTGGGGCGACAAGCGTTTTCAGCGCGTGTCCGGAATAGTCATGGGGCTGTTTATGTTGCGTGCCAATAGGGATACTCAGTTTGGCATAGGGCCACTTGTGTTGATAAACTCCACGTCTAAAATACCTGCGTTTATTGTATTTATGTATCGTCACCGTTTTAACGATAACTTTGCCATAAATTTGTATGGCGGCATGTTTGGACTGGATTACACTCCGACCAAATCGGATCTTATAACTATAGGAGGAGATATTGATGTAAGGTCATTTTACTTCCAGCCGAACCATGCCGACTTGCCCAAAAGGTGTAGATATACTAATACTAATTTCCGTCCCGGTATCAAGTATAAGCGCCGGCTTGCAGCAAACTTCTATGGTGAGATACAGGGTGGGGTGATTCTGAAAATGTCGAGCCGCGTAACGGGTGTGTCCGGGACAAAGAGATATTTCGACATACCGATGCCGACACGTCCGTTTATACAAGTGGCGTTTAACTATGCGTTGTAGTGCTAAGTTTAATCAGGGATGGCGATATAGTCCGATAGTATGGGATAGGCTGCATTCATAAAAATGGCGAGAATCTACTTGATTTTAAGATTAGTGCATTTTAGCTTATGTTATTGAAGTATCAGAACAACCATTCAGAGTTGAATAAATTCGCTATATTTGCTGCCGATGAGAATGGTCTCGTCGTTATTTTGGAAAATAGGATTAACAAATGAAAAAACCTATCGCAATGTTATTGTTGATGCTGTCGGCTGTGATGGCATCATGGGCTGCGCCTAATCTAAATCCCGGCGCAAAAGGAGTGTGGGCAAACGCTACCTCTGAACTGGTGCAGACAGATTCGGTCCTAGTCTATTTCACGCGTAATGACAGCCTGGATACCAAGTCGGCCACGTTGATTATTCCAAGCCGCGATGTAAACCGCACAACAGTGTTCACTCCTGATACAATACTGATGATTGATGGCGAGCCATTGGATGTGGACGCGAATGGCAAATCAATTACAGTGAATGGTGTGCCGATGTATCTGATAGAGACTGTTAATGTCGTAGAACCTTACAAGCTCATGGAGGCATCCTCTTTTAATATCGCCGATTGTCTACAACAATGGCAATTAGGCACAAGGGTGGTTATGCTTGATGGAGATTATTGTCATGTGATGATTGACACTAACAACAATTCATTTATGTATATGATTAGTCCCGGAATGTCATATATCCGTGCGGCATCACTACGTCACACTAATCAGGGTTCGGTTTTTCTTCAGAATATTCGTATGATGAAGAACATGAACACAGGTGAATACACACATTATTCGGCTCCAAACAACTATGTGCTTTTGAATAATCTTCCTGTTATTGACGCATCTAAATTTAATCCGAACGCTTGTACCTTCTCAAATGAAGGTATCTATTGGTCTTTTGTGTCAAGTGAGCCAAGGCGCATCATATTAAATGGTTGTGGTGAAGAATATATTTATGAGCCCGCAACAGATAGTGATGATATTTTTGAATGGATTGAATATGTTCCACAGTCTGCATTGCCATTACAATAAAATGTTTTCAGAATAATTTTGCGGTCATATAAAATGATTATGCAGATGACAAAGAAAACTAAGCTGAAGATATGCGATTGGTCGCTGTTGTTCCTGACCATTGCGATTCTTGTGTCGGGATTACAATTGGAGATAAGTCCTAATGGAAGGGTGATGTGGGTGTGGATACATATTGTCCTCGGAACGGTTTTTACGGGAGTGATATTATGGCATATTCAACTTCATCGTAATCACGTGACGAAAAAACAATCAATGTCGCATATTCATCGCAAAAAGCATCCGTTTCTTGGGATTCTGTTTTTCCTTATGCTGATAAGCGGGATTGTTGCCACCGGTCATTGGGTAGGCACGTACATTCATTCTACAATAGGTGGTATTCATGGCAAGTTTGGCTTCCTGTTCATAATAACCATAATGGGTCACGTATGGCGGAACCGACGTTTCTACCGCTGACTTAACCGGCTATGGTTATAGTTGTGACGGTAGCAGGACTTGCGACATCCGGGATGGATTGTAAAGGTTTATTTTATGGCGGTGATGTCGGGGTGTGTCGTGCGGGTGGTTTTCGGGAGTTTGCGCACCACCTCGCTGTAGCTGTGGCGAATGAGTGATTTTATCAGGTCGTCGGACAGGTTTCCGTGCAGGCTAAGCTGGTTCCAGTACTTTTTGTTCCAGTGCCATGCGGGGGTTATTGCCGGATGACGTTCACGCAGTTTCAAGGCATATTCCGGCTCGCACTTCACTACGAAATAATCGGGACATTCAAGTCCGATGCATGCAAATATCTTGTTGAATACTCTTATTAGCAGATATTCCGGTCCAAACGCCATATCTTCGGTGGTGTATGGTAGTGACAGGCAGTATTCCCTTATTTCCTCGATATTCATGTGTGTGCGGAATTGTAGAAATTATGTTTTTACAAAGATAGCGATTAGGAGGGAATTGCGATAGATGTGATGTGAATAAAACGTGGTGCCGCGATGTGGTCAGATGAGTTTCTCGAATGCGAGACGTGAGCCTTGCGGGTAGTGTATCTCTCCACAGTGGCAGAATCCGCATTTTTCCAATGTGCGCAGCATACGGTGATTGTCGAAGTTGGTATCGATTTTGAAACTGCTGAATCCCTTGGATGCAGCAAGGTGCTCCACACTTTTGATAAACTTGGCTGCTATACCATTGCCTTGCATTTCCGGTGCCACCGCAAGGCGGTGTATCACCACGTAGGGTGCGTCGGAAAGCCATAGACCGTCAATTGCACTATATGCAGGTTCGCCGGTGAACAGTACCGCTCCGTAAGCTATCACTTTGCTGTCATTTTCCAGTACGTAGGCTGCATCGGCATGGATGTCCGTGATGATGTGTGTGGCGGTGGGGTAAGTATGGTCCCACTGGCACTTTCCCTCGGCAAGCATTCGCTCCACGGCACATGAGATTATGTGCATTATATCCGGGAGGTCGATGATGGTGGCGGGGCGTAGTCGCATGGTGGTGGTGCGGTTACAGGACTATCTTTATTGATTTTGATGCCGAGTCGGAGGAGACTGTGAGTATGTAGATACCGCGTGACATACCGGAAGTGGCGATGGCGGCGGTGCCATGGTCGGTGTGTGCGGTGGCTACGGTGCGTCCTTGCGTGTCTGATAAATAGAGTGTGAATGTGGATATGTCGGGATGAGTGACGCGTTGCTCTGTGCGGGAGGAGGTGATGACGAATCCTTGTGCCGGGTCGGAAGATATAGCTCCGATGGCAGCTGTACGCTGGAGGATATAGTTTAATCCTTGTGCGGCATCGAGTTTGCCATAGCCGAACCGCATGGGAGCGGCTTCCGTATAGGTGTCGGATGTGCTGGAGTGCTCTATGGCATCAAGTATGTCGCTATGAGTCAGAGTAGGGTCGGCTTCAAGCCATAGCGCCACGGTGCCGGTCATGAACGGGCATGCCATGGATGTGCCTTGCATAGCTCCCCAATAGTCGGTGG
>CAJTMM010000012.1:0-5138 GCA_910577465.1 uncultured Muribaculaceae bacterium | reverse complement strand
GGATGCCGTCTCGTATTCATAGCCTTGAGCCACGTACCGGCGGCTGTAGGAAGATACCAATGCCGAGCCGGGTGCGCATACATGAGGTAGGGTATTGCCGTAAGTATCGGTGCCGTAGCTTGAGAATGAAGTGTGTGTGCCGGTGGATTCGCTGAACGAAGCGGAGTAGCCGTCCAAGTCGCCCCATGTGGAGCGTGAGGTATAGGCTCCGACGGCAATTACATTGTCACCGCAAGCCATTCCATTGATGGACTGGTCGGGTGTGCCGGCTGTATATCCGGAGCGTGTGGATGTGGATGGCGACATGGTGTTGTCGCTGAACTCGCACACGCTTTCGCCTGCGTCGAAGTACATGTCAACGGTCTGACCGGTGGCTCCCGATACTTCAACGACGAGACGGTTGCCGGATGTCTTGAGTTTAGTGCAATCAACCAACACATTGTAGCGTCCGTTGTTGACATCTATGTTCGATGCCATGGAGATCATCCCAGCTTTGAATTTTGCTTTTATCCCAGTGGTGTTAAGGGATTGTCCGGCTTTGGTGGTTTGCAGGATTTTGGTGCTTATTGAGCCGCTGACGGTGAAGTTGTGGAGCGTTACGGTCAGCGGGCGTTCGTCAGATGCCCAAATGTCGATGTTGCCGTCAATCATTGCGGCGCCAAGGTCCTGATTGTATATCACGAATGTCTTTACCGATTTGTCGGTAGCGGTGAATGTCTTGCGCAGCGACATGTTGAGGTCGCCCTCGTTGCCGGATGATATACACACTATGGCATCCTTGCCAATCTCAGCGAGTGTCTGGGAGAATTCGTCGGAGCCGTCGTGCGGACCGCCGTTGTTACCGAGCGATAGATTGATGGTGGCGGGCTTTCCCTGGGCTTTTGCGTAAGTCACGATATTGTGCAGCCCCTGCAGGATGTTGTCATCGTAAAGTTCGCCGCAACTCATTGCCAAATCAGCTCCCGTAGCCACCCCATAGTAGGGTATATTGCCGGTGTTTTGCGACACGGTTTTACCGTCAGGCGAGTCGATGTGGGCGAATGTGCCGGTGCCGTTGTAGCTTCCTGCCATGATACCTGCTACGTGTGTGGCATGAGTCTCGGTGGAATCGTCGGTGGTGAATTGCCGTATCGTGGCATCGGTATATTCCAGGCATGAGCCGTCGTCGCTGTCGAAGTGCCATAGCTTCTTGACCCGGGAGGTGCCGTCCTGTTTGTTGAAATTAATGTGGTTAGGGTCGAGTCCGGTGTCCATCAGACCGACAATAACCCCGTTGCCGGTAAAGGATTTGGTGGAACCGTTGTGAGTGATGGATGTGTGAGCCACGTCGACCGTAGAGGACTGGCGGGCATAGTTGAGTTTCATCCGTTTCTTACCGCCGAATGAGAGTGAGCGCACACCTTCGAGCCCGGCTAATGACTCAATCTCCGATATAGGTAGCCTGACCAAGGCTGTGGTGCCAAAATCGGCTGTTACGTCGTAGCCTTCGCCGGTAAGGTATGCCGCATCGTAGCCTTGGACGAGAGCCACTATTGCCCTGGTCACAGGTATCCGGCACGTGTCGGCGGCATCGGCACCCATGGTGCGTATGCGTTCGGCACGTGTCTGTTTGTATTTGGCGAGTTCCATGCGTCCCACGCCGCTGATTTTGCTTTGAGCGGATATTGTTACAGCTGTTGTGACTGAGATAATCAATAATAATGCAGTAGCGAAGAACTTATTCATTGCACCGGTGTATTTGTGTTTGGTTAATTTGACAAAGATACTGTATTTTCCGGTTAAACCCATTGACTTTTATAAACCACAAGCCATTTTTGTTTAGAGAAGGTTCAAAAATGGCTTGTTATGTGGGGGATTTGTGTGGGGGCTATATGTGCAGTTTGATGCCTGCGAAAATGCTCCGTGGCATTGTGGGACCGTAGATGTAGCCCGAGTCGCGCAGGTAGCCTTGGTCGAAATCACGCTGATAGGCGTTGAATATGTTTTGGAGACCTGCGTTGATCTGGAGATTGGCGTGGTCAAACAAACGGAATTCGTAGGACATCTTGAGTGTGGCGTCGAAGAAGCTGCGGGTGTTGACGGCAACGTCGACAGGAGTGCCTGACCCTTCGAGGTGCTGTACGAGCATCGGACCGGTATAGGTGCCTGAGAGTGCTATCTGTAGCGGCTTGAGAGGGTTGTAGCTGAGGGTGAAGTAGCCGTAGGTGTCGGGTGTGCGGAACATGCGGCGCACGGGTGCCACGTCGGGGTTCTCGCTCCAGTATTCAGGAGCTTTGTATCTTGACCGCTGTAGGGTGAAGCCTGCCTGGAGCTGCATACGGAACGGGAATGAAGCCTTGGCTTCGAGACTCATGCCGTAGACGCGCGCGCCACCGCCGTTGTAGCGTTCGAGTACAGCGTTGCCGGCGGCGTCGGGCTCTTCGAGACGACGGAGCACGAATACATCGCTGAGGTCGGTGAAGAAGCCTTCGATGGTGAGATTGGTCTGCACCGAGCCGAATGTATGGTATAGGTCGACGGAGCCACTGACGCTCTGGCTGCTCTCCTGCTTGAGGTTCGGCGCGAGTATGGTGACTACACGCTCACCTCCGACTATGGCTACGTGGAAGTCTTCATCGTAGGCTTGCGGTGAGCGGAATCCGGTGGAGTAGGAGAGACGGATGTTGATGTCGTCGGACGGATTGAAGCGAATGTTGGCTCGCGGTGATATTATGGGGCGGTGTATCAGTGTGTGTTTGTCGAGACGAGCACCGATGAGGAATCCCCATCGTTCGTTGCGCCATTCGTTCTGGAGGTATCCGCTGTAGATATTGATGGCTTGTGTCACATCATGGTTGTAGCCGAGTGTCACGTCGTTGAGGTAATTGTAGTTGTATTCCAGCCCGGCGGTTAGCTCGGCTGGCATGAACCATAGCCGGTCGAATGAGCGGATGTACTGTCCGCCGGCAACAACTACGAGGTCGCGGGTGCGTCCGTAGGCATCGGGGTCCATTTCGCTGCCGTAATAGCTTGAACGGCGTGTGTTTTGCATGGATGCAAATACGCTGTAACGGTTCTTATGCCCGGGTGTCCAGAAGTTGGCATGCAGGTCGAGTGCGTGTATGTTGTGGTCGGTCTGTTCAGCAACCATAGCCATGTGGGGCTGTAGGTCGAGTTGGTCGCCACCGCGCCGGTACTCGTGAGTGCCGTGGTATTCGAGTGTGAGTTTCGAGCGGTCGGATGAGCGGAAGAATGCCCGGAATCCCAGCGTCTGTGTTTTCAGCTGTGCGATTTCGGTGAATCCGTCACCGTCGTGGTCATAGCCGTCGCGCATGCGGTTCTGCCCGAATATGAACATGCCGAGACGGTCGTTGTTGCTGACCACAGAACCACTTACTGTAGTATTGTTTTCCAATGCTCCGCTTATGCCTATGGATGTGAGTGTGTGTGACGCTTCGGCACAGTTGTTTACGGGGTCTTTGGTTATGATATTGATGGTGCCGCCAATCGCCGATGAGCCGAACAGAGCGGAACCACCTCCGCGCATCACTTCCACGCGCTCAATCATGTTTGCCGGAATCTGTTCAAGACCATACACACCTGTCAGCGCTGAGAATACGGGACGAGAGTTCATGAGTATCTGTGAGTAGTGTCCGTCGAGACCGTTGATGCGCACTTGTGTAAATCCACAGTTCTGGCAGTCGTTTTCCACGCGTACGCCCGGTTGGAAGCATAGTCCGTCGGCAAGGCAGTTGGCGCTTACGAGTTCGAATGTCGGGGCACCGAGAATGCCTACGAGAGTGGAGCTTTCGCGGCGTTTCACTTCAGAGCGGTTGCCGGTGACAACGACTTGGTCGAGCTGGAGGGCATCGGTCATTATCTCGAAGTTTTCTTCTATAGTCTGACGTGCTGCGACAGTGATGGTACGTTTGACCGGCAGATAGCCTACGCAATGTGCCTCGATGGTGTATGTGCCGGGGGCTATATTGTGTATGGCGTAGTGTCCTGATGCGTCGGTAGTGGCTCCGATGGATGTGCCTACGAGACGTATGGTTACTCCGGGGAGGTGTTCGTCAGTGCCACGTTCGAGTACGTGTCCTATTATGTTGGCGTCGCTTAGGACGGATGCGTTGATGTTGGTGACAGCTAAGATGTGCAGGAGCAGTGTGATGATGAATGTTCGTTGCAGCATGTGGGATGTTTTATGTGTTTTTTGAAAAATCGGGTGCAAAGTTAGGCATTATACGTGTGAATTGCAAATTTTGCATTTGCATGATGTGCTTAAATGCCTGATGTGTGGTTTTATACTTTTAGAATTAGTCTAAATTAGGTTCGTGTTTAGATTGGATTTTGTCTAAATAATGGGGTGCATGTGATTGTAATGATAGAATGTGGATGGTAGGGCTTATTAAAAACAGTTGTTTGGAGAACTTATGGTTGCATTGCGGTGTTAGTATTATACTGACATCAAAAAAACTAACAATATAACTGATTTAATTATGGCTCAGAAGAAAAGTATCAAAGGTACACAGACCGAAAAGAATCTTGTGATAGCCTATATGGCTGAATCGGGTGCATATTCACGATATACATTCTATGCCGCTCAGGCTAATAAGGAAAAATATTTTCCTATCGAACGTGTGTTTACAGAAACTGCTGCCAATGAGTTGCGTCACGCCAAGGTATTTTTTAAATTCCTTGAAGGCGGTAATCTCGAGGTGCCGTTGGCTGTGGATGCGGGTGTGATAGGTGATACAGCTTCAAATCTTGCCACGGCAGCCAATGAGGAGATGATGGAAGGCGTGAAGCTTTACAAGGCATCGGCTGAGGTTGCCGATAAGGAGGGTTTCCCCGAAATAGCCGAGCATTTCCGTGCCATAGCAGAGATAGAGGACCATCACCGCCGTCGCTTTGAACGCTATCTTAAGCAGGTGAAGGAGGGTACGGTATGGAAACGTGAGAAACCTATCAAGTGGCAGTGCCTTGTGTGCGGTTACATTCATGAAGGAACGACTCCTCCTGACGTATGTCCGGCTTGCGACCATCCCTATCAGCACTATATGGCATTGGATATGGCAGATTTCTAAAAAAAGAAATTAATCTAATCTGTTGAAAATAGAGGGCGGCACTGTTCATGCGGACGGTGCCGCCCGATTTTT
>CAJTMM010000011.1:53691-76354 GCA_910577465.1 uncultured Muribaculaceae bacterium | reverse complement strand
GCCCACCAACCTCCCTACGACCTTAAAATCCCTACCGCCCTTGAAGACCTTAAAATCCCACCACTGCACCCCCACTCATCAAAAAGAGGGCAAGATGCCCTCTCTCCAACCCCTGCTGCAAACAAGGAGCGAGGGCATCCTGCCCTCGTCTAACCACCAACAAACATTCCTAATTCCTCATTCCTCATTCCTAATCCCTACCTATTAAGTATCTCTTCCCGAGAGATACCCACGCGGGGGTCGGTAGGGGATGGATGCAGGGACGTGGCGCTGCCGTATCAGCCCGTAGCAGGAAAAAGTAAAGGAAAAGAATTTCCAATTATTATATGTCTAATTAACTATTTAGTATGAAAAAGCTGTTTTTATTACTCGCAGCAATCGTTACTATCGTTATGAGCGCGTCGGCACAGACACGCACATATCATGGTACGGTGCTGAGCTCGGCCGATGACGAACCGCTCCTCGGTGCGACAGTGATGCCTATCGGAGGCGGACAGGGAACATCCACCGACATCGATGGCCGATTCACGCTTTCGGTACCTGCTTCCGTGAAGGAAGTGAAGGTAAGCTATGTGGGTATGACTCCCAAAACCGTAGCTCTTTCCGAAAACATGAAGGTGATTCTCGACCCCTCAAGCCAAATGCTCGACCAAGTAGTCGTGACCGGTTACGGTTCCGGCAAGAAACTCGGTTCAGTGGTAGGTGCTGTGGCAGTCGTTGGTCAGGAAGCATTTGAAAACACTCCCTCCACTACATTCGTCGATGCACTTCAGGGCCAGGTTCCCGGTTTGGCAATCTACTCCAACTCGGGTGACCCCTCTTCGGTCAACAACTCCATCGTGCTCCGCGGTATCAACTCTTTGACCGCCGGCAACACTCCGTTGTTCATCCTCGACGGTGCCGAAATATCCTCCACACTGTTCACCACCCTCAACCCCTCTGACATCGAGAGCGTGACAGTGCTCAAGGATGCCGCATCAATAGCCATCTACGGTAGCCGCGGTGCTAACGGTATCATCGTCATCACCTCCAAGAAAGGTAAATTCGGCCGCAAGTCCAACGTGACCATCCGCGCAAGCTACGGTTTCTCACAGATGGTGCCTGACAACATCACCATGATGAACTCAGAGCAGTACATCAAATACCGTGACCTTATCAACGCACCCGTGAGCGATGAAGTACGCAACTTGGTCAACACCTACGGCATAAGCACCAACTGGCGCGACGAAGTGTTCAAGAGCTCCGCTCCAACCTACTCACTCGAAGGCGTGGTAGAAGGCGGTACTGAAAGCCTGAGTTACTACATGTCGCTCAACCACTACGAACAGGAAGGTCTTATAGCCCACTCCGGTCTGCGTCGCGAGACACTCCGTTTCTCATTGGACAGCAAGGTCAACGACTGGTTCCGCATGGGCTTCCAGGGCAACCTCGGTTACGCCAAGTACGAAACCAACGCCGAATCCGACGCCCTCTATGACGGCACAGGTCTCTACGGAGCCAACCCTATGTACTGGGCACGTCTTACATTCCCCTACGACTCTCCCTACTATTACTCATTTGACGACAACGGCAATATCGTGTACGGTGACCGCGCACAATACATGCACTACTCGCGCAAAGGTACTCCCGACTACTACTACAGCACTCAGAAGACCTACCGCACACGCGTCACTGCCCACGTGAACCTCTACGAACAGATCACTCCCATCAAGGGCTTGACCATCAAGGCACAGCAGGCAGTAGAAGCCTACGATCAGATACAGAATGCCACATACGACCCCGAATATGTATGGCAGACTCCGATGGGCGACTTCCCCAACGGTGGTAACGCCAACACTATCGGCACCATGGTAAGTGAAGGTAGCTCAAGCCGTCGTTTCTGGCGCGGATACCAGTTCACCTACACCAACACTGCGGAATACCGCAACACATTCGCTGAAAAGCACAATGTATCGGTACTCTTGGGTCAGGAAGCCAAAATATACCGCGCACACAGCTTCGGCGGCAGCACCCAGGGTCTTACCGACGAACGTATGATGCTCCTCGGTCAAGGTTCGAAGAACAACCGCGGACTCACTGAAGCACGCAGCGAAGAGGTATTCAACTCCTACTTCGGCAACGTATCGTATGACTACGACAACCGTTACTTCATCGAAGGAACCATCCGTCGCGACGGTAGCTCGATATTCGCACCCGACCACCGCTGGGGTACATTCGGCGCACTCGGTCTGATGTGGAACCTCAAGAACGAGAACTTCCTCAAGGAAACCACCTGGCTCGATGCCCTCAAACTCCGCTACAGCTACGGTGCTACCGGTAACAACAATATCGACGCCTACATGTGGCAAGGTACTGTCACCACCGGCAACCCCTACGGAGGCAACCCCTCAATCGTGATAGACAACCCCGCCAACAACTCCCTGACCTGGGAAACCGTATTCTCACATGACTTGGGTATCGACTTCGGCTTCTTCGACCGCATCCACGGTACCATCGACCTGTACATGAAGCGTACCGAAGATATGCTCATGGCAATTCCCTACTCACTGACCACCGGTCTTTCACAGGGCTACGGCAACATCTGCGAGATGACCAACAAGGGTATAGAATTTGAAATCACCGGCGACATCTTCAAGAACAAGGACTGGTATGTAGGCGCACGCGTAGGCTTCGCTTACAACAAGAACGAAATCACCAAACTCTTCGACGGTTCTGACTTCTACGCCATCCCCAACACCGGTGTATGCTACGAAGTGGGCGGCGTTGCCGGACAGTACTATATGGTTGACTTCGCAGGTGTAGACCCCGCCGACGGTAAGCAGGTATGGTACGACGAAAACGGCAACAAGACAAAAGTGTTCCCCGCCAACGCCTACAAGCCCCAAGGCAAGAGCCGCTACGCACCCTGGACCGGCGGTTTCAGCGCCAATGTACGCTGGAAAGACCTCTCGGTAAGCACCACATTTGCATGGGCAGCCAAGAAGTATATGATCAACAACGACAAATACTTCATCATGAACAACGCCTGCGGTGCCACCAACAACCAGATGGTAGAGATGCTCGACGTATGGACCACCCCCGGTCAGGTTACCGACATCCCCGCCGCTACAGAGACCGTAACCACCGTAACTCAGGATACCCGTTGGCTGGAAGACGCTTCATTCCTGCGTCTGAAGAACCTCACCGTGGCTTACAGCCTGCCTAAGAAATTAGTCAACAAATGGGGTATGCAGAACATCCAGTTCCACTTCACCGGCCGAAACCTTTGGACCGTCACCGACTTCTCCGGCTACGACCCCGAACCGCAGAGCAATATGGTACAGTTCCAATACCCGAATACCCGTCAGTATGAATTCGGCCTTGAGGTTTCTTTCTAACTAATGATTTTTGATACGTAAAACCTCAAAAAAACAGACAAAATGATGAAAAAAATATATATAGCGTTACTTATCTCATCGGCAGCAGCATTCACCTCGTGTGACATGGATACCGAACAGGCTGGCGTAATCACCATAGAGAACGCCCTCAAGACCAAGACCGACTGCGATAAGTTCATGAACACCATCTACAACAACCTGCGCAGCACCACAGCCGGCGCTTACATGAGCCGTGTGGAACTGCAGATGGACAAGTTTGTGGGAACAGTCAACAACGGTAACCGCGGTATGCTCTTCTCATCAGCATCCATAGAAGCCAGCAACAGCGACGTGGAATCGATATTCTACGGTATGTATGTAGGCATCAACAACTGCAACTACTTCATACCCGGAGCACAGGCAATACTCGACGGAGGAAACGTGCAGGCAAAGGACGCCGAGGATATCAAGTACAAGATAGGTGCAGCCAAGTTTGCCCGCGCTTACTACTACACCTACCTGATGGACCACTTCTGTGAGACATACAGCTCTGCCAACGCTAACACTCCTGCCAAGGGTCTGCCTATCGTATTGGTGTACTCACCCTCTGCCAACCGTGGTTCATATCCCGGCCGTAGCACCCTGCAGGAAACAGTGAATCAGATCAACACCGACCTCACCGAGGCTTACGATGCCGTTAAGGCATACGAGGACAATGTATCGATGCAGTATGTAACACCCTGCGCCGCTTACATCAACTCTTACGCTATCGAAGCCCTCCAGGCACGTGTGGCACTGCTCACAGGCGACTACAAGACCGCCCTCGAAAAGGCTGAGGATGTAATCGGTTCCATGAAGTTCACCCTCTCGGAAGGTGACGACTACAAGACCATGTGGACCACCGACGAAGGCACCGAACTTATCTTCGTACCTTTCGGCGACCTTTCGGAATACGGTTCGGTACCCAACACCGGCGCTACCTGGCTGACCAATGACGACGAGAATACCTCTGACTTCATACCCACTCCCAGCGCGGTATCCGTATACGATAACGGTGACGTGCGCAAGGAAGCATTCTTCACAGAGTATGACCTGTTGTGGGAAGGCAATGAAGCCACAGGTCCGGTATTCTGCAAGTATCCCGGCAACCCCTTGTTCAACGACGGAGCTGAAAACCGCCTGACGAACAAACCGAAACCCTTCCGTACCAGCGAGCTTTACCTCATAGCCGCCGAAGCAGCCGCATCGGATGGTCCCCAGAAGAATGAAGGTACCGCACTTGCTTACCTCAACGAACTCCGAGCTGCCCGTATAGACGGCTATCAGGAAATTTCCGGTCTTACCGGAGCGAACCTCATGAACGCAATCCGCGACGAACGCACCAAGGAGCTCATAGGTGAAGGCTTCCGCATGAGCGACCTCCGCCGTTGGGGTCAGGGCTTCAACCGTACAGCCAATTATGTGAACCTCGGTTACGATGCAGTGCTGAACTCGTTCATCCAGCCCAACTCCAACAACGTAAACTACACTCCCGGCTATTACATGTACATCTGGCCGCTCCCGCAGGCTGAACTTGACGTGAACCCGCAGCTCGCAGGCCAGCAGAATCTCGGTTATTATTAATGATCTAAGACTTATCGAAAATGAAACTTAATAAAATTTATGCAATAGCGCTCGCCGCATTGACATTGACGGCGTGCTCCGACGATGACGGTCCGTCGTTAAATACCGAATCGGGAGTAACCGTAGGGTTCAACACCACCTATACCTACGAGGACCGCGTACCCGCCACCTCCGACACCCTGTTTGTCAATGAGAACGCCGGTATATTCAATGTGCCCATCGTGGTATCGGGTGCGACCAACGGTTCAATCATCGTGGAAATCGAAACGATAACCGGTACAGCCGACCCCGCCAATCACCTCGATGCCGCAAAGGAAGTGGACAACTATGTGGTGACCACCAAGAAAATCCGCATCCCCGAGGGCGCAACCTCGGCAGCCGTGGAGGTTAACGCCATCTGGCCGCAGGGTGTGATAGACAACGACCGCACCTTCACCTTGAAAATCAAGAACGCCCAGGGTGCGACAGTAAGCAACGCCGAAACCATCGTAACCATCAAGAACATCGACAGCGCTTACACCATGATGCTCGGCAGCTGGACATTCACCGGCAATGACTGGGATGGACTTCCCGTGACCTACGACCTGACCATGTCGACTCCCGACGCGAGCGATCCCGACTACGGTTCGTTCCTCATGGCAACCGGCTTCCTCGGTTACAACTTCGGTTTCATACCTTTCGAGTTTGCTTACGACCAGGATAACGATGAAGTGCACATGAGCATACCCGCCGGTGCTCAGGCATCAACTGGAGCCATCAACTTCGGATCGTTCACCGGTATATGGGCAACCGCTTCAAGCCAGACTCTCTGGGGTGCCGACATACCTGTGGATGTGGTTGACTACAACGAGATAACCGTAGACCCGAACAAGACATTGTTCATCGTGTCAATCGACGTCAGCACAATGGCGCCGAAGAGTTTCTGGGACAAGTTCAACAACATGAACCTCAAACGTAAATAATCCTCACACAGGAACTATAAATCCATTGGCGCAAGTCACACAAACGGCTTGCGCCAATTTTTCACTTTTAATAACCTCATTATTTTTATGTTGAGAAAATCTTTACTTATCGCATGTTTGGGAGTTGCCGGCATAGCGTCGGTAGCTCAAAATAAAATCAATCCCGCGGGTCAGCTGCTCCTTGAGGAATACAAGATGGTGATTCAGGAAGGAGAGGCAGGCGATGCCTTCCGGCCGCTGGAAAAGAAGGAGGTACCGGTAATCACCGCAATAGTGCGTCTGGACCGTGCATCGTCGCTGGACAAGATTCTCGCCGACGACATGGAGGTGCTGTCCTCAGCCGACAATCTGTTTATAGTGCGCATGCCCATAACCCGCGTAGAGATAATAGTCAAGGCTCCGGAAGTGCTGTCGGTATCGTTCGGCGACAAGGCACGCCCCATGATGAACTACGCCCGCCCCTCGGGCAACGTGACCCAGGTGCAGGATGGATTCTTTCATGAAGGGAGCACGCTGAAGTTTGACGGCACGGGAGTGATAGTGGGCATGATGGACACCGGACTTGAGGCTAACCATATCAACTTCAAGAATGCCGACGGTACATCGCGCATACAGCGCCTGTGGCACATGAACAGCAACAACGGCAACTATGTGGAGTACACACCTGCCAACATGAGCTCGTTCACAACTGACTATACCACCACCGCCACGGGCAGACAGCCCGGTACGCACGCCACACACGTTGCCGGAATACTCGGCGGCAGCTACAAGGGTAACGGCACCTACAACTCCATCAACGACCCCGCAGGGGGCTCGGGGCTGTCAAGCACCATGATGAACAACTCGCCGATACCATTCTACGGTGTGGCAACGAACGCCGACCTTGCCTTCAGCGTGGGCGAGCTGTACCACGACAATATTCTGGTGGGTGTGGAGAAGATAGTGGAGTATGCCGAATCGCAGGGCAAGACGGCGGTAATAAACATGTCGCTCGGCTCCACATCGGGTCCGCACGACGGCACCGACGACTACTCGGACTATCTGAGCAAGCTGGGCAAACGCGCCATAATATGCATGTCGGCGGGCAACGACGGCGACGCGCTGATATCAATCACAAAGAAATTTTCGGGTACCGCGACAGGCAAGGTGCTGAACACGTTCATAGCCGAAAGCACGGCTGACGGCGTGGTGGACATCTGGTCGTCGGACAATCAGGTACTGACCGTGAAGTGGGGTCTGTACAACAAGGACAAGCAGACCATAACGTACTTCATAGAGTCGACGGCACAAGGCACGGCATCGGGCACGGGCACTGATTTCGCCACCTATTTCAACGGCTCAATCTCGACAGTAGCCAGCCTTAACAGCGTAAACAACCGCTATAATGTGTACACCCGCCTGTCCAATGTGTCGATGAAGTCGGGCAATACTAGCATGTACCTGGTGCTGACGGTACAGGGCACATCGGGACAAACCGTATACGTGTTCGGCGACTCCGGCACCCAGTTCAGTAACAAGTACACCGCAACCGTGGGGTTATTATCGGGTTACACCCCCGGCTCGGCATCGAACTCCATCAACGATGCCTGCTGCGCTGAAAACATACTGTCGGTGGGCTCATATAACACCCGCGCCGTATGGGGTCGCCTGGATGGCGCCGTGTACGGTTACAATCCTACCATAACGATAGGCAACATATCGTCGTTCTCATCCTACGGCACGTCGTTCCAAGGCGTGCAGCTCCCCTACGTATGCGCCCCCGGCGCAGGCATAGTGTCGAGCTACAACCGCTACAATGTCAATGCCGGCGGACTGTCAGGCTCGATGGTGGCGCGTGCCGCCAACGGCAGCGATACCGACTACTGGGGCAATATGCAGGGTACGTCGATGTCGTGTCCGTTTGTGACAGGTACCATAGGTCTGTGGCTTCAAGCCGACCCGACGCTGGACTATGACCGCGTTATGGAGGTGATAAACAATACATCGACCCCCGTGACCAAGGATGCCGCCCGCTGGGGTGCCGGTAAGCTCGACGCGCTCAAGGGCATACAGTATGTGCTTGCCAACCGCGCCGCCATAGGTACGGTGTGGGAGGATGTCGACGAGCGGTTTGTGCTGATGCCCGTGGCTGACGGCTATGAGGGGTTTGTGGCGGGTGAGACGAATCTGTCTGTGACGCTGCACGACATGCAGGGCCGCGCTGTGGCTACCGCCCGTGGTGCTGACGGCAAGGCTACGGTGTCGACCTCGGGGCTGGCACGTGGCATATATGTGCTGTCGGCTGAAGGCTCGGCAGGACGCCTTACACGCAAGGTGACGGTGCGTTGATGACCCGTTAATAGATAAGCAATCCTAAGAATAAGAATCCCGCCACGGCATAGGCTGCTGTGGCGGGATTGTTGTAGATGTGTATGTGTGGGGGATGGGTGGCTTAGAATCCGTAGCGGCTCCAATCGACGTTGCGCATGTCGCCTGTGGCTTTGAATGCGGTGTGGAATGCGAGCGACGCTTCGAGTGTGTGTGGTGTCTGACCTGATTTGCCGAGCTTGAGGTACTCGTGGAGGAGCGGACGGTACATGGGGTGGGCGCAGTTGTCGATGATGCGCTCGGCACGCTGTACGGGGTCGAGTCCGCGCAGGTCGGCGACGCCCTGGTCGGTGATGATGACGTCGACGGAGTGCTCGGTGTGGTCGATGTGCGATGCCATGGGCACGATGTTGCTTATCAGTCCGCCTTTGGTCACAGAGGGGCATGAGAATATGGAGAGGTAGCCGTTGCGTGTGAAGTCGCCTGAACCACCGATGCCGTTCATCATGCGTGTGCCCACGACGTGGGTGGAGTTGATGTTGCCGAAGATGTCGGCTTCGAGGGCTGTGTTCATAGCTATGACGCCTAAGCGGCGTATTACTTCGGGGCTGTTGGATAGCTCGGCGGGGCGGAGCACCACTTTGCTGCGGAAAAATTCGATGTTGGATAGGACTTCGGCTTCCATCTTGTCGGAGAGTGTGAGTGAGCATGTGCTGCCGAATTTGCATTTGCCCATTTTCATGAGTTCGATCACGGCGTCCTGAATGACTTCGGTGTACATCTCGAACTGGGGTATCTCGGCTGCGTCGCCGAGTCCGAAGAGTACGGCGTTGGCTACGTTGCCTACTCCGGACTGTATGGGTAGAAATGATTTGGGCAGGCGTCCGGCGCGCATCTCACCTACGAGAAATCCGCATACGTTGGCTCCGATCTGGAGTGTTACGTCGTCGAGTTCGGTGAAGCCTTTGATGCCGTCGTATGCGTCGCTGTGGACCACGCCTACAATCTTTTCGGGGTCGATTTTGACGGTGGGTGTTCCTACGCGGTCGCTGGGTTTGTAGATGGGTATCTCGCGACGGTGGGGCGGGTCGAGGGGAAGGTATATGTCGTGCATGCCGTACATGCCCTTGGGTAGCTTGGAGTTGAGCTCGAGTATCACTTTCTTGGCGAGCTTGGCGTAGGTGGGGACGTTGCCTACTCCGGTGCCGAGTACTACTTCGCCGTTGTCCATCACTTCGGCTACTTCGATTATGGCTACGTCGAGGTCGCCGTAGGTTCCGTAGCGGAATTTCTGTGCGAGCTCGGAGAGGTGAAGGTCGAAGTAGTGTGCGTCGTGGCTGTTGATGCGAGTGCGCAGGTCGGGGGTGTTCTGGTAGGGTGTGCGTCGGTTTATGGCGTTGGCACGTGCGAGTGCTCCGTCGGCCCACTGGTTGGTGGATGCGCCTGTGAAGATATTGACTTTGAATGGGCGTCCTGCCTCGTGTTCTTTTATTGCTTTCTCAGCAAGGGCGTTGGTGACTACTTTGGGCGAGCCGGATGCGGTGAAGCCGGACAGACCGATGTTGTCATCGTGGTTTATTAGTTCGGCTGCTTCTTGTGCCGTAAGGATAGGGAATGCCATTGTTGATTTCTGATATTTTTGATTTGTGTGGTTTAATATGGTTGTTTAATGGTATTTCGGTGTGAGTATCTCGCGGTCGATGAGTGCGCGGCGCCATCGTTGGAGCTGTAGCTGCTTCCGGTGCGATGTGTGCCGTGGGGACTCTGCCGGAGTGGTGGGTGCCGCGGTGTGGTGTGTGACGCGCTGTCCTTCTTCGGGGAGGATGGGTGCTGCCGGTGTCTGCACCGGGGCTGCGGTGGTGTCCTGCGGGACTGCCGGTATGCGTCGCGTCGCGTCGGTGGAGGGGCGTGTGGCAGCGGCTTTACGCTCTTTACGCTTCTTGTACGATGATTCAAGGTAAGCGTAGATAACGGAGCCTAAAATTGTTACAATTATTGCAATTACTTCCTCCATCTTGTGGTTATTTACTAATTTTGCAGCAAAATTACTCATTCTCCTCTAATATTCAAATATTTTGCAGGATAACTTATTTAACTATGCGTGAAGTTGATACGTCGGCTACGGCTATTGCCGACAAAAAATTATATATCGAAACTTACGGTTGCCAGATGAATGTTGCCGACAGTGAGGTGGTGGCTTCCATCATGGGTATGGCGGGCTACGGGCTTGCCGAAAGTGTGGAGGATGCCGATGCTGTGATGCTGAATACGTGCTCGATACGTGATAATGCGGAGCAGAAAATCGTGGGGCGGTTGCAGTATCTGGCTTCGTTGCGCAGGAAGCGTGGCAAGGGCCGTCGCCTGATAGTGGGTGTGATAGGTTGCATGGCTGAGCGTGTGAAGGATGACCTGATAGCCAATCATGGCGTGGACCTTGTGGCGGGGCCTGATTCGTATCTGGACCTGCCGGGGCTGATAGCTTCGGTGGAGGCGGGCGAGAAGGCTATCAATGTGGAGCTGAGCACTACGGAGACTTACCGCGATGTGATACCTGTGCGTCTGCCGGGTAATGTGGTGTCGGGGTTCGTGAGCATAATGCGCGGGTGCAATAATTTCTGTTCCTACTGCATAGTGCCTTATACCCGCGGCCGTGAGCGTAGCCGTGAGGTGGACAGCATATTGGCGGAGGTGGCTGACCTGCGTGCCAAGGGGTATCGTGAGGTAACGTTGCTGGGTCAGAATGTCAATAGCTATCTGTACCGTGATGAGTCGACGGGTGAGGAGGTGTCGTTTGCCGACTTGCTGGCGCGTGTGGCGAAGGCGGCTCCTGACATGCGTGTGCGTTTCACTACTTCGCATCCCAAGGATATGGCAGATGATGTGCTGCATGTTATAGCCCGCTATCCTAATGTGTGCAATCATATACATCTGCCTGTGCAGAGCGGCAGCAACAAGGTGCTGAAGGCGATGAACCGCCGTTATACGCGCGAGTGGTATCTCGACCGCATAGCTGCGATACGGCGCATAGTGCCTGATTGCGGTATCTCGACCGATATGTTCACGGGTTTCCATGATGAGTCGGAGGAGGACTTTGAGGAGACTTTGTCGCTCATGCGCGAGGTGGGGTTTGATTCGGCGTTCATGTTCAAATACTCGGAGCGTCCGGGTACGCTGGCTTCCAAACACATGCCTGACAATGTGCCGGAGGATGTGAAGATAGACCGTCTGAACCGAATGATAGCGTTGCAGAATGAGCTGTCGCTCCAGTCGCACCGCAGTGAGATAGGCAATGTGGTGGAGGTGCTCGTGGAGGGTGTGGCGAAGCGTAGCCGCGAACAGATGGTGGGACGCACGCAGCAGAACAAGACTGTGGTGTTCCCCCGTGGAACGTTCCGCGTGGGCGACCTTGCCCGTGTCCGGGTGGTGGATGCGTCGTCGGCGACTCTTATAGCGGAGCTTATAGAGTGATTTTTCAGGGTGATTTTGCCCTGTTGGCGAATAAAAAAGTGCCGATTGCTTGACTTCGGCGTGTGAATGTATTAAATTTGCACGATATTCCGGATTATAGCATGAAACGGCAACAGCGAAAAAATACCAAGTTACGTGGCGCGCAGATAATATCTACTGTAAGCGTGGCACTGGTACTGCTTATACTCGGCATCGTTGCCTTGACGGGGCTTACGGCGCATAGGGTTACGTCGGGCATACGTTCCAATATCGGATTTGTGGTGATAGTCAATGACGGGGTAGGGCAGCCGGCTGTCGACAGTCTTTCCATGGTACTCGGTACGGCTCCTTATGTTGCCGATACCTTGTATTCTCCTGCCGATGTGGTGCTGGAGCGTTGGCGTGACATGATGGGTGAGGATATGATGGCTGATGTTAATCCTTTTCTTCCTGAATATGAGGTGAGGGTGCGCGAGGGGTGGATGTCGGCGGATAGCCTGACTCTTATTTCCGAACGTATCAAGGAGTTGACGGCGGTGTATGATGTGAAATTGCACACTGATATGGTGAGCCATGTGAACCGTACCATCCATTCTGCCATAATGGTGCTTCTGGTGGTGGCGGGTGCGTTGCTGCTGATATCGTTCGTGCTTATTAATAATACGGTACGGTTGGAGGTATATTCGCATCGTATGGTCATACACACCATGAAGTATGTGGGTGCCACAGCAGGGTTCATACGCCGGCCGTACGTGATGTCGAGCGTGTTGAGCGGGATTGCTGCCGCTGCTATTGCGTCGGCGGTGTTGGCAGGATTGCTTTACTATGTGTCGGATGTCAATCCGGCTGTGATGCAGGCTATTACCTGGGGCGGGGCTGCTGTGGTAGGAGCGGGGCTGTTTGTGGTGGGCGCCTTGTTGTGTGCCTTGGCTTCGTTGCTCGCTACCAATAAGTATCTCCGTAAGGATTATGACGAAATATTCAATTAGTAATTAATGATTTAATATTATAATATGGCAAATAACAACAACACCGGCGGTGCGCCCGGTACCGATGTCGCTCCGGAAAGCTATGTGCAGTTTCCGTTGGTGAAAATCAATTTTATACTGATGGTTATAGCCGGGTTGATGATAGTGGTGGGATTTCTGCTCATAGCCGGCGGCGGTTCGGAAACGGGTGAGTTTAACCCGGAGGTGTTCTCGGTGCGCCGTATAGTGGTCGGCCCCACTATCGCATTCCTTGGTTTTGTGTTCATGGGTGTAGGTATAATGTGGAACGGCAGGAAATCATCTGCCGCGAAGCCTGATGCCGATAAAGACAAAGAAGCTGAATAACGATGGATTGGATTGACGCCCTGATAATGGGTATAGTACAGGGGCTTGCCGAGTATCTGCCTATTAGCTCGAGCGGGCATCTGGAGATATTCCGCGAGATTCTCGGACTGAAACTTGACGGAGCGGAAGCGTTGGAGTTTGACGTGGTATTGCATGTCGCTACGGTGCTGAGTACCATAGTGGTGTTGTGGCGCGAGTTTGTGCCGCTGTGTACCTCGTTTTTCGGCTTCAAGCGCGATGCCAATACTTCATACGTGTGGAAGATACTCCTGTCGTGCATCCCGGTGGCTGTGGTAGGGCTGTGTTTCAAGGATGTGGTAGAGGGATTTTTCGGCAATGGGCTTACCGTGGTGGGTATATGCCTGATTGTCACTGCGGCATTGCTTACATTTGCATACCTTTTCCGTACACGTGCATCTGAATCGTCACTCTCCCCGCTGTTGCCTAAGGAGCATGATATAACCTGGACCGACGCCTTCATAATAGGGTGTGCGCAGGCTGTGGCTGTATTGCCCGGTCTGAGCCGTTCGGGTACCACTATCGCCACCGGGCTTATCCTCGGT
Source organism: uncultured Muribaculaceae bacterium (assembly GCA_910577465.1). Taxonomy (GTDB): domain Bacteria; phylum Bacteroidota; class Bacteroidia; order Bacteroidales; family Muribaculaceae; genus Paramuribaculum. The sequence continues at coordinate 62,762 of CAJTMM010000011.1, read as the reverse complement.
GACCGTCGCGACAAAGTGGCGCAATTCTCATTTTTCATGGTAGTCATACCGATACTCGGCGAAGCTTTGCTGGGTATAAAGGATATGTTGCAGGGCGAATCGGCTACAGCCGGTACCATAGGTTGGCTTCCGCTGCTGATAGGATTTGTGGCTTCGTTTGTGGTAGGCTGCGTGGCGTGCAAATGGATGCTTGAACTGGTCAAGCGTGGTAAGCTGATATGGTTTGCCCTCTATTGCGTGATAATGGGTGTGGTGTGTATCGTCTGGTAACCGGTAATTTGTGATGGCAATGGATTTTCTTACAGGAGAGATATTGTATGTCGATAAGCCCCTCGGGTGGTCGTCGTTTGATGTGGTCAAGCGTGTGCGCGGTGTATTGCTGCGCCGTCTTGGACGTAAGAAGATGAAAGTGGGACATGCCGGCACTCTCGATCCTCTTGCAACGGGAGTGATGATAATAACCACCGGCAGGGCTACCAAGCGCATAGAGAGTCTTCAGGCGGGTGTGAAGGAGTATGTTGCCACTATCGGATTAGGTGCTACCACCCCTTCGTTTGACCTCGAGACTGAGATAGACGCGCATTACCCCACCGGACATATCACCCGTGAGCTGGTAGAGGAGGTGTTGCCGCGTTTCACCGGCACCATACAGCAGGTGCCGCCGGCGTTTTCCGCCTGCAAGATTGACGGGAAGCGTGCTTACAAGATGGCACGCAAGGGGCATGAGGTGGAGCTTAAACCTAAAACATTGGTGATTGATGAGATAGAACTCATGGAATATTCGCCTGAAAGCATCACGGTGAGGGTGGTGTGCAGCAAGGGTACGTATATACGCGCTCTTGCCCGTGATATCGGCGAGGCTCTCGGGTCGGGAGGTCATCTTACGGCATTGCGCCGCACGCGTGTGGGTGACGTGACCATCGACAGCTGCCGTACGGTGGATCAGACGGTAGATATGCTACGCGACGTGGATATCACCATTCCCGACTGGGCTTTGCAGGGTGGTTCCGACAATGAGTGATACAGATATAACCGAATAAAAACAAAGAAAACTATACATAACACAGGATTATGAAATTATCCCAATTCAAGTTCAATCTTCCCGACGAACTGATAGCGCAGCATCCGGTGCCTAACCGTGACGAGGCCCGTATGATGGTCATCAACCGCGCATCAGGCGAAATCGAACACCGAGTATTCAAGGACATCATCGATTATTTCGAAGATGGCGATATATTCGTGTTCAATGATACCAAAGTATTCCCCGCACGCCTTTACGGATATAAGGAGAAGACGGGCGCGAAGATTGAGGTGTTTCTGCTTCGTGAGCTTAATGCCGAGAATAAACTGTGGGACGTGCTTGTGGAACCCGCACGTAAAATTCGTATCGGTAATAAACTGTATTTCGGCGACGGAGAGTCGATGGTGGCGGAGGTGATAGACAATACCACTTCGCGTGGCCGCACACTGCGCTTCCTGTACGACGGTCCGCACGATGAGTTCAAACGTGAACTTTTCAGTCTTGGTGAAACACCGCTGCCTCATTACATAGAACGTGAGCCGGAGGAACTTGATGCCGAGCGGTATCAGACCATTTACGCAGCCAACGAGGGTGCTGTAGTAGCTCCCGCCGCCGGGTTGCACTTCAGCCGCGAATTGATGAAGCGTCTTGAAATCAAGGGTGTACATCAGGCGTTTATGACGGTACACAGCGGATTGGGCAATTTCCGTGAGATAGATGTCGAGGACCTTACCAAGCACCGTATGGATTCCGAACAGATGGAGGTGACCCAGGCGTTGGTGGATATGGTCAACGGAGTTAAGGATGAGCATCACCGTGTGTGCGCCGTGGGCACTTCGGTGTTGCGTGGCATAGCCAGTGCTGTGAGCATGGGCGGACACATGAAGACATATACCGGATGGACCAACAAGTTTATATTCCCTCCCTACGAATTTACAGTTACCGACGCGCTTCTCAGCAATTTCCATCTCCCATACTCGACCATGCTCATGATGGTGGCTGCGTTTGGTGGCTATGACCTGGTCATGCAGGCTTATCGTGAAGCCGTGAAGGAGAAATACCGCTTCGGTGCCTACGGTGATGCCATGCTCATATTGTAATAATCCATAAACACAGGGCATTGAGTGAATATCACACATTGGCGGGTCCGTCGCAGGGCATTGTCCGCGAGAAGATGAGCCGTTTTCTGGCTTTTGCCCAGCCGGTTACATCTTCCTCCGAAGCCAAGGCTTTTGTGGCTCGCATTGCCAATGAGTATCATGATGCGCGCCATGTGTGCTGGGCATATATGATAGGTGCTGATTGCAAGGAGTTTCTATCGTCGGACAACGGGGAGCCTTCCGGTACCGCCGGCAAGCCGATTCTCGGTCAGATACGCTCGTTTGGACTTACTAATCTTGCCATAGCGGTGGTGCGCTATTTCGGCGGTATCAAATTAGGTACCTCGGGATTGATTGTCGCTTACCGCGAGGCTGCGCGAGCTGCTATAGAAGCGGGTGAAATAACGGTGGGTTATGAGATGGCGTCAGTCAGATTCACATTTCCGTATCTTGCCATGAACGATGTGATGCGTACTCTTAAGGACTCGGAAGCGCGCATTGTGGAACAGCAGTTCGATAACTCCTGTATGATTCAGGTGTCGATACGCAGTGACCATGCGCAGGATTTGATGCGCCGAATCTCCGATATCTCCGGAACATCGCTGGAGGAGGATATGCCTTGATGCAGATTTTTACTTTATAGAACGATTATATTTTATACGAACGATATGGATGAAGATTTGAAGAAAAAATTGGCTGCCGATCCCGATGGGCTGCTTACCTATGAGTTTCTTGCCAACAATATCGGTAATGTCGATGACATAATGGATGAAATCATAGACAATATGATAGCTGTGGACCATAACGGTCAATTTTCAGTGAGTGCCGCCCGGTATCTCAATGCTATTGATTCCAATAAATATGCTGCCTATATATCGAGATTGATAGCAGCCGCTATAGAGAAGGATCGTGAACGGAATTACATAGCTCAGCTGCTTCCTGAGATATGGGGTGCCGACTATGCTGCAAATGCTGAAACGCTTTCGGCTGCCGATGATAATTTCCGACGCATTTACAAGCGTGTTTTTGCTACCGGTATTTGATTATGAGAAGTTTTTTACGCCCGTTTGCCCTCCTTTGCGTACTTGCCGCGGCTTGCACGGCGGTATCTGTGGCTTACGGCAAAGAGTTAAATGACAAAACAGATAAAACTATGGCTACTGACAATAAAAATGTGATGGTGGATATGCATACCACACTCGGTGATGTGCGTCTGATGCTTTACGGTGATACTCCACGTCACTTGGAAAATTTTGTGAAGCTTGTCAATGACGGATATTACGATGGTGTATTGTTTCACCGCGTGATACGTGATTTTATGGTACAGACAGGCGACCCTGATTCGAAGGATGCTCCGGCGGGTAAGATGCTTGGTATGGGTTCGCCTGATTACAAGATAGATGCCGAGATACAATTCCCCAAGTATTTCCACAAACGCGGAGCGCTTGCCGCCGCCCGTGAGGGTGATCAGGTGAATCCCGAGAAGCGTTCCAGCGGCTCGCAGTTCTATATCGTAACCGGACGTAAATTTTCCGAAGGACAATTGAACCAGATGGAGCAATCGTTGCGTCACGGTCAGATGCAGGAGATATTCAACCGTCTCGCGTCGGAACATCGTGATACTATAATGAGCCTTAGACGTGAGCGTAACAGCGCTGCGCTTCAGGAGCTTCAGGAGAAATTAGTGAAACAGACCGAAGCTATCGCTGCCGAGAATCCTGCCAAATTCACGGATGAACAACGCCAGGCATATATGACTGTGGGTGGTGCGCCGCATCTCGACGGTTCGTACACTGTGTTTGGTGAAGTGGTAAGCGGGATGGATGTTGTGGACCGCATACAGCAGGTGGAAACCGACCGTAACGACCGCCCCGTGGAGGATGTGCGTGTCATAAGCATGAAGGTGGTAGCTCCCTGATGATTGATTACCGTACGTTTACCTTGGCAAATGGCTTGCAGGTGGTGCATCATTATGATGACGCTACATCGCATGTGGCTGTTAACCTGCTGTATGACGTAGGTGCACGGGACGAGTCGCCTTCGCTTACGGGAATGGCTCATCTGTTTGAGCATCTTATGTTTGGCGGTTCGGTCAATGTCCCTGACTACGACCATGCTATAGAAATGGCGGGCGGGTCCAACAATGCCTGGACTTCCAACGACTTCACTAATTTCTATGACATAGTAGCTGCGGAGAATCTCGACACGGCATTGTGGGCCGAAAGCGACCGTATGCTTCAGCTTGCATTCTCACCGCAGTCGCTGGAGGTGCAGCGCAATGTGGTGATGGAGGAGTTCAAGCAAGTGTGCATCAACAAGCCTTACGGTGACTTCGGGCACCGTTTACGCAAATTGCTTTTCCGCACGCATCCTTACCGTTATCCTACGATAGGGAAGGAGCTTGCTCATATCGAGCATGTCACCATGGATGACGTGCAGCGGTTTTTCTATACCCATTATGCGCCTAACAATGCGGTGCTGGCGATAGCCGGTCCTGTAGAATTCGACCAAGTGCTCGAGCGTGTACAGTATTGGTTCGGAGATATACCTCGTCGGGATATAGCTCCCCGTATGTATGAAGCTGAGACACCGATTACCTCTCCCCGTAGAGAGGTGGTGGATGCCGATGTGCCGCAGTCGCGCATAGCCATAGCTTTTCACATGGCGGCTCATGGCGCACCGGGTTATCGCGAAGCCGATTTGATAACCGATATACTCGCATCGGGCAATTCAAGCCGTTTTTACCGCAGACTTGTTATGGGGACAGATTTGTTTACGGCTGCCGATGCATCAATATCGGGTAGTGAAGAGCCGGGATTCCTTATGGTCACGGCTCGTCTCAGACGTGATGACGAGGAAACTTTGCGCAAAGCTGAAGATGCTTTGTGGCGGGAGTTGGATAATCTTGTCAACGAACATGTGGCTGATTATGAACTGGAGCGTGCGCTTAACCGCTTTGAGAGCAACCGCACGTTCGCTCATATCAATTACTTGTCCAAAGCGCAGGCACTTGCCAAAGCGGTGATGCGTGGAGAGGATATCAACGAAGTGGTACCCGCATACCGCAGTGTGACTCCGGAGGATATTAAAAGAACTGCGGCGGGAATCTTTGTCCCCGACCGCAGTTGTACTTTGATTTATAAGGTACGGTAGCCTGCTGATTAGCGCAGGCTATCGTGTGGGTGGTTATTAATATTTGTGTGATGTGGATTCCATCTCATGAGGAGTGATGGGCTTACGGTCCATGCAACGCCATACATAGGCTATGTAGGCTATTACTAACGGTGTTATTACCGATACCCAGCTCATGACCTTGAGGGTGAATAGCGATGATGAGCTGTTTTCGATACTGAGCGATGAGGATGTGTTCAACAGCGATGGATAATATGCGGTACCGTTGTATCCGGCGACGCAGAACAGGCTTACCACAACCAATGCCGTACCGGCTCCGCTCAACCATATACCCTTACGGAATTTGGTATTGATGATGGTGGCTCCTATGCCGCATAGTACCAATACCACTCCAAGTGCGAATGTTATGGCTATCCACCACATTTGCAGGAAGTTGTTGAGGTACTTGTAGTCGACCCATTCAAACCCTCCGCCGGGCAGTGCCTGCTGACCCTTGGCAGTGAGCAGGAGGAAAAGGAATGTCAGGAACAGTACTACGAATATGGCACCATTGATGAGCACGGAACGCCGTTGGCGATTGGCATATTTTTCGTCGTGGCCTATTGCGGATATGAGGTAAAGCGATGCCTGTGTGCGGGCAAGGAACAATACCGCGAATCCGAGTACAAGGTTGCGCCAGTTGAATATCGCCTCTATACCGTGTGTGGGTGCCCAAGAGGATATGACAGGTGCTCCGGCATCGAGAAGATTGGTCTTGGTTACAGTAAACTCCGCTCCGAAAAACATCATTGCCACAGCCACACCGAGCAATATGCATCCAAGGCATCCGTTGATGAACAGAAACACATCGTAAGTGCGGGTGCCGAATATGTTGCCCGGTTTCGAGCGGAATTCATAACTTACTGCCTGAAGTATGAAGCTGAAAAGTATCAGCATCCACAACCAGTAGGCTCCACCGAAGCTTGTGGAGTAGAATAATGGGAATGAAGCGAAAAAAGCTCCACCGAACACCACCAATGTGGTGAATGTCAGTTCCCATTTGCGCCCGAGGGCGTTGACTGTCATGGTGCGTTCCACTTCGCTCATCTTGTCCATGAGCATTGACTGGCCACCTTGGACGAAGAGCAGGAACACCAAGGCGGCTCCGAGTACGGCTATCAGTAGCCACCAGTAAATCTGAAGATATTGTAGTAGTGTCATGACGTTGATTAGCTTTTAAGTGAGTCGTAATCTGATTTTGAACCCTTGGATATCTGACGGAGCATGATGCCGATCTCAGCGGCAAGGAATGCGGTGAATACAGCGGCAAACATCCAGAATGTAATTTGTACCGTACTTACTGATATATCGGATATGGCGGCGGAACACGGCATGATGTCTTGTATTATCCATGGTTGGCGTCCTACTTCGGCAGTGACCCATCCGGCTTGGCTGCACACCCATACGAGTGGAATTGATGCCATTCCAATCCATTGTACCAATCGGTTGCGGAGTGTGCCCGGCTTGCGATAGGCAAACCATAGGGCAAGGATGAGAACCAACAGCAAGGCTCCGCCTAATGTAACCATTATGTGGAATGAATAGAATGTGAGTGCCACCGGAGGTACGGCGTCGTATGGCGATTGCAAATATCCGTACCCGAAGTAGCGGTAATTGGCTTTGAGGTCGGCGGCTGCGGTTGCCATTGCGGTGGAGTCGCCGGCTACCGAAGCGGCATCAAACGCACGCAAAGCTTCGTGGGCTTTCTTGCCGATGGCTATGCGGTCGGCGTATGATTCCGTGCGTATGGTATCGCCTTCAGGCGTGAGTTCTATGCCGTCGATGAGGTCGTTGATTCCCGGGACGAATGAGTCGAACTTGTGCGTTGCGAGAAACGACAGTCCTTTGGGTATGGAGATGTCGAAAAGGTACGGGTAGGCATCGTTCTCCGCGGTCTTTTCAGGATTCAGTATGCCGAACGCCACTATCTCCTGTCCGCATTTGCCATTGTATAATCCCTCCATGGCAGCGAGTTTCATGGGCTGCACGCGTGCCACGTCAAGTGCTGAACCGTCGCCCGACCACATGGTGAGCAGCATGCCTGCCAGTCCTACCCATCCGCCTACCTTGATGGAGCGTATGGCGAATGCCTCGTTGCGTTTCTTGAACAGGAACCAGCAGCTCACGCCTATAACGAATATGCCTGCAAGTGCCCATCCGCTGAATACGGCGTGGCAGAACTTGTGCATTGCCACGGGTGAGAACGCTACTGCCCAGAAATTGTCCATTACGTTGCGCATCTGTGCCGGGTCAAATTCCATGCCCACGGGGTACTGCATCCATGCGTTGGCTATCAGAATCCATAGCGCGGAAAGGGATGCCCCTATGGCAGTGAGCCAAGTGGCGGCAAGGTGGAAACGCGGGCTCACTTTCTTCCATCCGAAGAACATGACGGCGATGAATGTCGATTCCATAAAGAATGCCAACAGACCTTCTATGGCAAGCGGTGCGCCGAAAATGTCGCCTACAAACCAGCTGTAGTTGGACCAATTGGCGCCGAATTCAAATTCAAGTATGATACCGGTGGCTACGCCCACAGCAAAGTTGATGCCGAACAGCAGCATCCAGAATTTCGTTACGGCGAGCCATCGTTCGCTGCGTGTGCGGTAATACATAGTCTCCATTATGGCAACTATTACCGATATGCCCAACGTAAGGGGCACGAATAGCCAATGGTACATCGCGGTAAGCGCGAATTGCGCCCGCGACCAATCGACTACACTCATTAAATCATTCATAAGTAGCGATGTATTTGTTGGTTAGTTGAAAGGTTGATTTTCTTATTTCAGTGGCTCGCCTTCAACGAGTGAATGTCTGACGGCCCGTGCGCGATCGACGTCGTTGTCGTATCGGCTTTTGAGCAGGTCGGGAAAAAATATCAGTTTGAATACAAACATCAGGACTATCACTTTTATAATGATAAGAGCCCAAAGAGAGCGCCCCACCGTCATCTGGCGGAAACCGTCCACGTAAAAGCGGATAATCCTAACGGGTAATGCCGGGCGTTTCATGCTGTCGGTAAGATGATAATTGAATCCGGTTACATTGTTTAAGGTAAGCTATAGCAAACTAACAAATAATTTGCCGAAACGGCAATAAAACATGGTGATTTTTGATGGTTTTTGATTAAAAAACGCGATTTGGTGAAAAAATGGGTGAAAATATTTGGTGTTTCAAAAATAATGCCTACCTTTGCATCGCTTTCGCAGAGAACCTATCGGGTGCTTAGCTCAGCTGGTTCAGAGCATCTGCCTTACAAGCAGAGGGTCGGGGGTTCGAATCCCTCAGCACCCACCACGAAAAGAGAATATTGAAAGTTATTCTGCGAAGCCCGTTTAAAGAACGGTACCTCGGGTGCTTAGCTCAGCTGGTTCAGAGCATCTGCCTTACAAGCAGAGGGTCGGGGGTTCGAATCCCTCAGCACCCACCGAAGTAGAAATTTCCACAAGTCCTGCAATCTCAGATTGCGGGACTTCTTTATTTATTGGATTTGTGTGGAATTAAAAATGACTTACGGGAATAATGTTGATTATTTTTCCTTTCCTCTCTATTTGTGCCTCTTGGTCGTTGGTGATGACGAGTAGGTTGTCGCAGTGGAGTTCTTCGGCGGCTTCGACGAGGGCATCAAGTTCGCGCTTGCGGGTTTTCTCAGAGGTCATGTCGTAGCATACTTGGATCAGTTGCTCTACCTTTGTGCCGCGACGGGTCACGAAGTCTATTTCCTTGTCGTTGCGGGTGCGGTAGTAGAATAGTGTGTTACCCGGTTCGTAGCCTCGGCG
>CAJTMM010000011.1:0-53623 GCA_910577465.1 uncultured Muribaculaceae bacterium | reverse complement strand
CGTAGACCTTTCGCGGAGCCTTCTTCATCAGTTTCAGCTTGTTGTTGAAGCGCGGAAGATAGAAGAACAGGTAAGGCTCGGCGAGATAGTCGCAAAATTTCTTGGTGGTTGCGACACTTGACAGTCCCAACTCTGCGGCAAGTTCGTTTGAGGAAATCGGGTTGCAGAAGTTGGAAAGTAGGTATGTGGCAAGGTTATACAAGTCGGTGGTGTTCCTTACCTTGTGTCGCTTTGCAATATCTTTCAGCAATATGGAGTCAAACAAAGTGGAGAGATAGTTCTTTGTGATAGCTCTTGCCTTTATGGTCTCGGGATAACCGCCGTTGCGCATATAATCATCGGCGAGTATAGTGGCTTTGGCAAGTTGTTCCTCACGCGGCGCATGAATGTCAATGTCATTCCAGCTCATGGTTTCGTCAAGGCTGAATGGAAGCATATCTATTTTTAGATAGCGTCCGGTCAGTGATGTCGCCATTTCACTGCTCAGGAGTTTTGCGTTGCTACCTGTGATAACCAGGTTCTTGCCACGACGATATAATTTGCTCACCCACATATCCCAGTTGGGTAGGTTCTGCACTTCATCAAGAAGTAGATAATCATATCCGGGGTATATGTCATCGAGAGCCGACATCACCAAATCCTCATTCCAATTCTCCAACAGCTGTGCGTCATCGAAATTAAGGTAGGCAAAATTCTTCCCTTGTAGCATCAGCAAGGCAAACACTGATTTACCAACGCGCCGTGGGCCGGTGATCATCTTAATTAGCGGATTGGCGAGAAGATTCTCAACATCATGTTTGGTTTGCCGCTGTTGGTACGGACGAGCCATCAGCTCATCGCGCTCAGACTTTTGATTGAAGATTATATTTTTCATTGCCGTCTTGTTAGACTGCGAATATAGTTCTTTTTATTCAATTCAATTGCTGTATTGAATAAAAAAGAATGTTTTTATTCAATACAACTGGGTTTATTGGCTATTTAAGTAGATGGTGTGTAATATAGACGAGCTGCCACATGATGAGGATAAGGGAAGCTGCAATTGCTTCAGTCTTCGGCGGGGGAGGAGAGCAGGGCGAGCATGTCGGCGCGTGAGTTGATGCGGATTTCGTGCTGGTTGTAGTCGATTAGTCCACGCGATTTCATGTTGTCGAGTGTGCCGATGAATGATGTGCGCTGTACGCCGAATAGTGCATACAGGTCGCGTTGCCGGCACGATAGTACGATGTCCTTGCCCCCACGCTGTGTGAGTGCTACAATCCAGAAGGCGATTCGTTCCTCAAGTGAGCCGGTGGTGAGTGCAAGCACGCCATCGATGGCTTTCTGTGCGTTCATCGACAGAAGATTGAGGAAGTTAAAGAGAAATATGGGATCGGAATTAAGAATCTTGACGTAATCCTGTTTTGATATTTGCAGTATGCCAGTGGATTCTATTGCCGTGGCTGTGCAGGGATAGTGTGTGGCGCGTCCAAACAAAAAATACGGAGATATGACGTCGGGCTTGGATAGGGTCTGTGACACCTTGAACCGTCCGTCGCTGTTTTCGATGGTTACGCGTGCGCTGCCTGATATAATGAATTTTATATGGGTGCAGGGTTCGCCTGCCTGTACTATCTGTTCTCCGGCAAGGTATTTGAGGAAATGAAATTTAGTGCTGCCTACCACTTCCGATATGCGGTTGTAACTTACACCATTGAACAATGGCAATCCCATCAATATTTCATACATGCTATCCATAGGGCACACTTATTGCGAATCGTTTTATAAACTTAACATCTGTGAGCGGGTTATGTTTCGTTAGCCGCCGATTTTTTGTGTATGTGACCGGTGTCTCTTTTCTGCTTGTAGTAGAGTTGCAGTGAGTTTATGGTGTTTTGCCAAGCCACATACGCTGCAGGTCCTACTGAGGAGATGGGGTTGAGGTATGTCAGTGCCATCCATATAGCGAGCACAGTGTTTTTTTGTCCGAGTCCTTGCGCTCCTGAAATCTTGTCGCCCCAGCGTGCTCCTATGCGACGTCCGATAATGAACTGAAGTCCGCATGCGATACCTGCGCAGAGAGCAATCACTATGATTTCCGGGATTTTAGACGGGGGCTCGTCCATGATGAAACTTACCGAGCGGCCTACGACAATGAATAGTGACACAGCCCAGATGTAGAATGACAGGGCTTGTCGCGATGCTACCTCATGGTGGAATCGTGGCGTGATTTTACGAGCTGCGAGCGCGGCTATCAGCGGTGCTACAATCAATGGTACCACGCGCGCGGAAATGGTGGCTGCCGCTGAGAGTATGTCGATATGGTCGGTTCCCATCCATGCGAAGAGTATAGGAGCCAGCAACGCGACAGTGATATTGCTTGCCAGAGAATATGCAACCAATCGTGCCACACTGCCGCCGAGCATGCCTGTAATGACCGGTGCTGCCGTGGCGGTAGGGCAAAAGATGCAGATGAACACACCTTGTGCTATGTCGGCGCTTACGGGGCGCAGTGCCAAATAAAGGGCGAGCGCTCCTAAAATCTGCACGCTGAGCAGATAGCCTGAGAATCGGGTGATTTTGAATTCATGCGGATTGATTTTGCAAAATGTTATGAACAGCATTGCAAATATCAGATACGGTGCAAGAAAGCTTACGTAGGTGATGTATTCGTGGAAAAGTAAGCCTGCTACCATGGCTATGGGTAGAATCCATGGTTTGAGCCGTTGTCGGATTTCAGAACCTTTCATACCGCGAAATTACTAAAAAAATCACTATAGGTGTCTAAAAAATGCGTGCAGGCATCGTGTGCGGTTAAGTCATGTTAAACGTGTGCGGGCGCATAGCTGATAGTCAATGAAACACATTGATTGGGCAGATTTTGTTACAAATCCATCGAAAGGATTTGTGAAAATGACGTTTTTGTGGGATATTTGTAAATAAATGAGTAGGATAATATCTAAAATAGGCAGCCTTCTGAAAGACTGGCGCGGTCCTGACCGGCATGCGGTATGGATATTTTTTACGCATCTAATATGCCTGTGCCTGCTGTTTGTATTGCCCGAGGTGCTTGTGTCGCTGTCGCACCCGGAAGGTCATGATGTGCCGATGGAGCTGTATTTCAAGGCAGTGGTGTATGTGGCGATATTCTATATCAACTACTATGTGGTGATAGACCGTACGTTTGGTCGTCCGCATAGTGTGCTTAGGTTCGCCGGCTGGAACTTGTGCCTGATATTTATAGCATTGCTGATATTATATTTTTGTTGGGAATACATAGGATCTCCATCGCGGCCGTCTCATGCAATGGGGTTGGAACATGGGTATCATCCGCGTTTTGATGCCGGCGGTGTCAAGGATAAGGCCCATCTTCCGGCATTTCTATTCCGTGATGCAATGGTGCTTGTGCTGTCGATAGCCCTGAGCGTGGCTATAAAGATTACCTACAAGTGGCTTACCGTGGAGCGTAAGCGGAGCGAGGAGGAGTCGCATAGGAAGGAGATGGAGTTGCGTCAATTAAAGACGCAGCTTAATCCACACTTCCTGTTCAATACGCTTAACAGCATTTATGCCCTAACGGGTATTTCCCCTGAAAAAGCTCAGGAAGCTATACACCTGCTCAGCAAGATGCTCCGGTATATGCTCTACGACAATTCGTCGACAGCGACGCTCGGAAGTGAGCTTGACTTTGTGGATAGTTATGTGCGACTCATGCGCATGCGTCTTCCAGCCCAAACCGATCTCCGCATAACTCTCGACGCGGGAGGTTGCGCGGGTATGCCTATGGCACCGATATTGTTTATCAATTTGGTGGAAAACGCATTTAAGTATGGAATGGCTGAGTCGACATCGCATTATGTGGAAATTTCCATTGTAGCATCCGGCGAGGGTGTGGTGGAATGCCGCACGGTGAATCATCGCAGTGATGCCCATAAGGGTAGCGGACATTCCGGAGGTATAGGCTTGTCGAATCTGCGTAAACGATTGTCGCTGCAATATCCTGGGCGTTCGTCGCTTGAGATTCGCGATGGCGAACTGTTTGAGGTGCGGATGACTATTGATATAAGTACCCCGCCTGATATTACGGCACGTCGTGCTGATATAATAAATGATTAAAGTAAACTGACAATTATAAAATAATAGCCATGGATAAACTTCGTTGCTGTGTGATAGATGATGAGCCGCTGGCGGCACAATTGATAGAAAGCTATGTGGAGCGTACTCCGTTCCTGGAGCTTGCGGGTGTGTTCTCTTCAGCCCAGGAAGCTATAAAGACAGTGCTTACCGGTAATGTGGGGCTTATATTTCTCGATATTCAGATGCCGCAGCTCAACGGTATGGAATTTGCGCGTGTTGTGCCGCAGAATTGCCAAGTGGTGTTCACCACCGCGTTTGATTCTTATGCCATAGACGGTTTTAAGGTCAATGCCCTTGATTATCTGCTCAAGCCGATCAGTTATGATGAATTTCTCTCAGCGGCAACCAAGGCATATGAATGTGCGGTGGAGAAAGAACGTCCGGCAGGCAATACGGATCGTTACATCATAGTGAAAAGTGAGTACAAGTTGATACAGATTCCGGTACAGGATATATTGTACATCGAGGGTCTGAAGGATTATGTGAAGATATGCCTGGAAGGGGAGTCCAAAAGTGTGATGACTCTTATGAATGTGAAGACGCTCGAACACGCATTGCCTTCAGAGATGTTTATGCGTGTTCACCGCTCGTTTATAGTCAATACATCGAAGATACGTGTGATAGAACGTAACCGCATAGTTTTCGGCAATACCTATATACCTGTTAGTGAAAGTTACAAACAGGCGTTCACGGATTTTGTCAATGCGCGTCTGATAGGTATGGTGCGTACCGTGCAGGATGTCGTAGAGGAGGAGATGTAAGAGAAATATGCGGGATTAAGTTATTGCTTGACGGCAATTTTCTCAACTCGGCGAATGTGCCTTCCGCCATCGAATGGGGTTGACAAGAATGTGTCGACTATGGCGAGTGCGCTTTCGGTGTCTATGAATCGGGCGGGAAGCACGAGCACGTTGGCATCGTTATGTGCTCTTGCCAAACGTGCGAGTTCGGTAGTCCAGCAGAGTGCGGCACGAATGCCTTGATGCTTGTTGAGTGTCATGGCTATGCCGTTGCCGGTTCCGCACATGGCTATTCCTGGATAGTCTCTGCCTGACTCTATGGCTTGTGCGCAAGGATGCGCGAAGTCCGGATAATCGCAACTTTCTGATGATTCAGTGCCGAAGTCATCGGTGCCAATACCGCGGTTGTTAAGATATGCTATTATGGCAGCTTTTAACTCGTAGCCGGCGTGGTCGCTGCATAACGCCACTTTTTTGTCGGGTTGGATTATTGTCATGTCCGCGTTGATTGATGTTGGAATCATTATACGGTGCAAATTTACAAATAAACCGTCATATAATTGTCAATTCCGATGGTATTATAGCCCTAAACTGATGTGTTTCCACAGGCATTGAGGTATCATGCGCCAAAGAGTGTTGACAATCAGCCATCTTGAGTCGATTACCGCTACGCGCTTGCGTTTGAGTATTGCTTTTTCTATGAGTGGTGCCGCATAGTCCACGGACATAATCATGGGGTAGTCTTTGTCGTTGTTGAGTATGGGTGTGCGTACGAATCCGGGGCGTATGTCGGTGAATTTTACATTGACCTGCTGGCGATATGCGAGTTGCTCAAGGGAGTTGATGAACATTTGCTGGAATCGCTTCGAAGAGCTGTAGGCTGCGGCAACTCCTATGCCTTTGGTTCCTGCTACGGATGTGATTGCGGCAATTTGTCCGGGATGGAGATTGGCGGTGTCCCTGAAATATTTATATGCAGCCGCTATTATGCGTGCAAATCCCACAACGTTTGTCTGTAATGTGTCGGTAAGGGTGGAGTCTTTGAGTTCCGGATCCTGAAATCCTATTCCTGATGCGAACAGCAGTATATCCATACCGTCGATGAGTTCTATAAGATTGTAGAAACGTTCAACAGCGTCATGAGTTGTCACGTCGATAGTTTGATAGGCTATGCGCTCGGGGTACAATGCCTTGATGTCCTTTAATCTGTCCTCGCGGCGTGCCGCTATGCCGACTCTGAACCCTAAACGGGCGAAGTCGGTGGCTATGCGTGCTCCTAATCCCGATGAAGCACCTATCACTATTATCTTTTTCATTTGTCCTATAATCTGTGGTTCCTTGTATGATACTTAATTAACCGATTCTATCGGTCGGTTGTTCAGGGGAATCGTATAGATTATGGAAAAACTACCGGTGAAGCTGTTGCCCCGTTTGCCGAATCCGGGTATGTACATCGGTTTGCCGTATTGCGATTTGCCTTCGTGCAATATAGAATGGTACTTGATGCTCCATCCCAAAGAGAATGACTTTATAATCATTACTTTTACGCTTGCCACCAGTTCGAAATATCCGGCGGTTGTGCTTTGGCGTGGAAGGTCGAAATGGGTGGGCTCGTTCCAGTATCCGTCGCTCACTGTCACATCGGTTACCTGATATGAGAATGGAGTGAAGCCGTAGCGCATTCCGACGCAAAACTGGTAGTTGGGGCTATTGTTGTAAAAGATATTGTAGTTCATGCCTATGCGGAAGTAGGGGGCGAGCTTGGACTTGAACGTGTAGTTCATCTCCTCGGGCGTGTCGTCGCAGCTGCTCATGCCGAATTCGAATATAGGCTTGTATCTGTTGTGCAGGCTTAATTCCGCCCATACGTCCATGCCACCGTATTTTTGTCCGAACATTTTCATAACGGGGTCCCAGATATTGACACCCACCGATACGGATTCCAACAATGGATAAATCATCTTGGCTTTGCGTGTTATGGCTGTCGAATCGACCCATTCCTGTCCGGTGATGGTGTCCACCAATACGATGTTGCCCTGAGCGTCTTTGCGCTCTTCGAGAGATGTTGGGCGGGTTGGCTCATCGTTTTTTGGTTGTACCGGAGTGCCAATGGTTCCAGCTTTTGGCTCAACGGGGGTGATACGGCGTTGGGCAAGTGATTCCATCGATGAAATCCCTGTCAGAATCAGAGTTATGAATACAAATATTATACGAGTCAGATACATTTTGCAGTGGGAGTGATATTGGTGTTACGCTTCCGGCTCTTCCGGCTGTTCAGGTTCCTCCGGACCAGGTTCCGGTTCCGGGTCGGGTTCGGGCATGGTGCGGAAAAATATCTTTATGCGCTGAAGATTCTTGTTGGTTATGAGCGAGTCGGTTATAGCCACGGAGTCCACTATGTGGGTGGTGTGGGTCATGCGGGTTATGGAGTAATGGTACATGGCGCCGCATTCCTCAGACGCAAAGTATGGTTGGGAGGTATAGTCAAACGTGAGGGTGTCGTTCATCTCGTCGGAATCAATGCCCGCCTGAGCGTAGTGTATGAAGTATGATGTGGAGTTCTGTGCCGAACGGAACGGTAAGTACACTTCGGAGTATGCGGTTCCGGCAGTGTACAGCAAAGAGTCGTCGGGAGCATCCACGCCTCCTATGTCAAGGATGCTTAGTGATATGGCTTGTCCGGTGGCGTAGTCATAGAATCCGGCAAGAGGAAGTGAATTCTGATTGTCGGTACATCCTGATGTGTTGCACCCCGAGATAATGAGTGTCAGTAATCCTATTGCCGCTATTGTCAGAATTTTCCCCATTGTATGATTTCCTCTATCGGTTTGCGTTTCTTTTCGGGTATTGCCGCTTCCGGATCGGGATAGCCTATAGGTATTATAGCGATTGGCTCGATGCCTTCAGGGAGGTGTAAGGTGGCTGAAAGCTTCGGTTCGTCGAAGTTGCATATCCAGCATGAACCTAAGCCCAATGAGGTTGCTGCAAGGCAGATATGCTCTACGGCTATGGAGATGTCAACGTCGGTGTGGTCCTTGCCGTCAGCACGGTGCCACGCCTCGTCATGTACGCCGCATGCCACTATAAAAGCCGGGACATTGTCTACCCAATCACGTCCGTAACAAGCCGCTATTTCACGGCACAAATCGGGGGTGTCGGCTATTATGTACCGCCATGGCTGTTTGTTGCATGCCGATGGAGCAAGATGCGCGGTCTCGATGATATCTCCGAGCAATTGGCGCGATACGGGTGTCGACAGGTATTTGCGGCATGAATATCGGTCCTTTACCAGTTGAAGGAAGCGGGTGTATGTTTCAGTAGCTTGAGTCATTTTACTAATTCAGTTTAAGTTCTTCTTCTATTTCGTAATCATTGCGCCTGGGAGAGTTGCGCACTATCAGTTCGCCAAGGAATCCGGTGAGGAAAAGTTGTGTGCCGAGAACCATGGTTACAAGCGACAGGTAGAAGTAGGGAGAGTCGGTCACTAATGTGTAGTTGCCCCCGGTGTACATGTGGTAGAGTTTCATGCCGCCTACCACGAGCGTGGCTATGAAACCGATTATGAACATAAGGCTTCCGAGCAGTCCGAAGAAGTGCATGGGCTTGACTCCGAATTTGTTTGTAAACCATAGGGTGGCAAGGTCGAGATATCCGTTGACAAAACGGTCGAGCCCGAATTTAGTTTTTCCGTATTTGCGGGCCTGGTGGTGGACCACTTTCTCTCCGATTTTGGTAAATCCGGCGTTTTTCGCGAGGTATGGTATGTATCGGTGCATGTCGCCATATACCTCGATATGTTTCACCACCTTGTTGCGGTAGGCTTTCAGTCCGCAATTGAAGTCGTGAAGATTGTGGATGCCGCTCACGCGTCGAGCCGTGGCGTTGAACAGTTTAGTGGGGATGGTTTTGGACAGAGGGTCGTAACGCTTTTGTTTCCATCCGCTTACCAGGTCGTAGCCGTCGGCTGTAATCATCCGGTACAGTTCGGGTATCTCATCGGGACTGTCTTGCAAATCGGCATCCATGGTTATTACCACATCGCCTTTGGCGCGGGCAAATCCGGTATTCAGCGCAGGTGATTTGCCGTAGTTGCGGCGGAAGCTGACACCTTTTACGGCGGGATTCTTCTCACTAAGTCCGCGTATTACCTCCCAGGAGGTGTCGGTGCTGCCGTCGTTTACGAAAATTATTTCATAGCTGAAGCCGTTTTCCTTCATCACGCGTGCTATCCATTGCTCGAGCTCGGGCAGTGATTCGGCTTCATTGTATAAGGGTACTATTACAGATATATCCATAAGAGTTTGATTTTTGTGGTGTTATGATGATGCGGTTTTGTCGTGGGGTATCAGCGGAACCATTTTTCCTTTCCTGACGACGGAACTCCGCGTGCCCGTGCCAGTATGCTCATGAGCAATGAAAGCATTGACCCGGAGAATATGGCGAGCCATATAGTTTCGATTACTATAGATGTGGTGGATGGTACTGCACCGGCACGTATCATGCGCGCAAGCATGTCAGATATCTGAATGCCGGTCTCGGTGCCTGAATCTTTGTAAAACTGTATGGCTGAACGCAATTGTGTGATTATGAAATCCGGCTCAATCCATTTGAGGTACACAACCGCCACGATGGCATGTATGAGCGATCCGCAGATGAAAATCATAATACCTTGCATCCATAGTGCCGAGAGTGTTGATGTGCCGTATTCCTCCACGTATGTACGCCTAAGTAATCGGTAGATGATAAATGGGACGGATATTGCCATAATCAGTGGGATTATACCCAAAAACTGCACTTTGACGGATACAGCCGATATTATGAACATGGCGCTGAGATACAAACCAAAGAAGAATCCCTGGTCGGCACCGCGGCGATATGGTGATATGGGCGTTTCCATTTTCGTGTCACACATTTTATTACATGATGCAAAGATACATTATTTTTATGTGCGATGCTATGTAAATGGTTGCCTTTTTGATGTGTGGTGATGCTATGTGGCGTATTTATGCTGAAGTCTGAATCCGGGTCACGGGTTTATACGCGGATTCGCGTTAGGGGTGGTATGTGCCGATATGCCGTTGTTTTTTCTCCTCGAATATTTCTGAGATAGCAAGGAAAATTCCGGTTTCCTCCACATCGCCGAACTCATCGTTGATTGCCGTGCCGAATACTTTCATAGTCGGCGACAGTCCCATATAGGCATTGACGAGCGGTGGTATGTTGTATCCGTAGCTGCGTACCGCTTTATTGAGTATGCGGTAGTCCTCGTCAAATGATTTGCCGGTGAACAGGGCTTCCAGCGCAGTGGTGTCCATCTGTGTGTCAAGGGCTTGAATCGGAACCACAAGTTGCTCGTTGTCGGGAAAGTGTTTTTCGAGGAAGTACAAAATCATGTTGCGGCAATCGCGTGAATAGCTTGGGTACATGGTGACTTTACCGAAGAGGTATTTTATTTCCGGATGTATTACCGTGAGCGCTCCAAGACCGTCCCACAGATTATCGAGCGCGAACAGTGCTTTGGCTCCGGCTCGCGACGACTGGTATTCGGTCCTTACGAAGGAGCGTCCGAGTTCAATGGTGTGGGGCAGGTATTGGTCAATGAATTTTTTTGAGAACCGGAACATGTGGCTGGTGGCTATACGCGGAGACCCGTCGGGAAGAAAACGTATGTCGGAACCGGTGATGAATCGGTAGCCACCAAGTATTATGCGTTCCTGCGGGTCCCACACTATCAGTTGGCGACAAGCCGGCGACATGGTGTCGTACATGTCGATGTCGCAGTCCTTGCCTGTACCTCCTCCTGCCGCGCGGAATGCCGTCTCGCGAAGTCTGCCTATTTCTTTCATCGTGTTTGGAGCTTTTCGGGCATCCACCACGTATATGCGGTTATGACCCTTGTTGGTGTCGCGCAGCCATGCGTCGGGTGTGAGCTCGGCTTCAATTAGTTCGGTGGGTATCGGGTCAATTATCTTCTGATTCATGGGTGGTGTGGAACGGGTGCTTTTATTTACCGGAGAGGTTATATACTATGTTTCGGATATCCTCGGCTTGTCGGCGGGCTGAGGAGCCATTAGCCAGCGACTGCCAGGGTATAGGTTCTCCTACGGTTATGGTATAGTTTTTTCCTTGGCTTAGAAACACCTCCTTGGGAAGCCGAATCATCTCAACGTTGAATTTCAGTCCCAATCGGGTTCTAAGTTTTGCAAAATTATAAAAAAACTTTGAGTTTTGTCCGCTAAAGAATGTGGGAATTATATCGCGTTGGAAGCGTACTGCCATGTTCACGAATGATTTTTGCCATTGAAGGTCAGCGATGGTTCCGTCGGCTCCTTTTCGTGACACCAGTCCGGCAGGGAATATGATGACGGGCGCATCACTTTCCATAGCTCTCTCTATGTCGGATGATGCCTGTCGGGATTGCTGTCCGTGTTTGTTAATCGGGAGAAAAACACCGCTCAGTGGCTCTATTGCCATGAGCAGGTCGTTGACTATGAATTTTGGCTTCATGCCATATACGCGTGTAACATAGTCAATGAGTATCATGCCGTCAAGTCCACCCAAAGGATGATTGCAGGCTATTATCACTCGTGAACCGGAGGGCAATCCGGCTCCGTCGGTAGTATAGCTGATGTTCAGGTGCTCAATCACTCCACGACAAAATTCGGCGTCGCGTTTGCCATGACACTCTTTGAGCATGGCGTTGAGCCGGTCCTGGCATATAGTATTTTCCAGCCATCGGACAAGAAAGCGTGGTATATACTTATAGTGGCGCGGCAATCGTGATTGCAGCACTGCGTCTAAGTCAATCCTGATGGGTTGTGGTTCCGGCATGTGGTTAGATATGATTCGGCAAAGTTAACCATTGGTGCAGTCATATACAAATTACTGCACAAGTATAGGATATATGGTGCAATGTGTGTCCGGTCAAGTCCGGAGCATTATCACGGATAGTGTCCGTCCGGATTTTATCCCGAGACGGCGTGCCGAGAAGTAATCGGAATGGTTGCACATGGAACAAGCCGGTGGACCGGATATGTTTTCCGGCTCTACTCCAACATCGTACAGTGTGGCGCGTATAGCGGCGGAGAGGTCTATGTGCGGTTTGAGGTGTGAGTTGTCCACGGTTTGGATTCCCGGGAAGGTGTCGTTGAATATCTGTGCCACCTCATGTCCCACCTCGAAGCATCCGGTACATATAGAAGGTCCCATGACCACCTTGATGCGATGTGGCACGGCGCCCATGCGTACCATGCCTGAAACCGCTTTTCCGGCAATCCCGGCGACCGTACCGCGCCAACCTGAATGTACGGCAGCTATTATGCCTGCCGTAGTATCTGCCATAAGTACCGGAACGCAGTCGGCTGTATTGATACATAATGCCAAGCCTTTTACGTTGGTGACCATGCCGTCGATGTCATCAAGCGGCGCTAAATCGTAGCTGTCAATTACCGCTATGTGGGATGAGTGTGTCTGACGCGGAATGATTAGCCTGTCCGGTGATATGTTTAAACGTTTGCACAATAACTCCCGGCAAGTGTCGATATGGGATTGGTCATCACCGGAGTAATGGCATACGTTAAATCCATAGTAGGGATTAGTGACATCGTTTGTGCCACGGAGTGTTGAGAAGGCTGTAATGCCTTCTGTCAGCGGGTAATCAATCGTTGTCAATAACATCGTCGGGGAAATCCATGTCCCAGCTTTCGTCCCACTCCCCATTGTCGAAATCTTCATCGAAGTCCTCGTCATCCTCTTCGTCGACAATCGTTGGTGTGTCGAAAATGAATTCGTCCTCTTCACGCACACGATGATGTCCGTCAAGCGGTCGGTGAGTGATGGATGGAGTGGCTATCTGGTTGCGTTCGTCGGTTACGGCTGCCCACAGTATATCTTTTAGTTCGGTGAGTCCGAGACCGGTTACTGCCGATATGAATACGTGAGGAATATCGTCAGGTAGGGTCGGCTCGATTTCGGCTATCAGCTCTTCGTCGAGCATGTCGCTTTTTGAGATAGCCAGAACCCGTTGCTTGTCCATGAGCTGCGGATTGAATTTCTCCAACTCGCCTAAGAGTATGTTGTATTCTTTGGCTATGTCCTCGGCGTCGGCAGGTATCATGAACAGCAATACGGCATTACGTTCGATATGTCGCAGGAAGCGCAATCCCAGCCCCTTGCCTTCGCTGGCACCTTCGATGATGCCGGGGATGTCTGCCATGACGAACGAACGGTTGTCGCGGTATGAGACTATGCCGAGTTGCGGTTCCATAGTGGTGAATGGATAATCGGCAATCTTAGGGCGTGCCGCAGACAAAGCCGAAAGCAGTGTGGATTTTCCGGCATTTGGGAATCCTACCAAACCTACGTCGGCGAGTAGCTTCAATTCAAGAATCACAGTTTTTTCGATGGCAGGTTCGCCCGGTTGTGCATAACGCGGAGTGCGGTTGGTGGCGCTTTTAAAATGCCAATTGCCTAATCCGCCACGGCCACCGCGCAACAATTTCACTTCTTCGCCGTCGTTGTTCACCTCGCATAAGAAATCGCCTGTCTCGGCATCGAACACCACTGTTCCGCAAGGTACGTCGATTATCACGTCGTTGCCGTCCTTCCCGAAGCTACGGCCGCCGGTGCCGCTCTGTCCGTTGCCGGCAAACATGTGTCGGTTGTATTTCAATGGCAGGAGTGTCCACATCTGTGCGTTGCCACGGAGTATTATGTGACCGCCACGGCCGCCGTCACCACCGTCGGGACCTCCTTTGGGCACGTATTTCGCGCGGTAAAAATGTCGTGAACCGGCGCCGCCTTTTCCTGAGCGGCAATGTATCTTTACGTAATCTATGAAATTTGAATCAGCCATTTTTGCGTTACTTGAATTTCTATTGGAGAGTTATGAATATTTTTATTGTATAACGTGTTCGGTTGTGGTTATGTTGGGATTTGGGCACCGCCATTATGGTACGATGCAATCCATTGTTGCCGTTTTCATGTTATAAATAGGGCAATGATTTGTTGCAAAAGTACGTAAAATCCGTGGTGGCGCAAAAAGAACGTTTAATATTACACTATTTATAGGTAACTTTGGAGCTGATTTTATAATAGAAAAATATAGTCGTATGATTCTCAGTATAATATTTTTAGTGGTAGGGCTGGTGCTGATATTGGGCGGTGCCAATTTTCTCACGGATGGCGCATCGGCAATAGCCAAGCGTATGGGCATATCCGACCTTGTAGTGGGACTCACCGTGGTGGCTTTCGGTACTTCGGCTCCCGAGCTTGCCATAAGTGTTTTCTCGGCAGTAAACGGGAGCAGCGAGCTTGCAGTGGGCAATGTGGTAGGAAGCAACATATTCAATGTATTGGTGATTATAGGTGTCACTGCCATGGTTGTGCCTATGAAGATACAACGTAGCGTGATGATAAATGAGATACCGCTGGTGATACTTTCGTCGGTGGCGTTGGTGGTGATGTCCAACGGCCCTTGGCTCGACGGTGTGCCGTCGGCGGTGATAACACGCGTCGACGGACTGTTGTTATTGCTGTTCTTCGCCATATTCATGCGGTACACCTTCTCACAGGCAAAATCCGCTGCTCCATCGGATCCGGCAGCTGCCAATGCCTCGGCTGTGCCAAAAATGCCGGTCTGGCGTTCGGTGCTGTATGTAGTTGGCGGTTTGGCTGCATTGGTCTATGGCGGTGATCGTTTTGTAGCCGGTGCATCGGATATCGCATCGGCATTGGGTGTCAGTGAGGCGGTGATAGGTCTTACAATAGTAGCCACCGGTACGTCGCTTCCCGAGCTTGCCACCTCGGTGGCTGCCGCGCTAAAGGGGCAACCCGGCATAGCCTTGGGCAATGTGATAGGCAGCAACATATTCAATATTTTTATGGTGCTCGGCGTGTCGGCTACCATATCCCCGCTTCCGTTAGGCAATGTGGGCAATATGGATATGGGGGTGCTTGTGGGGTCGGCATTGATGTTCTGGGTATTCGGATGGCTATTCGGGACACGTACCATAACACGTGTGGAGGGCTCGGTGCTTGTGCTGGGCTACATTGCTTACGTGACGGCTCTCGTGTGTGCCCTTTGATTTATTTAAAGGGTGTGAAAATTGGGGCGTGTTGAGGAAAATATTGTAACTTTACGCCATATTGTTAATTGTATTTGAAAATATTAGTTCTTAAGATTATGAAAAAATGTTTCGGTGTACTTATGGTGTCGTTGTTGGGTATGATTGCCGTGTCGTGTAGCGATGACGGAGAGAACGGTCCCGACAAGCATGTATTTACATTGAGCCAATATGACGTAAGGTATGATGCCGCTGGAGTGTGGGCATCGTGGAATACAACACAGCCGCTTTCAATCGGAGGTGTGAATTTTGCAAGAAACTACAATCCGACCTATGACTCGTGGATTGGCTTTACTCCCTCTAAGTTATACGGTACCAATTATACGTCAAGTTATTGGACTAATGAGGATGTATGGGGTGCATGTGTTGCTGTAAGCAATAAACCTGATGCCCAGAAGCCATTCATGTTGGGCTACTGGGATGTGAGCGAATCATTGACCTCGATTCCCGAAAATCCGTCATGTAAGATTAGTCTTGCTTCCGGCGAACGTTTCTTCCCCTTGATGATAAATGTCACCAACAGCACCGTGGGTTATTATCAGATGCTCTACGGTGCGGGGTATGTTGATGGCGGTACAACCGACAATCTGACCGCTCCATACGCTCCGTTTGGTGCCAATGACTATTGCAATCTCCTGATATGGGGTGTGCGCGGTGGCGTGCGTACCCAGCAGCCGATAAAAATAGAACTTGCCAAGGGTACGAACATTCATAACGATTGGATTGAGGTGAATAATCTCGCCGCTCTCGGAGAGGTGGATTATATCTATCTACAGATGGAATCGTCAAAGACCGATACCTATGGTCAGACCAATGCTTCGTATTTTTGTATAAAGGCATTTGCATATTTAGTGCAATAACGATATAACTTGTTTTTCCGACAGCGATAACCGATGGATGAGTCATTAAGCCTATCATTGCGCCAGAAGCAGCAGCAGACGCTTGCGCCTATGCAGCTCCAATTCGTGCGTATGCTTGAGATGACGGGTCCGGAGCTGGAGGAGGAGATACGCCGTACGGTAGATGACAATCCTGCCATAGAGGTAGGGGAGGATGATGACGTTCCGTTGGGCGATACGGATTTCAATGAGAGTGCGGAGCAGATGCAACTTGCCGATTACCGCACGGATGACGATATACCCGCCTATAGATTGGAGGCGCATAACCACAGTGCTTCCGATGTGTATTACGAACCGGTGGCTGTGGCTGCCGATGATTCGCTGATGGATTCGCTGATGGGGCAGCTCGCCGAAAATCCGCTGGTCACGGACCGGGATATGGAGATAGCGCGGTTTGTGGCGGGTAATATCGACGATAACGGATATATGACGCGCAGTGTGCGTGCATTGGTGGATGATATCGCTATCCAGACAGGATGGGATGTGACCGACGATGATGTACGGCGCGTGTGGAATATGGTTCGCGGGCTGGAGCCTGCCGGTGTGGGCGCCGTGGATTTGCGCGACAGCCTGTTGATTCAGTTGAACCGCCGCGAGGATACACTGACAGTGGCATTGGCGCGAGAAATCATACGTGACTACTTCGATTTGTTCTCATTGATGCATTTCGACCGGATGCGTTCACTGTTGGGCGTTGACGAGACGCGGTTGCGCGAGGCGTTGGATGTGATACGCGGGCTTAATCCGAAACCCGGGGCTTTGGTCAGTGGAGGTGAGGATGACCGTGTGCGCCATATTACTCCTGATTTCCTGGTGGAGACGGAGGGCGACCGCCTTACATTGACATTGCTTAACAAGATTCCCCATCTGCAGATTGAGCGCAGCTTTACGGTGGAAGCGGAGGGCAGTGGCAGAGGTACGCGCAAAGAGGTTGCCGAAGCCGGTGCTTTCATACGTCAGAAGCGGGATGAAGCTGTGGCTTTTATGCGTGTGTTGGAGATGCGTCAGCAGACATTGTTCCGTGTCATGTGGGCTATAGTCCAATGGCAACGCGATTTCTTTCTGACCGATGACCCTATGCGCATACGTCCTATGATATTGAAAGATATATCGGGTGTCACGGGTGATGATGTGTCGGTGATAAGCCGGGCTACAGCCGGAAAATATGTTGCCACACGTCAAGGTGTGTATCCGATAAAATTCTTCTTTAATGAACGCAGAAAGGAGAATGACGATGTGTCCACCCAGAAAGTGCTTGCCGCATTGCGACGGGTAATCGACGGGGAGGATAAGCGTCGTCCGTTGAGCGATGCGTCGATTGCTGAAGCTTTGCAGTCCGAAGGATTCGATATAGCCCGCCGCACGGTTACCAAATACCGGGAGAAACTTGGCATACCGGTGGGGCGTTTGCGTAAGGGTATCTGATGGGTTGCGATTGTGGATATAACTGTTGATACGAAATATAGATATGAATAAGATAGCAACAATATTATCATTAGTGTTCAGCCCGCTTCTTGTCCCTACCTATGGAGTGGCGCTCGCTTTATGGGTGTCGGCGTTGTCGTCGGTGCCGGTGAGTGTGCGTTTCGGAGTGGTGGCGGTGACGTTTATCATCACCGGTGTGGTGCCGTTGCTTGCCATTGCCGGGATGTGGCGTCTTGGCTTGGTGAAGGATCCGGGCGTCAACGAACGTACGGAGCGTACTGTTCCGTACATAATTACGGCGGCGAGCTACCTGGCTTGTACAGTCTACCTTTTTAAAGCCAATGCCCCTCTGTGGCTCGTGGGTTTTCTTGCAGGAGCGTTTGTGGCGGCTTTGATTTCGCTTGCCGTTAACACTCGGTGGAAAATAAGCGCGCACATGGCTGCTATGGGCGGTTTGGTG
Source organism: uncultured Muribaculaceae bacterium (assembly GCA_910577465.1). Lineage (GTDB taxonomy): Bacteria > Bacteroidota > Bacteroidia > Bacteroidales > Muribaculaceae > Paramuribaculum. The sequence continues at coordinate 35,862 of CAJTMM010000011.1, read as the reverse complement.
GCGATCGCTTTTCGCATGGCGGTCAGTGACTATGCCATTGTGGATATGCTGTGGGTGATTGTTGCTGTGGTCTTGGCGGCAGGGCTTGTGGGTACAGCCCGTATCGGTCTGCACCGCCACACTATATGGCAGGGCGTTGCCGGAGCTGCCAATGGCTTCGTGTGTGTGATGTTGCTGTCGATGTTTTGATTGGACGATAATAAATAATACTAAATAAATTACAATGGAACCAGTAGTGAGCATAATCATGGGTAGTCTGTCGGATTTGCCCATATTGAAGAAAGCTGCCGCATTTCTTGATTCAATGGAAGTGCCGTTTGAGATGAATGCCTTGTCGGCACATCGTACGCCGGCTGAAGTGGAGAGTTTTGCGCGTTCGGCACAAGATAGAGGTATAAAGGTGATTATAGCCGGAGCCGGAATGGCGGCTGCCCTCCCTGGTGTAATAGCGGCGATGACTCCGGTACCGGTAATCGGTGTGCCTATCAGTTCTTCTCTTGAGGGTCGTGATGCGTTGCTGTCGATAGTTCAGATGCCTCCTGGTATAGCTGTGGCTACGGTGGGTATAGACGGAGGTATGAATGCGGGTGTTCTCGCCGTACAGATACTGGCGTTGAGCGATGCCGGTGTGAGTGCGCGTTTCGAGTCCTACCGTAAGAAATTGTCGGAAAAGATTGTTAAGGTCAATTCCGAACTGAAAGATGTCAAATTCCAGTACAAAACCAATTGACAAATATATTGTTGCAGTACGATAATGTCAACGTTTGATTATAAGCGCCGTAATACCACCGAAGTGAATGTGGGCGGTACTCGGCTTGGCGGAAACAATCCGGTTAGAATACAGTCCATGGCATCGACCTCGACCATGGATACTGATGCGTCGGTGGCACAGGCTTTGCGTATTGCCGATGCCGGAGCCGAATATATACGCTTTACTGCCCAGGGGGTACGTGAAGCTGAAAATTTGGGTGAGATACGCGCCCGGTTGAGGGATGCGGGATGCGATGTGCCGTTGGTTGCCGATATCCATTTTAATCCCCGTGCGGCATTTGCCGCCGCGCAAAAGGTGGAGAAAGTACGTATCAACCCCGGCAATTTTGTGGATCCCGGCCGTACGTTCCGTAAGATTGAATATACCGATTCGGAATATCAAGCTGAGATTAAACGTGTGGACGAAGCGTTGACCCCATTTCTGAAACTCTGTAAGGAGCATGGTACGGCTATACGTATAGGTGTGAACCATGGGTCGCTGTCGGACCGTATAATGAGCCGTTATGGCGATACTCCTGCCGGAATGGTGGAGAGTGCCATGGAGTTCCTGCGTGTGTGCCGCAAAAATGATTTCCACGATGTGGTGATATCCATTAAGGCATCTAACGTGGTGGTGATGGTGGAGACGGTGCGCCGCTTGGTTCGTGCTATGGATGCTGAGGATATGCACTATCCATTGCATCTTGGAGTAACGGAAGCCGGAGATGCCGAGGATGGACGCGTAAAGTCGGCTGTAGGTATAGGAACTCTTCTGGCGCAAGGTATAGGCGATACTATAAGGGTGTCGCTGAGTGAGGAGCCGGAGCGCGAATTGCCGGTAGCGCGTGCATTGGTCGATTATGTGTCGGGCTTTGCTGAAGGTGAGCCGATAGCAGGGGAATATGCCGCAGGTTATGATGCCGTGGCTCCGTGCCGTAGGGCGACGCATGCCGTAGGTGGAATAGGTGGCGGTAATCTTCCTGTTGTTGTGGGGACTGTGGCGGACGCGAATTATCCTGCCGACAGCGTTCCTGATATGTTTGTCGGGACTTCTGATATAAGGTTTGTGGAACTTGATGCGTCGCAGGTGCTTTGTTCGATGCCAAAGTTGGCTGTCGAAGATGTTGTGCTGTTGACCTCACGGCATGTCAATAAACCGGCTGAGATGCAAGCGGCTATCCATGCCATGGATAATGCCGGTCTGCATAATCCGGTGGTAGTGTCGGTGCGTTATGCCGGTGTTGCCGCAGAGGATGTTATGATTCGTGCCGCTGTGGATTGCGGTTCGATACTATTGAACGGTTTGGCTGACGGCATAATGATACAGAGTGATGCGCTCGATGAAGCGCAGTGTGCCCGCCTGGCTTATTCGATTCTTCAATCAGCGCGTTTGCGCTTCACCCGCACCGAGTACATATCTTGCCCCGGTTGCGGACGTACACTTTTTGACCTTCAGCAGACCCTTGCCCGTGTGAAGGCTGCGACTTCGCATCTCAAGGGATTGAAAATAGGGGTCATGGGCTGTATAGTCAACGGTCCCGGCGAGATGGCTGACGCCGACTACGGTTACGTGGGTGCCGGGGCAGGATGCGTGAGCCTGTACAAGGGTAAGGAGTGCGTGGAAAAGAATATTCCCGCTGACGAAGCCGTGGAACATCTTATTGAATTGATAAAACGCTGCGGAGATTGGAAGTAGAGGAGAAATACATGCGTCGGGCATTACAGCTTGCCCGGTGTGGGGCGGGATATGTTTCACCTAACCCCATGGTGGGCGCGGTGATAGTGTGTGATTGCCGGATTGTGGGCGAGGGGTATCATCGTTGTTTCGGTGAGGGTCATGCCGAGGTCAATGCCGTGGCATCGGTGGTTGACAAGTCGGTGTTGACGAATAGTACCATGTATGTGACACTGGAACCTTGCTCGCACTATGGTAAGACTCCGCCATGTGCGCAATTGATAATAGATATGGGCATACCGCGTGTGGTGGTAGGGTGCGGCGACCCAAACGAGAGGGTGAGCGGCCGTGGGATAGCCATGCTGCGTAACGCCGGTGTGGAGGTGGTGTCGGGTGTATTGGCTGACGAATGTGAAGCCCTTAACGCACGGTTCATGACAGCTCATAAATCACACCGCCCGTATGTGACTTTGAAATGGGCGCAGAGTGCCGACGGGTATCTTGATTGCAAGCGTACTGCCGATGACCGACCTGTCAAATTCTCTACCCCGCTCGGACAGCAAGCTGTGCATGGGTTGCGTTCGATGTACGATGCCATATTGGTGGGCAGCGGTACGGCATTGGCTGACAATCCGCGTCTTGATGTGAGGATGATAGAGGGCCGGTCGCCGGTGAGGGTGTTGTTGGACCGTGGGGGGCGTGTGTCACCGGATGCAAATATCCTCAGTGACGGTACTGTGTACTTCTGTAGCCGTGAACGCGATGATTTACCCGATGGTGTGGACTGCGAGATATGTGATGCCGATGTGGATCTGAGACAGGTGCTTTATGCGTTGAGACGTCGGGGTATAACATCCGTGTTGGTTGAGGGCGGTGCCCGGATATTGTCGTCGTTTATCGATTCAGGGCTATGGGATGATGCCAGAATTGAAGTCTCGGAGATGATGCTTGGCGATAAAGGTGCAGCGCGTATGTCGGTTCCTTCCGGTGAATTAATGGTGAGCCGGCTGGATGGAAATGTAATAATGGATGTTAAAAACACTGCACCGGATTATTGATGATTCCTGTACGTCGCGGAGTAGCGGGGGATTGTCAATAAAAACGTGGCATTGTGCGTCGTGCGCGAGCATGATTACTAAATTTAACTATAATAGGGTATGGGTTAATGAAAATCTTGTTAACTTTGCAAGTTGAAAAATAACGCCTTATGAATAGAAGATTCCCAATATATGTGGTGCTCGCATTGCTCGGCTCGATGTTTGTGGCATCCTGTAACGATGACAGTGAAGATGAGATAGAATATGACAATAGCAGCGAATCAGCTGTGATGGTCACTTCATTCAGCCTTGTCAAAAACGATAGCGTGCTTGCTAACCTTGATTCGGTGTTTTTCTCAATAGATTTGAATAATGCTGTGATATTCAACGCTGATTCACTTCCGAAAGGTACCAAGGTGTCGCGTTTGCCTGTAAGCATAGGTCTGTCGTCGGTAAGTACGGCAGAGATAACAATGCCCGGTAAAAACGGGTCGGATACCATCGTGAATTATCTTACCAATTCCACTGACTCAATCGATTTCAGCCGCGGTTCGGTGAAATTGAAGCTGGTGTCGTATAATAAGTTGATTGACCGCACCTATACCATATATGTCAATGTGCACAATATGGATCCCGACTCGCTCGCATGGGGCGAGACCGCGATGTGCGCACTTCCCACTTCGCTTTCGGCTCCATCTGCTCAAAAAACAGTGGAGTTTAAGGGACAGGCAGTATGCTTTACCCAGCAAGGAGCCAATACCGTAAGGGCAATATCTTCGAATCCTGCCAACAACGATTGGGACATAGCCACTGTGTCGCTTCCCTCGGGAGCCGTATTGGAGACATTGACGGCAAGTGACGACGCCCTGTATGTAGTGGGCGGCGGAAATGTGCTGTACAAATCGCAGGACACAGGCTCGACATGGACATCGACAGGTGCCGAGATGAGCTATATCTATGGCGGCTACGGCACTTCGGTGGTTGGTGTGAAGGCTGACGGCAATGGTGCTTATAAGCATGTGACATATCCGGCTACTACAGAAACCGCAGTGTCAGGCAACTGTCCTGTGAGCGGAACCAGCACTTCGCTGCTGTTTACTACCAAGTGGTCGGAGCAGCCCATGATGATGATTCTCGGTGGCCGCACCGCTTCCGGTGATTTGACCGGCGATATGTGGGCGTACGATGGCAGCCAGTGGGTGTGCATGAGTATCAACGGTATCCCTGACGTAGAGGGGGCGACTATAGTTCCTTATTTCTCGTTCAGAACTGCTACTGATTGGGTAGTGACGGAATATACAACCCTGTTGGCGTTTGGCGGAAAGGATGCCAACGGTATCTGCACCAATACCGTATATATGTCGCTTGACCGTGGCGTTCATTGGAGTAAGGCCGGTGAGCTTATGCAGCTTCCTGACTACATGCCGCAGGTGGCTTATGCACAGGCTCTTGTATTTGAAAAAACGATATTCGATAGTTCGCGTGCCGCCGGATGGAGGGAGTTTGCCCCCAAGGCGTTGCCCGCGTGGTATAAAGTGATACACTCCTCTGCAAGCCGTGCCGACAAGCCGATTACACAATGGGATTGCCCCTACATATATTTGTTCGGCGGCATGAAGTCCGATGGAACATTGAGCGACACCGTATGGCGTGGCGTAATCAATAGATTGAGTTTCAAACCGCTGCAATAAACCTGCTGCTATATTCCTGACATTACTTGATAGTGCGCATATTTGGTAAAATAATGATATCGTTGCTTGTCGCTTTGGTGGCAGGAGCGGGATATGTGCGCGCGCAGGATGTGGAAAGCTATAAGTTTGATGTAGGTGTGGGGCTGGGGATGAGCGGTTATCTCGGCGATGCCAATGAGAGTAACTTGTACAAGCATCCCGGATTTGCCGCAAATGCATCATTGCGTTATCTTTTCGACAGCCGATGGTCGCTCCGCGCCCAATTGGGTATGTGCGGGATAAGCGGCAATACATCGGAATTCGAGAATGTGCTTCCCGATGGTGCGGAGTACAGTTTCAAATCCACTGTATATGATCTGGGTGTGCGTGGCGAATGCAATTTTTTCGCATTCGGCATAGGTGAGACATACAAGAGACTTAAACGTTGGTCGCCTTTCCTTGCAGTAGGTGTTGGGGTGTCCATGGCACATACAGGAGATGATAATTTCGTGGGCTTCAATATTCCTATAGGAGTTGGGGTGCGATATAAGATATCACGACGTCTTAACCTGAGCGCGGAGTTCTCCATGACAAAAGTGTTCAGCGACAATGTCGACAGCAAGGAGCTATCCGACCTGTATCAGATAAAAAGTTCGTTTTTGAAAAATACCGATTGGTACTCGACGTTGACAGTCGGCATCAGTTACGAATTCGGCCCGCGATGTGTGACCTGCAACAGAATAGACTGAGACCAATCAATGACAACAGATAATAAACTTCAATCGCTATAATGGAATCGCTTTTAAAATCTATAGACACTACACGCGTACCACGTCACATAGCCATAATAATGGATGGTAACGGACGTTGGGCGAAGTCGCGTGGCATGGAACGCTCCGCCGGACATGTGGCAGGAGTAGATGCCGTGCGCCGTGTTATAGAGGCGGGTTCCGAAGCGGGTGTGGAATATATGACGCTTTATGCCTTCTCGACCGAAAACTGGAATAGGCCGAAAGAGGAGGTGGATGCGTTGCTGCATCTGATAGTAGTGGCATTGGAGCGGGAAACCTCGGGCATGATAGCCAATGGCGTTCGTCTGAACGTGATAGGCGACTGTTCGCGGTTGCCGGAGGAATCCATGGAGAGTCTCCGCAGATCTATCGACGCCACATCGAAAGGGACGGGAATGCAGGTCAACCTCGCATTGAGCTACAGCTCGCGTTGGGAGATTACCAAGGCGGTGCGCGATATGGTGGATGCCGCTTTGCGCGGAGATATAGACAGCTCCAGTATTACGGAGGATACGGTTTCGGATTATCTTACCACACGCTCCATCCCCGACCCTGATTTGCTCATACGTACCGGCGGTGACGAGCGGGTGAGCAATTTCCTGCTATGGCAGATAGCCTATTCCGAACTTTATTTCACCGATATGTATTGGCCTGACTTTGATAAGGAAGCCCTGTACAAAGCTATTGTAGACTACCAATCACGGGAGCGCCGTTTCGGCAAGACTTCCGAACAAATAACCAGATTAGAAGACCAAATATAGTACTTTCACATTATGCGTATCAAGCTACTATTCATAATATCCGCGATATTCGCTTCATCGGCGATGGCGCAGATGCCAACCGATACTGTGTTCAATCCCACCGTGGTGTTTACGGGCATTCCACGTACTTACGAGCTTGCCGGAATATCGGTGGAAGGAGCCAGCAATTATGATGACTACATCATCATAGGATATTCGGGCTTGAAGGTAGGGGAAAGACTGGATATCCCCGGATCAGAACTGACCGCCGCATCGAAGCGTCTGTGGCGTCAAGGTCTGTTCAGCAAAGTGCAGATGGTGGTAGACAAAGTTGCCGGCGACAAGGCTTGGATTACGATAAAATTGCGTGAGCAGCCCCGTATATCAGCCATAAACTATTACGGAATCAAGAAGGGCGAACGTGATGACCTTCAGGAACGTCTGCAATTGCACAAAGGCAATCAGATAACCCAAAACATAGTGAACCGAGCCGAAGCTATCATAAAGAATTATTTTTCAGGCAAGGGCTTCGGTAACGCAGATGTGAAGATTACGCTGCACGAGGATTTGTCAGCCAAGAATGAGATGATCGTGGACATCAATATCGATAAGAACGATAAGGTGAAGGTGCACAAAATCTATATCGACGGTAATGAGGTGATGAGCGACAACGCGCTGCAACGCGTGATGAAGAAGACCAATGAGAAGAACAAACTGCTCAATCTCTTCAAGCAGAAGAAGTTTGTGGAGAGCGATTACCGCGATGACTTGAACCGCATAATCAACAAATACAACGAGAAGGGTTACCGCGACGCCAAGATTCTTGCCGACAGCGTTGTGCCTTACGATGAAAAGACCGTGGATGTGTATATCTCGCTCGAAGAGGGTAAGAAATACTACATCAATGATATTACATGGGTGGGCAACACGGTATATCCTACCGAACTGCTCAATGACGTGCTCGGCATAAAACCCGGTGACGTGTATAACCAGAAGTTGCTCAACAAACGTACGAACGAGGATGATGACGCAGTATCGAACCTGTATATGAACCGTGGTTATCTGTTCTACAATCTCGTGCCTATAGAACGTAACGTGAATGGCGATTCTATAGACTTGGAGATGCGCATGGTGGAAGGTCCGCAGGCGCGTATCAACAATGTGGTAATCAACGGTAACGACCGTCTTTATGAAAAGGTGATACGCCGTGAGCTTCGTGTGAAGCCGGGCGAGCTGTTCAGCAAGGAAGACCTTATGCGTTCGGCACGTGAGATAGCGCAGACCGGCCACTTCAATCCTGAAAATATGGACATACGTCCCGAGCCGAATGAAGAGAACGGTACCGTGGATATAATATTCAACCTCGAGTCCAAGGCAAATGACCAGATAGAGTTCTCTATGGGTTGGGGACAGACCGGTGTAATCGGTAAGCTCGCGCTGAAGTTCAATAACTTCTCCATAAAGAACCTGTTCCATCCCAGCTCATACAAGGGGCTGATACCGCAGGGAGAGGGTCAGACATTTACCATCTCTGCCCAGACCAATGCCCGCTACTATCAGGCATACAGTATATCGTTCCTCGACCCGTGGTTCGGCGGCAAGCGCCCCAACTCACTTTCGGTATCGGCATACTACAGCCGTCAGACAGGTGTGAACTCATCGTACTACAACAGCACATGGTCCAATCCCTGGCTTACCAACGGCTGGGGCTACGGTAACAGCTACGGTTATGGTTCGGATTACTATCAGAACAGCATAAACAATGCCTACGACCCCAACAAGGTGTTGCAGATGGTGGGCGTGACCGTGGGCTTCGGAAAGCGACTGAAGTGGCCTGATGACTACTTCACGTTCCAGACCGAACTGTCGTACAACTGGTACTATCTCAAGAACTGGGAGTACCTGTACTATATGAACAACGGTACATCAAACTCTATAGTGCTCGGGTTGACTCTGGCGCGTAACTCAATAGATAACCCGCTGTACACCCGCCGCGGTTCGCAATTCTCACTGAGCTTGCAGCTCACCCCTCCGGCATCGTTGTTCGGAAAGAAGAACTGGAAGAAACTCTATCAGGAGAATACCACCGAGTCCAAGAAGGAACTTTACAATTGGATAGAATACTGGAAACTGAAATTCAAATCCCGTACCTATACTCCGCTTACCGACCCCAACGGTCAATGGACTTTGGTGTTGATGACACGTGCCGATTTCGGTTTGCTCGGCAGCTACAACCGCTATCTGAAGTCGCCGTTCGAGACATTCTATGTGGGTGGTGACGGTATGACCGGTTCGTACACATACGCTACTGAAACCATCGGTTTGCGCGGTTACGATAATGGTGCTCTCACTCCGTGGGGCCGTGAAGGTTACGCTTACACCCGCTTAGGCATGGAGCTTCACTTCCCCTTCATGCTCCAGACATCGACCACGATTTATGGTCTTGCATTCCTTGAAGGTGGTAACGCATGGACCGATGTGAAGGATTTCAGTCCGTTCAATCTGAAGCGCAGCGCCGGTTTCGGTCTCCGTATATTCCTGCCTATGGTTGGTATGATGGGTATCGACTGGGCTTACGGTTTCGATAAGGTGTTCGGTGCCCGTGGCGGCAGTCACTTCCACTTTATCCTCGGTCAGGAGTTCTAACATACTTTAAATATCTGTGACTAAACTTTTCATGGTGTATTTTGTCATAGCATTATACAATTATACACCTGTAATGGGAAATGTAAGTTACAACGATTGAAAAACTCTCAAAACATCAAACTATGAACATCAAGAAAAGTATAGCAGTGCTTGTGGCTCTTTTGGGCTTCGCACTTACCGGTATGGCTCAGAAATTTGCCATGGTGGATATGGAATATGTGCTCAGCAATGTAGCGGCTTACGAGGTTGCCAACAATCAGCTCGAACAGCTGTCGCAGCGATGGCAGAAAGAGGTGGAGAATGTGAGCCGCGAAGCAGAGACGATGTACAATAACTACAAGTCGCAGATGCCGTTCCTCACAGATGAGCAGAAGAAAAAATATGAGGAGGAGATTGTTGCCAAGGAGAAAGAAGCCGTGGAACTCCGCAACAAATACTTCGGACCTGATGGCGAGATGTACAAAAAGCGTCAGACGCTTATGAAGCCGATTCAGGAGGAGGTGTACAACGCCGTGAAGAAGGTGAGCGAGGAGCGTGGTTATATGTGCATATTTGACCGAGCTTCGTCGGCAGATATAATATTTGCGTCGCCGCGTATAGATATAAGCAACGAGGTGCTTGCCAAGTTAGGATATTCCAAATAAAAGATATATATTTGCACACGTGATTTAACAATAGTAATTTAACACAACACTTAAATATAGACATGATTAAAAAATTAGTGCTCGCAATCATGATTGCGCTCCCCACAATGGGTTTCGCCCAGAAATTCGGCGTTATCAATACTGATGCTCTCATGGAAAGCCTTCCTGAAATGAATGAAGTGAAAACCCAACTCGATGCTGCTACCAAGAAGTATGAGGATGAGTTCAAGAATCTTCAGGATGAGTTCCAGAAAAAATATACCGAACTTCAGAATATGGAGGAATCAGCTCCCCAGACTATCAAGGAGCGTCGCGTACAGGAGCTTCAGGAACTTGACCAGAAAATCCAGCAGTTCCGTCAGACAGCAACTCAGGATCTGCAGCGTCAGCAGGAGCAGTTGATGGGTCCGGTTCGCCAGAAGGTAGTCACCGCTATCCAGACTGTAGGTGCCGAGGGTAACTATACCATGATTTTTGAAAATATGGTTCCTCTCTATACCGGCAAGGATGTAGAGGATATCACCCCCGTGGTTAAGAGCAAACTCGGCGTTAAGTAAGATTATAATTCTTACCAGATATTTAGTGAGGTGCGCAAGTGATTTGCGCACCTTTTTTTGTGGTTTTGTGGTTGGTGGTGATTATAAGGACTTTAAGGACTTTAAGGACTTTAAGGAGGTTAAGGTCAGTAGGGTGGGGATTTAGGGGTTTGTTTGTGTTTATTGTACGAGGGCAAGATGCCCTCGCCCCGGTTTGCCCTCGCTCCGGTGGGGGGTAGGGCTTTGTTTGTGTTTTTTTGTACGAGGGCAAGATGCCCTCGCCCCGATTTGTCCTCGCTCTGACTGGGTGGGGCGGTTGTTTAGGTGTGTTTTTGACTTCGTATGAAATGCTGTCGGTGGGTGATGGTCAAATAAATTTGGCATTGCTTTCACTCCGTATTTTTGACTTCGTCCAAAATACTCTCGTTCGGCAATGCTTAAATAAATTTGGCATTGCGCTCACTTATCCGTATTTTTGTGGCGTATGAAAACGGTATTATCGGATGGCGGAGCTATAGGTGTGTTCGATTCGGGCTATGGTGGTCTGACGATACTGCGCGAGTTGCGCAGAGTTCTGCCGCAATATGATTATATATATCTGGGAGATAATGCGCGTGCACCGTATGGTTCGCGGTCGTTTGACGTGGTGTACAGATTTACGCTCGAGGCTGTGAATTTTCTGTTTGAGCATGGTTGCCGCCTGGTGATACTTGCCTGTAATACGGCGTCGGCTAAGGCTCTGCGTACTATCCAGCAGAATGATCTGCCACGGATAGATGCTTCGCGCCGCGTGCTTGGTGTGATACGCCCGACGGTGGAGGCTCTCGGCAACAGGAGCCGTACAGGCGTGGTGGGTGTGATGGGTACTGACGGAACGGTGCGCAGCGGCAGCTACGATATGGAGATAGAGAAGCTGTATCCGGATTTCACGACGGTGTCGCAGGCGTGTCCGATGTGGGTTCCGATAGTCGAGAACCATGAGGCAGATGGCGAGGGTGCTGATTATTTCGTGCGTAAGTATGTGGATGCATTGTTCAGCCAGGATAGCCGTATAGATGCGTTGGTGCTGGCTTGCACGCATTATCCGATACTCTATGATAAGATACGCCGGTGCGTGCCGGAGGATGTGGATGTGATAACACAGGGGGATATAGTGGCGGAGAGTCTTGCGGATTATCTTCGCCGGCATCCGGAGATGGAGGAGCGTTGCACTCGTGGCGGTTCGTGCCGTTATATGACGACGGAGAATCCTGACAAGTTCACTGACCTTGCCCGTATATTCCTGAATGAGCCTGTGGCTGTGGAGCATGTGGATCTGTGAACAAATATGCCGTTACGATTATTCTATAAGTAATAAGTAAGCTGTGTTGAAGAGCCGCCGGGTGCGTTTGGACGTGAAGCCGTTTGCGTGTGCTAATCGATACAGTGAAGTGTTGACTAACCAAACTAATTACGTTCAGAAGTATGAATCTAAATGGACGCCGACAGAGTAATAATGTTGATGACCGCCGCGGACGCCGTATGAGCGTGGGCAAATTGGGAGGTGGCATCGGCGCAGTGGTAATAGCCGCTATCATAGCATGGGTGTCGGGTGGTAATCCATTGGATGTACTGATGTCGAACAGCGGCACGCTATTGGGCGGCGGTTCCGGTCAAACGACGGAGGAGTATGTGCCTACGGCGCAGGAGGAGGAACTGGCTGTGTTCTCGAAGCAGATTCTCGCGGGTACGGAGGATGTGTGGAGCGAGATATTCCGTCAGAACGGTCTGGAGTATGAGCCACCGAAGCTGGTGCTGTTTACGGGTTCGGTGCAGAGTGGCTGCGGTGGGGCTACGGCGTCGACAGGACCGTTTTATTGCTCGGCTGACCAGTCGGTGTACATAGACCTTTCGTTTTTCAGTGATATGCGTAAGACGCTCGGTGCGGATGGTGATTTCGCATACGCGTATGTGATAGCGCATGAGGTGGGTCACCATGTGCAGTATCTATTAGGCACTTTGGATAAGGCTCATGAACAGATGAGCCGTATGAGCCAGTCGGAGGCTAATAAAGTGAGCGTGCGTCTGGAACTTCAGGCGGATTTCTATGCGGGGGTGTGGGCGCATCATGATAACCGTATGTTCAATTCTTTGGAGCCGGGTGATATAGAGGAGGCTATAGATGCGGCTAATAAAATAGGAGATGATTATCTGCAGCGTAAGGCTCAGGGCTATACGGTGCCTGATGCGTTTAACCATGGAACTTCGGAGCAGCGTTCACGTTGGTTGCGCAAGGGTCTTGATACGGGTAATCCTTCGGCGGGGGATACGTTTACGCCTTCGTACAGCAGTCTGTAAGTTTTAGGAGATAGCGTTTGGTGTGTGACGCGGCGGTTTGCTGTGCCACGGGGATGGGGTATGTAAGTATGTCAATGTGCTCTTGCCACCGGGGGGATTGGGAATTGGGAATTAGGAGTGAGGAATTAGGAATTAGGAATGTTTGTGGGCGGCGTTTTGGGTTATGCGAGGGCAAGATGCCCTCGCTCCGGGATGCTCTCGCTCCGGTTTGCTCTCGGTTCGATTGGTTTGATGGTGCAAAGATAGGGGATGGAGGTGGGGGGTGGTATGCGAATTTGCACTTTTGTGTGGAATTTTTTTGAGGTGGGAGGTGCGCGGGCTGGAAGCCCCGGCTCCGACTTGGGAGAGGGGAAAAAAGGGACCGGCGGCCTTGTGGTAGGTCGCCGGTCTTGGGTATGGGGTTTGGATTGTGGTTGGGGGATTAGTATTCTTGCCAGGGGGTGATGCTTATGTCGGTGACGGGTTTGGATATGAATGCCTTGACATAGGCGCTGGCGAGTCGTGCATTGGTGAGCAACGGAATGTTGTGGTCGATGGTCCATCGACGGATACGGTATCCGTTGGTGAGTTCCCGCTTGGTGTGGTTCTTGGGTATGTTGATAACCAAGTCTACACCGTGGTCTGCAATGAGGTCGAGCACGTTGTCGCCTTTTTCATCAGGCCAGCATACGGCTGATGCTTCAACACCGTTGCTGTTGAGGAACCGTGCGGTGCCTTCGGTGGCGTAAATCTTATATCCGTGGTCGTGCAGGAGGTGGCATGCCTCGAGCATGTCTACTTTGCCGCGAACGTCGCCTGAGCTAACCAATACGGCTTTCTTGGGTACGCTGTGTCCTACGGATACCATGGCGTTGAGGAGAGCTTCGTCGAAGTCTTTTCCAAGACATCCTACCTCACCGGTGGATGACATGTCGACACCGAGCACGGGGTCGGCTTTGTGGAGACGTGCAAATGAGAATTGCGATGCCTTGATGCCGATGTAGTCAATGTCGAATGTGGATGTGTCGACGGGCTCAATCTGTTCACCGAGCATGATGCGTGTGGCTGTATCGATGAAGTTCTTCTTGAGGACTTTGGAAACGAAGGGGAATGAACGCGATGCGCGGAGGTTGCACTCGATAACCTTGACATCGTTGTCCTTGGCAAGGTACTGGATGTTGAAGGGACCGGAGATGTTGAGCTCCTTGGCAATCTGTGCACTGATGCGCTTGATGCGACGTGCGGTTGCCATGTATATCTTCTGTGCTGGGAATACGAGAGTGGCGTCGCCGGAGTGTACGCCTGCGAACTCGATGTGTTCGGAGATGGCGTATTCGACGATTTTGCCGTTGCGTGCCACGGCATCGAATTCGATTTCCTTGGCGTTCTGAAGGAATTCAGATACCACAACGGGGAATTCCTTGGATACTTTGGCAGCCTGTCCGAGGAAGCGGTGCATCTGGTCGTAGTCGTAGCATACGTTCATTGCCGCACCTGAGAGTACGTAGCTGGGACGGATGAGTACGGGGAATCCAACCTCGTTGACGAATTGGTCGATATCGTCGGTGGTGGTGAGCTCTTTCCAACGCGGCTGATCGATGCCGAGGGTATCGAGCATTGCCGAGAATTTGTGGCGGTTTTCGGCGCGGTCGATTGACACGGGCGATGTGCCGAGTATGGGCACATGGCGTCTGTGGAGCTTCATGGCGAGGTTGTTGGGTATCTGTCCGCCCACGCTGACAATGACGCCACGCGGAGTCTCGAGGTCGATGATGTCCATTACGCGCTCGAATGAGAGTTCATCGAAGTAAAGGCGGTCGCACATGTCGTAGTCGGTGGATACTGTCTCGGGGTTGTAGTTGATCATGATGGATTTGTACCCGAGTTTGCGGCAAGTGTTTGCGGCGTTGACGGAGCACCAGTCAAATTCGACGGAGCTGCCTATGCGGTATGCGCCTGAGCCGAGGACAACGATATTGTTGCCGGCATTGAGGTCGTAGGGTATGGCGTGTTCGTCGGCACCGTAGGTGACGTAGAGGTAGTTGGTGAGTTCGGGATACTCGGACGCGATGGTATTGATGCGCCGTACCTTGGGGAGTACCTCAAGCGACTTGCGGTGGTTGCGGACACGGAGCACTTCCGGCTCCATGTTGCCTTCGGGGCTTTCGATGAGCCGGGCAATCTGGAAGTCGGAGAATCCGAGACGCTTGGCTTCAAGCAGAGTCTCCTTGTCGAGATCCTCGATTTTAGAGAAGGTCTTGAGGTGAGCGGCGTATCTTACGATATTGTCGAGACGCTCGATGAACCAGCGGTCGATTTTGGTGAGGTCGACGATGCGGTCGATGCTGTAGCCTTGTTCCAACGCTTGCGCGATGGCGAATATGCGGAGGTCGGTGGGGTTGGAGAGGGCATGTTCGAGGTCGTCGAACCGGATGTCGTTGTTGCCTACGAATCCGTGCATGCCTTGTCCAATCATACGGAGACCTTTCTGAATGATTTCCTCGAAAGATTTGCCGATGGACATAATCTCGCCTACGGATTTCATGGATGATCCAATCTCGCGGTCGACACCTACGAATTTGGTGAGGTCCCAACGGGGAATCTTGACAATCATATAGTCGACCTGCGGAGCTACGTAAGCGGAGTTGGGGGTGCCCATCTCGCCAATCTGATCGAGTGTGTATCCAAGCGCCAACTTAGCTGCGACGAAAGCGAGCGGATAGCCTGATGCTTTCGATGCAAGGGCTGAGGAGCGGCTTAGACGAGCGTTGATTTCGATAATACGGTAGTCGTTGGTCTCGGCATTGAATGCGTACTGAATGTTGCATTCGCCCACTATGCCGATGTGGCGCACCACTTTCTTGGCAATCTCCTCAAGCATGGTAATCTGCTCGGGAGTGAGGGACACGATGGGGGCTACAACGATAGATTCGCCGGTGTGTATACCGAGGGGGTCGAAGTTTTCCATCGGCACTACGGTGAAGCAGTGGTCGTTGGCGTCGCGAATGACCTCAAATTCGATTTCTTTCCATCCTTTGAGGGATTCCTCGACGAGAATCTGCTTGGAGTATGCGAGCGCGCTCTCGCAGTGCCGGGTGAATTCGTCATCGTTGTTGCAGATGCCTGAGCCGAGTCCGCCGAGGGCGTATGCTGAGCGAACCATCACGGGGTAACCGATGCGGTGAGCCACCTCAAGGGCGTCGGTCATGTTCTCGACGGCTTGCGAAACGGGGGTCTTTGCCTGTATTTCGTTGAGCTTCTTTACAAAAAGATCCCGGTCTTCGGTAATCATGATTGCTTCTACCGATGTTCCGAGAACTTTCACGCCGTAACGGTCGAGAGTGCCGTTGAGGTATAATTCCGTACCGCAATTAAGAGCGGTCTGCCCTCCGAAAGCAAGCAGAATGCCGTCGGGGCGTTCCTTCTTGATTACTTCCTCGACAAAATGCGGAGTGATGGGGAGGAAATAGACTTTGTCGGCAACGCCTTCCGAAGTCTGGATAGTAGCGATGTTAGGGTTGATTAACACGGTGGAGATTCCTTCCTCGCGCAAGGCTTTCAAAGCTTGCGAACCGGAATAGTCAAATTCTCCAGCCTGACCAATTTTCAGTGCTCCGGAACCGAGCAGCAGGACCTTCTTTAACAT
The DNA here is from genome assembly GCA_910577465.1 of uncultured Muribaculaceae bacterium. Taxonomy (GTDB): domain Bacteria; phylum Bacteroidota; class Bacteroidia; order Bacteroidales; family Muribaculaceae; genus Paramuribaculum. The sequence goes on along the minus strand of CAJTMM010000011.1, from coordinate 19,411 downwards.
TGACTATGGGTATTATGTGATAATTAAGCGCAAAGTTACGAAATAATCGCGAGATATTCCGCATGGTTTACCCGAGTGTTGCGACTGCGAGTGTGAGTATGCTGATTTTAGCCGTCGGCGCTACCTTGTGTATGGCTTCGCAGCAAGCGAGGAGTGTGGCACCGGTGGTGATAACATCGTCGACGATAAGGATGTGGCGTCCGTGGAGGTCGGAAGCGTCGGTGCAAGAGTAGATGTGGCGCGAGTTGAGCCAACGGGAGTAGGCGTTGCTGCGTGTCTGCGTGGAGTGCGGCAGTGTTGCCACGAGGTTTCCGGCAATGGGTATTGCGGTGATGTCGTTGATGCCCCGAGCAATGAACAGGCTTTGGTTGTAGCCACGCCTGAGCTGCCGCGAGCGGTGCAGGGGTACGGGTATAATCATGTCGATGCCTTGGAAAAATCCGTCGGGAAGAATCTCGCGGGCGAAGTTGCGGGCGAGTATGCGTGCGATGCGCGGACGCCCTTGGTATTTTGCCGCGTGAATGAGCCGGGTGTACCGGTTGGCGCGGTAGTAGTGGAAATATCCGGCGGCGCGCTCGAGGGGGATGTGTGATGCGAGCCGCTGATGGATGATGTTGAAGGGCTGATTGTGGATATTGCACCGTGGCATACTGTAGTCGCATTCAAGGCATAGCATCTCCTCGCCTTCGGCAAGCGAGCCCCCGCAAACCTCGCAGATGTGCGGATAGACCATGGAGAGGAGGTGTTCGGTCCATCGGTGTATGTAGCCGGTTATTCCTGCCATAACCGTTGACTGTCGATGATGCGTAATGATAGTGATGATTCGTAGCCACGGCTCAGGGCGAAGCGCATGAGACGTGCGCGTATGTCGTAGCGCGGCATGTCGGGAGGGAGAGTGCGGAGCTTGGAACGGATAGCTTTGAAGGCTGTGAGGGCGTAGGTGCGAGAGTCGATTTCGAGCAGAGCCTCGTCGATGATGTGACGAGGAATGCGTTTGGCAATGAGTCCGGCAGTGATTTTGATACGTCCCCAAGCCGAGAACCGGTATTTGTCGCGGACGTAGGCTTTGGCAAAGCGGGAGTCGTCGATGTAGCGGTCCTGTTCGAGACGTTCGATGATGCGCTGCGACTGGGAGGAGCCGATACCCCAGTTGTAGAGCTTGCGCCGGATGTCGGCGGAGCATTGCTCGGAACGGGCGCATAGAATCTCGAGACGTTCGGTGGCTTCGGCAGGTGAGAGTGCTTTTTTCATGAGGAGGGGTTGGTGGCGGAGAGGAAACGAATGTGGCGGTATGTGTCGGGGATGAGATTGATGCCGGTCCATCCGCAGGATTGCATGAATGCCGAGAGGTCGTGGGCGTACAGGGGGTTGATCTCGAAGTAAATCCGTCCGCCGGGCGCGAGAGCCTTGAGCGCGAAACGGGCTATGGCCTGGTAGAAAACGAGGGGGTCGGAGTCGGGTACGAACAGTGCCGAGTGAGGTTCGTGGTCGAGTACGTTGGGATCCATGTCCGCCTGTTCATGCCGGGCAATGTATGGGGGATTGCTGACAATGATGTCGAAAGCGGGAGCGGGGGGAGGAGTGAGCGAGAGAGCGTCGGCACAGGAGAAATTGATGCGGGTACGCAGGTCGCGGGCGTTCTCACGCGCCACATCGAGGGCGCGAGGGCTGATGTCGATGGCACTGACCTGCGGAAAGCGGAGATTGCGGGCAAGGGCTATGGCTATGCAGCCGGAACCGGTGCCGATGTCGAGCACGCGGAGGTCGGAGCGTTCGCCGGCTTCGCGCACAATCATGTCGACCAACTCCTCGGTCTCGGGACGCGGTATGAGGGTGTCGGGAGTGACCTTGAGCTTGAGTCCGTAGAACTGAGTCTGTCCGAAGATGTACTGGATGGGTTCGCGGGCAAGCAGGCGGTCGACAACAGCGGAAACCTTGCCGGCGATGAAGTCGCTCACCGGGTCTTGGGCTTTGATGACGAGGTCGACGGGTGTGTAGCCTTTGAGGTGCTCAAAGATTATGCGCACCATCCATCGGACCTCGGATGCGGGGTAGGCTTCAAGGAGCCGTGCAGTGGCTTTGTCGCAGCACTCTTTCAGTGTCATGGGCCGGGAATCAGGGGAGATTAGTATTCATTCCACGGGCGAATCTCGATGTCATCGACGGACAGGGATGTGAATGCGCGTATGAACGCCGATGCGAGCCGGGCGTTGGTGAGGAGGGATATGTTGAGGTCGATGGCTGCGCGGCGTATGGTGTGTCCGTTGCCGAGTTCGGTGGGTGTGAGGTTTTTGGGGATGTTGACCACGAGGTCAATCTCCTTGTCGTGTAGCAGCTGGAGCGCTTGTGGTAGCATGTCGCTCTCGCTTGGCCAGTAGACGCGTATGGCGGGAATGCCGTTGTCGTTGAGGAAACGGTGGGTGCCTCCGGTGGCGTATATGCGGTATCCGTGCTTGTGGAGGAGCTGTGCGGATTCGAGCATGTCAGCCTTCTGTTTGGGTGTGCCGGTGGATAGCAATACGCCTTTCTGCGGAATGCGCAGTCCGACTGAAAGCATGGATTTGAGTATGGCTTCGGAGGTGTCGACGCCGAGACATCCGACCTCGCCGGTAGATGACATGTCGACGCCGAGCACGGGGTCGGCACCTTGCAGGCGTGAGAAGCTGAACTGCGATGCCTTGATGCCGACGTAATCGAGGTCGAAGGCGTTTTTGGCGGGTTTCTCGACGGGTATACCGAGCATAATCTTGGTGGCGAGGTCAATGAAGTTGATTTTCAGAACCTTGCTAACGAAGGGGAAGGAGCGTGACGCGCGCAGGTTGCATTCGATGACCTTGATGTCGTTATTTTTGGCGAGGAACTGAATGTTGAAAGGTCCTGAAATGTGCAGTGCCTGAGCAATCTGCGAGGATACTTTCTTGATGCGCCGCATGGTCTCGACGTAGAGTTTCTGCGGGGGGAACTGTATGGTGGCGTCGCCGGAGTGCACGCCGGCAAACTCTATGTGCTCGGATATGGCGTAGGCTTTAATCTCGCCATCCTGAGCTACGGCATCCATCTCTATCTCCTTGGCGTTCTGAATGAATTCGCTAACAACGACGGGGTGCTTCTTGGATACATTGGCTGCGAGACGCAGGAAGCGGTGCAGCTCATCGGTGTTGGAGCATACGTTCATGGCTGCTCCCGAGAGGACGTAGCTCGGGCGAACGAGCACGGGGAATCCGACCTCGTCGATGAAGCGGTGTATGTCGTCGAAATTGGTGAGCTCGCGCCATCGTGGTTGGTCAATGCCGAGACGGTCGAGCATGGCTGAGAATTTGTTGCGGTCCTCGGCGTTGTCGATGCTCCGGGCTGATGTGCCGAGTATGTTGACCTGCTCCTTGTCGAGCCGTGTGGCGAGATTGTTGGGTATTTGTCCGCCGACGCTCAGTATGACGCCGTGTGGCTGCTCGAGGTCGAGTATGTCCATTACGCGCTCGAAGGTAAGCTCGTCGAAGTATAGACGGTCGCACATGTCGTAGTCGGTGGAGACGGTCTCTGGATTGTAATTGATCATGACGGAGCGCCATCCCTGCTGCTTGACAGTGAGAAGGGCGTTGACGGAGCACCAGTCGAACTCTACGGAGCTGCCTATGCGGTATGCTCCGGAACCGAGCACGACGATGGAGCGGTGGTCGTGGAGGTATGTGATGTCGTTTTCGCTGCCGTTGTATGTGAGGTAGAGGTAATTGGTCATTGCCGGATATTCGGCGGCGAGGGTGTCAATCTGCTTGACCACGGGTGTTATGCCGAGGGATTTGCGCAGATGGCGTACGCTGAGGTTGGCTGTTTCGGCGTCGGTCATGGAGTCCTTGAGCACGCATCGGGCAATCTGGAAGTCGGAGAATCCCTGCTGCTTGGCGCTGCGCAGTGTGTCGGCGTCGAGTTGCTGAAGGGACTGAGCGTTGCTGAGCGCGCGGGAGGTGTCGATGATGTTCTGCAGGCGGAACAGGAACCAGCGGTCAATCTTGGTGAGCTGATGTATGCGTTCGACGGAGTAGCCAGCCTGCATTGCCTGTGAGATGGCGAAGATGCGTTTGTCGGTGGGTTCGGCAAGGGCACGGTCCATGTCGGTGATGTCGATGGGTCGGTTGCCGACGAATCCGTGCATGCCCTGTCCGATCATGCGCAGACCTTTCTGGATGACTTCCTCGAAGGTGCGTCCGATTGCCATGACTTCGCCTACGGATTTCATGGATGATCCAATCTCGCGCCGCACGCCGTGGAATTTTCCGAGGTCCCAACGGGGTATCTTGCAGACGATGTAGTCGAGGGCGGGTTCGAAGAATGCCGATGTGACTTTGGTGACGGAGTTCTTGAGGTCGAAGAGCCCGTAGCCCAGACCTAATTTGGCGGCAACGAATGCCAGAGGGTAGCCTGTGGCTTTGGATGCCAGTGCTGATGAGCGGCTTAGACGTGCGTTGACTTCGATGACGCGGTAGTCCATGGACCGGGGGTCGAAGGCGTACTGTACGTTGCATTCGCCCACGATGCCTATGTGGCGTATGATTTTGATGGCGAGTTTCCGCAGGTAGTGGTAGTCCTCGTTGGAGAGTGTCTGTGAGGGTGCTACGACGATGGATTCGCCGGTGTGTATGCCGAGGGGGTCGAAGTTCTCCATGTTGCATACGGTGATGCAGTTGTCGAAGCGGTCGCGTACCACTTCGTATTCGACCTCTTTCCATCCCTTGAGTGATTTCTCGACGAGTACCTGGGGTGAGAATGAGAGTGCTTTCTCGGTGAGTGTGACGAGTTCCTGCTCGTTGTCGCAGAATCCGCTTCCGAGTCCACCGAGGGCGTATGCGGCACGCACGATTACGGGGTAACCTAATCTGTCGGCGGCGCGGAGTGCGTCGTCGATGGAGTTGACGGCTTCGCTGCGTATGGTCTTGACTCCGATTTCGTCGAGCTTCTGCACGAACAGCTCGCGGTCTTCGGTGTCCATGATGGCGCGAACGGGTGTGCCGAGTACCTTGACACCGTATTTCTCAAGTATACCGCTTTCGTGGAGCGCCACGCCGCAGTTGAGTGCGGTCTGTCCGCCGAATGCGAGGAGAATGCCGTCGGGTCGTTCGCGTTGGATGACTTTCTCGACGAACAGTGGTGTGACGGGCAGGAAGTATATCTTGTCGGCGATGCCTTCGGATGTCTGTACGGTGGCTATGTTGGGGTTGATGAGTATGGTGGTGATGCCTTCCTCCTTCATGGCTTTGAGCGCCTGTGAACCGGAGTAGTCGAACTCGCCGGCTTCGCCTATCTTCAATGCTCCGCTGCCGAGGAGCAGTACTTTGCGTATGGTGGAATCGATGTTGGACATTTGATGGGTGTTTTAGGGGTGGGCTACAACATGTTGATGAACTCGTCGAAGAGGAATTCGGTGTCTTTGGGTCCGCTGCTGGCTTCGGGGTGGAACTGGGCGGAGAAGAAGGGCAGTGTCTTGTGGCGTATGCCTTCGTTGGTGCCGTCGTTCATGTTGATGAAGAGGGGTTCCCAGTCGGGCGGGAGTGTGGATGAGTCGACGGCGAATCCGTGGTTCTGTGATGTGACGAAGCATTGGTCGGTGCCGCACCGTCGCACGGGCTGGTTGTGGCTGCGGTGTCCGTATTTGAGCTTGAATGTGGTGGCTCCGGCGGCTTTGGAAAGGAGCTGGTTGCCCATGCATATACCGCAGATGGGTTTGCCGATACGGATTGCCTTGCGGATGTTTGCCACGGTGGCTTCTGCCATGTCGGGGTTGCCGGGTCCGTTGGAAATGAACAGTCCGTCGTAGGGTATGGATGTGAAGTCGTAGTCCCATGGTACCATGACGACACGTACTCCGCGCCGTGTGAGACACCGGATGATGTTGTGCTTCACGCCGCAGTCTACGAGTACGACGGTCTTGTCGCCGTTGCCGTGTATCTCGACTTCCTTGCAGCTGACCTTTGCCACGAGGTTCTCACGGTTGGGGTCGTAGAACGGAATGTCGGGTGCTCCGTCGACGATGATTTTGCCGAGCATGGAGCCTTTTTCGCGTAGGTGCTTGGTGAGCGCGCGTGTGTCGATGCCGTATATTCCGGGTATCTTCTCGTCTTTGAGCCATTGGGCGAGCGAGCGGTCGGCTTGCCAGTGGGAGTGGTTCCAAGAGTAGTCCTGCGCTACGATGGCGCGGCAGTGTATGCGGTCGCTCTCGTAGTATTCGCTGACGTCGTCTTTCTCGCGCTGTGGCGGTACGCCGTAGTTGCCGAGGATGGGGTAGGTGGTGACTAAGATTTGCCCTTCGTAGGATGGGTCAGTGAGACTTTCGGGGTAGCCTGTCATGGCTGTGTTGAACACTACTTCCCCGGCTGCGGCGGTGTCGTAACCGAACGACTTGCCTTGAAATCGAGTGCCGTCCTCGAGAATCAGTACGGCTGGTTTTGTGTTGTGCATGCGATAGAATAATATGATGCAAATAAAGGACTCATTTAAACATTTTACCGAATGTTGGAATGAGTTCATTGGGGTAAAATGTATTTTTGCAGGCTTTCTATCGGAAAACCTTGCAAAAATACGGAAAAAACGGAGCGTGGACAAATTTTTGCGTTTTTTGCGGACGAAAAAAATAATTTTATATTTGCAGTTGGAGATTATTTATAAATCAACTATGGGTAATTTTTTAATGAGGTTATCGGTTGCCGTTGTGGTATTGCTGTCGCTTTCCGGCTGTATGGAGAGTGAGGTTGACCGCCGGTTGGGCGCGGTCTATCAGCTTACGGAGATGAATCCGTCGGCGGCACTGGATTCGTTGGACAAAATGGATAGGGCGGCTCTTTCGGAAGCCCAGCGACACTATTATGACTTTATGCGCATCAAGGCGTCGGATAAGATGTATGTGCGTCATACGTCGGATAGTCTGGTGCTGAGTGTGATTGATTATTATTCAGGGCACGGGGGCGACACGCTGTATGCCGAAGCGTTGTACTATGGCGGACGTGTGTATAGCGATATGGGTGATTATCCTATGTCGTTGCGCTATTTCCAGAGTGCGCTTGACAGGATGCCGCCGGATTTTGAAAAGCCGAGACTCCGCGGTCATGTTCTGAGCCAGACGGGACGTCTGTTGAATACGCTGTATCTGTATGAGCAGGCTGTTCCGTATATGGAGGAGGTGATAGCGATAGATTCGATAACTGGGGATAGTGTGAATTGGATGTATGATAATCAGTTGCTCGGGGTGATATTAATGAATTCTAAAAAATTCGGTATTGCGAAAAAGCATTTTTTGAAAGCAAAAGAATTGGGTAAGGTTGCTAAGCCTGAATCTGTTATTGAGCAAGATATGTACCTTGCGGCTATAGAATATTACGATGGTGATGCTGATAAGGCGAGCCGCATGATCGGGGAGGTAATCAGTAATGTACCGGAGGATTATTATGATATAACTCGGGCTTACGGGGCCAGGATGTATCTGAAGTCGGGGGATTATGATTTGGCGTATCGTTGTGCCAAGTGGTTGATAAATAGTGCTGTCGGAAGCTACCAAATGGTGGGTTACGAAACGTTGCTTAATCCAAAGTTGTCAGGATTTATGTCGATGGATTCAGTTCTGTACTATGTGGCGGATTTTAATAGGTTATCGGGCTTAAAGATGAATTCACATGAGACACAGCAGGCTATACTTCAAAATTCGATGTATAATTATAGTGTGCATGAGCGTCAAAGAATAGCAGCCGAGGAGAGCCGCGATAAAATGTGGAATGTGGTAGTTGGTGTAGTGGTATTATCGTTGTTATTGTGCATTGTGGTGATTTATTTGAAGAATAGGAATAATCAACAATTGATTAAACTGCATGAGACGTTGGAACTTGTTTCGGTATTGAAAGAGCGTGTGACTAAGGATAATATACATAATGTAAGTTACGTTGCTGATGAGGATAGTGGATTGCCGGAAGTGTTGACAAGCGATGTGGAGAGCCTGAGAAAGCGTCTGCGGGATGAGTTGTTGTCTTTGCAAAAAGGTAACACAACGTCCGAAAATATATCTTTGGACATATTTAATTCGAAGGTATATGCCGATATTCGGGAATATCTGGAACAGGGGAAGCCGATACCTGAAAAATCGGATATATGGGATGATTTAAGAAGTGTGGTGCAGAATGCGTCGGGTGATTTTATGGAGCATCTGCATTTGTTGGCAGGTGGTAGACTGAATAATCAGGATGTGGATATGGCTATGCTGATAAAGTGCGGTTTTACCCCTTCGCAGGTATCAATCCTGCTTGCAAGGTCGAAGGGAACCATCACTTACCGTAGAGATGTGCTAAGTAAAAAGATATTTAATCAGAAGATGGGAACCAAGGAGTTGGACAATCTGATAAGGCTGCTGTGACCATGGGTTTTGGCAGGGTTAAATGTTTGAAAGTAGTTTGAATGGGTATTTTCAAACTATTTTCAAACTAAATTTCTGGGATTGGAGGGTTATTCGGAGTAGTTTTGCCGGAAACAATAGTTGAGATATGTATAAATTAATACTAAAAATTTCGATACTACTTTTTACTATTTTAAGTCCGGTGACAGTCTATGCTGAACAAACAACAATGTTTTTAGATAAAGTTCAGTTGGATGATACAGGACGACAGATAGAACCGAAACCAAATGGCAACAGATTACCTGCGCGACGGGTGATGTGTACTATTGGGGATGATGGTGTGCGTATAGACGGATATATTGCCGAGGATGATATTTTGTCATACGAAGTGTGGGATGCGTCGGGCGAGGTGTGTGTGGCATCCTTTGCCGATGAGAGAGATTTTATAAATGGGCTCAAACTTATGTATGGTGACTATCAGGTGCGTTTTGCGGTTGCAGATTATCTGTTCATAGGATACATCACTTTATAGATTGAAAAATTGGTACCAATAAATATAATACATTTATTAAATTCTTAAAAATATCAGAAATGAAAAAAGTAATTCTAATGGGCGTTTGCTTAGTGTCAATGCTCGGAGTTTCGGCTACAGTCCTTTGGGAAGGCGATTGCGGTTATAAAACCTATACAGTAGATGATAAGTGGTTTGAAAAACCTGAAGATGCTGAAAAATATTATAAGGAGTTGAATGAAATATTTTGCGGTGATGCAGAAGGTAAATATATCGTTCATGATCTGAACGAAGGAGGAGGTAACTAAGCATTTTTGCATTCCCGGCCGCTGTACAACTGGTGGCGGTCGGGGATGCTTTTTATTAATTAAAACGGTGATATTATGAGGTTGATTTTGCTTTTGGCTTTGGGTTCGTTGGTCTCGCTGCAGGGAGTTTCGCAAAGACGTGGTGACGAACCATTTCAATTGCGTGAAAAATTGCCATTGGGGCATAGCATGATGGAGTGTATATATGAGTACAAGGTGTATGATCCGCTCAGGGATGAGAGTCGTGAGTATTTCTATATACTCGAGATGGATAAGGATCTGAGCAGGTATTCGAACTATGGGACATATATGCTTGATTCGATTATCGCCACAGACTATCCCGACGGGCTTACAAACCGTGAATATGATATAGTGGCGAAAGGAATAAAGAGGAGAACCCTTGATGAGATGGTGAAGTATCCATCGGAATCGACTATGGAGGTGTACGATAATGTGTTTATGGACTACTATGTGTATGCCGACTCGGTAAAGGATATGAACTGGCGATTGATGCCGGAGACGAAGGTGGTGTGCGGCAATGTGTGTCACCGTGCCGAGATCACGTACCGAGGTAGGAACTGGACGGCGTGGTACTGCGATATACCGCGGAGTGATGGTCCGTGGAAATTCGGCAATCTTCCCGGTTTGATTCTGAGCGTGGAGGATGACAAGGGTGAGCATGTGTTCAAAGCGGTGGCAATAAGAAAAAGCGACAGGGATTTCGGCAGGAGAGATAGATGGAATATCAAGACGACCCGCGAGAAATACAATAAGTCCCTGAAGGAGTATAAGGAGAATCCGATTGATTTCATGAAAGGGTCGCCGTATGCTCCTAAGGATGCCAACGGTAACATACCTAAACCTGTAGGGAGAATGTTCTATAATGCGATTGAGCTGGATTAATATTCCGGGAGCAATCGTGGCATTGGGGCTATGGGTGAGTGTATGCTTCGGTGCTTCAGCCCGATTGGTGAGCGGAATAGTCAAGGATAGAAGCGGTAGCGTAATGCCCGGAGTGCTTGTCACGGTCCGGGATTCCGCCGATGTGCCTATGTCGTTTGCCAGGAGCGGAGCCGGGGGCGCGTACAGGATAGAGTGTGCCGACAGCGTGTGGGGGAAGTGTAATCTGGTATTTTCATTCCTGGGATATAAGAAGGTGAGTGTGCCGATGAACCGCGTGGTTGACGGCGGGACTATGGTGATGGATGAGTCTTCGATAGAGCTTGCCGAGGTGGTGGTGAGGGTGCCGCCTATAACTGCGAGAGGGGATACTCTGACGTTTGATGTGTCGTCGTTCAAGGGACTGTCGGACCGCAAGATAGAGGATGTGCTGAAGAAGATGCCCGGGATAAGTGTTGCCGATAATGGAAGGATATATTATAACGGTGAGGCGATAAGCAAATTCTATATAGAGGATCTGGATGCCGTGGGGAGCCGGTATGTGATGGCTACGCGCAATATATCGGCGGATGATGTGGCGTCGGTCAATGTGTACGAGAATCATCAGGCAAAGAGGGTGCTGCGTGATGTGGAGAGTAGCGACAAGGCGGCGATAAACCTCAAGCTGAAGCGTAAGAGCCTGTTGAAGCCTATAGGCTATGTGGAGGGTGGCGGCGGTGTGGATGCCGATGGTAGCGAACTGTGGATCGGTGAGGCGTTCGGTATGCTTATAGGCAAGAACTCGCAGGTATTAGCCACGGTGAAGTCGAATAATGCAGGGAAGTCATACCGGGAAGAGACGGCGAATATGATTGCCGGCAAGGGTGGGTCGACGGTGGCTTACGGGATGTATCGCGGAGTGTCGGCGGGTGGTGTGAATATACCGTCGTCGCGATATCTGTCCAATACTTCATTGATGAGTTCTGTAAGCAGTCTCGTGCGGCTCAACAAGTATATGACGCTTGCAATTAATGCCGACTATACGGATGATAACAGCCGTTATGACAAGGTGGAATCGGTGAGTTATGTGGGTAGCGGCGGTGCCGATGTGGTGTTCAACGAGAGTACCCGCGGACGTGCCCATGGCAGGGAGGTGAAGTTCAATGTGAGGTTGGAGAATAACTCCCCGGGTGTGTATGTGAAAAATGCCACTTCGTTTGCAGGTCATTTCAACAACAGCCGGCGTGATGTAAGCAACGGTAACAATATAACGCAGTCGGCAGATGTCAATGACTGCAATTTCAGGAATGTATTCGAGGGTATTTTCCGAATGTCGAGGAGTATGGTGGAGATGAAGGCTGATGTAGAGGTGGGTACCACACCTGTCAACAGACTCGAGGTGGAGAGGAACGGTGTTACTGACTATATAGCGCAGAATCTGAAGGGTATGTATGTCAATGCCAATGCCAGGACGGGTTACTCGTGGTTTCTTACGCGCAGTTCGTCGATAGGGTTGAATGCCGTACTGGAGTCGCGGTATGATGAGTTTGATTCGCGCGGTGAGTGTGACGGTGAGTTGCAGCCGGCAAACCGTGTTGCCGGGTACTACATGTCGTTGATAGCCGAGCCGACATACCGCTACCGTAGCGGCAGCGATCTACAAGTGAAGCTGCTGGTGCCGGTGAGGGTGTATCATTCGAAGTTCGCCAACAGGATTACCGATAAGGATTACCGGACGGATAGGGTGGATGCCGATGTAAAGGCGACTGTCAGTTACAATATGGACCATAATGTGAAAATGGTGTGTGCTGTAGGATATCAGTCGAGACTGGGCGGATTGTCGGATTATATCGTGAATCCGGTGTATGTTGACTATAATCAGTCGACAAGTATGGGCAACGGGTCGATGGATCTTCGGAAAAGCTGTTATGTGACAGCCGATGTATCGTATAGAAACGCGATGGCGGGGCTTTTTACGTCGTTGAGCGCGGTGTACCGGTACGGGACATCGGACCGTTTGAGCGGGCTGGATGTGTCACAGGATGAAATAGTGTCGGGTGTGACCAGGGCAAAGAATCATACTGATATGGTGAATGTGCATGGTATGGTGTCGAAAAAGATATTTTCATGGAATACACTGCTGTCGCTGGATGCCGGGTGGGAATATATGAGCAAGACGGTGCTGCGAAACAGCGGCGTACTGGGACTCGAGACTATGAGCTATGTGCTGAATCCGATGATTAGCAGTACTCCGATAAGGCAGTATCTGGAAATAGGGGTGGATGTGAAGTATTCACGGATGGTACAGAAGATGCCGGCGGGGGGATTTGATACCGGACGCTCGGATATGTCGTGCCGGTTGTCGCTGTCGACGCATCCGGTCAAAGCTCTGGAGGTTAGCGGAAGCTTGTGGTGGGGGCGCAATGAAATATCCGAAGGGGTGCATAAATCGGATGTGTTTGTGGATTGCGGTATGAAATATGAGATAGGAAAACTGGAACTGAGTCTTTCGGCAAGGAATCTGTGCAATACCCGAAGCTACGGGTATTCGTATCTTAGGGATTCCAATCGGTACTATTATTCATTCTCGTTGCGGCCTATGGAAATAATAGCCGCACTGAAGGTGTCGTTCTGACAGTCGGTCCAGTGCGGCGATTGTTATTGTATGTAGGTTATATGCAGCGTCGGGTTCAGCGCTTGGTGTCGAAGTCCTGGGAGCGTAGTGCCTGAAGCATGTGGTAATTCATGGCTTCGCGGTAGTAGCCTATGATATGGTCCACCCAGTCATTGTCGGACTTGGTGCCTGAGCGGGTGGCGTTGTAGCGGGTTATGTCGGTATCGTATTTCAGGACGGCTTCTTTCAGACCTTGGTCGGTATAGCGGTTCTGATGAATAATAAGCCCGACGGGTTGCTTGGGTTTCAGATCGGGCATCTCCCGAGGTACGCCAATTGCCAATCCGCATACGGCGTAGGTGCGAGGTGGAAGTTGGAGCAATGCTGCAATCTCTTCGGGTGCGGCAGTGCGTGCGTAGCCTATGCAGCATGTGCCGAGTCCCATGGATTCAGCAGCCACGAGAGCGCTCATCATGGCGAGCGCGGCATCGACGGTGCCTACGATGAGCCCGTCGGCGGTGTGTGTGAATTGCGGCATGTCTATACCCTTGGCTTCGGCTCCTACGGAGATTTTATGGAAGTCGGCACAGAATAGAAGGAAATGCGAGCATGTCTTTATCTGCTTCTGGTTGGTAAGGGCGTAGAGCTGTTCTTTGAGCTGCTGGTCGGAGATGTCAATTACGGAGAATTGCTGTCCGTTGTAGCTGGTGGGGGTATTGCGTATGGCTTCGTATATGAAGTCGAGTTGCTGAGGGGTTATAGGTTCCCGCTCGTAGCGGCGTATGCTGCGTCGGTTGAGCAGGGTTTCGTTGACTGTTTTCATTATAATATATGGTGTGTTGGTTTCTTTTGATTCAACGCGCAGGTGTGCGATATTGTTTGTGCGCTTATAGGTGTGAATAGATTTGAGCGGCGGGGAGCTCACTGCCGTCGGGTCCGAATACGCGCAGTTTGAGTGTACCGCCGTTTTGGTCGAAGTATCGTACCTCGATGGGGTGCGCGCCTTTGGCAAGCGCTTTTTGACCGGTGATTTCGACAGGAGCGTGGGGACCGTCGTTGTCGAGTATCGTCATTCCGTCGATGTTGAGGATGCTTCCGTCGTCGGACAGGAGGTCGAAGGTGTATATGCCGTCGTTTGGCACGGTGATGTAGCCGGTGATGACGAGACCGATGTTGCCTTTGGCTTCAGCGGGAATGTCGACGCCTTCGGTCACGTAAGTGCCATTGAGCGGCGCTTCGGTTATCAAGGCGCATTTGTTGCCGGTAAATTCATGCCATGCGGCGGATAATCCGGGTGTGGCATTGCTGAGTTCTGTAGCCGGTGTGAATGTGTCCTTTACGAAGCGGGTATGTATGATGTCGCCCGGTTTTCCATCGGGACGGAATGTGCGGAATGTGAAGTCGGTGCTTTCGGTCACTGTGGGTGTGCCGGTGTAAAGCGGAGACTGTAGGGTGGGCTCGGTGCCGTCAGTGGTGTAGCGAATATGTGCCGTCGGGTCGGGGCATGTCACTGTCACGGTGCCTTGGTCGGTGAATGCGTTGAGGGTGTGGATGCCTTCGAGTGAGGGTATGTGGTAGTTTATGCCCATGATGTTCAGCCGGTGGAACTGTGCTGCAAGGCGGTTGCGGAATTCGGTGATGTCTTTCTTTGAGGGATTGCTCCATCCGAGTTCGGCAATTGCCAACAACCGGGGTATTGCCATGTACTGCATACGAGCTTCCGACGGAATCCATTCGCACCATACGTTGCCTTGTACGCCGAGTATATGGGATTGCAGGCTGTCGGGCAAGCCGCATGTAGTGTCGAAATTGTATATGTTGGGGATGGAGTTTTGGTCCTCGGCATAATCGAGATAGAATTGTGCATTGGGTGTGAGTATCACGTCGTTGCCGAGAGCGGTTGCCCGGGCGGGAGCATCCGCCGACCAGCTGCGCCACCACATTACGGTGGCTGTGGGCGATAGTCCGCCCTCTATGATTTCGTCCCAACCGATCATCTGTTTGCCTTTGGCGTTGATTACAGCTTCCATCCGGTGTATGAACCATGATTGCAGTTCCTCTTCGGTGGAGAGGTTATTGTCGCGCATACGTTTCTGACAATCGGGACATTTTTTCCAGTTCTTTTTTTCCACTTCGTCGCCACCTATGTGTATGTAACGTCCGGGGAATAGGTCGATGAGTTCGTCGTAGACATTCCGGCAAAATTCCATAGCCGAGTCCTTGCCGGGACATACCGGTGAAGAGAATGATTTACCCCAGCCTGTCTCGTCGAAGCATGCCACGCCATTGTAGTTGCTGACGGCTGCAAGCATGTGGCCGGGCATGTCAATCTCGGGTATGACCTCAATGCCGCGTACTGTGGCGAAGTCGACTATTTCACGAATGTCGGCTTGGGTGTAGTAGCCGCCGTAGAGAGTGTCACCGTCCACTATCCGCAATTTTTCGACCGGAAGTTCGAAGTCGGGGTTCTTTTGGGTACGCGCCCTGTATATGCAGTCGCGGTCCTGTGAATTGAATTTACGCCATGCGCCTTTTCCGGTGAGCAACGGGTATTTCTTAATCTCCACACGCCAACCCTGGTCGTCGGTGAGGTGCCAATGAAAACGGTTCATCTTGTAGAGTGCCATTACTTCCAAGAGGTTCATCACCTCCTGCTTGGTGTAGAAGTGGCGTGAGACATCCAGCATGATGCCGCGCCATGCGAAACGTGGTGCATCGCTGATGTCCACCGCCGGTATGGTCCAGTCTATGCTGTCGACGGGTGTGCGGGATTCGATTTCGGCAGGCAGCATCTGACGCATGGATTCGATACCTGCGATTACGCCCCCGTAGGAGTTGCCGATGATGGATATATTCTTAGGTGTGGCTTTAAGTGTATAGGCGCCTTCAGGTCCGGCTATGGAATCGATGGCGAGCGTAATGCTGCCGTCGCCTTTCTGAACGGTGATATCCAGTCCGGTGGCGGGTGACAATAACGATGACAGATACTGTGCTGCCGGCAGGAGGGTGTCGTCGGCGTAACCTATGGTGGTGCCTTGTGTGATGGTGAAATTTCCCGAGTGCAATGTGGCTGATTCGGGTACGGGTACTATGGATAGGTCGCTTTCTGCATTGCCTGATGAGCATGAACAGGTCAGTGCCGCGCCTATGGCACACAGGGCGTAAAGCTGCCTTACTGCTTGGAATTTCATGGATGTCGGGGATTGTTTATGGAAGTAATAAGTTGCTTATTCTGTCAGCCGCAATATAAGTTGCGAGTGTAAAGGTACATAATTCACTTCGGATTTTAAAATGTACAGCCACGAGTGTTGATGTATATTTTTTGCCAAATTGAGTAAGGGTGGTTCAATGGCGATTGTCCGTTATAAAGCAGCTGCGCCCCGCTTCTTGTGGTGGCGGGACGCAGCATATAGTGGATTGTGTATTTATTTACAATCGGTATTATTTCTTGAAGTAGCGGTTGTAAAGACCCTGGAAGCCTTGTCCGTGGCGGGCTTCGTCTTTTGCCATTTCGTGAACGGTGTCGTGGATTGCGTCGAGGTTGAGCTCTTTGGCGCGACGGGCTATGCGCATCTTGTCGGCATTGGCACCGGCTTCAGCGGCCATACGCTTTTCGAGGTTGGTCTTGGTGTCCCAAACGCATTCGCCAAGGAGTTCGGCAAATTTAGAAGCGTGTTCGGCTTCCTCAAATGCGTAACGCTTGAAGGCTTCAGCGATTTCGGGGTAACCTTCGCGGTCGGCCTGGCGGGACATGGCGAGGTACATACCTACTTCGCCGCATTCGCCGTTGAAGTGTGCGGTGAGGTCGGCTATCATTTCGTCGTCGCAACCTTTTGCCACGCCGATTTCGTGTTCGGTGACAAATTCGAGTGCGTCGCTTTCGTTAAGTTCTTTGAATTTGCTTGCAGGTGCGCCGCAAAGGGGACATTTTTCAGGTGCGTGTTCGCCTTCATGTACGTAGCCGCATACTGTGCAGATGAATTTCTTCTTCATGATGGTTGATAATTTTTACGATTAATATTTTGGTTAATTGGTTGTTTGGCAGTTTTGGCACACTCCACGGAAATATACTTGAGTGTCGTTGACCGATAGCCCATGGGGCGGTTGCGGCAGGAGCGTTAGCTCTACGTCGTGGATGGCTCCGCACCGTTGGCATATAAAGTGCGCGTGTGGGTGTGTGGCGCCGTCGAAACGTGAGTTGGCACTGTCGATGCCTATGTGGTTGACGCATCCGCTTTCGACAAGGAGTCTGACGGTGTTGTAGACCGTAGTACGCGATAGCGCGGGATACTCCGGAAGGAGGTCGCGGTAAATCTCGTCGACAGTGGGGTGAGTGTGGTGGGTGAGGAGATAGCGCATCACCGCTATGCGTTGAGCCGACGGCTTTATGCCTGCCTGCGTCAGTATGTCGGAAACGGTGCGTGCTGTCAATGTCATATTTGTAATGATTACAATTTTGATTTCATAACAAAGGTAGTGCTTTTTCTCGAATGGACAAAGGTGTTAGGTTAATTTAACATTTCGTTTTACCAGGCTCCGCAAAGCGGCGGGCGGAATGCATCGGGGTAGTGCTGTAGCGTGTGACCTGTTTCGGGTGAACCTAATATTATAATTACGTCAAACTGGGCTTCGTGGGGCATGGGGTGTGAGCGCAGGAATGAATCGGCAGCCCTGACTATACGCCGTATTTTTTTATCGTCGACAGCTTCGAGCGGGTCGACAATGTCGGTGGTGCGTGTCTTTACCTCCACAAATATAATCCGATCGCCTTTCATTGCCACTATATCGAGCTCGTTGTGCCCGATGTGGATATTACGTTCCATAACGGCATAGCCTTTGGCGGTAAGGTATTCCCTGGCAAGGTCCTCGCCCCATTTGCCGGTATCGTTGTGCTTTGCCATATATGAGTGGTTGAAAATATGTTGCAAAAATAGCTGTTTTATTGGTTAAAACGTAAACAATGTGTTAAATAGGTTAGTCAAAGCGACTTATTTTTGTTACTTTTGCACAAAGAGTTTCAAGATAGGTTCATGGCTGATAATATGGTGTTTTGCGGAAGGGTGCAGGGAATCTGTGCCGATGGCGTGGAGGTATTGGTGGCGTCGGGCTCGGCTGATTGCGCCGGGTGTGCCGCGGCTATGCTTTGCACGTCGAGACGTGACCATGTGATAAGGGTGGCTACCGCCGATACCGGAATGTATCAGGTGGGTGAAGAGGTGCGCGTGTGGGTGTGCGAGGGTGTGCGCTGGCGTGCTATCGTGATGTGTCTTGTGCTCCCGTTGCTGCTGATGATTGCCGTCGCGGCATGTGTGTGGGTTGTGACCGGCAGTGATGTGTATGCCGCCGTGGGCGGTATTGTCTCGGTTGCGGTTTATTTTGCGACGGTTAGGCTGCTCGGCGTGGGTTCGTGGCAATCGGATGTGTGGCATATAAGAAAACTGAATGATTAACAGATATAGCTGTAGGGTGTAAGATGGATTCGATATTTATTTCTACCATAGCATTGGGCGGTGTAGGCGCATTGGCGGCGTTGCTGCTGTATGTGGTCTCGCGCCGGTTTGCAGTGAAGGAGGATGGACGTATAGGCGAGGTGGAGTCATTGCTGCCGGGTGCCAATTGCGGTGCGTGCGGTTTCAATGGCTGCCATGATTTCGCGGTGCAGTGTGTGGCGCGCGGTTCGGTCGACGGAATGCTTTGTCCCGGTGCCGGTGCTGAGAATATGAAGCGTATATCGGGGATATTCGGCGGCGGCGAAGTGACCGCCGTGGCTCGTGTGGCTGTGCTCAAATGCGCGGGCGACTGTGCGCGGCGTCATGCGATGGCTGATTACGACGGACCGTCGGTGTGCGCTATAGTTAATCGTGTGGGAGCGGGGTCTTTGTCGTGTGCATACGGGTGTATCGGTTGCGGTGACTGTGTGGATGCGTGCCGGTTCGGTGCGTTGCGCATAGATGAAGATAGCCGGTTGCCGGTGGTGGATGAGTCGGCATGTACCGGATGTGGCGTGTGCGTGTCCAGGTGTCCGCGTCATCTTATGGAGCTGCGCCCGGCAGGGGTAAAGGGTTGCCGCGTGTGGGTGGCGTGTTCGAATAAGGAGCGCGGGGCGGTTGCGCGTCGCGGTTGTACGGCAGCGTGTATCGGTTGTGGCAAGTGTGCCAAGGCTTGTCCGTTCGGAGCTATCGAGGTGTCGGGAAATCTGGCGTATGTTGATGCTTCGAAGTGCCGTTTGTGCCGTAAGTGTGTGGGCGTGTGTCCTACCGGTGCCATACATGCGGTGAATTTTCCGGCGCCGGTCAATAGGGAAACGGAGGTGCTGAAATGAAAATGAATTTTAAAATGGGAAAGAAGAGTTTCCGTCCGGGCGGTGTCCGTCTTGCCGATAATAAACTGTCGGCGCACGAGCCTATAATAGAGGTGGCGTTGCCCGATATGGTGGTGTTGCCGCTCGGGCAGCATATAGGCGCTCCTGCCGAGCCTGTTGTGGCGGTGGGGGATATGGTGGTGCGTGGACAGAAGGTTGGTCAAGCCAAGGGTGTGATATCGGCTAATGTGCACACGCCCATTTCAGGTACGGTGATTGCTGTGGGTGCAGTGCGTGGTGCATACGGGTTTGATGTGCCGGCTGTGACTATACAGGCTTCGCCTGATGACCATGAAAGGGATATGGCTGAGGTGTCTGCGGTGCGTACGCCGCTCGATGTGTCGGGGCTGTCGGCGGGTGATATCCGTCG
>CAJTMM010000010.1:4517-76476 GCA_910577465.1 uncultured Muribaculaceae bacterium | reverse complement strand
TGAAATCGGCGCACCGCTTGCTTCATTATATCAATCCGAAATCACGAGCCACACGTAACGCCTCCGCCGAATTTCTTACATTGAGTTTAGCCCTTACATTTTGCCGATGACGGTTTACCGTATTACGGCTTATATGCAACCTGTCAGAAATCTCGTCACTCGTCAAGCCGTCCGATACCATCCGCAGTACCTCACACTCCCTATCCGAAAGCAGGTTCGGCACGCCATCACGATCAAGCACTTCCATCTCTCCCGTCACATTATCAACAATCGCAGCCGCTTCACCTCCACCTATATTAGGACCATAAAGACACAATGCGAATTGCACCGTCTCCCCCAGCGGATGCGGCACATACATCATTCGGTGCATCGACAGATGGTAACGCCCCTCACCATCACACAATCTTATCTTGCTCGCAAGCATATAACGGCGCATTCCCTCACCCAAGCCCGACACCTTATTATAGAATACATGCTCGAGCGAGAATTTCATCTGCAAATCATCCGGATGCACATGCGACAGAAGCCCGCGTTCCCATATCGATTCCACAACCTCACACCTACCTCTTTGCCCTATCGACATACGCTCGGCAAATGCTCCATAATAGATATAACTGCGCATATTCACCAAATCGCTCAACACAGCTACACATTGCTCCATCTCCGCATACCCCTGAGCGATATTGCGATATCCGGATATAAGCGACTCAGCACCTGCCGGCATTCCTGCACCCTGCTCGCGCAATTCACTATCCAATATATCAAAATGGTTATTTTTAGCCATTGCCATCTTTATTTGCATATCATACCTTTGCAAATATAAAACAAAATCACATGACTGAGAAAGAAAAAGCCGAAGCCGGATTGCTTTACGACGCCAATTACAACCCGGAACTACTCGCCGAAAGAGAACATGCAGCAGAGCTATGTTATGACTTCAACAATACCCGCCCGTCTCAAACAGCCGAACGGACTGAAATATTACGCCATCTATTAGGCTCCATGGGCCGCAACTGCATAATCACACCTCCGTTTCATTGCGACAACGGCTACAATATTCACATAGGGAACAACTTCTTTGCCAACTACAATCTCGTAATCCTCGACAGCGTACGTGTAAGCATCGGTGACAATGTGTTTATTGCTCCAAATGTTGGCATATACTGTGCCGGGCATCCGTTCGACCCTATCCGCCGCAACCAAGGACTGGAATACGCATTACCTGTGACAATAGGCAATGACGTCTGGATTGGAGCCGGTACCCATATATGCCCCGGCGTGAACATTGGCGACGGTTCCACTATCGGCGCAGGCTCCATAGTGGCACACGATATACCCGAAGGCGTTATAGCTGCCGGAAATCCGTGCCGGATATTACGGAAAATAACGCAAGATGACATCGACAGATACAAATAATACCGACAACAAAACCATACCATCATGAAACATTACATCTTAACACTATTACTCCTCGCCTGCTCAGGTGCACTGTCAGCACAATCCTTAAATAAATGCAACTGGTTCAATGAGCCTGCGCAGTGGGAAATCAACGCCGGGACATTATTCATGCAAGTCACTCCGCACACCGACTATTGGCGTATATCCCACTACGGATTCACCGTTGATGACGCCCCATTCTATTACGCCGAATACGGTGGTGAATTTGAAGCCAAAGTTAAGGTGAGCGGGGATTATAAGACCCGGTTTGACCAAGCCGGCATGATGCTCCGTATCGACCATGAGAATTACATAAAAGCGGGCATAGAATTTGTCGACGGCAAGTATAACATCAGCACGGTAGTGACCCATCGCACAAGTGACTGGAGCGTGATAGCTCTTGACAAACCGGTCGACCACATCTGGATTAAAGCCGTACGTCGGCTTGACGCCATAGAGATTTTCTACTCGTTCGACGACAAGACATACACCATGATGCGCAATGCATGGATGCCAGACAACACCCCTATCAAGGTCGGCATGATGGCGGCAAGCCCCGACGGCGAAGGTTTCAAGGCAAAGTTCGAGCATTTCACCGTAACACCATTGCCTGACCTGCGACGCACCCGTTGGCTCGAATCCAACCAATAATTTTCACCACCGACACATCACCCTTTAATATTCTTTACATAGCTGAGGTACATACTGTGGGGTATTTTCACTAAATTTGAGGTTGAATTGATTTTTTCAACCTCAATTTTTTTATGATTGACCATATAGGCTCCTACATCACGGAGATTGCCGACATCATCTGCGGCTATCCGCTATTCATCGCTCTGATTGGAGGCGGACTGTTCCTTTTCTTATATTCAGGCATGATTTCATTGCGGAAACTGCCGCACTCCATCAAGGCATTACGCATGAAACAAAGTGCCGGACATGGAGAAATCAGTTCCGCACAGGCACTTGCATCGGTAGTTGCGGCAACCGTGGGGATGGGTAATATAGCCGGGGTAGCGATAGCTCTGGTAATGGGCGGCCCCGGAGCCATATTCTGGATGTGGGTGAGCGCTATAGTAGGCATGAGCACAAAATACCATGAGGGAGTGCTTGCTGTAAAGTACAGGTCTTATGCCAAGGACGGAAGTCCGCACGGAGGTCCCATGCACATCATACGTCATGCCTTATCGGCGAAATGGGCTCCAATGGCTTCACTCTTCGCCGTAGCAGGCATGTTCGGCACCCTTTGCATAATCAATGCCAATCAGCTGACAGAAGCCGCATTATCAACCGTCAACAGTATTTCACCGGTCAGCAACACACTTATGGCAAAATCCATCATAGGCATTACCATAGCCGCCATTGTGGCACTGGTTACCATAGGTGGCGTACAGCGCATAGCACGTGTGGCTTCCGTATTGGTACCATTCATGGTTGGCGCATACTTTATCATGGTAATGTACATAATACTCACCCACATAACGTATCTACCCGATGCGTTTGCAAGCATATTCAGAGAAGCATTCAGCCTTAAAGCCGGCTGGGGAGCATTGGCAGGGGTAGCCATCATAGGTGCCCGACGCGCGGCACTGGTCAACGATGCAGGCGTAGGCACGGCATCCATCATGCACGGCACGTCGGCGTGCAAAGAACCTGTACGCGAAGGTCTCGTGGCAATGCTCGGGCCGGCAATAGACTCTGGATTCGTGTGCACACTTACAGCCCTCGCCATACTGCTTTGCGGCGACATATCCTCCACCGACGGCATAAAGGGTCTTGAAGTCGCTATGGATGCATTCGGCGCAACTATTCCGGGCGGACGCTATCTGCTCATGGTCATTGTGGCATGTTTCGCGTTGTCCTCAATGTTCAGCTATTCATTTTACGGTAGCCGATGCACCGCATACCTGTTCGGACAGCGACGCGCCCGCTATTACATCTGGTTCTTCATAGCCACATTGGTAATATTTGCCATAGTACCACTCAACGCGGCAGTAGGATTGTGCGACCTATTCTATGCGTTCATGGCATTCCCCACCATGCTCACCCTCATACTATTGCGGAGGGATGTGCGCGATGAAACCACACGATACTTTGCTGAAAACCGCGAAACTTCCGCCGTAAAAATAACGACATAATGCATCCGACAATACAAATTTGTTTTGTATTTTTGCATTACAACAATACATTTATTACACCAACACATGACTACTCCCGAACAGAGACTCGCCATAGAAGAAAAAGTAGTGGAAATGCTACGTACCGTCTATGACCCCGAAATACCTGTCGACATATACAGCCTTGGGCTGATTTACAAAATTGACCTTGATGATGACGCGAACCTGCATATAGACATGACCTTGACGGCACCCAATTGTCCGGCAGCCGATTTCATTGTCGAGGATACACGCATGAAACTCGAAAGCATAGAAGGCGTGAAGAGTGTGGATATAAGCATCGTGTTCGAACCGGAATGGAACAAGGACATGATGAGCGAGGAAGCCAAACTTGAATTAGGATTTCTTTAAACCGACGGTACACGATGCGCAACTGCACCTATTTCATATCCGACCTCCATCTCGGAGCTTCGTATATCACCGACCCAAGGCGACACGAACGGGAAATATGCCGGTGGTTACGCAGCATCGAGCCCACCGCCAAGGCTCTCTATCTCCTTGGTGATGTACTCGATTATTGGTACGAATACCGCACCGTGGTCCCCAGAGGATTTACCCGTTTTTTCGGAACACTCGCATCCCTTGCCGATAGCGGTGTGGAAATCACATGGCTTAAAGGCAATCACGATATATGGATATTTGACTATCTCCCGTCAGAGATTGGTATCACAGTTGCTGATGGACTCATAACCCGTACTATCGACGGTAAGACATTCGTGATGGAACATGGCGACGGAGTTGGAGAGATGCGTCCGGTGTACAGGTGGATGCGTTCACTATTCCGGAACCGCGTGGCTCAATTCCTCTTCTCCGCCATACATCCACGATGGACAGTAGGATTTGCTCACCGGTGGTCGAGCCATAGTCGCAAGCATGGTTGCCGTGTACCGGACTCTTTGGATGACAATGACAAACTCACCCTATTCTCCAAAGAATATCTGTCGTCGCACCCCGAAGTTGACTTCTTCGTTTTCGGACACAGGCATGTGAAATCCGACATCAAAATCGGTCCACACACACGCATGGTCGTACTCGGCGATGCATTCCGGCTTATGACTTATGGCGTCTGGGACGGGGCTGATTTCAGTTTGAAAAATATCAACGAAATCTCCGAAAACAGTTAATTAACATTCATTAAGAAATATCAACCCAACAACCAATTCAAAGATTACATCCTATAATCCAATAAATTACATCCAAAAAGACCTCAGCAATAGTCCTACCATAATTAAAAACACTGCTGCATAACATGTAAAAAAGTTTGCCGCAGCTGCATTTTTAGAGATACCTTTGTGGCACAAACCTAACACAATCTTTTTTACCTTAGAAATTGTACCTATTGGAAACTCATAAAAAGGGACTATGCGAGTAGTCCCTTTTTATCTACCCTAAAAGCAATATCATCAATATATCTCTTATGCTATCATATAATCGCAACGACAACGAAATTGTACTCTGCAGGGAGTTCTCTTCCGACGCTGAAGCCCACATAGCTCAAGCGGCATTAGAGGAAAATGGCATCGAAGTTATTTTAGATAACGAGATATTCTCACGCATATATCCCATAGGATTCAATTCACTCGGAGGAATACGCTTGATGGTGCGGAACCGCGATTTGAACAAAGCATCCGAAATAATCGACTCACTTAACTTTTACGGCGAATAACATTTGTCCGCCCAAGTTATAAATCATATTAACCTATGACACCCGAACTACTTCTCAACAAGAACCACCTCGTGGAAGTGCTGCAAAAGCCGGCTCACGAGTTCACAAAATCCGATATTATCGATTATGTAAAAAGCCAGGGCATAGAAATGATTAATTTCATGTACCCTGCCGGCGACGGCCGATTGAAAACCCTCAATTTCGTAATAAACAACCTGTCGTATCTCGACACGATATTAAGTTTTGGCGAACGCGTCGACGGGTCAAGCCTATTCGCGCATATCGAGCCGGGCAACAGCGACCTTTATGTATTGCCAAGATTCCGCACTGCATTCCTCGACCCATTTGCTGAAATACCTACCGTAACCATGCTATGCACTTTCTTTGATAAAGATGGCAATCGGTTGGAAAATTCACCTGAATACACCCTCGAGAAAGCATGCAAGGCATTCCGTGACACCACCGGCTTGCAATTTGAAGCCATGGGTGAACTTGAATTTTACGTGATAGCCCCTGACGACGAAACCTATCCTGCCACCGACCAACGCGGGTACCATGAATCGGCACCGTTTGCCAAGTTCAATGAGTTCCGCACCCGTTGCATGAGTTATATCGCAGCTACCGGGGGACAAATCAAATACGGTCATTCGGAAGTGGGCAATTTCACCATCAACGGCACTATATACGAACAGAACGAAATCGAATTCCTCCCCGTCCGTGCCGAAGATGCAGCCGACCAATTGGTCGTAGCCAAATGGATTATCCGCAATCTGGCTCATGAAATGGGATACACCGTTACATTCGCACCTAAAATCACCACAGGCAAAGCCGGATCCGGACTACACATACACATGCGCTTCACCGACCCGAATGGACAGAATGTGATGCTCGATTCCACCCGCCATCTAAGCGACGATGCACGACGGGCTATAGCCGGAATGATGGAAATGGCTCAATCCATAACTGCATTCGGAAATACCAATCCCACATCATACTTCCGTCTGGTACCGCATCAGGAAGCTCCCACCAATATATGCTGGGGCGACCGCAACCGTTCGGTTCTTGTGCGTGTACCACTTGGATGGACTGCTCAAGCCGACATGTGCGCCCTTATCAATCCCGGCTCACAGGCAACCGGCGGAAGCACTACCCAGAAGCAGACAGTCGAGATTCGTTCAGCCGATGGATCCGCCGACATATACTTCCTGTTGGCAGCCCTTGCTGTTGCTTGCCGTCAAGGATGGGAAATGGAAAATGCTCTTGGAAAAGCTCAGGCAACGTATGTAGATGTCGACATTCATCGTGCCGAAAATGCCGATAAACTGAACTCACTCGACCATCTGCCGGCTTCATGTTCCGAATCAGCCGATTGCCTGCAGAAAGCACGTGACATATATGAAGCAAAGGGCGTATTCGACCCTCGCATGATTGACGACACCATATCGCGACTGAAGGCATTTGACGATGCGGAGCTTGTGACACGTGCACGCGCCGACGAAAAGCTGATGACCGAACTCGTTAACCGTTACTTCCACTGCGGCTAAGTCCCCCGGCACAGCATTTAATTAAATAATAAAATAAAAAAAGGCTGATGCACATTTAGCATCGGCCTTTGCTTCTTTTACGCGCCAAGCACTCTGGCTATGGCGGAAATGTCGGGGTTCGTGGCAACAATCACACCCTGAGGGTCTATTAACAATGATTGTACACCATTGCTCAGATTAAACAGGCTTACCAAATCTGATGCCTGCTGAGCATTCACAAAAAATTGCGACTTTGCATTGAGTTTGTCCCTACGCACTATCTCACGAAAGAGGCGCTCACTACGGTCCATATTGACCGACAAGAGACAAATCCGTTCTTCTTCAGGCATGCTTTCCACAAAGCGATCGTAACTATTGGCTGCAATACGCGAATTTGCATCAGCAGATGTCCAAAAGTTAACAAGCACATAACGTCCTCTGAAATCCGACAACGAAACGAGATTGTCCGATCCTGAACGCAACACCATCTGCGGTGCCTTAAAGCCTTCCACGGCTTGATACACCCTATGGGTATTGGCAGATACAGAGAACAGAAGAACGACAAAGAGCGCAATGATTGACATTGTTTTCTTCATTACATTCTGTTTATGTTATACATCAGATTCCATTACGTAACAATAGTGGCATACCACCATATTCCGAACATGAAATCCCGCCGATTTTCGGCGTCTACGCCACGACTCTTCGTGGCATTGTTCCATTAAAGAACACCGCAAAGGTAATAATTATTGGCGACCCTGGCAAATTAACATGGTGATATGTTGGATATTAACCCAAAATCACCTCCAAAACACCGCATCCACAGCGAGTTTGGAGCAATAGTTAATATTGGTTAATAATGGTGATACGTGTCCGGATTAACACATTTAATGTCCTACATATCCCGAGTCCATAAGCACCGTGCGGGACTTATAAAATCCCGGTGACAACACATCACTCAACTTGACATCTAAATTATTTTCCAGATATGATTTGACTATCCGGTAACCTATATATCGTCCAATCCTTCCGGGTGCATCCGCATGCAGTACCGACGTAGCCGGCGATGGTCCGACAAGCCGCTCCGAATCCATCCGATCAGTCGAATAAAGCAATCCACGCTCCACTATAGCTGACCAAATGTTCGATTCATTTTCCTCCACCCACTTCAGCTCTTCGGCATCCCACCCAAGCACATCAGCCAATGTCTTATCCGGCACGCACCCCAATACAACCGCCACTATCGCACCATCATATACCATCCGCGACAGCACCGTTTCTCCATCACCAGAAAACTCATACGGATAAGCCGACGCCACAATAGCTTCAGCTACATCCATCGGTATACGCATACTTACCTTATCACGCAATACATATTCATCAAACCCGGCATAACCCGGATAATCAGTTCCCAAATAATGGTTTAGCCCCAAAAACAAAACGCTGTCCGACATCACCACCGATTGTCGGAATGGGGTTACCATCCCATAAATATGTGCCGGGAATTTCAATCCGGGCAGTTTTTGCGCCAATATAGCACGCACATACCCTAATGCCGTTTCGTATTCCGTGATATCGGGCATTCTTGCAGCCACATCAGGGGCAAACACCTCCACCGCAGGTGTTCGAGCATACACCGCAATGGCAGAATCCACACTTCCGGCACCGAACATGGACGCCAACAACGGGAGTGCCGGTGAAAACGCATTGTTCAGACTGTCTCTTGTCTTCTGACTTGCCGACATATAGCATACGGCGGCACTATCCATTCGTTCAATGACTACTGCCGGTTCTGAATCACGCTCACCATATCCGCATGATACGCACAGAAACATCGACAACACGCACACACCTATACCATATATTTCATTCTTCATATCGCGCTATTTTTAGTCCAAAAGTAGTCATTATTGCCCATCTTTTACCAAATCCCTCGCATGAATTCACACATTTGTTTATATTTTAGTACCTTTGTAGCATTATATAATGCAATTATGAAACCCGCCTTCAAAACCTGGCACCATCTGCAAACTGCAATATTAACGTTATTGGTCATGTTCATAACATCATGGCCTTTATGCGCCAAGGATTTTACCGTGGTAATAGATCCGGGGCACGGTGGGCACGACCACGGGGCGCCGGGCAGGATAACAAATGAGAAATCAGTAAACCTTGCAGTAGCGCTAAAACTTGGAGAACTACTGAAGAAAGAATGCAAAGATATAAAAGTAGTCTACACCCGGTCCAATGACACTTTCGTACCTCTTCAAGGTAGAGCTGATATTGCCAACAAGGCCAATGGCGACTTATTCATCTCAATACACACCAACTCAGTCGACAAATCATCAAAACGTAGAAACACAGTAGCCGGAGCAGCCGTATATACCCTCGGATTCAAACGCAGCCAGGAGAACCTCGAAGTGGCAATGCGCGAGAACGCCGTGATGAAACTCGAAGCCGATTATACTACACGATACGAAGGATTCGACCCCAACAGCACAGAATCATACATAATCTTTGAAATGAGCCAGAACAAGCACATGCAACAAAGCATCAATGCGGCTCAAGCCGTGCAAAACGAATTGATAAGTACCGCCGGTCGACGAGATATGGGTGTACGTCAAGCCAATTTTTGGGTATTGTTCAAGACAGCTATGCCCGCCATGCTCGTTGAACTTGACTTTATATGCAATCCCACACAAGAGAAATTCCTGAACTCCAAGGATGGTCAGTGCAAATTGGCACAAGCAATATGCAATGGAGTAAAGACTTACAGAAAAGGCTTCTCTACAGTCGACTCCGGTAATAACGTTCACGCCACACACAAACCCACAGACTCATCACCGGAAACCGCTCCTACTACCCTTCCCCAACGACAACCCAACGATTCCGATTCCAACCAACCGGTATTATACAAAATACAGATACTGACATCATCCTCTCCACTTGCCAACGGTGCAAAAGAATTCAAAGGCTTGTCACCAATCGGACATTACACGGATGGTGCCATGTATAAATATACCTACGGCGAATACAACTCCATCAAAGCCGCAACGCCTGACTTAAAAAAAATAAAAAAACTGTTTCCCGACGCATTCATAATAAAAATGCAAGGCAACAAACGTGTTAGATAATTAGACAGAATCAAACTCGACACTATACAACCATCATAGATATGAAAAAGAAGTACACAAAGGAATTTGCCATCGGACTTTCCGTTATAATAGCCCTGCTCGTGTTGTTTTTCGGCATAGACTACCTTAAAGGAATCAATGTGTTCCATGCCACTAACTACTATTATGCATCTTATACAAATGTTGCGGGACTCGCCCAATCAGCACCCGTCACAATCAACGGCTACAAAGTGGGACTCGTTAGAGAAATCGAATATGACTACGACCATCCCGGACACATAAAAGTAGAGCTAAGTCTTGACAAGCAATTGCGCGTACCACAGGGGACTAAAGCGATATTGACAACAGACCTCCTCGGAACAGCATCCATAGAGCTCAAAATGAGCACCGCCGGTGATTACCACAACGTCGGTGACAAACTCATAGGCGAGAACGCAACAGGCTTGATGAGCAGCGTAAGTAGCGATATAATGCCCGGCATCACAGCCATCTTACCTAAAATAGACTCCCTTCTCACCGCAGTGACCACCATAGCCACCGATCCGGCGCTCATCAATTCAGTACAGCGTCTTGAGAGCATAATGACCAATCTCGAGCAAAGCAGTGCGCAACTCTCACGAGCCATGAACTCGTTGCCGGCTATAGCAAACAATGCATCCTCCGTGATGACCGATGCAAAAACAATAGCAGGCAATCTCAACACCGTCACCACCGACCTTACCACAGTGTCATCCCAACTTAAGGATATGCCGTTGGAATCTACACTCAACAATGTGTACGCCGCCTCACAGTCGCTCAATGACATCATGAAAAAACTCAACAGCAATGATTCGTCACTCGGTATGCTCGTCAACGACAAGCAACTTTACGACAATCTCAACAATGCTTCTGCAAGTCTGGACTCATTGCTGCGCGATGTTAAAAAGAATCCCAAACGCTATATCAGCATCAAACTTCTTTAAAGGGGAAGCGACATCTTATTTAGAATTAGTACAAATAATATATTCATGACCGATTTACTTGAATTCCCATTGGGAACCGCGGTAAATCGGTCATTTTTAGCACTCAAATCCTTAAACCAAAACTTTATATCCCCAAAACAACAATACCACATATTCAATTGTATCACACACAATTACACGCACATATTAAAGCGATTGTTCAATCACACCAACAGCCTTTTCGTAAACCTCTGAACTACAACACACTGCACTTTAGATAATATTTCCAAATAAAAAGGCGTTTGTTTTTCAAAAAAAATAATCTGAATTTTGTATTGTAAAAGTATAGCTGAATTTTTTGAATAAAACTCCTATGACGGAACCACACTCCCAAATGTGGGAACGTTGTCTTGAAATATTTCGCGACAACATTCCCGCCGAACAATTCGACGCTTGGTTTAGACCGGTGACATCAGTAAGCTTTTCCGACGGAAAGCTGATACTGATGGTACCGTCGCAATTCTTTATAGAACAAATCGAAGAACGCTACTTCAATCTCATGCGCCATACACTCCACAAAGTATATGGCCCGGACGTCAAGCTATACTACCATTTCAATCAGATAAGCAACGAACCGTCGACAGGAGTCACCATGGGCAGCTCAAAGCCCAGCACCGCTGTTGCCCCGAAGCCCGGAGCGACTTCCAACCCCTTCCAGCAACAGGAACCGCAGGAAATAGACTCTCAGCTCAATCCTCATTATACATTCGAGAATTATTGCGGCAGCATGAGCAACCGCGTGGCACGCTCCATAGGCGAAGCCATTGCTAACGACCCGAAGTGCAAGACTTTCAATCCTCTCTTTTTATTTGGTGCTCCGGGCGTAGGCAAAACCCACCTCATCCAGGCAATTGGCATACGAATAAAGGAGAGTAACCCGCGTAGCCGCGTCCTTTACATCACAGCCCGTTTGTTTGAGAGCCAATACACCACTGCCGTACGCAATGGCAAAATCAACGATTTCATCAACTTCTATCAGAGCATTGACACACTGATAATTGATGACATACAGGACCTCATAGGCAAACAGAGTACTCAAAACACCTTCTTTCATATATTCAACCACCTGATGCACAACCAAAAGCAACTCATCCTTGCAAGCGATTGCGCACCATCAAAAATGGAAGGAATGGAGCAACGGTTAGTATCCCGATTCAACATGGGTATGACCGCCGAACTCGAACGCCCTGACTACGACCTGCGCAAAAACGTGCTAAGCCAGAAGGCAGAACAAGACGGCGTGGAACTTCCCTCTGAAGTACTCGACTACATCGCGGAAAACGTAACCGAAAGCATCCGTGAACTTGAAGGCATAGTGGTTTCGCTCATAGCTCACGCCACAGTCCTCAACGTGGACATATCCATAGACTTGGCACGCAAAGTACTCTCCAATGCAGTGAAAATAAATCGTCGGCAAACCAATTTTGAGATGATAACCCAAGAGGTGGCAAGCTACTATCAGATTGACCCCGACCAAATATTCACCAAATCACGCAAACGTGAGATTTCCGATGCGCGACAGATGGTAATGTACATGGCGAAGAAACATGCCAAGATGCCATTCACTGCCATAGGCACACGCCTGTCGCGCACACACGCCACGGTTCTTTATGCCTGCAAAAACATCGAAGAACGCCTGTCTTTGGAAAAGCAGCTGCAAATCGATGTCAGCAAAATCGAAAGCGCTCTTATGAAATAAGGAAGATACAAATCTACCATAAAAACACTCCGGGTCAGCAAGGGATGATTGCTGACCCGGATTACTTTATTCAATCTTTTTTGTGATGTACTACTGACATACGTGATATCAAGCCTTCGCCAACGCGGCTCCGCGGCCCTTTCCACAACGACTGCTGAGCCATCGGCGCACAGGTTCATCATAGTACTTCAGACACAGGTAAGCAAGCACAATACAGCCGGCAACTATGCCCAAAGCCACGTACCAGACATCGCCAAACGCAAGCTCCTCGGCCCATACCCACGCATAAAACAGATACATAAACGGATAGTGTATTATATAAACCGGATATGAAATCTTGCCAAGGAAATCGCACACTGCCGATGAACGCGAATCGCTCGTAACACCCGAAGCCCCGACATACAGTATTATCGGAAACAGCAATACCACGCATGTCACATCATACAGCGCATTAGTCCACATGGCACCATCCATCCCCATAAACGGCACGGCGAGCAATCCAATAATAGCCACCGAACAAATCCAGAATGCTCCGCGCACCTTTAACGGGCGGAAAACACGCGCCATAAGCATGCCCAATGAAAACGAGAACCCTACACGCAATAATCCTCCGATAAAGCCGTAATCGGCAAGCGTCCACCCCACACCGAGATGATGGAATCCCGACATATTACCCAAAGCATAGCACGCAAGTCCGATACCGGACAAGCAAACCCATACAATGAGCGCACGCGTACTCAGCCTACGAAGCCACAACGCATATAATATATTGGCTATATATTCAAAAAACAGCGACCACGACGGACCATTCAACGGAAACATCTCACCATTGCCACGCACCTCATGCCCGGCTCCGGGATATGCAGGCACAAAAAAGCAGCTGAGCACGGCAGCTATCGCCACCCAATGTCCCGAAACATGCGTACCATCCCAATGCACGCAGCCCTGGATTATATATGTAACGACACCTATCAGCATACCCATCAGCAACATAGGATGCAATCTTATCAATCTGCGTCGCGCAAATCCCTTGAATGTCAATCCACCGGAGCCCCATCTGTCATCATACGCATATCCCACGACGAAGCCGGAAAGCATAAAGAAGAAATCCACGGCAAGGTAACCGTGATTAAGAAACTGATCCATCGATGAGGTACAGAACCCCTCAAACACATGATACCATATTACCATCAGCGCAGCCACCCCACGCAATCCGTCGAGCAACTCATAACGCGGCTTTTCACTATACGTCAAATTACTATTATTAACCTGCATTGTCAAGATTTTTTCATTTACAATGCAAATTTACACTATCGTATCAGCTAATTTTTTGTCCTGCATCAAATTTTCATCTCTTTTATGATTATTTTCGACCACGGATACGGCTCAATGTTGGCAGGGTAATACCAAGATACGATGCTATGTATCCCAACTGCACACGCGCGCACACCTCCGGAAATTGACGGAAAAACGCTTCATAACGCTCACTCGCCGTCAGGGTAAGCCGTTCTTTGTGTGAGCGATG
Source organism: uncultured Muribaculaceae bacterium (assembly GCA_910577465.1). GTDB lineage: Bacteria > Bacteroidota > Bacteroidia > Bacteroidales > Muribaculaceae > Paramuribaculum. Next base: position 62,314 of record CAJTMM010000010.1, on the reverse strand, counting down.
CAATCTTCGATATTCATTCTGGTGTATAATACGGCCCCAATTGGACAAATCCAACCTTTCGCTCCACAACCGTCTCAAATCCTCCACACTTATTCTGTACGCTTCCACATCCTCAAGAGTCTCCACATACTCCTCACTCACCTTATCATAATAGAGCTCATCCATACTGAACACAATAGCTCCTTCTACCGTAAATGATGTGGTAATCTCCTCTCCATCAACAAGCCAGAAAGAACGCGTCATACCCCTCTCTATAAAATAAGCATCGCGACAACGCGTTCCTGCACTCACCAACCGATGTCGTTTAGGAAATGTACACGGCTCCACACACTGAAGCAATGCAGCCACTGACTCATCAGATACAGCACACAGCTCCCGCATTTTCCTCAGCACCAATTCCATACCCGAATAGCACAGGTTATTCCGGCATCACAAACCCCATATCTGATATAAAATCAAGATACAGGCGCGAGAAATGCTCATTAGCTTCTTTAGTATAACGTACATCCGTAAATACCTGAGCTAATGACTTTTTATTATTTTCCTGCACATACTTCCGGCTATCCTCACGCGCTTCCTTTTCAGCATATAGCCTGCGTATATCATCATCGGTATAATCCGCATATTTCTCCGCATGTATTATACCCTCCACGGGCAACCGGTCGCTCAACGGAGCATCCCCTGAAGGATACCCCACCGTCAATGTCGTCACCGGCACCACTCTCGACGGCAACTCCAACACCTTGGCTATCTGTGGTGCATTATACGTTGTAGTTCCGAGATAGCAGCAACCGAGACCATTCATCTCAGCAATTGTACAAAACTGCTGCGCAAACAAGGCTGTATCAAGAAGAGCCGTAACAAACGATTGGAAATTACCATATCCAGGCACCGCATCACTCACCAAGCACCATCGTTCAAAACGGTTAAAATCGGCACAGAAGGTCAGTACAACCGAACACCCCTCTACCGAAGGTTGATTAAAATGACATGGCGACAACAATCGTTTGCCTTCGTCCGTCCGCGTGACAATCACGGAATACAACTGCATATTACCCGTAGTGGGAGCATGCGCGGCAGCTTCAAGCATTTCTTTAAGCAATGTCTCGTCAACGACTTTATCTGAATACTTACGCACCGTTCTGCGCGTTGAGAAATAATCCATAACCAATTCTTTTTTCATATAATAATTGTTTCAAAAATAACCATTTTTTATTTACCCGCAAAACAACGGCTCAAAGTTTTTGACAACTTTACGCAGACGCCAAAACAACCAACAAGCTAATACCCAAACAATTGAATCTTTCAAACGGAAAACTTATCAACAATTTCAGATTACCGCACTAAATTATTTTGCAATATCAAAAATAATCACAAATTTTGCATCCGTTATTCAAATCACTTTACTTTTACACAACATTTACATTATCACACACATCAATCCTCCGACACTGTGGAAACGAAAACCTACTCTTACGACGAGGCCTATAAAGCCTCTTTGACGTACTTCGATGGCGACGAGCTCGCCGCACGTGTATGGGTGAGCAAATACGCCCTTAAGGATTCATTCGGTAATATATACGAGGAATCCCCCGCCGACATGCATCGACGAATCGCATCCGAGCTGGCACGCATAGAAAACAAGTACCCTAACCCCATGAACAAACAGGAAATATTCGACCTGCTCGACCATTTCCGATACATCGTACCACAAGGTAGCCCCATGACTGGCATAGGCAACGACTACCAGGTGGCATCTCTGTCCAACTGCTTTGTTATTGGTGTCGACGGGAAACCCGACTCCTATGGAGGTGTGATTAAAATCGATGAGGAGCAGGTACAGCTCATGAAACGCCGTGGCGGTGTGGGACATGACCTGTCGCACATACGCCCCAAAGGGACTCCGGTAAAGAATTCAGCACTAACCTCCACAGGGTTGGTTCCATTTATGGAACGTTACTCCAATTCCACCCGTGAAGTGGCGCAAGACGGCCGTCGCGGAGCACTGATGCTTACAGTAAGCATCAAGCATCCCGACTCGGAAGCATTCATTGACGCCAAGATGACTGAAGGAAAAGTTACAGGCGCAAATGTATCCGTACGCATCGACGATGCATTCATGCAATCGGCAGTCGATGGCACCACGTACACTCAGCAATACCCTATCGACAGCGACAAGCCTGCCGTAACCAAAGACATCGAAGCTTCAAAACTTTGGAACAAAATCGTGCATAACGCCTGGAAATCAGCCGAACCGGGAGTATTGTTCTGGGATACAATAACACGGGAATCAGTACCCGATTGCTACGCCGACCTCGGGTTCCAGACCATATCCACCAACCCCTGTGGCGAGATTCCACTATGCCCCTACGACAGCTGCCGTTTGCTCGCCATCAACTTATACTCCTATGTGACCCAACCGTTCACACCCCAGGCAAAGTTTGATTTCGATCTATTCCGCACCCACGTGGCAAAAGCGCAGCGAATAATGGACGACATCATCGACCTTGAGATGGAAAAAATCGATAAAATCATCGAAAAAATCGCATCCGATCCCGAGACCGATGAAGTAAAGCAAACAGAACTGCACCTATGGAACAAAATCCGCACAAAAACGCTCAAAGGACGCCGTACAGGCGTGGGCACCACAGGTGAAGGCGACATGATAGCAGCTTTAGGATTGCGCTATGGCACCCCCGAAGCCACCGAATTCTCCACACTCGTTCACAAAGAACTTGCATTAGCCGCCTATCGTTCAAGCGCCGACATGGCAATCGAACGCGGAGCCTTTGAAATCTACGACGCTGAACGCGAAAAGAACAATCCCTTCATAAACCGCATACGTGAAGCTGACCCGGAACTTTACGAGCATATCCGCAAGAACGGACGCCGCAACATAGCATGTCTTACCATTGCACCTACCGGCACAACAAGCCTCATGACACAGACCTCATCAGGCATAGAACCGGTATTTATGCCCGTCTACAAACGCCGCCGTAAGGTAAACCCCAACGATACAGAGGTTCGTGTGGACTTCGTCGATGAATCAGGCGATGCATTCGAGGAATACATCGTATATCACCCCAAGTTCCTCACTTGGATGAGAGTCAACGACATAGAAGTAAAACCCGATTACACTCAGGAGGAACTCGATGCGTTGGTAGCCCGCTCACCTTATTTCAAAGCTACGGCCAACGACGTTGACTGGCTTGAAAAAGTACGCATGCAAGGCAGCGTGCAGAAATGGGTCGACCACTCGATATCCGTGACCATCAATCTTCCATCAGACGTAACCGAAGAGCTTGTAGGCAAACTGTATGTCGAAGCATGGCGCTCAGGCTGCAAGGGATGCACTGTTTACCGCGACGGTTCCCGTTCAGGAGTCCTCATTGCCGTGGAAAAGAAGAAATCGGCACCTACATCTGTCGAAGGACACCCCATTGTAGCAAAACGCCCTATCGAGCTTGACGCCGACGTGGTGCGGTTCCAGAATAATAAGGAAAAATGGATTGCATTCGTTGGACTTCTCAACGGCAAACCCTATGAGATATTCACCGGACTCGCCGATGATGACGACGGCATTTTCTGCCCCAAATCCGTAACCCGTGGTAAAATCATAAAAGCCGTTGACGACAAAGGCAACAAACGTTATGATTTCCAATTCATCAACAAACGTGGCTACAAGACCACAATCGAAGGATTGAGCGACAAATTCAACCCCGAATATTGGAATTACGCCAAACTAATCTCAGGCGTATTACGCTACGGTATGCCTATCGACCAAGTATTGAAACTCGTAGGCGGCTTGGAGCTTAACAGCCAGTCCATCAATACATGGAAGATGGGAGTCGAACGCGCATTGAAGAAATACCTGCCAAACGGCACTAAAGCGAGCGGGCAGCGTTGCCCCAACTGCGGACAGGAAACACTCGTCTACCAGGAAGGCTGTCTGATATGCACATCTTGCGGCACATCGCGCTGCGGATAACCATACGACGCCACAACCAATTCATAGCAATTCCCGGACAACCACCGACACGGTTTGTCCGGGAATTGCATTCTTATATAATATTATCCATACCCCACGAAACAATAATTGACCACTGCATCACTTTCGCGTTTCGAAAATTATATCTACTTTTGAACCACCGGGCAATCCGGATAATAAATACCATAAATAACATAGCGACACATCCGTAATACACCCATGAATCTAATATTCAACATCGACTACCATACCAACTGGGGCGAGACTATTTATATCACCGGTGACATACCGGAATTAGGCAATGGAAATAAAAACAATGCCGTGGCTATGCTCCCGGATGGGGACAGCCATTGGTTTCTCAGCATCGAGATATCGCCTGCCCACGGAGAATTCCATTACAGTTACGACGTGCGAAAGGGCAATGAAATCATTCGCAATGAATGGGGAACACCACGCACTCTGAACATTGACCCACATACTCCCGGAGCATCGATTTTCGACCGCTGGCAAGACATCCCATCCAACAAGCCATACCATTCATCTGCTTTTACCCACTGCATCTGTCGCCCGTCAGATTTGGGAACCACTCCCGCAGTCCGTCCGGGAATGCTGATGATTTCGGTAGACGCCCCTATGATTCCGCAGCACGCCACCCTCGCTATATCCGGTTCTTGCAAATCACTTGGATGCTGGAACCCGACTGATGCTCCGGTCATGAACCATGGCAATTTTCCACGTTGGACCATAGAGATACCGATTGATGATGAGACTCCTGATATAGAGTTCAAATTTCTGTTAATCAACAAGAACGACCACGATATAATTGGCTGGGAAAAACGCAGCAACCGTCATATACACATACCGCACACCGAGGACAATACCTCCTTAATTATAACAGGTCTGTTTTTTGAGAATCCGCTTGCCCCATGGCGCGGCGCAGGAGTTGCCATACCCGTATTCTCGCTTCGTAGCGAAAACGATTTCGGAGTAGGTGACTTTTTCGACCTGCTGCCATTGATTGATTGGGCTGCTGACACCGGACAACGCTTCATTCAGCTACTCCCCATCAACGACACCACCATGACACACTCATGGACCGACTCGTATCCTTACAACGCCAACTCTACATTCGCTTTACACCCAATGTATCTGCGTCTGCAGGAAATGGGGCAACTCTCTGACCGTCATCTCCAGTCGAAATTCGATGCACTCGCCAAAGAGTTGAATACCCTTCCCGAAGTGGACTATGTTCGTGTCAATAATGCAAAGAACGAATTCACACGCGCGCTTTTTGAGCAACAAGGAGCCGCCGAGATGACATCTACCGAATTCCAATCATTCGTGAACCGTAATGCCGAATGGCTCAAGCCATATGCTGCATTTTGTGTGCTTCGCGACCGATATGCTTCCGCCGACCCGAAGGATTGGGACGAACATTCCACTTATGATCCGGCCGGTATCGAACTATTCATTGACCGGAACCGTCACGACATCGAATATGTGTATTATCTGCAATATCACCTCGACAAGCAGATGCGCCACGTACGCGCTTACGCCCACTCCAAGGGCGTAGCACTTAAAGGCGACATTCCTATTGGAATATCCCGGAGCAGTGTCGACGCCTGGAAATCACCCGAACTGTTCAACCTCGACTGCTCCGCCGGCGCACCACCCGACGATTTTTCCGTATTAGGGCAAAATTGGGGCTTTCCTACCTACAACTGGGAAATGATGGCACGTGACGGATTCGCGTGGTGGAAAGCCCGCTTCCGGAAAATGTCGGAATATTTCGACGCTTACCGCATTGACCATGTACTCGGATTTTTCCGTATATGGCAAATTCCGCTCAATGCCATCCACGGACTGCTTGGCGTATTCAATCCTGCCATGCCATTCACCCCCGACGAATTGAAATACGGCTACGACTTCTGGATTGACCCTGAACTTCACACCTCACCATACATAACCGACACTATATTACACCAGCTATTCGGCGAACACATGGGTGAGGTACAAGCCACCTATCTCGAATCAGCCGAATCCGGACAATACAACCTACGCGATGGATTCACCACACAACGCATGGTGGCTGACTATTTCGGCTCATTCCCGCACGCTGAGCGCAACGACGTAATCTGCAACGGATTACTCACCCTCATCGAGGACGTATTGTTCATCGAGGACCCCTACGAGAAAGGCAAATACCATCCACGGATATCCGCAAAAAACACATGCATATACAAATCCCTCACCGATTACGAACGTCAATGCTTCGACCGTCTTTATGAAGATTTCTTCTACCATCGTCACAACGACTTTTGGTACGGCAAAGCCATGGCTAAGCTACCTCCCCTGATTGACGCTACCGACATGCTTGTTTGCGCCGAAGACCTCGGTATGATTCCGGCATGTGTACCTGCCGTGATGGACAAGCTCGAGATATTGTCGCTTGAAATACAGCGCATGCCCAAAGAATTCGGCATAGCATTCGCCAATCCGGCACATTATCCATACATGTCGGTGTGCACCACATCCACCCACGACATGGGTGGGATACGCCAATGGTGGGAAGAGGACCGGCAAGCCATCCAACGTTACTACAACGAAATGCTTGGGCATGCCGGGGAGGCGCCATTGTTTGCCGAGCCTTGGATATGCAGCGATATCATTTCGCATCATTTGAAATCGCCATCCATGTTATGCATATTACCGTTACAGGACTGGCTGTCAACCGACGGCACCCTCCGCCGACAGGACCCGCGACAGGAACAGATCAACTACCCTGCCAATCCCCGACACTATTGGAGATACCGCATGCATATAACCATGGAACAATTGCAGTCCGTCGAATCATTCAATACTCGTATCCGTAATATGATTTCAGACTCGGGCAGATAACTCACCACACGCTATATCTCAGGCGGTGTGTCCGAATACCCTCGGGCACACCGCACTTAATATTACGCTAATTTAACGCATTTCCTTTTGTTAATAATAGCACATAAAATTAAAAGAACTCGCATTTTTGTACAATAATCACTATCTTTGTACTATTATAGAATAATTGGACATTTGCGATGAGCATCTCCGCGTCCTTACTACTTATCAAGTTGCAATGAACCAGAACACTGACAATAAATCACGCCGCCATCTACGCATAATCACCCTTATGTGGTTGGGATTCGTAATATTTATTGCGGCTATATTTATTTTCTTATTCCTTGTCTACAATGGAGTCATTGGCTACATGCCACCGGTCGAGGAACTGAAAAATCCTCGCGACCGATTCGCATCGGTAATATATTCTGCCGATGGAGAAGAAATGGGACGATATTTCCGCAACACAGGCAATCGCATATATGCCGATTACGACGAGATATCACCCAATGTAGTCAATGCATTGATTGCCACTGAGGATTCACGATTCGAAGAGCATTCAGGCATTGACTTCCGTGCATTGATGCGCGTGGGATTCAAGACGCTTCTGCTCGGACGTAAGAACGCCGGAGGCGGCTCCACTATTACACAGCAACTTGCCAAACAGCTATATTCACCTGAGAGCAGCGGACTTATAAGCCGTGCCATGCAGAAACCCATCGAGTGGATGATTGCCGTCAAGCTCGAACGCTTTTACTCCAAGGATGAGATTCTGAAGATGTACCTCAACCAGTTTGACTTTCTATACAATGCCGTGGGCATCAAATCGGCAGCATACGTATATTTCGGCAAGCAACCTAAAGATTTGAACATCGAAGAGGCGGCAATGCTGGTGGGCATGGTCAAAAATCCATCCATATACAACCCAATCCGTCATCCTGAACGCACTCTCGAGCGTCGCAATGTGGTATTTGAACAGATGTACAAGGCTGACATGATTACCGAAGCTGAACTGGACTCCCTAAAACAGCTTCCTCTGATTGTCGACTTCCACAAAGTAGGTGACCACAACGAAGGTATAGCGCCATACTTGCGTGAAGAGATCAGATATATGCTCCGTGCCAAGAAGCCTGAACGCGCCAACTATCAAGCGTGGGAAACGGACAAATACATCTCCGATTCCATAGCTTGGATACGCAACCCCCTTTATGGATGGATTGAAAAAAATCCCAAGCCCGACGGCTCGAAATACGACATATACACCGATGGACTGAAGATATACACCACCATTGATTCCCGCATGCAACGTTATGCCGAGGAAGCTGTAGCCGAGCATCTCGGAGGATATCTTCAACCCGCCTTTTTCCGTGAGAAAAAAGGTTCCAAAGGAGCGCCTTATTCCACAAACCGGTCAGAAATATCGGAAATACGCGTGAACCACCTCATCCGCAATGCCATGCGGCAGACAGAGCGTTACCGTACAATGAAAAAAGCCGGCGCTACTGAAAGTGAGATTAAGGAAGCTTTCAATGTACCACGCGACATGAAAGTATTCACCTATGCAGGAGTGGTCGATACGGTAATGACTCCTCTCGACTCCCTGCTGCATCAGAAACATATATTGCGCACTGGATTTATGGCAATGGACCCCATCAACGGACATGTCAAAGCCTATGTCGGCGGTCCTAACTACCGATTCTTCCAATATGACATGGTGTCTACCGGACGTCGACAAATCGGGTCTACCGTTAAACCGTTCCTTTACACCTACGCCATGGAAGAGGGCTATACCCCCTGCGACATGTTCTCCAACACACAACCCGTACTTACCACAGAGGATGGACGTACTTGGATGCCACGTTCCGGCAGAGCCCGTGTTGGAGAGATGGTTGACCTGCGTTGGGCATTGACTAACTCCAACAACTGGATTTCGGCTCGGTTGATAAGCCAATTGTCCCCCGGAGCACTCGTGCGCACCATGCATAATTTCGGCATCACATCGCGTCTGGAACCGACCTTGTCGCTATGTCTCGGACCTGCCGACGTATCTGTCAAAGAGATGGTGGGAGCATACACGGCATTCGCCAACAAAGGTATGCGCGTTGACCCGATATTCGTTACAGCAATAGCCGACGGTACCGGTAACATAATATCGGAATTTAACCCCAAACATACTGAGGTAATCAGCGAAACCGCATACTACCGCATTCTTTCCATGCTACTCAATGTAGTGGACAGCGGTACCGGACATAGACTCAGAGGTGCGCCATACAACATATCCGCACAGATGGGTGGAAAAACCGGTACTACCAACTACAATGCCGACGGATGGTTCATGGGATTCACTCCGCAGCTTGTAGCCGGTGCCTGGGTGGGCGGAGAGGAACGGTTCATCCACTTCAATAACATGGGGTATGGACAAGGAGCATCCATGGCACTCCCCATATATGGGCGCTTTATGAAAAAAGTCTATGCCGACAAGTCGTTGCCTTATACGCAATCAGCCCGTTTCACATTCCCGGAGACAGTCAATTTGTGCGAAAGCCAGTTTGGAGAGATGCCCGAGGAAGAACCTGAAGATGTGGCGGAAAGCTCCATCAGCGATGACATATTTGATTAATAGACATTATATATCAGAATCATAAATCATAAGAATAATAACTACAAAATCATACATCCGATGAAATTCAACGTTTCAAGCAAGACTCTCTACAACTTTGTGTCGTCAGTGAGCAAAATCATCAATGCCAAGAACCCAATGCCTATCCTCAACAATTTCCTATTCATTCTTGAGGACGATTTATTGACCATCAAGGCAGCCGACATGGAAAACTCTCTCGTTGGCCGCCTGCGTGTCACCGACGCTGAAGGCTCAGGACGTCTTTGTCTCGACGCCCGCCGTATAGTGGAGCTGCTTAAGGAAATGCCCGACCAAGGCATTACCTTCGACATCGACGACGAAAACCTTGAAGTAAAGATTTCATATAGCAACGGATGCTACAACACTGTGGCAATCAATGGCGTGGAGTACCCGGATAAAAAAGGCACCACCGAGGGCGACAAGATTACATTCTCATGCACTACTGAACAGGTTCTAAAAGGTATCGAAAACACCATGTTCGCGGTAGGCACAGATGAGATTCGCCCGCAGATGATGGGTATTCTTTGGGATGTTAAGCCTGACGCCATAATATTCGTATCCACAGATACACGCAAACTCGTCAAATACACCAACGGCACATCCAAGCCGGGAGTGACATGTTCGTTCATTCTCCCCGTCAAAGGTGCCACAGTGCTTAAAAACGTGTTCGCGAAGGAGAGCGACATTAAGGTAACCGTAAGCCCTACCTCAGTAGTATTTGAATCGCCATCCTTCACATTCGACTGTCGCCTGATTAAGGGCAATTTCCCTGATTACAACCGTGTGATTCCGGCATCGAACCCCTACGTACTTACGGTCGATCGCCAGTCATTCCTCAATGCCGTACGCCGCGTGGCTGTATTCGGTGACGAAGGAGGTGGTCTTGTCAAATTCAAGTTCACATCCACTCAGGTGACTCTGAGAGCTTGCGACAACAGCTTCGGAACATCGGGTTGGGAATCTGTCCCCTGCAACTATTCCGGCAATGACCTTCTCATAGGTTTCGGAAGCCAATATCTTGTTGAAATATTATCAACCTTCTCCACCTCCGACATCATGATTAAGCTCGCCGACCCCAGCCGCCCTGCCCTATGCTTGCCGGCTGAGAACGACCCGGAATGCGAACTACTCATGATTCTGATGCCAATGAACATAGTTGATTAACACTTAATCCATAATGGAACTCAACCTTACAAAACCAACAATATTTTTCGACCTCGAAACCACCGGTACCAACATCACCCACGACCGCATCGTGGAAATATCCCTTATCAAAGTGATGCCCGGTGGTGAAGAGATTGAACGCACCCGCCGCATTAATCCCGAGATGCACATTCCCGAGGAAGCTACTGAAGTACACCACATAACCGACGAGGATGTGGCAGATGAACCTACATTCCGACAGATAGCTGCCAGCCTTGCAGAGATATTCCGCGACAGCGATATAGCCGGATTCAACTCCAATCGTTTCGATATTCCGTTGCTACTCGAGGAATTTCATCGCGCCGGAGTCGTGCTTGATCTCACCAACACCCGGTTCATTGATGTACAGACAATATTCCACAAGCAGGAACCACGCAACCTCATAGCCGCATACAAATTTTATTGTGGCAAGAACCTCGAGGGCGCACATTCGGCATGCGCCGACACACGCGCCACATACGAAGTACTCAAAGCACAACTCGACCGATATACCGACCTGCCCAACGATATGGCAGCACTTTCGGAATATTCGTCTCATACCCGCAACGTGGATATTGCCGGACGACTGGTCTACGACGATAAGAAACGTGAGGTTATCAATTTCGGTAAGTACAAGGGAAAGATTGCCGAAGATGTGTTGCGGTCCGACATGGGCTACTACGGATGGATTATGCAAGGGGATTTTCCTCAAAACACCAAGGATGCGTTTGCCCGCATACACATGCGCATTGAACTCGAACGTCGAAAACACTAATATTCTATCTCCATAACGATGCTTGCCGGAAAACATATAATACTCGGAATTACCGGTGGAATTGCCGCCTATAAATCGGTAATGCTTTTGCGTTTGCTCATTAAAAAAGGAGCTGAAGTACAAGTTATAATCACTCCGTCGGGAAAAGAATTCATTACCCCCGTCACATTATCGGCTTTAAGCGGCAAACCGGTCATAAGTGAATTCTTCACGGCAAACACCGGTGAATGGCACAGCCACGTCGACCTCGGTCTATGGGCCGACGCAATGGTGATAGCACCCGCCACGGCATGTACCATAGCAAAAATGGCATGCGGCGTGGCGGATAACATGCTCGTCACCTCATATCTTTCGGCAAAAGCTCCGGTGTTCGTGGCTCCGGCTATGGATCTTGACATGATGGCTCACCCATCCACAAAACGCAACCTCGAGACACTGCGCAGCTATGGCAATCACATCATAGAACCCGCATCAGGAGAGTTGGCAAGCCATCTCGTAGGCAAAGGGCGTATGGAAGAACCTGAGAATATAGTAAAAGTGCTTGAAGATTTCTTCTGCACCGCAAAACCACTCGCCGGGAAAAAGATGCTGATTACCGCAGGCCCCACATACGAACGCATAGACCCGGTGAGATTCATAGGTAATTTCTCCACCGGCAAGATGGGATACGCCATAGCCGACGCCGCAGCCCGCATGGGAGCTGAGGTGACATTGGTTAGCGGTCCCGTATCCATCGCTCCCGAAGAGCGTTCGGTTAACGTGGTCAAGGTGGAATCGGCTCGTGAGATGTGCGATGCCTGCACCGAACGGTTCCAAGATACCGATATAGCCATCATGTGCGCGGCAGTGGCGGATTATGCGCCCGCACACACCTACTCTACAAAGATTAAGCGTGAGAAGGACGAAGTCCCCGTTATAACACTTGTCAAAAATCCCGATATCGCCGCCACTCTCGGTCGACAGAAACATCCCGGACAGATTCTCGTAGGTTTTGCACTTGAAACCGACCATGAGGAAGCCAATGCCAAATTGAAACTCGACTCAAAGAATCTCGACATGATAGTGTTGAACTCCCTACGCGATCCCCAGGCAGGATTCGGTACTGACACCAACAAAATAACGATAATTACGGCTAAAGGCAGTGCCATGGATTTCCCCGTGAAATCAAAAACAGAGGTGGCAAAAGACATCCTTCATGCCATAGTGGATTTATGAGCAGATACCCATACACCATAATATTATTGTTCATATCATTGGCGATTGCAACCATGAGTTTCCATGCCGATGCACAGGAATTGTCATGTAATGTAGAGGTCAATGCCACACAAGTTCAAGGCAACGAACAGATTTTTGAAACCCTTCAGGAAGCTGTTAACGAATACATGAACACCACCAAGTTCACGTCGGCACAGTTCTCGCCTAACGAAAAAATCGAATGCCGCCTGTTCTTCACCATCACCGAATATACCGACGATATTCTTAAAGGCGACCTTCAGGTTCAAGCTACACGACCGGTATATAACAGCTCATATACCACCACACTTCTTAACTTCAAGGATACCAAGATTGAATTCACATACCGCGAGCACGAACCGCTGGTGTTTTCTGAGACCACTATGGAAAGTAATCTCACGGCTATACTCAATTACTATGCCTACTTGATTCTCGCACTTGACTTCGACTCCTTCTCTCCACGTGGCGGACAACAATATTACGACCGGCTTTCCACTATAGTGCAACTCGCGCAATCGTCGGGTGAAACAGGATGGAAAACATTTGAGGATAACCGCAACCGTGCAGCGGTATTATCGGCTTATACCGATCCTGCCACATCTGTAATGCGCGACCTCCTGTACCAATATCACCGTAAAGGACTTGACGAAATGTCGGTAAGTCCGACCAAAGGACGCGCCACCATAACATCCGCTCTCGAGAACTTGCGCACCGTCTATGACAAAGCGCCAATGTCAGTGGCGCTGTCCATGTGGCGCGATGCGAAGCTTGACGAGCTTGTAAATATATACAGCACAGGTTCACAAGGCGAACGCGATGGCGTGTACGACATGCTTATGATGCTTTACCCCACCGAGCAATCACGCCTCATCAATATCAAGAATCCTCCGGAAACAAAATAACCCCAACCATACTCAACGAATGTTAGAATCACTCCATATATCCAATTACGCCCTCATAGACAACATCGACATCCGATTCTATCAGGGGCTTAATATCATAACCGGTGAAACGGGTGCAGGCAAATCGATTATGCTTGGGGCTCTATCCATGTTGCTCGGAGGTCGTGCCGATTCCAAGGCAATACGACACACCGAACGCAAATCTGTGATTGAGGGTATTTTCAATGTAGAGAACAATACAGCACTCAAAGATTACTGTTTCGCCAATGACATAGAATGGGACGATGCCCGCTGCATTTTAAGGCGCGAACTGTCTCCTACCGGACGTTCACGTGCATTCATCAACGACTCTCCTGTGACATTGACTCAACTCCAAGGAGTAGGTTTGCGGTTAATTGATATTCATTCACAACATCAGAACCAACTTCTTGCCGATGCCGATTTCCAACGGCAAATCATTGACTCTATAGCCGGCAACGGCACCCGGTTGAAAGAATATGCACTCCTGTACACCCGGTTTAGGGAAGCGTTGCGTAAACTGAAAGCCACAAAAGCGGCTATTGCCAAGGACAGCGACAATGCCGACTTCATGCAGTATCAGCTCGACCAACTCGACCAACTCAATTTAAAAGAGGGAGAACTTCAGCAACTTGAGCATGAGCGTGACGTCATGGCAAATATGACTGAAATAAAAAGCAATCTCAATGAAGCCGTATCGGCAATGTCCGAAGGAAGCCGAAACGTTCTTTCGCTGCTCGCCCGTGTGCAGGACGCTTGTGCCGAACTCGACGACATTCTGGACGAAGAGGACGATATACCGGCTCGTCTGGACAATGCCATAGTCGAGCTCTCCGATATTGCCGACACCCTTTCGTCTCTCGATGCCAATCTCAATGCCGATCCGGCTGACCTTGAAAATCTTGAGGAACGTATCTCCGACATCAATTCGCTCATGCGCAAGCACAATGCCGACAGTGAAACCCGTCTGATAGAGATTCGCGAACAATTGCGCAAACGACTCGAACGCCTTGACGATGGCGATGACACATTGGCAGAACTTGAAAAAGATGCACGACGCGCACACCGGCTGGCAGCTGAAATGGCAAAAAAAATATCCGATGCACGAAAATCCGCAGCCGAGACATTCGCAGCCGAGCTTATGGCGACAGCTACTCCACTGGGGATGAAGAATCTACGTTGTGAAATTGCTGTAACACCCGCCGACATGTCCCCTACCGGAATCGACAGTGTTGAATTCCGGTTTGCATTCAACAAAAATCAACAGCCCATACCTGTAGGCGGAGCTGCATCAGGCGGTGAGATATCGCGTCTTATGCTCTCCATCAAAACCATCATAGCCGATAAGATGCAGTTGCCGTCCATCATATTCGATGAAGTTGATACCGGTGTATCCGGCGATGTGGCACATCGCATGGGGCAGATGATGCTCAACATCTCATCCAGTCTGCAAGTCATTGCCATAACCCACCTGCCCCAAGTTGCCGCTAAAGGAAGGTACCATTTCAAAGTCTTCAAGGAAGACGATGAACACGCCACACACACACGCATCAACGAGCTCACAGCACCACAACGTATCGACGAACTCGCATTGATGCTTGCAGGCGACCCGACCAATCCCGAAGCTCGCGCCACTGCTACAAATCTTCTTAACCAATCACACTAACAAACCACCATACATTGATGAACCCCACTGATTATATATTTGGCATACGCGCCGTAATGGAGGCCATAGAAGCCGGAAAAGAGATTGACAAGATTTTTATAAAAAAAGACCTCTCCGGTGCACTTGCCACCGAATTGTCCGACATGATTCGCGCCAACGGTATAGTGACCCAAAGGGTGCCCGTTGAACGTCTCAACCGCATCACACGCAAAAATCATCAAGGAGTCGTGGCAATGCTGTCGGCAGTCACATACCACAGACTCGACCACCTGCTTCCTGAGCTGTATGAGTCAGGGGTGCTCCCGTTCGTTGTAGTGCTTGACGGCATAACCGATGTGCGCAATTTCGGAGCCATAGCCCGTACATGTGAATGCGCGGGTGTCGACGCCATCGTCATTCCAAGTCACGGCAGCGTGAGCGTTGGTGCCGACGCCGTGAAAACATCTGCAGGAGCACTGCACCACATCCCTGTGTGCCGCGAACATTCCGCACTCGGTGCTGTGAAACTACTTAAAGCCTCCGGCTACAAGGTAGTGGCGGTATCTGAAAAAGCCGACATAAACTACACCACCGCTGATTACACCGTACCCACCGCACTGGTACTCGGAGCCGAAGACACCGGCATATCACCCGAGGTACTACGGCAATGCGACACATTTGTATCCATACCCATGTTCGGGCATATCGGTTCTCTCAATGTATCGGTAGCCGCCGGCATACTTATGTACGAGGTGGTACGGCAGCGTTTGCAGGCAAATATGGAGGTTATCTGATTAAACATCTTATACCGTGACGGCGTTTCATTTATAAAAAGATGAAGTTCCGTCATGGTCACTCCCGTTTCAACAGACAGACCGGTCGATAAACTCCGGCGTTACTTGTTGCCGGTACTGCACATCGCAGTATTGGCATTGTCGGTACTGCTTATAGCCTATATCACCTACGATACGCTGCTCAACATATCGTTCGTGACCAATCCGCGTTATCTGCGTGTGCAATTATGGATATGCGTCTTCTTCCTTGCCGAAATTCTGTTTGAATGGATTTTATCACCGCACAAACTACGTTTTTTAGGCAAAAACATTCTATTCATAATAGTGTGTGTTCCATACATCTCCCTTATACATCACATGGGATGGCACGTATCCGACGAAGCATACTATCTGCTGAGGTTCATACCCATGATACGTGCCGCCTACGTACTCGCCATGATGTGGGGCATCATGTCTAAAAACTGGATTTCAAGCATGTTCGGTGCTTACATCATCATGCTCATCACCACTCTCTACTTTCTCTCCCTGATGTTTTTCGTCGAGGAACACTATGTCAATCCGGGAGTCACCGATTACTGGCAGTCGCTATGGTATTCCGTAATGCAGATGACCACTTGCGGCTCCAGCATCAATCCCGTCACACCTACCGGAAAGGTCATTGGAGTGATACTTTCTGCCGAAGGTCTTATACTGTTCCCTGTTTTCACAGTGTACTTCACACACGCTTTCGCCCGAAACAGACCCGACACCTCCACATCGCAATAAATATCCATGGTAATCCGTTCATTTATTAGTACTTTTGCACTGGATTAAATTAATACATGAACAGATTTATCATTACAGCAAACATACTGCTGGCAGCAATATATACATCCGCCGCCCCCGTCACATTCAGCGGCTCCACCCGCAGTGTCATCACCGACACGCCGACTGCAAGCACGGGGCTCGATGCCGTCTATATACTTGACGGCACTGATGGTGTAAACGTTACATACACGGCAGCATCAGCATCAGCACCTGTCACATGGGCAAAATTTTCAAATGCAGGAGCTGCATACGCCGTTGAAATACCGGCGTCCGATATCTCCCGCAATGGGGCTTCCGTAACCCTCACTGCCGTTGATGGAGATACAGGATATGCAATAACCGAGACCGGCAAGACCACCTATTTCTGGATTGTCGACTACAGTAAGCACACATATAATGTCGATGCTCTGATTATTGAACCTGAGCAGGATTGCGACCGGGCATTCTTGTCTATCGAAGGCTCGGCAGGACGAATATTATATTACTCTATCAATGGTCGGGCATACGACGTAGACCGTGACATAACTCTCTCATACACTACGCTGAAACCCATAGAAGGTGCTATGCGCTACGAAAGCGCTACCGTTGATGAGCATCTGCAATACATTTCCGGCACTATAAATGTCACCGCTCCTTTATGCGACACCTATTTTCATATTTCAGGCGACCGCATGCTGCGTCAGTGGGGATTGGAACGTGAAATATCATCATCGTATTACACTACTCAATCAGTAAGTGCCGAAGTTTCCGTTGAGCAAATCAAACGCACCGGCGACAATGAAATCAAGTCCGATGAAACGCTTGGCGGGTCGGCTCCGGCTGAAATAGCATTCAGTGCCATCGTGTCTGACGCCGCAATATTCACCGAATGGCAATTTGCCACGGATGCCGATTTTGAAGATATAACGTTCCGCACCAATGACCTGGGGTTCACGCATACATTCCGTGACATGGGCACCAACTATATCCGCTTCGTAGCGGCGAACGCCGATGGCAACTGCCAATACTTCAGCGAAACATTTACAGTATACATTGGCGAATCACGTCTCCTGTGCCCCAATGCATTTTCCCCGGGAGCAAGCGAAGGCGTCAACGACGAATGGAAAGTGAGCTATAAATCAATTATCAGTTTCGAGTGTTATATATTCAACCGTTGGGGACAGAAGATGGCTGAATTTCACGACCCGTCGAAAGGATGGGACGGTAAGCACGGAGGAAAATTAGTTCCGGCAGGTGTTTACTATTACGTGATTAAGGCAAAAGGTTCCGACGGTAAGAACTACAATCTCAGTGGCGACATAAACATTCTGCGTTCAAGCCGGTAATGCTTAATCGACCCGTTGACATTTATTTATAACCCTCCTTTACTGACACACTTATGACTCATCGTAACCTCGCCACATTCATTTTGGTATTATCAGGCATCGCATGCGCCATTCCATTTCACCTCTCTGCCAACGAACCGGTCGTAGCACCGGCTGTGGTCAAGAATCCGGTAACACCTAAAAAAGTCAAATTCGCAGGACGTGAGATTGACCTTGACCGTGTGGACATGTTTGAGCGCATGGACCGTGAACTTACCGCTATGGCATATACCCATGGCAACACCTTGCTCACCATTAAACGTGCCAACCGTTACTTCCCCGTAATGGTACCAATACTAAAAGCAAACCATATCCCAACCGATCTGATTTACCTCGCATGTATCGAAAGTAGCCTTAACCCGCGCGCGCTATCATCTGCGAAAGCAGCAGGATTTTGGCAGTTTATGCCTACCACCGCCCGTGAATACGGTCTGGAGGTCAACGAATACGTCGATGAACGCTACCACCCGGTAAAATCCACGGAAGCCGCATGCCGATACCTTAGGAATGCCTATGACAAATATGGCAATTGGGAATCAGCCGCCGCATCCTACAACGGTGGCATGGGACGAATATCCTCCGAACTGGCATCACAGCAAGCTGACTCTGCCTACGACCTGTATCTCGCCGACGAGACATCACGATACATGTTCCGGTTACTAGCCATGAAAATGATTATGGAACACCCTTCACGCTATGGATTCCATATCACCGCCGACCAACTCTACCAACCGCTTGAATACACGACGGTTGAAGTATCCGAACCGGTTGAAGATTGGCCCGCATGGGCTCAGGAGCACGGAACTACATACATGATTCTGCGCGACAACAATCCGTGGATACGTGCCAAATCTCTCCCCAACAAATCCGGAAAAACCTATCAGGTACTCATCCCCACCGAAAAATCCATGCACCGTTCCACCCAACATCATCACACTTATAGCCACGATTGGATTAGGTAATGAAACAGACTACGGACAAAGAACATGACATAGAACCGCAACTCGAATCGCTTGACGTATTCGGAGCACGCGTACATAATCTGAAAAATATCGACGTAACCATTCCGCATGGCAAACTTACGGTAGTTACCGGACTGAGCGGAAGCGGAAAATCAAGTCTTGCCTTCGATACTATATTTGCCGAAGGACAGCGACGGTACATAGAGACATTCTCAGCCTACGCACGCAACATGCTCGGCAATCTCGAGCGACCCGACGTGGATAAGATTACCGGTCTCAGTCCCGTTATAGCCATCGAGCAGAAAACCGTTAACCGCAATCCGCGAAGCACTATAGGCACCACCACCGAGATTTACGACTTCCTGCGTCTGCTTTACGCCCGCATCGGCACAGCCGTAAGCTATCTCTCCGGGGAGCCAATGATTAAATACACCGAGGAGAAAATCGTATCGCTTATTCTCGAACGCTACACCGGAAAGAAAATCTACATCCTTGCCCCGCTCGTTAAGAACCGTAAAGGTCACTATAAAGAACTGTTTGAATCAATCCGTAAGAAAGGTTATCTTACAGTACGTGTCGACGGAGATATTCGTGAGATAACAATGGGCATGAAGCTCGACCGTTACAAGAACCACTCCGTGGAAGTAGTGGTGGACCGACTTAAAGTAAGCGAGAAAGACCTTACTCGCTTGCGCGAAACCGTAAGCGAAGCATTACGCCAAGGCGACAAACAACTGATGATTTATGATGTCGACGACAATGCCATTGCCCATTACAGCCAGCAACTCATGGATCCGGCAACAGGACTGTCCTACCGCGAACCGGCTCCGCACAACTTCTCGTTCAACTCACCGCAAGGTGCATGTCCCACTTGCAAAGGTCTCGGATTTGTCAATATCGTTGACCGTAACAAGATTATACCCGACGACACCCTGTCGATACACAACGGTGGCATACTACCATTAGGCAAATACCGCAATTCCATGATATTCTGGCAAATCGAAGCCATATGCCAGAAATATGGACACACTCTAAAAACTCCGATAAAGGATTTGAGTGAGGAAGCCATGGACGAGATACTCAATGGTACCGACGAACGGCTCACCATCAACAATTCTACCCTCTCCACCTCCAACTATTTCCTCACTTACGACGGGCTTGTCAAATACATCGAAATGCAGCAGGATGAGGATGCGGGAGCCGCCGCCCAGAAATGGAGCGGCAAGTTCTTCTCGAGGGTTGAATGTCCGGAATGCCACGGACAACGTCTCAACCGCGAGGCACTGCACTTCTTCATCGACGGAAAAAACATATCACAACTCGCTCGTCTCGACATCTCCGACCTATACCGATGGGCATGCGACATCGAACAGCGTTTATCTCCCACGCAAGCCCTCATAGCCCATGAGATAATCAAGGAGATTCGCACACGCTTGGGATTCCTAGTCGATGTGGGACTTGACTACTTGTCGCTCGACCGTCGGTCGGCAACACTCTCCGGAGGTGAAAGCCAGCGCATACGTCTTGCCACACAGATCGGCTCCGAATTGGTCAATGTACTTTACATTCTCGACGAACCCAGCATCGGACTCCACCAGCGCGACAATCATCGCTTGATATCTTCGTTGAAGAAACTTCGCGACGCATCCAACTCCATCATCGTTGTGGAACACGACAAGGATATGATGCTTCAGGCTGACTATATCGTTGACATAGGTCCCAAAGCCGGTCGCAAAGGCGGAGAAGTTGTATTCCAAGGCACACCGGGTGAAATGCTTGAGACCGAAACCCTTACAGCCCGTTACCTCAAGGGTGCCCAATCCATAGCCATACCCGAGGTGCGACGCAAAGGCAACGGTAAGACCCTGAAACTGATTGGCGCCACAGGCAATAATCTTCAGGACGTTACACTTATACTTCCGCTCGGCACCCTCACAGTGGTAGCCGGAGTATCCGGTAGTGGCAAATCGAGCCTTGTCAATGCCACACTGCAACCCATATTAAGCGCCCATTTCTACCGTTCACAACAGCAACCTCTCCCGTATAAGGAAATCGAGGGCATTGAAAACATCGACAAAATAGTCACCGTCGACCAGACTCCTCTCGGACGCTCTCCCCGCTCCAACCCCGCCACATACACCGGTGTATTCTCTGACATACGCAATCTCTTTGTCAATCTCCCCGAAGCTAAGATTCGCGGCTATAAACCGGGACGATTCTCTTTCAACGTAAGCGGTGGCAGATGCGAGGCTTGTTCAGGCAACGGCTACCGCACCATTGAAATGAACTTCCTCCCCGATGTACTCGTGCCATGTGAAGTGTGTGGAGGAAAACGCTACAACCGTGAGACACTTGAAGTCCGTTTCAAAGGCAAATCCATAGCCGATGTTCTGGACATGACCATCAATCAGGCTGTGGAATTTTTCGCTTCCGTACCGGCAATCCTGAAAAAAATCAAGGTATTGCAGGAAATCGGATTAGGCTATATTAAATTAGGTCAACCCTCCAGCACACTATCCGGTGGCGAGAACCAACGTGTGAAACTCGCTACAGAACTTGCCAAGCGCGACACTGGCAAAACGCTGTTCATACTTGACGAACCCACCACCGGACTGCACTTCGAGGATATCAACGTACTACTCAGCGTATTCAATCGACTGGTCGAGAAAGGCAACACTGTACTTGTCATCGAACACAACCTCGATGTCATAAAATCAGCCGACCATGTCATAGACATGGGACCTGGCGGGGGTAAGAACGGCGGCCGCATCATTGCCACAGGCACTCCCGAAGAGATTGCCGCCGGACAATCACCCACATCAGCCTACCTACTCGACGAATTAAAATCATCCGCAGATAAATAATAATCCCTCACACATGGACCAACTACCGCAAGACCCCATAATGCTCATGAGCGTAATCAACACCCGGCTGCGCGATATTTATCCATCGCTCCAAGCATTATGCGAAGACCTAAACATCGACCGAACACAACTCGAATCCCGGCTCCAATCCGCCGGCTTCACCTACATCCCCGCTATAAACCAGTTCCGTTAACCGATAAAATTCATTATCGAATACTGGCTCCGCAAAAAAAATTGGCATAAACTATTGCCGGAATAAAAATTTTATGTAACTTTGCAGCGTCAAAAACGGGAACACCGGACTTGACAGACATAGATGGTGAGCATAGCTCAGTTGGTTAGAGCGTCGGATTGTGGTTCCGAAGGTCGTGGGTTCGACCCCCACTGTTCACCCTAAAGCACTTCTTGTAAAAGGAGTGCTTTTTTCATTTAAATATTCTTACCTAAATTTAGAGGTTAGAGTATATTTTATTAACTTTGCGCTACATATTTTAAAATCTTCAAACAGATAGCCAAAATGAAAAAAGTGATTTTGATAGCGCTTGCGTCTTTCGGGATTATGGCGGCAAATGCACAGCAAGCCATTGAAACCCCTTCATTCGACGCCAACTGGTCGTTAGGTATTGACGCCGGCGGTACAACCACTCTCCAGAAACATAAATCGTTCCTACGCGAAATGCGCGGTGCCGTAGGATTGCACCTTCAGAAAAAATTGTCACCCGCATTTGCTCTCGGTGCTGAAGCCGCTTGGAGCGTCAACACATCAAAATGGTACGGTTACCGCACCAGCACCATGTTTGACAATTCTTACGTAGGCGTATACGGAGCCATAAATCTGCACAATCTGTTCGGCGGATTCGTATGCGAAGGACGGAAATTCGATATCGAGATCACCGGAGGTGCCGGATGGGGTCACAGCTATGCCAACGCCGGTCCCAATCAGGATGGTCCCAAGGACTACAACTTCTTTGCCACAAAGATGGGGCTAAACTTTAATTTCAACATCAACGAGCACATAACCCTATCCATTAAGCCATCGGTATCCTGGAACATGACAGGCGGCAAATATCAGTCGCTCGACATCGAACAGACATCAGCCGGATACACCCGCCATTTGGCTACATTCAATATCCTTGGCGGTTTCACCTATAATTTCGGCCCAACTTTCAAATGCGCCGATACC
This sequence comes from uncultured Muribaculaceae bacterium, assembly GCA_910577465.1. GTDB lineage: Bacteria > Bacteroidota > Bacteroidia > Bacteroidales > Muribaculaceae > Paramuribaculum. The sequence goes on along the minus strand of CAJTMM010000010.1, from coordinate 39,079 downwards.
GACCGTGGCGAAATCGACGCTCTCAATGCTAAAATCAATTCGCTCCGCAACGAACTCGACGCTTGTCTTGCCGCAACTGCCGCCAACGAAGCCCGTGCCGCAGCTCTCGCTGCCGAACTCGAAGCATGCAAAAACCGCAAGCCGGAGGTTGTCAAGCAGATAAGTGACAATGCAGGAGCTGTACGTCACGTATTTTTCCGGTTCGACAGCTATCGCATTACATCCATGCAGATGCCCGTTGTCGGCACATTGGCAGATTACTTAAAGAATCATCCTAAGGCAAAAGTCATCATAAAAGGATATGCATCGCCCGACGGACCACTGGACGTCAACAAACGTCTCGCATCAGCACGCGCCAAGGCAGTAAAGGATGCACTGACCTACCGTTTTGGCATAGCAGCTGACCGCATCCAGGCAGAAGGCAATGGTATCGGTGACATGTTCTCCGAAAATTCATGGAACCGAGTTTCAATCTGCACCATTGAAGAGTAACCGAAAACATATACAAAGGTAATAGTAACACCAACGCTCCGCCCACATATTACGGCGGAGCGTATTTTTTATAATCATACCTGGAACCTTATCTTACTAAACTGCGTTATATAGCATATATTCATCACAACCACACCATCATTATGCTCTATAGATTTATATCACTCGCATTATTTTCATCAATGTTGATTCCTACCATGAATACCATAGCGCAGGTCACATCGGTTCACGACATAATATCTTGTATCGACAATATCCCTTGCTACAAATCCAATGCACGGTTTACAGTTACCATGCCACAGCTCACAGATGATGTGGTCTACAACCTGTCTATCGAGCAACAGTCGGCTGACAATGACCCACTCTCGCCATGCAGCTACCTCATAGAGTGGACCACCGATGGAGCCAATGAACGGCTTAATGGATTTTCAGCCTACTTCTCCGGCAACCATTACCGATTCAGCGGTGAACGTTTGCAGGAATACCACATGACATGGGACTCCATTCCGTTTCGTCCGGCACCACGCTCCGATGGACGCGCCACTGTTGGCGTACATCAGTCGGCTCAATTTGTAAACACATTGCCTGCATCCATAGCCGCCGAACTGCGTAAAATGCAATCCGACTCATTATATACCCTACATCTCCACCCCGACACACTGATATCCGGCAAACGCCGAATAGTCATCGATGCCGTGATGCGAACCGGAGGTATGACAGCTATGGAAGGTGAATACGTATTTGACCGCAACACAGGAATGCCAGTACGCGTAAGACTCGAAAACAATCCGGGATCCATAAGCGAACAGTCTGTTTCCATTGAATATACCGGAACTTCTATACAGGAGCATTGCCCGGCACTAAGCGAGCACTCGCTCATGGAGCGTTATCCAACTGCATTCGAACGCTACCGCGAAAGCAATTTCCGCATTGAGAACCTGCCCGGAAGCCGTCTACCGGCATTTGCGCTACCCACCACCACGGGCGAACGCTACTCGCGTCGCGCTGCTGATGCTTTCCGCACACCTACCATCGTAGCCCTTTTGGAAGCCGGCACCGGATTCAGCCGCGACTTGGTATCACAACTGCGCAAAGCCGTGGACATGCTACCATATCCGGCAGACATTATATGGGCTTTCACCGACAAGCACGTCGACAATATTGAAGAAGTCGTTCCTGAGATACGCCCCGGCGAACATCTGCTCATGAGCGCCCGTCCGCTTGCCCGCGATTGTGGAGCGGCATCACTCCCGGTTATTATACTCGTACAACGCGACGGAATAGTGTCAAATGTAATACTCGGCTACAACAATGAGCTTGCTTCAGATGTTATTCAGAAGATGGCTCTCATGAAGCCATGACACACCACCATAGATAATTAATCAAAAATATATACTTATTATGGAAACAGTTTATTTCAAAGGAAATCCATGCCATACCTACGGCAGTGTACCTAAAGTAGGTGAAGAAGCCCCTTGTTTTCATCTTGCGGGAGCAGATCTCGCCCAGGTCCAATGTGGCGATTTCAAGGGCAAACGTGTGGTGCTCAACATATTCCCAAGCCTTGACACTGAGGTATGCGCCCGCTCTGTAAGACGATTCAACGAAGAAGCCGCCAAACTCGATGACACCGTTGTAATCTGTGTATCGATGGACCTCCCGTTCGCCATGAGCCGGTTCTGCACACTTGAGGGCATCAACAACGTAATTTTCGCTTCTGCATTCCGCTCACCCCTTTTCGGACAGAAATTCGGAGTGCAACTATGCGATGGACCTCTTGCCGGACTGCTTACACGCGCCGTCATCGTCATAGATCAGGACCGAAAAGTCGCTTATCGGGACCTTGTAAATGAAATTACCGACGAACCTAACTACGATGGCGCACTCGCTGTGCTCACAGGTAAAGCTTAATTTTTCAAGTCTCCTAAAAACACAATACAAGAGATGCGGTGAGCCACATTTAACCCGGCTCGCCGCATCTCTTTTCTCATATCTATTCTATCAATACTATTGATACAGGTATCGCTTTATCGAGCGCTTGGGTGTCTTTTCGAACTCATTAGCACGCAGCTGTATTTCATCCACACGCTCGTATGGTGCCACCTGCCTGTTAAGCTCCTCACGCACCTTTGCCATAACCTGCGGCATCATGTCATTTGTCAGCCGTGCTTTGTCCATAGCCTCATAATCCGGATACACCAGCGCCACTAACTTCTTACCGCGCTCCACTACCAGACTTTCGGCAACGTATGGCATATTGTTTAGCTTGGCTTCTATCTCCTCTGGATAGATATTCTGACCGTTGGCAGACAGTATCATTGTCTTGTACCTGCCTTTGATGAATATCGTACCGGCATCGGCTATAGTGCCCATATCACCGGTATGTAGCCATCCGTCCTTATCAAGTACATCCTGTGTAGCCTTGGGATTTTTATAATACCCCTTCATCACATTCTCTCCCTTCACACATATCTCTCCCGGTATGAATGCCTCATTATCGCTCAGCACCTTTGAATGCATAAGCCCCTTCAAAGTGCGTCCCGACGAACCGGGGATGAACTGACGCCACGGCGTGAAGCTTATAAGCGGACCGCACTCCGTCATGCCATACCCCACGGAGAACGGGAATTTTATACGATACAGAAACTCCTCCACTTCACTGTTAAGAGGGGCACCGCCCACTATGACCTGCTCAAATTCACCGCCGAAAGCCTCTATCAGCTTATTGCGTATCTTTGAATATATCCGCGTGCGGAGAAATGGCACAGCCATCATACGCCGCATCGACGGCTTGGATATTATGGGCAACAATTGCTTGCGATAAATCTTCTCGAGCACCAACGGCACACACAATATCAACGTGGGCTTCACCTCGCCCAATGCCTTGATGAGCAGTTTTGGCGACGGTAACTTGCCGAACAATGTTATATGTGTTCCCACTGCCAACGGTGCCAGCATGTCGAACGCGCAACCGTAGGCATGCGCCAACGGTAGGAACGACAACGAACGTGACCCACGGTAGTGAAGACGCGAGCGCATACCGAACACCACGTTGCCACACAGATTATTTAGCGTAAGCATCACACCTTTGGAAAATCCGGTAGTGCCCGATGTATAGTTTATTTCAGCCACGCTGTCGGGAGAAAAATATGAATACTTAACGTTTTCGGCATTGAATCCCTTGGGATAACGTCGGTTGAATGCCTTACCCAATGCCTGCATTGCCTTCTGAGCCTTACCCGACATTGATGGATGCTCACCAAGTATTTCCGATGTCTCAAGCGACATTGCTACCTTTATATTGGGCAAATGCTCGAAATCGAGAGTTTCCCATATCGAGTCTTGAACGAACAGCATCACGGAGTCACTATGGTTGACTATATGCTGAGCATCCTGCGGATTGAACTCCTGCAATATAGGCACTATCACCGCTCCGTAGGTAATCGCCGACATGAACGATACCACCCACGATATGTTGTTGCGGCCGAGCAATGCTATCTTGTCGCCTGGTTTCACGCCGCACAATTCAAAAAACAGATGCGTGCGGGCTATGCGGCGAGCCAAATCGCCATAGGTAAGTGTTGTTCCGGTGGTATATTCCGTCAGAGCCGGCAACTCCCAGTTACCACGGAAACTATCGGCATATAATTGTAAGAGATCTTCATTTAACATGGTCTATGATTATATGATAGTGTATTTACTATATTACAAACCGGCGGCTTATTATGTTTCCGGACATATACCGTTACCGAAAAACAATGCCCCATAAAGCGGCAAAGATAACACAATTTGGCAAACATTTCATAACTTTGCATTGCCAAACGACATTGTTTGCACCTATACGTAACACGATACAGATGATTGACAACTCTACATTCGGCAATCGGAAAGCCCTGTTCCACACCTTTGGCTGCAAGCTCAATTTTGCCGAGACATCTACTGTGGCTCAATTGCTTGCCGAAAAAGGGATATCACGCGTTCAACGTGGCGACACCCCTGACATAATTGTAGTCAACACTTGTTCCGTGACCGAACTCGCCGACAAAAAGTGCCGGCAGACCATACGTGCATTCTCTCGTAAATACCCTCAGGCAGCTATAGTGGTAACAGGATGCTACGCACAACTTAAAAGCGAAGAGGTGCAATCACTGCCCGGAGTGGCAATAGTAGCCGGCTCAGACCGCAAGCTCCGGTTGGCAGAATATATCGACAGTTGGCTCGCCACGCATACACCACAGACACTTATAACACCCACAAAGGAGATACGTGAATTTTCCCCTTCCTGCTCACGTGGCGACCGCACACGCTATTTTTTGAAAGTGCAGGACGGGTGCGACTACTTTTGCTCATACTGCACCATCCCCTACGCCCGCGGACGTAGCCGCTCCGGCTCTATCGAGCAGTTGGTACAGCAGGCTCGGGACGTAGCCAACGAGGGTGGCAAGGAAATAGTCATCACAGGTGTCAACATAGGCGATTTCGGCAAGGGACGCACAGATACATTCTTCGACCTTATGCAACGGCTCGACGAAGTCGAAGGCATAGAACGCTACCGTATATCTTCCATCGAACCCAATCTTCTTACTGACGAGATGATTGAGTGGGTTGCGCAATCACGCCGGTTCATGCCGCACTTCCACCTTCCGTTGCAATGTGGTGATGACGAAGTGCTGCATCTCATGCGCCGACGATATGACACCGCCTTATTCCGACATCGAGTGGAAACCATCCGGCATCACATGCCCCATGCATTTATCGGCGTTGACCTCATAGTGGGAGCTCGTGGCGAGACCGACGAACGATTTGAGTCATCGCGGTCATTTGTGGAAAATCTACCCATTTCACGTTTGCACGTATTCCCCTACTCCGAACGTCCCGGCACGCGCGCACTCACCGACATAGACTATGTGGTATCGCAGGAAACCAAGCATAAACGCGCGCGCATCATGCTCGACATCTCAGAAAAAATGCTTACCCGCTTCTGTGATTCTTTCATAGGCACCACTCGTCAGGTTCTTGTCGAACACACCACCAATGGCGGTATGATGCATGGATTCACCGACAATTATATCAAGGTTGTGGTTCCGGCGCAGGATGCACTTGCCAACAAGATTGTCAACATTCGCTTGACCGAGAATCTCGGTGAAGAAATGAAAGGGGAAATAACGTTATGAACAGCACCATAAAGCCGGTCTCGGTAATAATCCTTAATTGGAACGGAGAGAAACTGCTCCGTGAATTTCTCCCTTCTGTAGTACGCCATACCCCTACTGATATAGCCACAGTGATAGTGGCAGACAACGGTAGCACCGATGGATCCATCGCTCTGATTGAAAACGAATTTCCATCCGTTGAACTCCTTAGATTTGACCGCAACTACGGCTTTGCCGAAGGATATAACCGCGCTCTCGCCCAATGCCAATCCCCATATACCGTACTTCTGAACTCCGACGTTGCCGTCACCGACGATTGGCTCACACCTTTGTACCGCTACATGCAGGAGCACCCCGATGTAGCGGCGTCACAGCCCAAGATACTGTCATACCGCAACCCTGAGTATTTCGAATATGCCGGAGCTGCCGGAGGATACATCGACCGCAACGGCTATCCATATTGTCGCGGACGCATATTCTCGACATTGGAAAAGGATGAACACCAATACGACTCCCCGGCATCAATATTCTGGGCTACCGGAGCTGCATTGATGGTTCGTACCGACATCTACAACCGATTAGGCGGGCTTGACCCGGATTTTTTTGCCCACATGGAGGAAATAGACCTTTGTTGGCGAATACATCTCGCCGGGTATCACATATCCGCCGTACCGCAATCCAAGGTTTATCATCTGGGCGGAGGCAGTCTGGACGCATCCAATCCTAAGAAAACATACCTCAATTTCCGAAACAACCTGCTCATGCTTCACAAGAATCTGCCCGACAGCACCCGACGCACCACATTGCTGCGCCGGCGATTGCTCGACACCATAGCATGGGCAAAGTTCATGGCAACATTCGACTTCCGCAATGCAGCCGCAATATGGCATGCACACCGCGATTTCGCCAAAATGCGTTCAAAATACACTTCTCATCCTGAAATCGATCTTTTACACACAGCGCCTAAACGCCCTAACATCCTAATTAAATATTATTTAAGTCGAAATAACAAATTCAGCCAGCTACCTAATTAACATAATTTAACCCTAAACAGCGAACACTTTACAGGCATCAGGGGTTATATTTGCAACGTATTTTAACTTAAATATTATTTAGTAATGAAAAAGATTTTTGCACTTGTAGTTCTTGCCATAGCATCACTCAGCGCAGCGGCAGGCGATTTTTATGTTGGAGGTTCTCTCGGCTATATGCACGAAGGTTCTAAGTACTCTGAAAATGGCTTCAGCCCCAGCACTAACTCCATCTCCATTCTTCCTGAAATCGGTTACAACCTCAACGAAAAATGGGCTGTTGGTACTGTTATCGGTTATAACTACATGCACTATTGCGGTCAGGATCTCTCCGGCCACATGTTCCAAGTAAGCCCCTATGCACGCTACACCTATTTCCGCAGCAGCAGCAACCTCATCAGCCTTTTTGTTGACGGTGGTGTTGAATTTGGTGCCGGTTGGACAAGCTACAGCGACGAAAGCTCTAAAACCGCATGCATCTACGGTCTCGGATTCCGTCCCGGTCTTTCAATAAACATCGCTGAAAACTTCAGCTTCGTTACTCACGTTGGTTTCATCGGTTACAAAGGTGCCAACAATGCTGCTAAAGCATCCGGTTACGGTACAAAAGCCGGTGTATCACTCAACAGCAACGACATTACTTTCGGTTTCTACTACAACTTCTAATTTTAAGATACCGTACACAACACAAGCGGGCGATGCCGATTACGGCACCGTCCGCTTGCTCGTTAAAGGCACTTTCATTTGGGTCTAATGATTATCCGACATCAAACTTTTCAACATCTATCAATGTTGTTACTATCGATTTTATTTACATAAAACCCATTATGATTGTATGGATAAGAAAAGACTGACCGCAGAAAACGGGCGCCCGATCGCCGACAACCAAAATGTACAGACCGCAGGATTACGTGGATCGCTCACCGTTCAGGACCCATGGTATCTTGAAAAAATTGCCCACTTCGACCGCGAAGTGATACCTGAACGGCGCATGCACGCTAAAGGCTCCGGTGCATTCGGCACATTTACCGTGACCAATGACATTAGTGAATTCACACGTGCTTCTATTTTCTCAGAGGTTGGGAAACAGACACCTTGTCTTGTACGCTTCTCAACAGTAGCCGGTGAACGCGGAGCCGCCGATGCCGAACGCGACATCCGGGGCTTTGCCATGAAATTTTACACTGACGAAGGCAACTGGGATCTCGTGGGCAACAACACTCCGGTGTTTTTTCTTCGCGACCCGCTTAAATTTCCCGACCTCAACCATGCCATAAAGCGCGACCCGCGCACAGGGTTGCGAAATCCCACAGCCAATTGGGATTTCTGGACCTTACTGCCTGAAGCTCTCCACCAGATAACCATAACCATGTCGCCACGCGGTATCCCCGCATCATTCCGCCACATGCATGGCTTCGGAAGCCATACCTACAGTTTCATCAACAAGGACAACAAACGCACATGGGTAAAATTCCATTTCCGCACACTCCAGGGTATAAAAAATCTTACTGACCAAGAAGCGGAAGCGATAATCGCTAAAGACCGTGAATCGAACCAACGCGACCTGTTTGAAGCTATCGAGCGCGGCGACTTCCCGAAATGGAAACTTCAGGTTCAGCTCATGACTGAAGATGAAGCAAAGAAATACCACATCAATCCATTTGACCTTACAAAGGTATGGTATCACAAGGATTTCCCACTACGCGACGTGGGCATACTCGAACTTAACCGCAATCCTGAGAACTTCTTCGCCGAAATCGAGCAGGCGGCATTCAATCCCACCAACATTGTTGACGGAATAGGGTTCTCACCGGACAAGATGCTGCAAGGTAGGCTATTCTCATACGGAGACGCACAGAGATATCGTCTTGGGGTCAACCACAATCTCATTCCCGTCAACCGTCCCAAATGCCCGTTCCACTCGTACCATCGCGACGGACAGATGCGCACCGACGACAACTGCGGACGCACCATAGCCTATGAACCTAACAGTTACGGCGAATGGCAAGACACACCATCCCGTAAGGAACCGCCCATGGAACTTCACGGTGACATGTACAACTACGACGAACGTCAATACGACGACGATTACTACACACAACCCGGCAAACTATGGCGATTGATGAGCGCTGAGGACAAGAAAGCCACTTGCGACAACACAGCCGCGCAGATGGAAGGAGTTCCCCTCTTTATAAAGCAACGTCACGTACGTGCATGCCATAATGCCGACCCGGGATATGGCGAAATGCTCGCCAGTGCATTGGGCATTGACCTCGCTGAAGCTCTCGTAGCGTATGACCCTGCACAACCCTCATGGGACAAACGCAAGAACATCAAACGATAACAATCCCGATTACCATAAAAACATCAAAGCCGGATGGCACCTTTGCACATCCGGCTTTGATTATTTGTCTTTTTATCTATATTACAGCAGATTTCCTTCGATTTCCGCCTCGTCTGTTTCAATTTCAGCGGCTACAGGCTTGACATTCGGCTCTTCAAGACCATAATGTTTCTTCTTATCAATAGCCTTGAGCACTATTCCAAGTGCAAGCGCGGCTACGCCAAGACATGCAAGCATCACCAAAGGCACTGTGTAGTTATAACTTACCGCAGCCTGCTCAGGCGACAGAGTTCCATCGGCAAGCCCCTGCACGATCTGAGGGTTGGTATTATCAAGCACTTTACCTATAAGCAGCGGGAACAGCCACAACCCGATGTTCTGAATCCAGAATATCAAAGCGTATGCCGAGCCGATAATCTTGGCATCGACCAGTTTGGGAACGCTCGGCCACAATGATGCGGGTACCAAAGAGAACGATGCTCCGAGTACCAATATAGTAAGATAAGCTATGCACACACCACCCACAGGGCTGCCCTTGAACATAGGCAGGATAAATGCGAAGGTCAAATGACATGCGATAAGAAGCAGCGAACCGATTACAAGCATTGACGCCGCCTTACCCTTATAATCCACATATTTGCCGAGAATAGGAGTGATACCTACAGCCAACAGAGGGAATACCGCGAATATAGCACTTGCCGACTGGCGCTTGTAACCCATATAGCAGTACACCGCAAGTGCTGCTATAGCCACGAGCATTAGCCCGTACTTCATCACACTCTTCTTGGAAAAATTGCTTGCGAATGCCGCTAACGCTACCACAATCATAATCACATATTGCAGCACGGTCACTGTATCCGACGCCCAGAACGAGTCCGGCTCAACGAACGTCAGATTACATTGCAACATATTCACGGCATATTTCTGGAACGGGAATATAGCCGAGTAGTAAAGCACACACAGCAAGGCAACTATCCAGAAGCCGCTGCTTGTCAATATCTTCCCCAAATCTTTTATTTGGAACGGTTCATCTTTCTCCTCCTCGGCATGAGTTTGCTCATCGAGCTTCTTATCCATGAAGAAGTAAACCACAAACATTATCAAGGCAATCATCAGCAGCACTACGCCGAATGCCACTGAGCGCGCAACACTGATTTCACCGCCAAGTTCGGCAAACATGGGCGAGAATATCATACAGGTAGCCACACCCAGTCGGGCAAGCGCCATCTCCGATCCCATTGCCAATGCCATCTCACGGCCTTTGAACCACTTGACAATACCACGGCTCACAGTGATACCCGCCATCTCCACGCCGCAGCCGAATATCATGAAGCCTACGGCTGAGAACTTTGCCGAAGCAGGCATACCCTCATAGAACGGAGAGATGCCAAGCTCGTCAAACACCGGAATGTAATTAAGATGGTTTGTAAACCACACATCCAGACCGCTGCCGATAAACGCGTCGGTAAGAGCATACCAGTTGATTGTAGCTCCAATCAGCATCACAACCCCTGACAGCAGCGCGGTGAAACGCACACCCATCTTGTCAAGTATGATACCTGCGAATATCAAAAAGAAGATAAATACATTAAGGAACGTTTCCGAACCCTGCATGGTGCCGAATGCCGTAGAGTCCCAACCTCGTGTGGACTGGAGCAAATCCTTGATAGGCGACAATATGTCCATAAAAATATATGAACAGAACATTGCAAACGCAAGCAGCCCCAACGCGGTCCAACGCGCCCAAGCCTTGTCGTTCAGTGTTTGAATGGTTTTGTTAGTCATTGTGACGTAAAATGATAATGATTTATTATTATGATTATTGAATACTCATGACATCCGCATTGCTTTAAGTGCCAATTGCCAACAAAATTACGCAAATTTGAGATAATTCATGATATATTTCTTAATTTCGTGACATAAATATACACCAATCGAACTATTATCATGTCAGAACGTCAACCATATACCTTGGACCGGGTGGTACGCCTGGTCATCACCGTAGTACTTATAGGTGGAGCACTGTGGCTTGTCGATGTACTCAAAGGGGTATTGCTGCCATTCTTTGTCGCATGTCTCATTGCATACATTTTCGAGCCCTTTGTTCAATTCAATCGTCGCCTGCTCAACCTTCGCGGACGTGTCATAGCCATATTCGTCACACTGTTCGAAGCCATGTTCTTCCTTGCCGCTATAGGCTACTTTATCATACCTATGGTAGTCGACGAGATGCAACAGATGGCTGTGGTGATGCGTAACTATGCCGTATCGGAAGGTTCAGTCAATTTTTTACCCGAGGACATACATCGGTTCCTGCGTCGCAACGTTGACTTCAACGAACTGTCCAACATGCTCACACGTCAGGAATGGATGACCGTGATAGAAGACACCCTCAAAGCATCCTGGTCCATAATCACAGGCAGTTTCGCCGTAATCATGGGCATATTCAATTGGTTTATCGTGGTGCTGTATGTAGTGTTCATAATGATTGATTACGAACGTCTCAACCGTGGATTCCGAAGCTTGGTACCACCCAAATACCGCCACACGGTATTCAGAGTGGCAAATGACGTGAAACACAGCATGAACCACTACTTCCGCGGACAGGCTCTCGTGGCTTCCATCGTAGGCATCCTGTTTGCCATCGGATTCTCCATCGTAGGCATACCTATGGCAATTGTACTTGGTCTTTTCATAGGGCTGCTCAACATGGTACCTTATCTTCAGCTCATATCCATCATACCCACCACCATATTATGTTTGGTCTATGCCGTTGGGGGCGATGGCGACTTCTGGACCATATTCTGGGAATGCATAGCCGTGTATTGTATCGTACAAGCCATACAGGACTTGATTCTTACTCCCAAGATTATGGGTAAGGCAATGGGACTCAATCCCGCCATAATTCTACTGTCGCTATCTATATGGGGAACCCTCCTCGGACTCATAGGACTCATCATAGCCCTCCCCCTAACCACGCTAATCCTGTCGTATTACGAAAATTATATAATCAGCAAAAGCAAGAACGACGGCAACGGGCCCAAACAGATAGCCCGCGAACGACGGGACATCGAACGCGCCACCAAATCTCCGCTTCCCTGACCCTTATTTGATATTCCTCCGGTTCAGTTCAGCCTGATATTTCCGGGCATTGGACTGGTGGGTAGGATAGTCGGATGCAAAGTTATGATATCCCGAGAAATCCTCCTTAGCACACATATATAGATAATTATGCGCCGGAGCCGACAGCACGCTCTCAATAGCCTTGGACGAAGCCACACGTATCGGACCTGGCGGCAGCCCCTTGATACGGTAAGTATTATACGGTGATTCAATCTTGAGATGAGCACCGGTTATACGACGTAAAGAGAAATCACCCGAAGCAAACTTCACCGTAGGATCGGCCTGCAAAGGCATTTTTGTTTTCAGACGGTTGAGATACAACCGGGCTATCATACCATATTCATCATGCTTAGCCGTCTCCTCCTCCACGATGGAAGCTACGGTAGCGACCTCTATGGGCGACAACCCTAAACGTTCGGCGGCCATACGGCGCTCCTCATTCCAGAAGCGGTTGCGATACTCCACCAGACGCTCAACCAGCTCCTTGGGCGATACCGTCCAATAAAATTCGTATGTATCAGGCATGAACGCCGCCGGAAATTCAGATGTTCGGTATCCACGTTCCGGCAATATCGCATCACACGCACTTATGAACTCCGCAGGACTGCACTCAAGTTTCGACGTCACACGCTCAGCCAACTGCCCCATAGTGCGCACATTGTTCCACGCCACACGCACAGGCGTCTGCATACCCTTGGCGAGACGACGTGCCGTCACCACCGACCGCTGCCCGTGCTCCACCTTATAAGCCCCATGGGCACGGGACGCGCTCCCGCCCTGCATGAGCCAAAGCATCTTCACCCGATTCCCCTCTACCGACCCCAACCGAGACCGCAAAGTATCCGCCACAGCATCGTCAGTGGCACCTTCCGGGATGTACACCCACGTAGTATCACCACCATAGCTTTGCAACGCAAATCCGGCAACGACACCGATTGCCGCGACAACCGCCATGACACCTATTATCAATCCAAGCGTGTGACGCTTTATCCATCCGTCACCCTTCGACTTCCTGCTTTTTGATTTTTTCTTATCCATAACTGACACAAAAATACTCACAAAATCCCGTTTTTCCGAAACGCATCAATACTTTTAACGCTATCGCACTGTATGTCACACCAATACACCATCAACAAAAATAAATATCAACACAATTAATCTAAAATTCCCAAAAACATTTGCCGGAATCAAAATAAACCCTTACCTTTGCACCGAAAATAAAGGCTAAGCGTAGCCAAAAGGAGAGGTGGGTGAGTGGCTGAAACCACCAGTTTGCTAAACTGACGTAGGAGCAATCCTACCACGAGTTCGAATCTCGTCCTCTCCGCCAAACAAAAGAAAGTCAAGCATCAAGCTTGACTTTCCTCGTTTAAGGAGCTGCCAAAATAAAAACGAGTAGCCCCCACCATCGTACCGCTCTTGCGTCTCAAGAACCTCCCACAGCCTACAATTTTACACTACAATTTGATTTCCCTCTTGACAAGCCTACATACTCAGTTGCTCAAACTTATATGGGTACATACCAAATCCCGGAGCAAATCAATTTAAGTACCACCATAAATTTGTTTCAAAAAAATTGCTATCTTGGGGTAATGATTTCGACAGCTCATCTGTCTATTCTATAAAACGACCTCGCAATGGGATATTCCACCACAGAGTTTGAGACTCTCTACACACAATGCTTTCCACCCTCTATGAGGTTGGCAATGAGCCTGCTCCACGAGGAGGATGATGCCCGCGATGTGGTTCAGGAAGTGTTCCTCAAGCTTTGGGAATCGAACATTCGTATTGAAAACCCTACGGCATTTATCATACGATCGGTCCGCAATGCCTGTTTAAACAGAATAAGCATGCTGGATACCCGTGATAAGATTCACCAAAGGATAATGCTTGACGCTCCTCCTGACGATTTTGACATCGAAGGTCGCAACGAGGAGGTAATGTCTGCCATACAGAAACTGCTTACTCCCCGCGAACGTGATGTCGTCGACAGAATCTATACCGAAGGACTTAGCTATAAGGAGACGGCTCACAATCTTGAAGTCTCGGTAGCAGCTGTTAACAAGAATATCGTTTCGGCACTGAAAAAATTAAGAACCCATTTCAAAACCGGTAAATCATGACTGAAGAACAGAAAGAAATATTGATAGCGAAGATGCTTGATGCCCCTTCCTCTTTGTCTGACGTGGAATTGGATTCGATATTGCACGATGATGAATTGCGCGACATCTACGAAGCGTCCGCGGCACTCAGCAGTGCATGTATCCGTCAGCCGGAATGGGATATGAAAGCTGAATGGAACAGTTTCCGTCCACGCATTCGCCGTAAGCCCGCCACAATGCGTTGGGTCATGCGTGTGGCTGCCATTTTCTTGGGAGTGCTTTTCGCATCAAATCTCGTAGTCAGAACAATTGATTACGTCTTTACCATTGAGCAACCATCGGCAATTGCCAGGGTGGTGCAATCTCCGGCATTGAATTTCGCCACGACTTCACCACGGAATCCACAGACAACCGAGGTAACAAAAGAGGAAGCTGAACAAGAGCCTACAATCGTCAGAAAACATTCCACGGTAGCCAACCATCATTTGGCAAAAGCGGAAATCAACCGATCCAACCCCACCGCCGCACAAGTCGAGCCGACCATCGACATCGATGAGTATCTACGCATTCAACAAGCGCGTATCGACAATGACCTGGCAATGCAGATAGCTGAATCATATATCGAGGAATACGACGACCTTATAGCGATACTTGATGCGGTAGGCGCGTACAACGCTGAATTGGACGACGCTATCAAAAAAGTAACAATGGAATAAATCTCAAAAATCACATGATATGAAAACCTCAGTCCCCCGGCTTCTCAGCCTTATTTTCGCCGCTATACCTATGATAGCCGCTGCCCAAAACAACATTAAATCGGCATTTGAAGCCATAATCAAATGCCCGGAAGCTCAGATTACAGAAAGCCACACCCTCGAAAAAGACCCTTCTACAGGGATTAAGACCGGGCAAAGCGACGTATACCGCTTCGTACTGCCGGCCGGAAAAGTCTCCCTGCTCGAAAAAGCAGTTTCAGCCTTTGATAAAGACGCCGAAATGGCATACAGCATAAATCGGGGCAAGACCGTCAATACCGAAAGGGATATAATACTGACTGTTGGCAATCCCGGAAATGACGGTGTCTATCTAAATAGTCCTGACTGCGAGTACATATTTTCATTGTTTCTCGCTCCGCTTTCAGAGGACCCTGATGGCATTTACCGATACGCCTATGGCATGAATTTCAAAGAAAAAGATGGAACCCTTATGGGAAAACTTGTAATCACATACTCCACCACTCTAAAATATCGTCAGCAAGAGGCCTTACAACGACAGTACGACGTACTTCGCAATTTCTCAAACGGCACTAATTCTACCACATCAAGTGTATTTGCTTCACAACAATCCTGGTTCGATATACTTATGTCATATTTTCAGAGCATGACTTCCGCCAACTCTCAGACAAGGATTGCCCTCGCATCAAAAGCGTATAAAGTAATACAGGACACCTCAAACTATCCTGATGTGACGGAAGCCGACAAAGATGCAGTCCGCGAAATATTGAGCGGGATGATTTCCGACAAAAAATACTCGGAGACAGTTCTCAATAAACTTCTGGACCGATGCCTGATAGGTATTAAATAACAAACACAGCTTTTCATACAACCCTCGACCACCCGGATGGTCCGGGTAGTCGAGGGTTTAATTATTAGCGATTCATGAAACGATTGGCTATAGGCGCGTTATGTGCCTTCTCATTTACCGTGGCAATGGCTCAGCGCACCACAAGGGACACTATCAAAACACAGGAACTCAATGAGGTAGTAGTCGAAGCCCGTAACCAACGGCTCGGAGCGGAAGTATCGACATATATACCCACTGCTAAGCAAAAGAATTCGGCACAGACCGCCTCGGATTTGCTCAATCGCATGGCAATACCTCAACTTCGGGTTTCTCCTGACAACGAAATTACCGATTTGACCGGTAAGAGCATTGATGTATTCATCGATTTTCTTCCCGCATCGAAAAACGACTTGGAAGGAATGCGCATGCAGGATGTCAAAAAAATCGAGTACTATGATTTTCCTGCCGACCCTCGCTTTCTTGGAAAGGCACATGTAGTGAATTTCATCATGCAGAAATACGAATATGGCGGCTATGTCAAGATTTACGGACTGGAGAATACGGCAAATGCCGGACAAATCAGTCTTTTCGGAAAGCTACAATACAAACGGATGACATTTGATATCGCAGGTGGTGCGCTCTATGTCAACCGTGGACATACAGGCGCTGACACTTATGAGACCTTCCGTATTCCGCAATCCGACGGTACCATGAGGATTTTCGAACGCAATTCAATTCAGAAGTCCGCCAAACGGCACGACAGGACCTATTGGCCTACCTTCAAAGCCTTATATTCATCAGACAAGATAACCATACAGAATGTAGTGGGCGCCGATTTCAATCATTCACCGGTCGACAATACATCCGGCAATGTCTCATATATTCCTGAGGTGGCGGCACGCGCCGACTACACAAGCCTATCTACCAATCGGGTCAATTCGCTTTCCTACAACGGCTATTGGAATTTCATACTCAACGACAATAACACCGTAACTTTCTCACCGGCATACTCTTACTCCCATACAAAGACCAATAGCACCTATTTTGAGGAAAACAATGATGAATACTACAACGCCGCGAAGGATCATTCACATCAATTCAAAGCCGATTTGACCTATGCCCATTCCTTCGGCAAATGGGGCAATCTCAATACAATGCTCCAGACAATCATCACAACAAACCGCACTACCTATTCCGGCACGGCAAACACAAGCGACAACGCTCACACATATCGCATCGGTCCCGGTGTGCAGTACAGTCTCTCTAAAGGCAAAGTCTATGGCATGGTTGGCTTCGGTTATCATTGGGACAGACAGGAATACCTCGACGATAAGGAGAACTCGGCAGCACCGTGGATTGACTTCTCTCTGCAATATTCGCCCAACGACCGGCATTCTGTCCGTACTGAATTTCATCACATGAAGTCCATACCCTCCTCAAGCTACCGTTCATCTGCCGTCATACAAAGCAATCCATTGATGAGTTACACCGGCAATCCCGATCTTGTCTCCTATGGAAGTTACGATGCAGGAATCAACTACTCTTTTATCCCCGACAACAGATTTAGTCTATCAGCCTATGCCTCCACATGGATTGTAGACCACCGTTATGTCTACGACTATCAACCCACCGCTACCGGAATACTGCGTACAATAAAGCAACCGGGAGGATCCTATTCGCAATGGAGTTACGGAGTGTATGGCTCCGCACGTTTTTTTGACCGGAAACTCCAACTGACAGCGCAACTTTCAGGGCGCTCGGTTCACAATGGCAATCCGTATAATCTTAATAAAACTCATCTGTCTTATGCCATTCAGGCAAATTATTACCTTGGCAATTGGTCTTTATCCGGTGTCTACTATTCACCGCAGGGTTATCCCGACGGCTGCATGGTAAGCACCTGGATGAAAACCCGAGCTTATTACAGCCTACAGGCAGGATGGTCTAATTCCACATGGAATCTACAACTTTTTGTCGCAGATTTCTTCCGTTGGCACTGGCGCAGCGACAAAAGCATCATGCACAGCAGATACTACGATAAAATTCAACAGACATACTCAATCAATGACCATGCCTTGGCACGGTTAGCCGTAACCTATACTTTTGGCTTCGGCAAGAAAATCAAACGCGGCGACGAAGCCTCCCGGCAGTCAGCAGTCAACTCCGGCATCCTGAAATAACACGCCATACCATCTAACCATACCTGAATACCGTTATTAATCTGCCGTAGGTCACAGAATTGCGACCTACGGCAATTATTTCTCATTCTTCATCCAGCGCGGCTATAATCACGGAATTAGCCCTATCCACAGCCGATGTATCGAGCGACGCCAGATATATTTGTGTCGTTGTCTCCGAATCATGCCCCATACCTTCGCTTATCACACTAAGCGGTATACCGCTCGCGCGTGCCACCGAAGCCCAACTATGACGAGCCACATACATAGTCAGGGAGATAGTCACATCAGCCATCTCGGCAACTCTCTTGAGCATACGGTTCACATTGTAACTCATATATCGGTACGCGCACCGCTCCTGCACACCTATGCTGCGTATTATAGGCAAGAGATATTGCGTGGGATTAGGTGGATACCTGTCTATTATCGCCTGCATCTCATCTGTCCATTTGATTGTGAGCAATTGTCCTGTTTTACGTCGGCGGTAAGTGATATATCCGCCATGCAGATCCGACTTACGCAAAAACGCCATATCCACAAATGCCATTCCCCGAAGATAGAAACTCAGCATAAACATATCGCGTGCAAAACCCTCCGACGATATTCGCGCCGGAAGTTTCAGCGAACGGATACGCTTTATCGTAGCGAGCGGTATGGCACGTTTTGTTGTCTTATCCACACCCGTATATACATGCCTGAACGGATAACGCTGGCTCACCACACCCTCATCCACTGCCCTATTGTACACAGCCCGGAGTATGCGCATATAGAACGATACCGTATTCGACACCACTCCACGGCAACGCAGATACGCCTCATATCCCTCCACCAGTTCCGGAGTCAGAGCATCAAGCATCACGGATTGCGAACCATAGAATCGGGTGAAACTGTTCCTGGCTGCCGCGTATGTCTCTGAAGTACGCATACGCCCGTTGCGTTTAAACCGTTCTATAAGCATGTCCATGAACCCACCCAACGAATAATCGCGCAGATAGCGGTTATATTCCGATACCACATCATCCACCGTATAGCATCCGCCCTTCTCCTCCTCTCTGCGTATTATCCCGGCAAGACGCTCCACATCACAGGATATAAGATGCCGCATAGGCAATAATCCGAAATACAGCCCGCACGAAACACTACCTCTTTTATCATCCCACATCTCCGCACCTAACTCATACTGGGTTGCCACTATACGCGACACCCGTTCATGCCTGACCTGATAACATATCCGACCCCTGCCTTCCAAACCACCTGAACGCTGAAATTTTACCTTAATTGAAGCCATTGCTAAAAACGTTTTTTAATCCCAATATACTACAACGCATAGCAACATCGGTAAATATCACGGCACTTTTTTGTCCTACACCCACATACCGAACTTCATGGCAAAACATACCGTTATAGTCATATCTTACAGCTTATGAACTATATGACACAACCGATAGACATCAACAGGATATTCGACCTTACCGGCAAGGTTGCCATAGTCACAGGCGGTGGCGACGGCATCGGACGCGGAGCCTGCGAGATACTTGCAGCCGCCGGAGCATCTGTAGTGGTGAGCAATCTTACCATGGAGAAAGCCGAGAATGTAGCCAACGTCATCACCGCCAACGGCGGCAACGCCATCGCCATGCAATGCGATGTGTCATCCGATTCCGATTTGGTCAGGCTTGTGGAACAGACCCGTCAAAAATTCGGCACCATCAATATCTTGGTCAACAACGTGGGATTAGGTGGTGGCGGTAAGGAGAATCCATTCAAAATAGACCGTGCTTACATCGAACGCATCTACAACATCAATCTCTTCGCACCTTGGCGGTTATGCCAACTCACAGCACCCATAATGGCAGAATCGGGCTACGGCAGTATCATCAACATCACATCCACCAGCAGTATCAACAACGACCCCGACATGAGTATCTACGGCTCATCTAAAGCCGCACTCAACCACCTGTCGTCAAATCTCGCCTACGATTTTGGCCCCATGGGCATACGCATCAATTGCGTGGGACCGGGAGCCACCCGCACACATGCACTCGCCTCAGTCCTTACTCCCGATATTGAACGGCACATGTTGAGCCGCACGCCCATCAAGCGTCTCGGGGAAGTTTCCGACATAGCCCGGGCAATACTCTTCTTCGCATCACCAGCATCCGCATGGATTACCGGACAGACTCTATTTGTTAACGGCGGGGGGGTACAGTCGCTCGACTGACTCGCCAGCCGTCACTTACGCCAGAATCCGGGAGTAAACAATATCAGGACTGTGAACAGTTCCAGACGTCCTATGAGCATGAGCAGGGACAGCACCCACTTACCCACATCCGGTACAAGGTCAAAGCTCCCTCCATAACCGGTCACACCGGCACCGAAGCCGGTATTGCTCACACACGAGAACGCCGAGAAGAAAGCATCTATCAGCGGCAATCCTATAGCCGTAAGCACGATACCGCCCACTAATATTACCATCACATAGATACACAGGAAAGCTATCACTTTCGACACTATATCTGCCGGTATCACCTTTCCGTTGACTCTCACATTGGTCACCGCATTTGGATGCACGCACCGGTACAGCTCATTACGTGTGTTTTTTATCAGGAACAGTATGCGGTCTATCTTGGCGCCGCCGCTCGTGGACCCGGCACACGCCCCCGAAAACATCAGCACAAACATCAGCGCTATGACAAACGAGCCCCACGACTCAAAATCACACACCCCAAGCCCGGTCGATGTTATGGTCGATATTATTTGGAATAGCGGATAAATCGTTACCGACTTCCAGTCAGTGACCTGCCCGCGCAATATGATGTTTACCACAAACATCACAAAAAACACCCCCACTATGTAGAGATAGGCACGGAACACATCATTGCGCCACAATGGACGTACATCCCCGTGAAGCGCACGGAATATCAGCGAGAAACTGGTGCCTCCCAGGAACATGAATATCATCACCACCACAGTCACGTAAGTGGAGTTCCAGTGGGCGAGACTATCGTCACGTGTCGAGAACCCTCCGGTCGACATTGCCGAGAACGCATGGCACACACTATCGAAAAACGACATCGGACCTATCCACAGCAGGACTATGAGTACCGCGGTCAAAAGAAAATATATACCCCACAGGCTTTTGGCAGTCTGGCTCACACGGGGGCGCAATTTCTCATGCGTTATGCCCGTAACCTCGGCATTGAACATCTGCATACCGCCGGAATGGTTCAGCATCGGTATCACGGCGAGAGTGAATATTATTATACCCATACCGCCTATCCATTGCATAAGGCTACGCCACATGTTGATACTATGTGAAAACGACTCCACCGATGGGAGTACTGAACATCCCGTAGTGGTAAATCCCGACATAGCCTCAAAAAACGCATCGCTCACGCTCACCACATGCGACCCGAGCAGGAATGGCAACATCCCGAACATCGAAAACACCACCCACACCATGGCAGTGAGCAGAAATCCCTCATGCTTTCCCATATCCGTACGCGACGGTCGCAGTCCGAACGTCAGCAATACTCCGGCGGTCAATGTTATGGCGGCACTTATGGCAAATGCCTTTGCATCTGTCTCGCCATACACCAAAGCGGTAATGAACGGAAGCAGCATGAACGCGGTTTCTATCATCAGAAGCCAGCCTATCACACGCATTATCATGCTGTAGTTAATGTGACGCAACGTTTTTGCCATAACTCACAGGCTGATATCAATTAAACAATCGCTCTATCTTATGGATAGCACCGCTTAGACAGAATACCACCACATGGTCTCCGGGCTGTATCACGGTATTACCGCCCACCAACATACCCTTACCGTCGCGTATCAACCCGGCTATGGTCATGTCATGCGAGAGATTCAACCCTTTCACAGGTCCTTTGGTCACTTTTGATTTCGGACGCACCTCTATCTCAGCCACATCGGCATCGGCGAGTGCCATGAATTTCGAGCTGTCGGCATCGGCATCCAGAAGCATCTGGAATATCTTGCTTGACGCAAGCAGTTTCTTATTGATTATAGTACCGATATTGAGACTCTCAGCTTCGGAGATAAACTGTATATTCTCCACCTCGGCTATAGTCTTGCTCACACCATATTCCTTGGCGGTGAGCGAGGTCAGGATATTAGTCTCCGAACTGTCGGTCAATGCTATGAACGCATCCATCTCCTCGATACCCTCCTCTCGCAAGGTATCTATATCGCGTGCGTCGCCATGTATCACCATACTGTCCGGACAGCGCTCCGACAGTTCCGTACACCTGTTGCGGTTTTGCTCTATAATGCGGAACTTATACTTGTCACCCGCTATCGCTATAAGGCGCACGGCTATACGGCTTCCGCCCATTATCAGCACCTTGCGTATATCATTCTTTACCTTGCCGCATATCTCGCGCAACTCATCCACATGGTCCTTTGTGGTTGTAAAATATATTATATCGTTGGCATGTATATATTCATCGCCGCGCGGTATTATAGTTTCGTGATTGCGCTTTATGGCAGACACATGGAAATAATGTGCGTCCACCGACAACTGCTTCAACTGCATTCCTGCAAGCCTGGCGTTGTCACGTATCTTCACACCCACCACTATCAGTTCTCCGTCGTGCAGTTCAAACCAGTTGCGCACCCAGTTACGCTCCAGCGACTTCAATATCTCACGTGCCGCAAGATATTCCGGGTAGATCATGGCATTTATGCCATGGCGTGTAAAAAACTCGCAGTGGCTTTGCTGCATGAACTCGTAATTATCGATACGAGCCACTGTCTTGCGCGCACCTATACTCTTGGCTATCGAACATGCAAGCACATTCGACGTTTCTTCAGGTGTCACGGCTATGAACAGGTCACAGCGTTCCACTCCCGCGTCACGTTGCACATTGAATGATATCGGCGAACCGCGGTATGTGAGCAGATTACATGTGGCGTCTATTGCCGCCAACCGTTCCAAATTGGTATCTATAAGCGTAATATCCTGATTCTCCTGTGAGAGAAGCTTGGCAAGGTGGGTACCCACCTCTCCGGCACCGGCTATCACAATCTTCATTTGCTTGAATTTTTAGCATTAACTATAGCGCGGTATATGGCTTCGCTGTCCATTCCGCACAATGCATAGAGCTCCGGCACCGAACCCTGGGGCACAAACTTATCCGGCACACCTATACGGGTCACCGGAAGCGTGCAACCGTTGTCCGACAGCCATTCTATCACCGCCGAACCCAATCCGCCTTTCACCGACGCATCCTCTACCGTCACTATCGGGGCTCCTTTCTCGGCAACCTCACGCAATATTTCGGTATCCATCGGTTTCAGGAACATCATATCATAGTGCGCCACACTGATTCCATCAGCCTTGGCTTGTTCTATAGCCTTAACAGCCTCCGAAGCAAGAGGTCCTACGGACAGCAGTGTCACATCCATGCCGTCACAGAGTTTCTCACCCTTACCTATAGGCAGTTCATGCATGGGGCAGCGCCAGTCTATCTCTTTGCCGCTTCCACGAGGATAACGTATAGCCATCGGCACGTTTACCGACGACGATTGCGCTGTGTACATCAGGCAACGCAGATGACGCTCATCACGTGGCGATGCCACTATCATTCCTGGAATACCGGTAAGATAATTGAAGTCAAACACTCCATGATGCGTGGCGCCATCCTCGCCCACCAGTCCGGCACGGTCTATACAGAACACTACCGGAAGCCCCTGTAAAGCCACATCGTGGATGATATGGTCGTAGGCACGCTGAAGAAATGACGAGTATATGGCAACGAACGGACGCATCCCATCCTTGGCAAGACCACCGGCAAATGTCACCGCATGTCCCTCCGATATACCCACGTCAAACGTGCGGTCGGGATACGCAGCCTGCATCTTGCTCACGGAAGTGCCGGAGAGCATTGCAGCAGTGATAGCTACTATCTTGGGGTTGGCACCGGCGAGTTCCACAAGAGTCTCGCCGAACACATCCTGATATTTGGCAGGCTTGTGTACCTGTCCATCTGTGATTATAGCCCCGCTTTGCGGATCAAACTTACCCGGAGCATGCCACTGGGCGGGATTCTCCTCGGCGGGCTTGAACCCTCGGCCTTTCACGGTACGCAAATGCAGTATGCGCGGACCGTTCATATCCTTTATGTCGTGGAGCACACGTATTATACGTGGCAGGTCATGACCGTCAAACGGTCCGAAATACCGTATGTTAAGCCCCTCGAATATATTCTGTTCTTTAGTAAAGAATGATTTCAAGCTATTGTTGAACCGCAACACCCTGCCGCGATTCTTATCGTTGAACAGCCCCAGCTTCTTGAGCAGTTTGTACAGCCTGAAGCGGAACGTGTTGTAACCCTTCGACGCAGTGAGGTGAGCCAAATATGAATTCAATGAACCCACATTGCGGTCTATCGACATATCATTGTCGTTCAATATTATAAGCAGGTTATTCTTGGCATTAGCGGCATTATTCAGCCCCTCGAATGCCAATCCGCCGCTTATCGATGCGTCGCCTATCACCGCCACCACATGCCTGCGTGGATCATCTCCGCCCAACGCGGCAGCCACCGACATGCCCAATGCCGCCGATATCGAATTCGACGCATGACCGGCAGTGAACGTATCATACTCACTCTCATCCGGATTCGGAAACCCGCTCAAACCGCCCAATTTCCTGTTGGTATGGAACCTGTTGGCACGGCCCGTGAGCAACTTGTGCCCATAAGCCTGATGCCCCACATCCCACACTATACGGTCGTACGGAGTATCAAACACATAATGCAACGCCACGGTAAGCTCCACAGCGCCCATACTTGAGGCGAAATGCCCCGGATTGGTACTCAAGGAATTTATAAGGAAATCACGTATTTCGCTGCACACCGCCGGCAACTGGTCAGGGGCGAGTTTGCGCAAATCATCTGGAGCGGATATATGCGCCAGCAACGGATAACGGTCGGAATCCACCTCCCGTACGGAATTATCGGTAGGAACAGCGATGGTAGCAGTCATTTCTTTTTCTTTATATGTTTTTTATAAAGAGGCACGAACACCACTATGCCCGATGCTATGATTATGAACGGCACCTTGAGTGTAAACGGCTGGCTTACCACCATGATATAGCACAATGCAAGCCAAAGCAGCACTATGCAGCAAAAACGGAACATGGTAGCCTTATCCATCACTTCAATTCAAGCGTTTCATAATTCATCCACAAAAATACTAATTTTTCCGACAATCCCGCATCACTGGCGCAAAAATCCGCATCGCCGACGCATCCGCTGGAACTCACATGCGGTTAAGTTCCGACTGGGACGCCACCCCGCCTTTGTAACGCGATTTTTTAGGTTGGAACTGATATGCAACGCTCAATGATATACCTCGCCGGTCGTAACTTTGCGTTTTCCTCATATCCACATTATATGTATGCATCGACCAATCGTTACACTCCGTGTTGAAGATATCGGTCACATCCAGTTTCAGCGTAAGTGCTTTGTTCAGGAATCTCTTACGCACACCCGCATTCATACCGAACCACGACGATGCGAACCGGTTGGTTTGCATATCACCGCCGCTTCTACCCGATACATCGGCGGTGATGGTCCATCCGTGCGGCAACTCCAGTGTATTGCGGAAACTGTAAGTCCACATCGGACGATTATACCGCTCACCACCCAGTTCAAGCCATTGGGCGTTGCACCCCACAGTCACATTAGGTGTCCACCGCTTAACCTGTCGGCTCCATATCAGATACGCATACAGCCCGCTCACATCCACATTCACCGGCTGCATGAGCAGTTGCGGCGTAGGAGCATCGTACGGACGCTTCACAAACGCATACGTGTCGATACTGCGCACATAATCAGCCTGAACCATAAAGTCACGCCAGCGACCGAACAGCTGCACATCATGCATCCGCTCGTCGCGCAATGCCGGATTGCCACCCTCTATCTCATGACGCCCCACATAAGTCAACCCGCTCGTAAGCTGGGCGTATGGCGGACGCACGGTACTCACCTTGTAACTCAACGTCATCTCCACGTCATCCACCGGCGAATACCCTATAGCCACATCAGGCGTCACCAGATGGTCACGGCGGCTTATCTCATCATCCCGCTTGCCATTGAGTGTATACCGGTAATCCACATACTCCCATCTCACACCGGCAGTGACATTCCATTTCCCCAGCACTCTGCTCCACGACGCAAACGCAGCCACCGATGTTTGGGCGGCATCGGAATGCGATGAGGGGATATAACTCCCCACCTCTTCATTCTCCATCACATATCCGAGCGAGGTACTCGTATATGAATCCTGCGTACCGGCAGTGAGCACACCTCTCCACAGCGGCAGTTCGGCATAGAACTTACCTGCATAGAGCCATGACCGCTTATCCTGCACCGACCCCACATCCGACAACATACCGTCGGGATAGGACGTAAGGCTGTGGTTATCGGAGTCAGAGCGACGGAACGTACCGTCAAAATGCAGGTGCACATCCCTCTTGCTCAATCGGCAGTCATAATACACCGATGCAAGATGCGACCGCCCCACTATCTCCCAATCTATATTCCGTGCCACAGGCTCCTCGCCATCCACCCATTCGCTGCCATGATTTGAATAATCGGCATGCTCCGACAGGTAACGGTAATAACCGCCAAACGAATGCTCACCCGACACATAATTGAATCCCACCTTCCCTTGTCCTATATTCACCGGATAATTATTGCGCTGCGTCGACCCCACCGTCATCTGTTTACCCTGATACTCCCACCGGTTCACGGTCGAGCCTTTTATCAGGCTGTTGTTATGGGCATACGCTCCGGTAGCGAATAGTTCAAGTTTGCTGCCGTGCCAACTCATATCCAGCACATCATTTACACTCGTACGCCTGCGCCAATCAGCATTCACCTCATCGCGCACACTCAATCCTCGCACAAACTTCCGGCGCGTGAATATTTTCAACACCGCACGCGTACTGCTATCATATTGAGCACCCGGGGCGAGCACAAGCTCCACCCGTCTTATATTGTCCGATTGAAGCGACTGCAACTCCCTATCGTCCCGCATCGGTCTACCATCTATGAATATCTCGGGCGCACCCTTTCCTGCAATCTCCACAGCATTGTCACGCACCGAAATCATCGGCAACTGCCGCAACACATCCACGGCATTGCCCACATTTTCAAGACTCGTTCCGGCAATGGTCGACACCAACGACGTCCCCTCCAGACGCGTCACACTGCGATTGGCATTCACCACCACCTCTTCAAGTTCCCTGACCAATGAATCGGGCATTTCCACCTGCCCTATCTGCGCTCTCACGCCAAGGCTACACGCGCACGCCAATAGCACACTTACAATAACTTTTTTCATATCAGATTACAAAATTTATTCATGGCAAATTTACCGACAGGCAACCTCGCCAACCAAATTTCAAATCTGACACACAGAAATATTACACTCTAACAATCAAACCATTACGCCCTACACATCCGCCATTTTTCTGACCGACGCTCCAATACCGTCAAATCACCGCCAGAAAACGCTCCATATCCATAGGCGATTCTGCCTTGATGCGCGCCCTCAGACGCGACTTGCGCTTATACACCGCATCCACACTCATACCCATGAGCATACTCACCGCACGGTTCGAGAAACCGCATGCAAGATAGGTCATCAATCGGCAATCATCCTCCTTCATCCACGCACACTGTTCACGCAGCGACGAAATCAAACCGCCGCATCCGTCATTCACCGCACTCTCCATAGCCGCGTTCATCCCCTTGTCCGACTTTATCGCGGCTATCTCATCCTTCACCTGCTCCGCTATGGCATTACGCTCCGCACGCGTCCCTTGGGTCTCATAATATGTGTCACACAAACGGGCTATCAGACCGAAACGCTCTTCAAACAATGCCCTGACACGCTGCTGCATATCGTTCGCTGTCGCGCTCATGCCGGTCAGTTTACCCTGAAGCATCGATGCCTCGCCCAGCAACGTCTCGTTACGCAACCGCTGTATGCGCAACCGCTGACGCTGCCACACTATCACCCCCAAACCTATCAGCATCACCACCAGCGCAACCGCCATATATCTCTCGCGGTCCATTCGCTCCATATATAGCGCGTATTCCCGCTCCTTCTGCACATAAAGCGCCGATATCAGCGCATCGTAATCATCATCCCCGCCCGCCTGTAGCAACTGCTTTGCCGCACGGGCACGCGACAGTTCCTGCTGCTTCCCGTGGTACGAATAATACCCCACGGCTATATTCACTATCGTATCTGTAGGCACATGCATACGGCTCATAGCCATAGACTCACTGTACAGTAACGCCCAGCGTGCCATCGTTGCCGAATCGCTGAAATCCGATATATTCATAGCCCCCAGCCGGTCATAGGCGGCACGCGGATTCTCCTCCAGAAGCTCCTCGGCACTGTTCAGCGCCATCTCGTCAAGCTCATGCACCGAACAGCATCCGGCAGCCACTATCAGCATCACTATGTAAAACAATCCGCGCATATCTCCTACAGCACTTATATCTTTATGTCACACACCGCACGCACCGCCATTATCAGTCCGGTAGCCGACGCACGGTCTATCACCCGTTCCCTGTTGCCCGGGAATCGGTAAGTATGGCTCTTTACTCCATTGGGAGTGGCAACGGCTATGCACACCGTTCCCACCGGTTTCTCATCCGAGCCCCCACCCGGACCGGCTATCCCGCTGGTGGCTATCGACACATCGGCTCCGGTCACGCGTCGCGCACCCTCGGCCATCTGCTCCACCACAGGTATACTCACAGCTCCATACTCCGCAAGCGTCTCATTTTTCACACCGAGCACACGGTGCTTCACATCATTGCTGTACGACACCACCCCGCCGAGCATCGACACCGAACTTCCGGGCACCATCGTTATCAGATGGGCTATATTACCCCCCGTGCAACTCTCGGCGGTAGCCACACTCAGCCCCTTCTCGCCAAGTCGCTCCAGTAGTATCTCCGCAGGCGTGCGGTCTCCGTCATATAGAAAATGCTCTCCGCAAAGCCCTATCAGCTCTTTGGCATAATGCTCCACCTCACCATTCAGGAAATCACCATCGGCATGATGTCCGTCAAGACGCAACCGTATCAGCCCCGGTTTCGGCAGATAAGCCAGATGCAGATAGTCAGGCAACGCCGTTTCCCACGGCTCAAGTATCGTGGCGAGGGCCGATTCGCTTATCCCCTCCACCATCACCGTATGGTGCGCCACGGCACCGCTTCCCGGAAATTTGGCAAGGAGCTGCGGAAACACCTCGCTTACAAACATCTCGCTCGTCTCAAACGGCACTCCCGGCATGGCTACAAGCACCCGTTCTCTCACCACATCCTCAAACCACATTATCGGGGCCGTGCCCACACGGTTCTGTATCACGCGGGCCGATGACGGCACCATAGCCTGCGCCTCGGTCAGGTCATTGAGTTGCAGACCGCGCTTGCTGAATATCACCTTGATATTCTCCAGCACCTCGCCCACAAACTGCATCTCGCCACCGAAATACCCCCTCAATACCTCTTTGGTTATATCATCCTTCGTTGGTCCGAGCCCGCCCGTGGTTATCACCACACGCGACCGTGAGAACGCCCGGTCTATAGCCGTCGTTATAGCCTCGCTGTCGTCGGCAACCACCTGCACATCACGCACCTGCCAGCCGTACGGAGCCATCTGTCGGGCTATGAATCCGCTGTTGGTATCCGTGACCTGCCCTATAAGCAGCTCATCGCCTATCACCACTATCGATACATCCATAATATCTATGACACTAAACGGTTACACGGGCAAATGGCACCTCGTCATAACCGCAGAATTGCTTATCCAAATATTTGAAATAGCCCGCTATGGCAACCATCGCGGCATTGTCAGTAGTAAATGCACGCTCGGGTATGAATGCCTTTATGCCATGAGCCTTGCAATACTCAGCCACTGCATTGCGCACACCCGAATTGGCAGACACTCCACCGCCTATGGCAACCGTCGTCACACCGGTCTGCTTCACAGCCTTGTCGAGCTTGTCTATCAATATCTCTATTATGGTGCGTTGCAGCGAAGCCGCAAGGTCAGCACGGTTTTTCTCCACGAAATCAGGGTCACCCTTCACGGCATCGCGCAGAGTGTACAGAAACGATGTTTTCAAACCCGAAAAACTGTAGTCCAGATTCGGTATGCGGGGTTTGGCAAATTTAAACCGCTGCGCATCACCCTCCTGTGCCAACCGGTCTATATGCGGTCCACCCGGATAGGGCAACCCCATCACCTTGGCGCATTTGTCAAATGCCTCACCGGCGGCATCGTCGATAGTGGCACCCAATATCTCCATATCATTGTAGTTGCGCACCAATATCAGCTGGCTGTTGCCGCCCGATATCAGCAACGTCAGAAACGGATATTCTGGAACCTCGTCATCCTCCTTGCGGCGTATGAAATGCGACAGCACATGACCGTGCAGATGATTCACATCCACTATCGGCACACGCAGCCCGAGCGACATCCCCTTGGCAAACGAAGTGCCCACAAGCAGCGAACCCAACAGACCCGGTCCGCGCGTGAACGCTATCGCATCCAGGTCACGCTTGTCCACACCCGCACGGTCGAGCGCGGCCTTCACCACCGGCACTATATTCTGTTGGTGCGCGCGCGATGCCAGCTCCGGCACCACACCGCCATACTCCTCATGCACGCTCTGCGACGCTATCACGTTACTCAGCAGCAACCCGTCGCGTATCACAGCCGCCGACGTATCGTCGCACGACGACTCTATACCCAATATCGTTACACTCATCCGTTCCTGTTTTTCTTAAAGTTAAACGTATAACAATCCCATGTTATTACCCCGCAAATTTAACGAATTTTCCACGATAAAACACCCACTTCCACCAACAATCAATCCGACATGGATATACCCCACACCCTACACCTATTTAGTTCTGACTACCAATTTTATCGTAATCATGATTCCTTCACATCAAAATAATCACACTCTTTTGCAGTTTCAGGCTTTTCTTTATGAGGACGTCCCATTCCACAGCAAGCATAACCATCCCGGCATAGCCAGGCAAGGTTTCTCTTACACATGAAACAAGTTCTATTTTCAATACTGATTGAGTTTTTGTGGTTTTTCTCTTGATTTGACATCTCTACACTTTTTTTCTCATCGCTACCGAAATAAAATTGTTCAATGTCCATTGAATACAACTCCTCATCAAATTGATCTACACACCCTTGATTATTCAACCGTTGCCGACCTTCGCTATTTACCCCATTTTCATGTAATTGCCTTTTACTACTGTTAAATTCTTCCGTTTTGCAAATCCTATATTGCTTCCCATTATTTTCAATGATTATGAGCCTATGAGAATCTTTCAATTTTATTCCACAACATAGATGGTTATTCAAGCCACAACATTTACAATCAGATTCTTCTTTAATTTTCACATAACGTCCGGATTCTAAGTATATTGACTCTATTTTATCGAAGAACCCTTGATTATTGAGCCATTTTTTATTTTCATTCGAATTTAAAAGGAACTCCCATAATGTTTCAAGCGTCTGATTTGACAAATCCACTTCAATACAATTCAAATTTGCATAGTCGATGCGTTCTTTATGGCTAACCTTACTTGCAAAGGTAAACTCAATCAGATATTGTGTACCATCTGATGTTTTCGCTATCACATCGGGTTGTTTATCATCTCGGTCAAAACGATTATCAATTGAGACTTCTGAAAATTCAATAGTTCCTCCCTTGAATATACCGTAATAATATGGAGTGAAAATTCTTTTCTCTTGCATAATAATTTGCTCCGCCAATTTATACATTGTAACCATATAGCAAATTTTCAGATTAGCACCACGCTCATCACTATGATGTGCAAAACCATGCGTCCTTACCGTACCATGTCTCGCGATTAGGCGTTCACGGCAATTAGGACAAACACAACAACAATCAAGTCCTTGTTTAACACTATCTACATGAACCATTTTACCGGTAGCATCTTCTGCCCATGAAAAAACCATATCATTCATATTAGCATTTATTCTAATAATGTTACACCTTTTTTTCTTCCCGAACCAAATCCACCTTTGCACCCAAGGCATTTGCTATCTTGCTTAGGACATCGATACCCACTGAAATCTTTCCCTGCTCTATCCTGCTCAAACTTGCAGGATCCATACCTATTAATTCCGCTAACGCATTGGCTCCTATATTATGTTCTTTCCGCAATTCCTTTATCTTAGCTCCTATCCGTATTCGCTCGCTTTGCCCAAACGACCGATACCCCATTGGTGCATCAAAATTATTCGATAAAATTTTCCAATATATTACACCCATTATCACATCGGAATCTCCATCATAATATTTATCAAACAACGGAGCTACCAAATCATCCGTGAAACTCCAATCAAGCTGTTTATCAATCTGATAATTTATAGAATTCCAAAACAGCAGTTCAAACTCATCGCCATTCCAAGCGTCAACTTTAACCCTTTTTTCATCCAAAAAGTAAGCCCTTGATTTCTTCATATGCAATTTTTTTCGACAAAGATATACTACACAGACACAATTGACAAATAAATCAATCAAAAAATTGATTTATTTGTCAATTTATAAATTCGCAGCTTTCCTGATTAATCCGAAAACCTCCTACATTATCGCCCTATCCTCAATCGAAATACATCGCATCAATCACATCCTGCGGATAAATCACATTGATACCTTCCGCTATATCCTTAGGTTTATTTTTAAGGAATAGCACCGGCACTATCTCCTTACCTTTCGAATATGGGAAATGTGACACCTTGTCCATCAACTTCTTATAAATCTCCGACGCTATCTCGGGATTGGTCCATTTACATTCGCCCACCAGCAGTGCTTTCCCATCTATTGATTCCACCACCACATCAAACTCCATTTCCCTAAATTTTCCCTTTACATCATCCGGTACGCTACCCCACCATCGCGATGCCTCACCCCAGCGGTAACCATACAGTTTATTACCGCTCACAGCTTCACGACATAGTACCTCCCAATGTTGGGAAACATATCCGCCAAACTCCGATTCAATCTGCTCCATCACCATATTCTTCCTGCCGCGTGCAAGACTCGACATATTAGGCATGATGAATGTATAGTAGAAATCAAGCATCGGGTCACCTATACGATATATCCCGCGTTTTGATTTTTTCGGGCTTTCCCCATAAGGTATCTCCCTGCGGACATACGACATCTGTATGAGTTTGTCCAACGGCGCGGAAAGGGAGGTTGCCTCACGCCCCATCCTTGACGCTATTTCCGACAGTCGGTTCGCCCCTCCAGCTATAACGGCCATCAATGATTCCGATTGCACTGTGACCTTCATGTCATCAAGAAATAATTTTTTAGGCTCGTCATAAAGCACCGTAGTCGGACCGAGCAACATACCCCTTATCGCATCTTTCAGGCATGAATACTCCTCCCTAAGCTCCCAGTATCGCGGCACACCGCCCCAGATGCTATACTCCTCTATGGTGGAGATAGCATCAAGGTGTAAGCCCTGCTGCAAATATGGCAATGGTATAGGACGCACATCAAGTATCGCATCGGCTCTGCCGTAAAGAGGTTCACTTTGACTGAGTATCAACTCCTGCATCATACGCTGTGAACTTCCGCAAATCACCAGATTGTACCTCAACTCCTTTGTATCTATGATTCTTTGCAGTATCGAAGGCAACTCGGGTGAATGCTTCACCATATATGGAAACTCGTCAAGGCAAAGAGTAAATTGCTCTGTAGTCAGTCTGTTGAGCATAAGCAGCAATTCCTCCCAACCCGAAAATTTAGCCATACCCATCTCTGGATATTTTTGGGCGAGTAGATCCTGAAGCATTTCCAATTGCACGGCATCTACCAAGTCTCCAGCCATGTAATATACATCCTGTGAAGAAAGTACTCGCTTGATAAGTGTCGACTTACCAAGACGCCTACGGCCGAACACCACAGCGAATTTCGCTGATGTCGTTGGGGTGAGCACTCGTTCCAGTTCGGCTATCTCTTCTCTGCGGTCAAGGAATTCCATAAAATTATTTTCTGCAAAAATTATTTTTCACAAAAATAATTTTTTTCTACCAATTCCCCAAATCAATCCTCCCTGACATAATGCCGCACCCAGTCCACCTCCATCTTCACGGGCAATGTAGCCGGGTCGGCTTTGCCTACCCATCCTCCTTGTATCTGCATATCTATCAGCAGATACATCGGCAGACAGTACGGATATTGACCGCGTATCGAATCCACGCGCGGATAGCGGAACGTCTCCACCCCGTTGAGATGAAACACCAGCGCATCCTCCGTGATATCCACACCGTACACATTCCAGTCACCCGGCTTCAAAGTGCATGTCGCAAAGTGCGGCGGCACATCAGCCCCGCCTTCATATAGCGTATAATTGGAGTGCACCGTCTGATACACTATTGTATCATAGTTCAGATGCTCCATCATATCTATCTCACCTCCGTTGGGCCACGCATACTTCACCGTATCGGCAGGCAGTAGC
>CAJTMM010000010.1:0-4507 GCA_910577465.1 uncultured Muribaculaceae bacterium | reverse complement strand
GGGCCACGCGCCGCGCGCACTCCCCAGCCGTGCCTTCACCTCTATGCGTCCCGGGGCAAACTCATGCTTACCCTTGGTCCACACACCTCCTGTGAGATACCGCGCCGTATCGCTCTTCAGGTCATGGTTATTGACTCCATACAGCGTCAATACTCCGTCGCTTATCTCATATAGCGAATCATACGGAGCCATATGACGGTTCCAGTCGGCACCACCGCGGGGTATCTTCGACCACACGCTGCCATCCATCTCCTCTTTATCAAATTCCTCGCTCCACACCAGCCGCCAGCCGTCCGAAGCCAAGAGTCCTGCCGCATTACACAGCAGGACTCCTATTATAAATAATCTACTTAAGTTCATATTATCCTAATCCTTAAGAATATGCACACTCTAAAGCACCGTCACCTCATCCATGAAGAACCAGCACGGATTGCCCACACCGTAATGCCAATGCGGACACTGCTTCGTACCCTCTACCTCCACTTTGATATAGCGGGCACGCGTAGGCTGCGGCAACGTCTGCTTCACATTCACGAATTTCACCTGCGGACTTGAATCCTCGGCAAGATCATTGCGCATCGGAGCCGAATAGTTCACACCATCCTCGCTCACCGAATAGGTCACGGCCTTGGGCAACAATATCCATGCGCCAAGCTGATGCAGGAAGTCGGCATCAATGCTGTTCACCGTTTTCACCTCGCCCAGGTCTATCACCATGGACACATCCATTCCTTCCCATCCTATCCAGCTGTCCTTGTATGTGGCGCCGCCAAACAGGCCGTCGGTCAATGCACGGTCACCAATCTTGTCATACGGCGCACGGAGCGGCTCGCTGAACTCCACCTTGGCGCCCGCCGCTATATTGGCGTTAGGCTTCGGCAGATACCGTTCGCGGTACAGATGGCAGTAATCCACCGGCGAATTATTGCGTTCATTCACCGTTGCCAGACCGTAGCGCACGCTGCGGGTCTCAAACGTATCGAGCTTGGCACTCAGGTCGGCAACATCCTTCTCCGGCTCGGTGCGGGCTATCTCGAGCTCGCTGTATTGCAGCGACAGACGCGACCGCTGCACTCGCGACAACAATGTCGAATCCCCTGCCACTGCACGCTCTGCCTTGTCAAACAGTTCGTTGTATTTCTTGCGCAGCACCGGATTCAGCATCCCGTCTTTATGGGTCACCGGTGAGTCATATATCCACAGCGGAGTGCGGCTGCCCAGCAACGCACCCTCCTGCAATTGCAGATACTTATATATATAAGGTGCGGCAGGACCATAATAACCCTCCACGAATGTGCGCATGAGCGAATCGGCGTCAGCATCCGGATTCCACATCAGCTTCGACACCATCCATGTGCGCAGCTCCGACATATCACCGCCGCGGAAACCCGCTATCTGCGAGAAATGCATCTTCACGTTGTTATCACGGAATGTCTGTATGTTGGGCTGTATTATATGGAAGTTGGGGAACGGGGTCGACGTTCCGTCGAAGTTGATACCGTAGTCCCACACGAAGATATTGTCCGATATGGCCGACCATCCGTGCAATGCCTTCAGAAAATCGCGGCCCGATTCATTGCCGTCCAGCGGCACCTCGCGGTAGCAGTCTATGTCACATAGCATTATGTTCACATTCTTGCGGGGCTTCACATGCTTCGGCGGATGCATCGTGTACAGATAGGCAAGCGTCGAGAATTGCTTGTCGGGGAAGCGGTCGGCAAGTTTGTTCAGAAAACGTATCACACTGCCCGACAGTGCGCCCTCGTAATCATCCGTGGCCTTGCATTCCGGGCAGGTGCAGTTGGTATAGTTTCCGTCGTTCTGGCTCACCGATATCATATTCTTACCGGGGTTGGCTTTGAATATCGAATCTATGCGTTGGGCCACCGTTTCAAATACCTCTTCATTCGACAGGCACCACTGCGATGCCTTGCCCGGATGGCGCTTTCCGCCGAAATATGCGTAGTACTCAGGATGTTTTTCCCCGTACACTGCCGATGGCAGCAGCTTATCGAACGTATGCACCCACAGTCCGCCGGCAAATTCATCCTTCGGTTCCTCCAGTCGCATCCATTTGCGGTACATCGGGTCTGTGGCAAGCGCATAGTTCTGCGACTGACGGTAACGGAATGCCGGATTCTCCACCACATTTATATATGGCAGTTTCACCTCTCTCTTCACAGGCACTGTATATTCATTCTCGCCCCAGTAATTGCAAC
The DNA here is from genome assembly GCA_910577465.1 of uncultured Muribaculaceae bacterium. Taxonomy (GTDB): domain Bacteria; phylum Bacteroidota; class Bacteroidia; order Bacteroidales; family Muribaculaceae; genus Paramuribaculum. The sequence continues at coordinate 2,288 of CAJTMM010000010.1, read as the reverse complement.
CGAGATAACGCTCAAGTACCGTTATGGCGCCATACAGGCTGCCTGAACCTTCACCACCCTCTATGAGCAGATAGCCTGGTGCGGTGGTCAGATGAAACCCATCCTCTTTCACGGCAGCGTCTTGCGAACGGCGTATCACCACATCTCCCTTGCGGGGCTTGGCATCTCCGCTCACCAACGGCATCTCACGCCCCGACATCCGCGTAAGAAAATCCTGCATGAGCACACCCGCTTCATAACTCGAGCTGTCATTCACCAATATTCGTCCGTGACGCTTTCCTCCGTCACCTATCAAGGTTGTCTGGGCAAAACCGGCAAGACACATTACACCGGCGGCAATTGACACCAATAGTCTGTTCATTGCATCTATATTTTGAGGTTATTTTTGCAAATATACAGATTTTTCCACTATTTCTGTGTAACTTTGCACCTTGAAAAAAATTTTAGAGGTTTATGCAAAATATTCGCAACATTGCCATCATTGCACACGTGGACCATGGCAAGACCACTTTAGTGGATAAAATGCTCCTGGCAGGCAACCTTTTTCGTGAGAATCAAAACACCGGCGAGCTTATTCTTGACAACAACGACCTTGAACGTGAACGTGGCATAACTATTCTTTCCAAGAACGTTTCCATCAACTATAAAGGCTACAAGATAAACATCATCGACACCCCCGGACACGCCGACTTCGGCGGCGAGGTCGAACGAGTGCTCAACATGGCAGACGGTTGCCTGTTGCTCGTCGACGCTTTCGAGGGACCCATGCCGCAGACTCGCTTCGTGCTTCAGAAAGCCATCGAGATGGGGCTCAAACCTGTTGTCGTGATTAACAAAGTCGACAAACCCAACTGCCGTCCCGACGAAGTTCAGGAAATGGTATTCGACCTCATGTTCAACCTCGATGCCACTGAGGAGCAGCTCGACTTCCCCACCATATACGGTTCGGCAAAGCAAGGCTGGATGAGTACCGACTGGCAGAAACCCGCCGACGATATCACAGCCGTGCTCGATGCCATCATCGAGTACATCCCCGAGCCCGAGACCCTCGAAGGCCCCGCACAGATGCTCATCACATCGCTCGACTTCTCATCCTATGTCGGACGTATTGCCGTCGGACGCGTTCACCGTGGCGAGTTGCGCGAAGGCGCCGACATCGCGCTCTGCAAGAAAGACGGCTCCGTCGTTCGCCAGAAAATCAAGGAGTTGCACGTATTCGAAGGCATGGGGCGTAAACGCGTGCAGTCTGTCAAGAGTGGCGACATCTGCGCCCTGGTAGGCATCACCGATTTTGAAATCGGCGACACCGTAGCCGACTTCGACACCCCCGAGGCTCTGCCGCGCATTGCCATCGACGAACCCACCATGTCCATGTCGTTCACCATCAACGACAGCCCGTTCTTCGGACGCGACGGCAAGTACGTTACATCACGCCACATCGCCGACCGTCTCACCAAGGAACTCGACCGCAACCTCGCGTTGCGCGTTCAGAAAGCCGACGACGAGGACGTCTGGACCGTATTCGGTCGTGGCGTGCTGCACCTCTCGGTCCTCATCGAGACCATGCGGCGCGAAGGCTACGAGCTTCAGGTCGGACAGCCGCAGGTCATCATCAAGGAAATCGACGGTGTCAAATGCGAACCGGTCGAACTCATGACCATCAACGTCCCCGAGGAATATTCCAGCAAAATGATTGATATGGTCACACGTCGCAAGGGCGACCTCGTATCTATGCTCACCCAGAACGACCGTGTCCACATGGAATTCCACATACCCTCACGCGGCATCATCGGCTTGCGCAACAACGTCCTCACCGCCTCCGCAGGCGAAGCCATCATGGCACACCGCTTCCTCGAATACCAGCCATGGAAAGGCGATATCGAACGCCGCACCAACGGCTCACTTATCGCCATGGAAGCCGGCACAGCCTACGCCTACGCCATCGACAAGCTTCAGGACCGCGGACGCTTCTTCATCTTCCCGCAGGAAGAAGTCTATGCCGGACAGGTCGTTGGAGAAAACGCCAAAGACAACGACATCGTGGTCAACGTCACCAAATCCAAGAAACTGACCAACATGCGCGCATCCGGTGCCGACGACAAAGCCCGCATCATACCCCCCGTCGTATTCAGCCTTGAAGAAGCATTGGAATACATCAAAGCCGACGAATACGTCGAAGTCACCCCCCATCACATACGTCTGCGCAAGATTATCCTCGACGAAATCGAACGCAAACGCGCCAACAAATCCTAACCCCTCCCCTCTCCTCCATACCCCCTCCCCACATC
>CAJTMM010000009.1:70004-80143 GCA_910577465.1 uncultured Muribaculaceae bacterium | reverse complement strand
GGGGGTAATTTGTGATTATATGTTTAAATTTGTGGCGATTATAGTTTATTTGTTAACCAATTTTTTACAATCACAATGAAAAAAGTAATTTTATTTGCAGCTGTTGCCGTGATGGCTTTGAGTTCTTGTTCGACAATCAGCCATACGGCATCGACCGAGACTGTAGACACTGAACTGATGAACCGTTCTACCGCAGAACTGAAGGTGTCTGATACCAAAATCACTTATACTTTCACTCCCAATGATTCGTATCGTCGTGCCGGCTTGAAGTCGATGAAGGCTGCTGCCGTGATGAAGGCGCTCGAAGCTAATGGTAATGGCGATGTGCTCGTGGCTCCGCAGTTTGAGGTGAAAAAGACCCGCGGCCTGTTCCTTACCAAGGTGAAATATATCACAGTAACCGGTCATGTAGGTAAGTATGTGAATATACATCAGACTACCAAGGCTGAAGCAGAGGTGGCAAGCACCCTGGAATTCGGTATGGTGCCTACCTGTGTAAAATAATAACCCAATCGACATACTTATAAATAATGTGTATGAAGATTAAGTTGTTGATAGGATGCGTACTTGCCGTGACGGGGCTTAGTTCGTGTTCGACCATCACACATACCGCCAGTACGGCTGATGTGGATACGCAGGTGTATAACCTGACGGTGGCGGACATGGATGTGAGCACCAAGAAGGTGAGCACGACCGTGGACTGGAAGTGGACTCCGCTTTCGACTGTATCGATAGAGACGCAGAAGGAGAATGCTACGGCTGAACTTCTGAAGGAGACAGAGTCGGATGTGGTGGTAGAACCTCAGTACACGGTGAAGCGTCGCGGAATGTTTCGCGGCGGTTCGGTAACGGTGACCGGTTATCCTGCCAAGTACCGTAATTTCCGCTCGATGACGCAGAGCGATGCCGAAAAGGTGTCGATGCTGAACGGCAATATGGCTGTGGCTTACCCAATGATAGGGACTTCGGCAATGAAGCCTGCAAAGGTGAAGCGTGCACCCAAGACGGTATTTAAGCCGGAAAATGAGAAACGCAGCCATAAGTTCCTGAATGTGGTGGGCGGTCTGCTATTCGCTCCGTCAAGCGAGATGAGTACCGGTGGTCAACTCGGCTTAATGTACGGCAAGTATGGCCGTAGCTGGGGCTGGTACATAAAGGGCGTGTGGATGCGTATAGAAGGAGATGAATGGTGGCGGCCGTCTGATAAGTATTCCAGATCTGAGAACGGGGCAATGTTTTCGGCGGGTGTGATAAAGACTATCACTCCGGCATGGAACGCTTTTCTCGGTACGGGTTTCGGCACGGGATTCTCGAGCGATAAGTACTATAATGGGTACGACTGCTATAATGAGGTTGTGCCAAGCATTCCGATAGACTTTGGGGTTCAGTGGAATTTAGGCTCGTTCAATGTGATGGCGGGTCTGGATATAATGGTGAACCTTGAGAACTATGACTCGAGTTGTAATGTTAGTCCGTTTTTGGGCATAGGATTCTCGTTCTGATATGATGAACTCATTTAAACTTTTTAACATTCGGTAAAAAGTTTAAGTGAGTTCGATATGGAAACATACGAATATGACTATCCCCGGAGGGTTTTTGCCTTCGGGGATGTTTTTTTTAATTAGGAATTAGGAGTTAGGAATTAGGAATTAGGAATTAGGAATTATTTTGTTGGTGGTGAGGGGCTTAGGGGGCGTTGTGAGTTATACGAGGGCAAGATGCCCTCGCCCCGGGATGCCCTCGCTCCGGTGGGTTTGTTGATGGTGTTTTCAGCGGGGGATTAGGGGAGGGTGATGGACTCGCCGGGGGTGTGTAGGCAGTGGCATGTGGTGCCGGCGGTTGCGTAGTCGGTGAAGTCGCAGGCTTTGTGGTAGTCGCCGCTGAAGTGCATGGGGAAGAAGTCGGTGACTTTGATGGCTTTGAGGAACTCGCGCGCTCCACGGGCGTAGTCGGACCCTTGCCGAACGTCGACGGGGAAGAATGCTATGTTCATCTCAGGGACTTCGGTAGCTATGCGGTGTAGTATGACGCGGAAGCGTTCGTCGGCTTCCTCAACCTCGCGCATAGTGGATTCGTCCTGCCAGTGCCAGTCGTTGAGGTCACCGGCGTGGAAGATTTTCTCGCCTTTAGCGGTAGTGACCAGGAAGCTTACACCATCGTCGGTGGAGCCATACGCCTTTACGGTCAGTGAGCCTGCAATGTTTTCAATGACATCGCCTTTGCTCATGCCAGCAACGGCAAGATTGTCGGGGACGTTCTGCGGGTAGACGTCGTTGGAGAGGACGTAGGTGCGCTTGTGGTTCTGCGCCAACTCGAATATACTCTTATTGTAATGGTCGGGGTGATGGTGTGTGACGAAGAACACAACGGGTTTTTCGGGGTTTTGTTCGAGAACGTGGTGCAGGGCTTTAGCCGGGTCGCGATAGTAGTCGAATACCAAGATTGCTTCATCGGTGGTCACGATAAAACCACTGTGGTCTAAGAATGTTACTCTGTTCATGACTATTGAGTTTTGTTACGATCAAATTTCAATGGTGAAACCGTCGTAAGCAATCTCAATGCCTGCGGGTAGGGATGCCGAAACATCGGCGTGCAGTCCCATGTGGTGCGACAGGTGAGTGAGCAGTGCCCTGCGGGGTTTCACTGCATTTATAACGTCGATAGCCTGCCGGAGGTTCAGATGAGATGGGTGCTCCTGATGGCGGAGTGCGTTAATGACCAGAGTGTGGCATCCTTGCATACGCGAAATGGTGTCGGGTGGCATAATCTTGCAATCGGTGACGTATGCCAACGGTCCAATGCGGAATCCTGTGATGGCGAGCTGCGGGGTGTGCATGACGGGTAGCGGCAGGATTTCTATATCTTGTATGCAGAATGGGTCCGAAGAGATGGTGTGGATGTGGAATACGGGTGCTCCGGGGTAGTGAAGGGGTCCGAAGCAGTATGGCATACGTGTGCGTATGTCGGATTCGACATCGCTGCGGCAATAGACGGGGAATCCGCCCGGACGGTAGCAGTAAGGGCGGAGATCGTCGATGCCGCCGAGGTGGTCGTAGTGGGTATGGGTGACCAAAAGGGCGTCGATAGAGGGGCTACCGGCGCGTAGAATCTGCGTGCGGAAGTCGGGTCCGCAGTCGATGAGCAATCTCTTGCCACAAGTCTCGACGAGCGCAGAAGTGCGCATGCGATTGTCGCGCGGGTCGGTGGATGTGCATACCTCGCATGAGCATCCTATCTGCGGGACGCCTGTAGAAGTGCCAGTGCCGAGGAATGTGAGCCGCATGATAGTGGAAGGGGATGGGTGTTATTGACGGAATGACCTAAGGATGCCGTCTTCGAATATGAGGTATATGCCATTTTCATAGGTCCATATCTCGCTCATGATGCTGTAGCCGGGGCGACGGTCGACGGTGGCCGGTGAACCTAAAGCGAGACGGCACTCGTCGCGAGTCATATCCTCCGCCACGCGTCCGAGAATGATGTTGCGCCAGTTGGCATCGGTGATAGTGGGGTAGCGTAACCGAGGGTCGGAGAGGGAGAATAGCGATGCGAATTTGCGTGGCGCTTTCATGTCATGACCTACCGACATGAGCAGGCAGAAGGGTTGACCGTTCTCGTCGAGGAGCTTGAGGAGGATAGGGTAGAAAGCTGTGCCCGGAAGGACATCGGTGACGGTCACGGGGACGAATTTGCGTCCGGTGCGTGACTGAAGAGCGGTATCGTACCATGATGGTGTGATGACGTAGTATTGCTGTCCCTTGATGCGGGTAGCGACGGAGTCGACGAGGTCCATATCGACAGTGAACGGGACTTCGACCTGCATGGCGCGGTCAATAGATGCGCGGGACTGTCCGGTATCGTAGGTGATGATGCGTCCTGCCGGTGTGGTGAAGGAGAGCTGCACTACCTTGTCGCCGGTGATGGATGTGACCTCGTCGGCGTGATGGAAGAGGAGTGTCTGTCCCTGCAGGTTCTGAGCTTCGGGTGATGACTTGCCAAACAGGATGGAAAACTTATTGTCGGCGACGTAGAATCGTTTGCCCGGCTGCCAGCTGTCGAGGGGCTGCGGGAGTATGTCGGACAGATATGACTCTTCGGGACGAGATGTGATTTTCTCGCGCCGGACATCCCCAGCCGTAATCTTAGGGGTGCTTTCAATGCCGGTAAAGCAACTTTGCAGCATGGCTACAGAGAGAGTCATGCTGCAAAGTGTTGAAAGGTATTTAGTGCGAATGTATTTCAATGTGAATTAACTTATTGAACTCATTTTTTGTAGGGGTCTATTCCGAGGTTGTAGAAAATGAAGGAGTAGATGTCGGCATATTCGTCGATGACTTTAGCCATTGGTTTGCCGCCGCCGTGTCCAGCCTTGCTGTCGATGCGTATGAGCTTGGGGGCATTGCCGGTATCGGCAGCCTGCAGAGCCGCAGCATATTTGAAAGAGTGAGCGGGAACGACGCGGTCGTCGTGGTCGGCTGTGGTGATGAGAATGGCGGGATAAGGTGTGCCGTCGTTGCGGATGGTGTGGACGGGGGAGTATCCGAGGAGGTATTCCGCCATTTCCTTAGAGTCGGCACTTGTGCCATAGTCAGAAGCCCAGTTCCATCCGATGGTGAAGAGGTGGTAGCGCATCATGTCCATGACGCCGACCTGCGGTATGGCTACCTTGAAGAGGTCGGGACGGAGATTGACGGTGGCACCTACGAGCAGACCGCCGTTGCTACCGCCCTGGATGGCGAGGTATTCGGGGGAGGTCCACTTTTGGTCGATGAGGTACTGAGCGGCTGCGATGAAGTCGTTGAATACGTTGAGCTTCTCCATCTTGGTGCCTGCCTTGTGCCACGGTTCGCCGTATTCGCCGCCGCCACGCAGATTTGCCTGAGCGTATATGCCGCCATTTTCCAACCAGGCGAGACGATTAGCCGAGAATGATGGCGTGAGCGAGATGTTGAAGCCGCCGTAGCCGTACAGGAGCACGGGGTTCTTGCCGTCGCGTTCCAGCCCCTTCTTGTAAGTGATGAACATCGGTATCTCGGTACCGTCGGCAGACGGGTAGAATACTTGCTCGGTGACGTAGTCGGCAAGATCGACATCCTTAATCTCGGTCTTGCCGATGAGTGTGCTCTGACCGGAAGCCATGTCGTAGCTGTACTTAGCTGACGGGTAGGTGAATGATGTGAACGAGTAGTATACGTCGGGATATTTACGACTCGACCATACGGATGCCGATCCGAAGGTGGGTAGCTGTATCTCGGAGAGACGACGTCCGTCGAGGTCGTGGATGTAGACGTGGCTTGCGGCATCTTTCTCGTATGTGAGAATGAGTTTGTCTGCCGAGAACTGTGCAGCCGCGAGAACAGCATCCTGCTGCGGCACCACTTCCTGCCACTGCGGAGCGGGCGATGTGAGGTCGGTCATGACTACGCGGTAGCGTTCGGCTCCCTTGGAGGTGGTGGCGTAGAGTGTGCCGTTGATCACGCCGATGGGGTTAATCTCATAGTCCTGCGAGGGTTCGAGGACTTTCCAGCCGGAATTGTCCAACAGGCTCTTGTACATGATGGACTGTCCGAAGCCTTGTCCGCCACCGAACACGAAGAGGAAGTCCTCGCTATCGGGTACCCAGGCGGTGTGGAAGTGCAGCGGATGTGCGGGATCCTCGTAAACGAGTTGGTCCTGAGACTGAGGTGTGCCCATGCGGTGGTAGTAAATCTGATGGTTTTCGTTGGCGTTGGAGAACTCCTTGCCTTCTTCGGGGCGCGGGTATGCGCTATAGTAGAAACCGTCGCCCTTCCACTCGGCATTGGTGAATTTTGCCCATTCGATGTGGTCGGGGAGGAGTTGCTTGGTCTTGGTGTCCATCACGTAGATTTCGGTCCAGTCGGAGCCGTTGCGCGAGATGGTGTATGCGGTGTAGCGACCGTCGTTGCTCTGGGATGTTCCTGTCAGCGCCACGGTGCCGTCGTCGGAGAGGTGGTTGGGGTCGAGGAACAGTTCGGGCTCGCCACCGATGGAGTCTGTGCGGTATAGTACGGACTGGTTCTGCAGCCCGTCGTTTTCGTAATAGTAGTATTTGCCGTCGTTGTCTTTCCACGGGAGCCCGGTCTTCTTGTAATCGTTGAGCTCGGTGAGCCGCTGACGCATGCGGTCGCGGAACGGGATGCGGGATAGGTAGGCGTCGGTGACTTTGTTTTCCTCCTCAACCCATCGCAGCGTGGCTTCGGCGGTGTCATTTTCCAACGGTCGGAATGGGTCGGCTACTTTGATTCCGAAGTAATCGTCGACAACAGAGCTGTCGGAAGGAGCCACCGGATAGCTTGCGGTAGAACCGGAGCATCCGCTAATCAGGCTTGTAGCGGTCAATGATGCGATCATCACAATGGGTTGGATTTTCATTGTTACGTGATTTTTAGAATTGGTTTCGTTTGTGACAAAGTTACAATTATTAGCCCATATTATGATGAGTGGTGCGGGTGATTTTGTATTTATTAAGGACTTGATGGGAATGGATGGGCTGCGGAAGGAGTATCGCGTGGTTGTTAACATAAAATAACACAAAAATAAGTGGTGATGTATTGTGGATTCGGAAAAAGTGCCTACCTTTGCACTCACAAAACCACAATGCGGGGTGGAGCAGTGGTAGCTCGTTGGGCTCATAACCCAAAGGTCGTAGGTTCGAGTCCTGCCCCCGCTACCAAAGAGAACAGGTCGACGAAAATCGTCGACCTGTTTTTTGTGTGCATATATGCGGATGGGGACGGTGTGGCGGCGGGGGAACTATGATGGGGGCGGGTGCGTTATTAATGGGATAAAATGGTTAATTTTGCGGTGCCGTTCAAGATGCGGCTGTGTAAGGTAGGCTGTGAATGTTTATTTTATAAGAAGGATGAAGAAGAGTATTGTTGCCCTGGCATTCGGTACATTTGCCTTGGGTATAGCCGAGTTTGTGATAATGGGCATATTGGGCAATCTTGCCGAGGAGCTGTCGGTGTCGATAACCGATGCGGGTCATCTGATATCGGCGTATGCGACCGGTGTGGCGGTAGGTGCCCCGACGCTTATAATATTGCGGAGGATGCCATTGAAGAATATATTGGTGCTATTGGCCGGTATGATACTTGGCGGCAATCTGCTTACGTCGCTGGCACCTAACTACTGGTGCATGATGGCGGCGCGATTTCTGTCGGGGCTGCCGCACGGAGCTTACTTCGGTGTAGGCGCGATAGTGGCGCAGCGATTGGCGGATGAGGGTCATCAGGCGCGGGCTGTGTCGGTGATGGTTGCCGGTATGACGGTGGCTACGATAGTGGGTGTGCCTGTGGGTACGTTTTTGAGCGACAATGTGTCGTGGAGGGTGACCTTCGGGCTGGTGGCGCTGAGCGCGGCGGTGACGTTGGTGTTTGTGCATCTGTGGGTTCCGCAGGTGGGCAAGGTGGAGAGTGAAGGGTTCAAGAGCCAGTTCAGGTTTCTGCGGAATTTGGCTCCGTGGCTGATACTGAGCGGTGTGTTTTTCGGACAGACGGGGTTGTACTGCTGGTACAGCTATATAGATCCGTTGCTGACGAAGGTATCGGGGTTTGCGGTGGATGACCTGTCGTGGCTGATGGCGCTGGCGGGTCTTGGAATGTTTACGGGTAATATAGTGAGCGGACGATTTGCCGACCGCTATTCTGCCGGGATGGTTAGCGGTGCCATAGCCGCCGTGATGATTCCGGTGATGGGGCTGGTGTATGTGTTTGCGGGCTACGGTTGGGTGTCAGCCTGTCTGATGTTTTTAGGAACTGCCGGTCTGTTTGGCATAGGAGGACCGTTGCAGTATCTGATAGTGAAATATTCGAAAGGTGGCGAGATGCTCGGAGCCGCAGGCATACAGATAGCGTTTAATGTGGGCAATGCCGTGGCAGCGGCCATAGGCGGATGGACTATAAATGTGACGCACAGCTACCGGACGCCTGCACTGGCGGGGATACCGCTGCTGGTGGTGAGCGCGGTGGCGTTGTATTGTCTTTACCGCCGTTATGAGCGTGGAACGAAGGAGGCGTGAGTGTGATGGAGATGACTGTGGCTATAAAGAATATGGTGTGCCAGCACTGTGTGCACTGTGTGAGAAATGTGCTGTGTGAGTTGCCGGGTGTGACTGTGAAATCGGTATGGCTCGGGGGTGCCGATGTGGATGTGGCGGGTGATGAGCAGGATTATCTGCCGAAGATAGCAGCCGCGCTTGCCGGAGAGGGCTTTGAGCTGATAAAGACGAGGGATGCCGAGATGGTGGACCGGGTGAAGCGTGTGCTGATAGAGATGTCGCGCCGCGATGACGGTGTGCGCGGTAATCTGCCTGAGATGCTGATGGAGGAGATGAGGGCTTGGTCGGTGACTTATGGGTCGCTCAGCCGTCTGTTTTCGTCGATGGAGGGTAGGACTATAGAGAATTATTTCATGAGCCTGCGGGTGGAGAGGGTGAAGGAGTTGATAAAGTACGGGCAGCAGACGCTGTCGGAGATAGCTTACGATACGGGGTATTCGTCGGTGGCGCATCTGTCGCGCCAGTTCAAGCAGCATACCGGTATGACTCCAACGGAGTTTCGCAGCATGGGTGTGCGCAAGCCGCTGCAGGATGTGTGATATCCGGGCGGAATGATGGAAAATTTTGACGAAATTGTATAACACCGTAGATGGTGTGGCGTAGTAATTTTGTAAATGAAAAAATAGACTATGCCTTATGGAAATATTACGTTCATTGCTGTTTATGCTCGGGGAGATGTCCCCGTATATATTGCTTGGTTTTCTGATAGCCGGATTGCTTCATGAGTTTGTGTCGCAGCGTATGATGACCCGTCATCTTTCAGGTAACGGAGCTGGTGCGGTGGTGAAGGCAGCCATGATAGGGGTGCCGTTGCCGCTTTGCTCGTGCGGAGTGCTGCCGACAGCCGTGGCGATGCGTCGTGGCGGAGCGTCGCGTGCCGCATCGACTTCGTTTCTGATATCGACACCTCAGACGGGTGTTGACAGTATAGCCGCGACGTGGTCTCTGCTGGGACCGGCATTTGCTGTGGTGCGTCCGATAGCCGCTCTCGCGACGGCTCTTTTCGGCGGTATGGCTGTAGGGCGCTGGGGTGCGCAGGATGAGGGTGTGACCGGAGATGCGGTGTGTGCTGTGCCGGATGAACCTGATAACCGCAAGCGGTTTGGAGCCAGGGTGGTGGATGCATTACGGTATGGTTTTGTGGACCTTGTGGGCAGTATAGGCGGCTGGCTTGTTGCCGGGTTGGTGATAGCAGCTGTGATAACGGTGTATGTGCCGGATGATTTCTTTGCGGCATTGGGAGACCGTCCGGTATTTGCCATGATGGCGGTGCTGGTGGTGGCTGTGCCGATGTATGTGTGTGCCACGGGGTCGATACCGATAGCTATGTCGCTGATGTTGAAGGGGCTTTCGCCCGGTACGGCATTGGTGTTGCTGATGGCCGGCCCGGCGGCAAATTTTGCATCGTACACGTTGATAGCGCGCGAGGTGGGTCATAGGTCGGCTATGATATATGTGGCTTCGATAGTGTTGGGGTCGATGGCATTCGGACTCGCGATAGACTATCTGCTGCCGGGTGAGTGGTGGGTGTTGCCTGGTGGTGCGCACGGTGCCTGCCACGGTGAGGAGATGTCGTGGGTGTCTATGGCGAGTGCGGCAGTGTTGGCGGTGCTATTGTTGGTGGCGTTGGTGAAGAGAATGAATCATAAACATTTAAAAATTACAGATATGACTAAGACTTATGTTATCAAGGGAATGAATTGTCCGCATTGTCAGGCTGCGGTGACTAAAAGCATCGCCGGTGTGAAGGGTGTGAGCGAGGTGACGGTGAACCTGTCGAGTGGTGTGGCTACCGTGAATGGTGAGCATGATGAGAAGGAGGTGGTGAATGCCGTGCGTGCGGCGGGGTTTGATGTGGATTAGAGATTCTGGGTGTTCAATATGAAAGGCGGCGCGTCGGGAAAATTGACGCACCGCCTTGTTTTTTTGTTGAGGTATTTAAGTGTCAGGGATTTATTGACGGCCGGAGGTGGCTACGGCACGGTCGATTTTGGCAACGAGTCCTTGGAGCACTTTGCCCGGGCCGAGTTCGACAAATTCGGTGGCGCCGTCGGTAATC
>CAJTMM010000009.1:69746-69952 GCA_910577465.1 uncultured Muribaculaceae bacterium | reverse complement strand
AGCCACGAGGTTTGCCTTGATTTCGGCAGGGTCGGTGTGGGGCTTTGCGTCGACGTTCTGATAAACGGGGCATACGGGCGCGCTGACAGTGGTGCGCTCGATGGCTTCGGCGAGTTCGGCGCGTGCGGGCTCCATGCAGGGGGAGTGGAATGCGCCGCCGACCTTGAGTTTGAGTGCGCGCTTGGCACCGGCAGCAAGGAGTTGCT
>CAJTMM010000009.1:62252-69629 GCA_910577465.1 uncultured Muribaculaceae bacterium | reverse complement strand
GCAGCCATAGTGGAGGGTTTGAGCTCGCATGCTTTCTGCATGGCTTGCGCACGGGCGGAAACCAAGCGGAGACCGTCTTCGAAGGTGAGCGCGCCGGCTGCTACGAGGGCAGAGAATTCGCCAAGTGAGTGACCTGCGACCATGTCGGGGTTGAACTCAGTGCCGAGAGTTTTTGCCAAAATAACGGAGTGGAGGAAGATGGCGGGTTGGGTAACCTTGGTTTGCTTCAGGTCCTCGTCGGTGCCTTCGAACATAAGGTCGGTTATGCGGAAGCCGAGTATCTCGTTGGCTTTCTCAAACATTTCGCGAGCTACCTCGTTGGTGTCGTACAAGTCTTTTCCCATGCCCACAAATTGTGCGCCTTGTCCGGGAAATACAAATGCTTTCATGTTTCAGTTATGATTGTGTGAAATGATTGTTGTTTAGGATTGCAAAGGTACGTTATTTTTGTGAAATACGGTAATAATAGGTGTGGCAAGTTGATGGGCGGAGGGTCAGGTAGTGGGTTCGGAGTGATTGTCGCAGCAGTCGTAGTGCATGAAGTGGGTGCCGGATTTGCAGAATTCGAGCCGGTGGTCGACGATGATGTGGCGGTTTGCCATGGATGCGATGGTGCTCATTTCGTGTGATACGAGGAGTATGGTGGCGTGCGGAGCGACACCGGCGATGATTTCGTAGATGCGGTGCTCGAAGCGTTTGTCGAGGTAGCTGAGGGGTTCGTCGAGGACGAGTAGCTGGGGATTGGATATCAAGGCGCGTCCGAGGAGGGCGCGTTGGAGCTGTCCGCCGGATAGAGTGCCTAAGCTTGCGCGGGCGTGTTCGGCGAGTCCTACGGTGTGGAGCATCTGTGAGACGCGTTGCTGTAATTCGTCGTTGCTGATGCCTTTTCGCCGGGCTATGCCCATGGCGATGACTTCGCTTACGGTGATGGGGAAGCGTGAGTCAATCATGTTTTTCTGCGGGAGATAGCCTATGGGCAGGGTGTCGGTAGGCTGATGTGCGGAGTAGTAGGTAACGGTGCCGGAATCGGGTCGGAGAAGTTTTAATATGATTCGCAATAGTGTGGTCTTGCCGCCACCGTTGGGACCTGTTATGGCGAGGAAGTCGCCACGGTTGACGGTGAGATTGATGTCGGATAAAACCGGTCGTCCGTTCCATCCGATGGCTACGTCTTGCAGACGAATTATAGGACTGTGGTCGGTCATATAGGGTTGGCTTTTTGATGGGCGTCGGTGATGCTTGTGGCAATGCGTCGCAGCTCGGAGGGTAAATCGTATGTGAGGGTGTTGACCGGAATGTTCTTCATGCCTGTCTGCCGTACAATGTTGTCGGAACGGTTGCCGTCGAATTCGGGTTGGGTGAAGAATATGGTGGCGTTGTGTCCGGAGACCTCGTCGATGTGGCGGCGGAAGGCGTCTGCCGACAGTTCCTTGTTTTCCATGCCCATGGCAATCTGATGGAGCGAGTAGTCGCGGGCGAAGTAGCTCAGCGAAGGGTGCCACACGAGGAATGCATCTCCTTGTGCCGGGGAGAGCGTGCGGGTGAGTTCGCGGTCGAGACTGTCGAGGTCGGCGTCGAGCCGGAGGTAGTTGCGGGTATAAGTATCGGCGTTGTCAGTGTCGAGTTCAATCAGGGCTTGGTACATGTTTCGTGCCATGATACGGGCATTTTTGATGGATGACCATACGTGAGGATCGGTGTCGTGTGTGTGCCCGTGCTCGTGTTCGTGTTCATGTGAGTGGTGGGTGCCTTCGATGAGGTGTATGCCTGAAGAGGTGTTGATGATGCGCAGCGTGCTGTCGGGTTTCAGACGCGATATGAGTGTTTCCTCAAAAGGGATGGTGCCGACGGTGAAATAGGCGCGGCTGTCCTGAAGCGATTTGAGGGAGGTGAGGGCGGGGTCGAAGTTTTCCGGGTCGGCTCCTTTGGATAGGAGTGTGTTGATGTGCCAACGGTCGCCCGCTATTTGTTGCAGAAGATAGCGTTGCGGCTCGATGCTTACGGTGAGGGTGGGTTGCTCAGGAGCGTTTGTGCCTTTGCATGCCGAACATGCGATGAGCAGCAGTGCAAGGATGCTTATGGTGTGTAGGAAATGATGTTTCATATATGTGCAAAGGTACGCATTTTGCATAAAAAATAGTAGCTTTGCGGAAAAATGGAAAATAATGATACGAAAAGGAACCCTTGACGATGCGGCGGATATGGCTGCAATATATAATCACTATGTGGCTACGAGTACTGTGATATTTTCTAATAAGCAACTTACGTCCGGAGAGATGAGGACTAAGCTGGAGCCATTGGTGGCGGATGGTTACCCATTTTGGGTGTGGGAAGTGGATGGCGTGGTGCGCGGGTATATCTATGCTCATCCGTGGCAGCCGGATGAGGTGTATTGCCATACGTGGGAGATAGCCGTGTATGTGGATAAGGATTGCCGGGGTATGCGCGTGGGGCATCAGTTGCTTGATGCTCTTGTAAAAAGTTGCCGGGAAGAGGAGCGTGTGCGTGTGCTGATATCGTGTATCACAGAGGGTAATGTGGCGAGCGAACGGCTGCATGAGGGTTTCGGCTTCAAGCGTGTGTCGAGATTCGAAGGTGTGGGATATAAGTTTGGCGAGTGGCTTAATGATGTGCATTATCAGTTGACATTATGAGCTGATTGAAAGAGCGGAATCGGTGTTGGCGGCGCATGGAGTCAGGGCAACGTCAGTAGGTATGCTGGTGTAGGAGCCATAAAGGATAAGAAGAATACTTTTACATGAGTAGATTTTGTGGATGAATCAGGGTGCATTGAACGAAGCCATAGTTGATGCGGTTGCCCTGTGGCATCACATGCCTATTGTTAAAATCCGATAAATAATTCATACCTTTGCAGTTGCTATGAAGATTTTTGGATGGATACTAATGTTTGTAGCCGTAAGCATGGTTGCATGTTCCCGGCCTGCATCGCACTACAACAATATTATTAATCAAGCTGAGATAGTGTTTGTAGAAGACCCCGATAGCGCGTTGTCGATACTTGCAATCATAGACCCGTCAGAAATCCCGGCTGATTCCATGAAAGCCAAGTACCATTACATCATGGCATTAGCCCATGAAAAGAGCGGACATGTCATGCTGTCAGATTCAATGATTCAATATTCCGCTGATTATTACCGAGATAAGGATTTGGATCGTGCCATCAAAAGTGCCACCTTACTTGCATTGTATAAATATTGGAGCGGGGACGGAAAAACTGCCATCAAGCAGCTTGATTCTTTATCCAATCTCACAAATGTTCCCAGTCATGTGCTCATATATCCGCTACTCAAAAGGTCCTATTGGGGGCAAAAGGTAATGGACTCAGGCGAAAACAGACTGAATATTAGAAAACTACTCTCAATCGATAAAGATTCAACCGCACATAACCTATATAAATATTGGCTCTACATAGATTATGTTTATAGCGGAGATAACGACTCCGCTCTTGTTATTTTGGATGAACTTATCAATGGGGCAATCGCTGATAATAAATCA
The DNA here is from genome assembly GCA_910577465.1 of uncultured Muribaculaceae bacterium. GTDB lineage: Bacteria > Bacteroidota > Bacteroidia > Bacteroidales > Muribaculaceae > Paramuribaculum. The sequence goes on along the minus strand of CAJTMM010000009.1, from coordinate 66,113 downwards.
TCAACCCAATTCAGATATGAATATGAAAAGATGGGCATATTGGAGGAATCCAGTCGATACTCCGAATGTTTGGGGTTAGCTAATAAATTATTAGAACAACCGTCAGGAAATTCTATCAGACACTATATCCATTTATGGAAATCACTGGCTCATTTCAATATGGGACACACTGATGAATCGGCACGTGAGTTGGACAAAGCCGATAGTTACGCATCAGCAATTTCTGATGCCGAAAAAGGGTACTACAATAGCTTTGCATATGTACTCAGAACCGTTTTGGACTACCAAAAGACCGGCAAATTGAAATTGATTCAGATGGCTCAAATAAACAACATACAGAAGGATAATCTGATTCGTAGCCAATCTATTCAACGGGAGTCCGCACAAAGCGCACTGGAAATCGAAAACAAACGATTGATTCTTAAAGCCGAGAATGACAGGCAAATGTCATTGATCATAATTCTCATTCTCACATCCCTGATTATATCCGGATTGTTATTTTGGTATGCACTAAACAGAAAACGTAGGACCATCGAAGCAGAGGAAAAGGCGGAAGCCCTTCATAAAATGGTTGAGGAACTCAAGAATCCTGCCGAACAATCACCGGGTCATGACTCACTACGTCGCGCCATGCTACACCAACTTGGCATTATCAAAATGGTAGCTGAGACTCCAACTGAACAGAATCGTGAGATGCTGAGGAAAATATCATCTATTGAGAACGACACCAAAGGAACTCTGGTTGACTGGAGAAATGTATATGAGATAATCGACAATCTATATTCCGGGTTCTACTCTCGTCTACACAAACACTATGGCGGGATATTATCCGACAAGGAGGAACAGATTATAGCATTGATGATAGCCGGATTCACTACTAAAGAGATAAGCGTCATTACGACACAGACAACAGCAACAATCTATGTACGCAAATCAGCCATCCGTAAGAAACTGGGCTTAGTCGAGAAGGGGGATATAGTCACTTTTTTACTCCAGAATCCAGCATTGTAAGTAGCATTTGGACCCGCAGTAACCAAATTTAGAACTTTAATATGCTTTGCTGTTGAAAATCAACACATTGTCAAATGTATGTTAAGATATTAACCTTTGGCGTTAAGACATTGTCAGCTATAATTTTGCGATATGACATCATTAAAATAATATCGCAAAATGGCAACGACAATCTTTCAACGAATCCTGATTGTGACACTCCCGGTAATCATCCCCGCTATCGCAATAGCACAGGAAATAAGCGACACCATCATGCCTCATGAACTGAACGAAATCGTAGTTCATGCCCCCAAGGTAATACACAAGGCTGATATGGACGTGTACCATCCATCCAGGAGTGCCGTTGACAATTCCAAAAATGGTATGCAGTTGCTTCAAAACCTCATGATACCTACACTCAATGTCAACGATGCTCTCGGTTCTATCAGTGCCGCAGGACAGGCTGTGCAGGTTCGCATAAACGGTCACAAGGCAACAATCGAGCAGATAAAGGCTCTTCTTCCCGAAACCATCAAGCGAGTAGAATGGATTGACAATCCCGGACTTCGTTACGGAGAGACGAATTATGTGCTGAACTTTATCGTTGCGAATCCCACGGTTGGCGGTTCGCTTATAGCACAAGCGCAACCGGCTCTCAATTGTGCATGGGGCAAATATGATGCTTCTGCCAAATTCAACACCGGACGTTCGCAATGGGAAATAGGCGGCTACTTCAAACTTACAGAAAACATCAAAGCCCATCGTGACTACTCCGAAACATTCTCATGGCCTGACGGTATGAAACTTACAAGGACCGAGACTCCACTTGGCGGCGAACTGAACAATTCATTCGGTGCATGCTGGTTATCTTACAATTACGTAAAGCCGGACACTACCGTCGTGTATGTTCAGCTTGCAGCAAACCGTACTTTCTCTGACAGCAATCATTACACCGGACTCCTATCACTGAGCAATGGAGAAAACGACATCGTTTTAAGCGATGATTCCGGCAGTAAAGGGACTACACCTCGTTTTTTTATTTATTTAGAGCAACATTTCGCTCATAGCCAGATGCTCGTCGTCGATTTCAGCGCATCACTATATACAGGGCACACGTATTCAACCTATCTTGAACGGGGTGAGGATGCGACAGGCTATATCACTGACGTAAGCACATACATCAAAGACCGCAACCAAGCCTATGGGCTTGAGGCAGATTACATTAAACAATGGCGGTCGTCAAAACTGACCGCCGGAGCATCCTACTCCGCCAACCGCAATCGCTCACGATATGAAAATCTTGATGGTCAGATATTTCATCAGCGACAGGATAAAGTGTATCTATTTGCCGAATACTTCCAACGGATAAACGAATTTACGCTCACCGCAGGAATTGGAGCACAATACACCGATTACATGTTCAAAGAGACCAATCAAGGCAACCATTCCTGGAACTGGCGTCCACAAGTGACAATCTCATATCGTCTTAATCAAGACCATCAAATTCGATTAAGTTTTCAATCCTGGCAGACAACCCCATCGCTTTCCCAATCAAATGTCACGCCACAACAAATAGATGGTTTTCAATGGCGTATCGGTAATCCGAACTTGAAGACTGCAAGCTCATATTCACTGGCTCTCAGATACAATTTCAATATACCACGCGTAAATGGCTCCTTAGGGATACGAGCATTAAACAGTCCGGATGCCATAGCCCCATATCTATATTGGAACGACAACAAGCTAATTACCTCATACGAAAACAGCCGAGGATTACAGACTCTGGCATTTTCCCTATCACCACAAATCGATATTATTCCTGATTGGCTGATGACAAGCGGAAATATCCAGTACCGCATTGAGCGGATGAAAGGTACCGGCTATAAACATTACAATCACAATTGGAGCGGAAATGTCAGTCTCATTCTCAGACATTGGGGATTTCAACTCACCGGACAATATGTTCGCGCACAGAAGGAACTTTGGGGTGAAAAAATCAGCTGGGGCGAGAACCTTTCCATCATTCAACTATCCTATAATTGGAATAAGTGGCAATTTGGAGCAGGTGTAATTATGCCCTTCGGTCAATATGACCAAGGCTCCAAGATGCTTAGTAAATGGAACACCAACGAGCAGCACACGCGTATTGATATGAAGATGCCATATATCAGCATCTGCTACAATCTCCAATGGGGACATCAGAAACGTGGAGCAAATAAGATAATAAATGCGGATGCCAATACCGACAAATCAACAGCCGGGAGGCGATAAGTCGAATAAGTAGAAACAGTCTACCTTAAATAAATCCGGCGGTGTGTAAAAATTAATTTGGCACACCGCTATTATTATACCGATATAACGACTCTTTCATTTAAATCACAAATAAGCACATAATTCCTTTATCCGGCTCTGATTGAGCCAAGTACAATTTTGGATTGTGTATTCCAACTATTTATCTTAGGTGTGAAATGTTGAAATACATATATTTATGTTGTTTTGCATACATTGAGATTCTCCTATGAAATATTGCCGCGGAAGATATAAACAAGAGATTTAAAATGAGAGAGAAATGAACTGCCAAGACTATGGCAGGTGTATATTGTAGGAATTTGATTATCTTTGCAAAATACTCGTGAGATGAAGATAAAAGCTTACATATCGGCTATGGTGCTGGCAGTGATGGTGCTGTTGGTGCTGTCGGCGTTGCCGCATCATCACCATGGTGACGGGATATGTATGGCTATGGAGAAGTGTGATGATGAATCGCCATGCCATGCAGATGACGAAGAGTGTGTAGGCAAGAGCGTGTTCATAGCAGAGCGCGGTGTCGACCTCCAGGATATAACTATACAGAATATTACAGGAGCGGCA
>CAJTMM010000009.1:1591-62231 GCA_910577465.1 uncultured Muribaculaceae bacterium | reverse complement strand
AACGGTAGCTGCCATTGAGAGAATGGCTATACCTTCGGTGGATAAAGAGCCACCGGTACCAAACAATGCCATAGGTGGAACCACCGGATTGCGTGCGCCGCCGACGGTTTGACGGATTCGGATGATTGCATGGGAATGTAAGCGTCCCGGGATTGTTTATATTATTGAACCGCATGATATATTTGTGCGGGTGGTACGAAATAAAAATACATAATCATGAATACTTTTATCAAGTGCCTGCTTGCAGGCATGGTAGCGGTGTCGATGTCGGGTTGCCACGGCAAATCGGGACATGATGCCTTGGAACATAGTCATAATCACAATCATGCTGAAAAAAGTGATGCGCATGATGAGGAGGGAAATGATGAGATAGTGCTCAGCCCTGCAATAGCTGAACGCATGGGAGTGAGTACGGAGACGGCTGCTCCCGGTAAATTTCACGAAGTGATAAAGGTGAGCGGAACCATAATGGAATCACCCGATGGAGGTTCGGTGGTCACGGCACCTACCGCCGGAGTGGTGACATTGTCGCCCGGAATAAGCGTGGGGAGCAATGTGGGCCGCGGTGCCACAATAGCTCGCGTCAACCCTTCGGCGGTAAGCGGCGGTAATCCTAATTTAGCCGCCAAGGCATCACTTGATGCCGCAAAACGGGAGCTGGACCGACTGACACCATTATATAAAGAGAAGATAGTTACCGCATCGGAATACAATTCGGCTGTCCGGGCTTATGAGGAAGCCAAGGCATCGTATAGCGGTGCAGCAGCTTCAGGACGAGCAGTGGCTGTGACCGGAGGTGTGATAACTGCACTTAATGTCACACAGGGACAATATGTGGATGCGGGTGCTCCGATAGCCACCATATCGGGTGGCAAGTCGCTTGTGTTGCAGGCTGATGTGCCCGAGCGATATTATGGCTCGGTGGCATCGGTGAGTGATGCAAGAGTGAAGTTGCCGTATGTCGCGGATGTGGTGACGGTGAGTGAATCGGGAGGTTCCAAAATGGCTACCCCTGCAGCCCTTACGGCAACCAAACCGGGATATGTGCCTGTGTATTTTTCGCTGACCAATGACGGAAAATTGATACCAGGATCAGGTGTAGAGGTGTATCTGCTTGGAAATGCCTTGAATGATGTGGTAACAGTGCCAATAGATGCGCTTTCGGAGCAGCAGGGCAATCTGTTTGTGTATGAACGTCTTGACGAGGAATGCTACCGTAAGGTACCGGTGACTATAGGAGCAAGCGACGGTCAACGTGTGGTGGTGGCATCAGGACTGAAAGGCGGAGAGCAAATAGTAGCCAAGGGAACAACATCGGTGCGCCTTGCCGAATCAAGCGGAGTAGTGCCCGAAGGGCATTCGCATAACCATTGATAGAAAGGAAAAACCATGCTGAACAGGATAATACGATTTTCGCTTAACAACCGTATAACGGTATTAGTGCTAACGGCACTATTGCTTATAGCCGGTGCCGTGACGCTGGTACGCACGGAAGTGGATATATTCCCAGACCTGAATGCCCCTACTGTAGTGGTTATGACCGAAGCCCCCGGATTTGCTCCCGAAGATATGGAGAAGGTAGTGACATATCCGATAGAGACATCGGTGAACGGAGCTACCGGAGTGAGACGAGTACGCTCGTCGTCGACTACGGGGCTATCTATAGTGTGGGTGGAATTTGACTGGGATACGGATGTGTACCGTGCGCGTCAGATAGTGACCGAACGTCTCGGTCAGGTTGCCGAGATGCTGCCGGATAATGTAAATACACCAACGCTGGGTCCGCAATCGTCGATATTGGGCGAGGTGATGATAATAGGCTTGACCTCGGACAGTGTGTCGATGCTGAACCTGCGGACGATAGCCGATAAGGTGATACGTCCGAGGTTGCTTGCCATGGGCGGTGTATCGCAGGTATCGGTAATAGGCGGCGACGCCAAGGAATTCCAGATACAGCTTAATCCCGAACGGATGAAATATTTCGATGTCACGCTCAATGAGGTGATAGACGGTGTGGAATCGGTGAATGATAACGCTTCAGGCGGAGTAATCTATGAGTATGGCAACGAATATATAATAAAAGGAGACGTGAATACGTCAAATCCTGAGGAACTTGCCATGACCGTGATACGAAGCGACAGCCGAGGTATAGTCACGGTGGGTGATATAGCCGATGTGACTGTAGGCGGCAGGTTGCCGCGCATAGGAACGGCATCGGTAGAGGCCAAACCTGCAGTGATAATAACGGTTACGAAGCAGCCCGATGAAGGAACCGTAGGGCTGACAGAACGTATAGATGCGGAGCTTGATGATTTGAAGAAGAATCTTCCGGCGGGGATTGAAATATCGACTGATATATTCCGACAGAGTGAATTCATAGACAATTCGATAAGCAATCTGCAACAGGCATTGCTGGAGGGAGCGTTGTTTGTGATAGTGGTATTGTTTTTCTTCCTGATGAATCTGCGCACCACGCTGATTTCTGTGGTGGCACTGCCATTGTCGATTATAGTGAGTGTGCTTGTGCTACATGCCATGGGCTACACTATAAATACGATGAGTCTTGGCGGTATAGCCATAGCCATAGGGTCGCTTGTGGATGACGCGATAGTGGATGTGGAGAATGTGTACAAGCGATTGAGGGAGAACCGTGCGTTGCCTGCGGGAGAGCGTAAATCGGTATTGGATGTGGTGTATCATGCTTCGGGAGAGGTGCGTATGCCTATATTCAACTCATCGCTGATAATCATAGCCAGCTTCCTGCCACTGTTTTTCCTTTCAGGAATAGAGGGTAGGATGTTGATACCGCTTGGAGTATCGTTCATAGTGTCGCTTATAGCATCGACCGTGGTGGCACTGACAGTGACCCCGGTATTATGCAGTTTTCTGCTTGGTTCAGAAAAAGCTATGGCAAAGCTCGACCGCGAGCCACCTATGGCAAAATGGCTGCGCGGTGTGTATGAACGTTCGTTGGACGGTGCGCTGAGACATCGCAAGGCTGTACTGGGAGGTACGGGAGTGCTGTTTGTGGTTGCGCTTGGATTGTTCTTCACGCTCGGGCGAAGTTTCCTGCCGTCGTTCAACGAGGGCTCCTTTACCATAAATGTATCAACGCTCCCAGGGATATCGCTCGAAGAGAGTGACAAGATAGGACGGGAAGCGGAACGCATAATAATGTCGGTACCCGAGGTCAAGACCGTGGCGCGCAAAACAGGCCGTGCCGAACTTGACGAGCATTCGCTGGGCGTGAATGTGTCGGAAATAGAAGCTCCATACGAGCTGTCGGGACGTTCGCGCAGTGAGGTGGCCGGTGAGTTGCGAGAGAAACTCTCAGAACTGCCCGGTGTGAATGTGGAGATAGGTCAGCCAATTTCCCACCGCATAGATGCCATGTTGTCGGGGACGCAGTCGCAGATAGCTATAAAGTTGTTCGGTGACGATCTGAACCGATTGTTCACCATAGGTAAGCGTGTGCATGCGCTGATGCGCGAAGTCCCCGGTGTGGTGGATGCGAATATAGAGCAGCAGGTGGAGAGACCCGAACTGGTGATAAGTCCGCGACGTGAGCTGATGGCCCGTTACGGTATAAAGATGTCGGATTTCAGTACGCTGATAAATGTGGCACTCGGCGGTAAAGCTGTGTCGCAGGTATATGAGGATGGACAATCCTACGATGTGACTGTGATATTGGATCCTGCCCACCGCAATACGATAGAGAATATATCGGAACTGATGATTGACTCCAATGCCGGAAAAATCCCATTGGGTACCATAGCGGATATAAAGTCGACCGCCGGTCCGAATACTATAAACCGTGAGAATGTGAAGCGGCGCATAATAGTGTCGGCAAATGTGGCTGACCGAGATTTGCGCAGCGTGGTAAATGAGATACAGCAAAAAATAGATGCCGAGATAGAGTTGCCCCAAAACTATTATGTGAGCTACGGCGGTCAATTCGAGAGTGAAGCGTCAGCGTCGGCAACACTGATGTGGACATCGCTCGGTGCGCTTCTGTTGATATTCATGTTGCTTTACCACGAGTTCAAGAATGTGGGGCAATCCCTGGTGATACTGCTCAATATGCCACTCGCCATGATAGGCGGTGTGCTGATATTGGTTATGACCTCGGGGGAACTAAATGTCCCTGCTATAATAGGATTCATATCGCTACTGGGTATAGCCACCCGCAACGGTATGCTCCTGATGACGCGCTACAACCATCTGAATGCCGAAGGGGTGCCGCTTGAAGAACGAGTGCGCAAAGGGTCGGCAGACCGTCTGCTGCCCATAGTGATGACAGCACTTACATCGGCGCTTGCCTTGATACCGCTCGCCCTGAACGGAGGTAAGCCGGGCAATGAGATTCAGTCGCCTATGGCAGTGGTGATTCTCGGAGGATTGATTACATCCACGGTGCTGAATATGTATGTGGTTCCATCAATATATTACTTAACCAACAGAAAAAATGAAATCAAGAAATAAGATAATAAGCGGTTTGCTGGTATGGGTAACAGCAGTGCCATTTATTGGCAATGCATCGGAATCGGCAACCGAGACTGATAATATAGTCGCCGAGGTGCTGGGAAATAATGCAGACCTGAAAGCCCGTGCCGCTGAGATTCGCAGCGCAGGACTGATGAATGCCGCCGATAACAGACTCGGTGGACCAGATGTGGATTTTGAGCATCAATGGGGTCAGAAAGGAGTGGGCAACAAATGGTCGGTCGGCATAAGCCAATCATTTGAATGGCCCGGTTTGTACGGAGCGCGTAGGTCCGCTAACCGAAAGGCGGATGCCGCTATGATAGCCGCATATAATCAAGCGGCTTTTGAGCTAAACCAGCAGGTGAGAATGTTGCTCGTGGACGTGGTATCTGCCAAGCAGCGCAGGAGTGCCGTGGTGGAGATGATGGATAATCTCCGGTCGGTGAAAGAGAAAACTGCCAAGGCTTTCGAGCAGGGAGAAGCCACAATACTGGAGATGAATAAGATAGAATTGCAGTTGTTCTCGCTTGAGACTAAATTGGAAGATATAGACTGCGAACTGATAACCTTGTCGGGACAAATCAATGCCTTGAATGGCGGTATTCCTGTGCGGCTTGACGCTGTGGTGGATTATGGCGCGGAGGGTTTATTGGCTGAAGAGCGCTATATGGAACTGATTGACCAATATGATACCCAATTGGCAGCATTGCGTGCCGAAATTGAATCGAAGCGAGCAGGTGCCGATGTGGAGCGATTGAAACGTTATCCGGGTTTTTCATTAGGTTATGTTCATAATGTGGAGATTGGCGAGCATTTCAACGGTGTGAGTCTCGGTGTGTCATTGCCGATGTTCACCGGTAAACATAGAGAGCGTGCCGCATTGTCGGACGCTGAAGCTGCGGAGTATAATCTTGATGCCTGCCGGTCGCAACTGCATGCGGCGTTGCTGTCGGACTATGCCGTTGCTACCAAGTTGGGAGAGCGGATAGATTCCCGCAAGTCTTTGTTTACGGATGGCAGGTATGGCGATGCCTTGGCTAAAGCATTCAATGGCGGGCAGATGAACCTGCTGGACTATCTGTATGAGACCAATTTCTTTATAGAGACCAAGTTTGATTATATCGACCTTGTGGCACGGTATCATAAGTTGCTTGTGAGCCTGAACAGGTATAATCACGGCGTTTAATGTTTTTTGGCATAAGGTGATTGCCGCGTATCGCCAAATGGCGTATATTTGGATTCGAACTTGACTTATAGCTATGTTCACAACTATCGCAAAGATGCTAAACGTCTGATGAATAGAATTGTAAATGTAATATTGTGCGCTGCGGCGCCGGTGATTGCCTTGGCGCAAGTGGAGCGAGGTGATACATTGCAGGTGGAGCGAGGTGATACGGTGCCCTCTTATATGTTGCCGACAGAGCGAGTGGACAATGCTATAGCACCATCATTCGAACCATTGCCAGCTATGGATTACACTCCCGAGTACAGGCGTAGCCTTGCGTCATTGGCTAATAGATGGCGCATATATGGTGTGGATGTTCCTACGGCGGGTGTGGCTGATATTGCATCGTGGTCGGGTGGGGGACTGTATGCGAGCGGTTCGTCGATGTCCATGCCGGGAATGATGGGTGTGGAGAGCGGGGCGTTGTCGTTCAGGCAGGATTTCGGACGGTTGACATTTACCGGTTCGGTTACGGCTACCAAGTATGGTTACTTCCGTGGATTGCAAACCGGATACGGGTTCAACGGCTCGCTGACTTACAGGATATCGGACCGATGGTCGGTGACGGCTTTTGGAGCGTATAGTACCGGTCTTACCCCCATGACACCGGCAATGGCGGGATATATGGGTGCGCCTTCGTTTGGCGGGTATGCGAGTTATGATATAAATGACCATTGGGGTATATCAGTGGGGGCGCAGGCTACTAAATCGCTGGTGACAAATCAATGGGAAGCGCAACCTATAGTGGAGCCATATTACAGGATAAACAAGGATGTAAAGATAGGTGTGAACGTGGGTGGAATACTATATAATGTAGTGAAGGATTATATGGACAAGAAAAATCATGGCGGTAGTCCCGTGATGGCTCCGCCCCGTCCGGGTCCTCCACCTGTTGCTCCGCGCAGATGAGTTATCATATTATGATTAAAGCTATACTTCAAGCGTGAAACATTGAAGTATAGCTTTTGTTTTGAGTGGTCAAATTGTTGCTATAGGTGGATTTGCTATGTGTAAATCCTGTGTTTTTTTGATTGTCTTGGATTTATCTATTGGTAGGTTTAGTCGGCTTTATGGAATCCAGTAATTTTGCGGTTGGAGCCGATGTTTTTGTACCCATTGCCATAGTTGTTCTATGGAGGTTATGCCGTGAGCTATCACTCCTTCGTAATACTCTACTCCATGTATATCCATAGTGGGCGTGGTCTCGTATTTCAGCTTAATAATAGTGTGGCGTTGGTCGGGAGTCGCAACTTCAGATATCCGTTGTGCCATGCGTTCGAAAAAGCCGTCGTAACGGCTTCCGCTGTCGATGTGTATGAGGTCGAACTGCCAGTCTTGTCCGTCGGCAGTGCGGTAGGTCAGGTGCCATGCTATGCAGTGTTCGTCGGTATGGAGACCGTTGATGCATCGAATCTCTGTGAATGCCGGGTTTTCGGCAATCCGAGCCATGACTTTGAAGCTGAAATTGGTGGTGAGATGCGGTGAATAAAAGTGGAGGTCGATATCGCGATGCTTTGCCATTAGATTCATGGCGAGCGACCCTACGATGTTGACGCGACATCCGTTTGCGAGCAAAATTTCGGTAATGCCTGATGACGCTAATACTTTTTGAGCCAGTTCTGCGGCTTGATGTGACAGGGTAAAATAATCCGTAGTCATAATTTGTTGAGATTAGATAAATCTGCAAAGGTAGTCACGGATTTTGGTTTGGCAAAATAAAGAGAACGCTTGCCGAATATCTGAACATGCAAGTGCGTAGTTGCAGAAAAGAGGGATGGCGGATTATGTGCGGAATATGCAATGGGGATATAAAAAAAGAGAGATTGAAATCTCTCTTAGCGGAGTGACCGAGATTCGAACTCGGGATACCCTTTTGGGGTATACACGCTTTCCAGGCGTGCCTCTTCAGCCACTCGAGCACCACTCCATGTTTGTGTCGTTGCTGTTTTGCGGTGCAAATATAGGGCTATTTTTTTGATTTTTGGCAAAAATGATGGATTTATTTTTGCGGTTATCAAGTGCGGATTGTTTGGGAGTGTGTTATGTTGCTTATCGATAGGGCGTTATTGTGCATTTGTGACTGCGCGTTTCTATTCGTTGAGGATGAGTTTAGACAGACGGTGCTCAAGTTCGGTAGTGGAGAGCCGCGTAGACAGGACGCCTCGGTGTGCTACAGATATATGACCTGTTTCCTCGGAAACCACTATGGCGAATGCATCGGTTGCCTGAGATATGCCTAATGCGGAGCGGTGGCGTAATCCGAGCGCGCGCGGCACGTTGGTATCATGGCTCACGGGTAGTATGCAGCCGGCAGACTTTATGCGGTCGTGGGCTATAATCATGGCTCCGTCGTGGAGAGGTGAGTTTTTGAAGAATATATTCTCAATAAGGCGGGAGTTGATGAGTGCATCGATGATGTCACCGGAACGTTCGTAGGATTCAAGTGATATGGTCTGCTCGATGACGATTAAGGCTCCGGTGCGAGTCTTGGACATGTTCATGCATGCGTAGACTATGGGGAGTACGTATTTGCGTGCGTTGTCGGCACTGTCGGCAGATTTGGAGTGGTGAAAAAGGTTGCGAAGGAAACGCCATCGCTTATGGTCGCCCAGTTCGACAAGGAACCGCTTGATCTGGTCCTGAAAGAGTACTACGATAACGAGCAGTCCGATACTCATGAACTTGTCGAGTATGGTGCCAATGAGCTTCATCTCAAGCAGCGGGGATGCTATGACCCAGACGACGATGAATGACAGGACGCCGAAAAAGATATTGAGAGTGCCCGACTCCTTCATTATCCTATAAAGATAGAAAAGCAGAAGTGCGGCTATGGCTATGTCGAATGCGTCGCGTAGGGTAAAGCTGTCCATAAGAGAGAATGTATATTATGAGGGATTGGCTGTGAGTTGAGTAAGTGTAAGGGCTTCGCGTGCCGCGCGTACGTCGTGGACACGCAGTATGGACGCGCCTTTGAGGAGTGCTATGGTATTGAGCACGGTGGTGCCGTTGAGGGCTTCGGCAGGAGTTATGCCGAGTGCACGGGTAATCATGGATTTGCGTGAAATGCCCACGAGTACCGGGCGGTGAAATATGTTGCGGAAATGTTCGAGGTCGTGCAGCATACGATAGTTCTGCTCAAGTGTCTTGCTGAATCCAAAGCCGGGGTCGATGATGACATCGGGTACGCCGAGAGCTTCGAGGGTGGCAAGTGTGCGCGAGAGTTCAGCTACGACGTCGGTGGTGACGCAGGCATAGTCGGTGTGTTGCTGCATGTCGGCGGGAGTGCCGCGCATGTGCATGAGTATGTATGGCACATGTAGGTCTGCCACGGTCTCAAGCATATCGGGGTCGATAGAGCCACCGGATATGTCGTTGATTATGTCGGCTCCCAAGTCCCTGATAGCCCTGCGCGCTACAGATGCGCGGAATGTGTCGATTGATACCGGTATATCCGGGGCTACGCTGCGGAGGGTCTCCATGCCTATTTCGAGACGGCGCAGTTCCTCGTCGGGGGATACGTCATCGGCTCCGGGACGTGAGGAATATGCGCCCAGGTCTATCATATCGGCGCCGTCGGCAATCATCTGCCGCACCCGCTGCTGTATGTCGTGGGGTGAGGGTGTGCGCGAGCCGCTGTAGAAAGAGTCGGGGGTAACGTTGATGATACCCATAATCTGCGGCCGCTCAATCTGTAGCAGGCGTCCGTGTATATTGAGTGAGAATGGTTCGAAATCGTTCGCCATAGGCGGGTGTATGGTCAATGACTGTTAGCGATGTGCGAATTTACTCACAAATCGCGTGATGAGCAAATAAAATAGGGCGAGCTATCAGATAATACCTATGGAATTCATGAAAATGAGTGCTATTCCGACCGGAGCCACGTAGCGTAAGCAGAAAATGACCGGGCGTATCCACCGTGATGGATGTGATGCGGGACTTTCGGATAACTGTGTGCTGATGATGTGCTTGTCGATAATCCATCCGGCGAATATGGATATAAGCATACCTCCTAATGGCAGCAATATGTTGGAGGACAGATAGTCAAAAAGATTGAATATGGTCATGCCGCATACTGTGAAGTGCCGCAGAGGTCCGAAGCTTAGGGCACACAGGAGCCCGAGCATGGTGGCTATGCCGATGGTGAGCATGGTGGCGCGCAGACGTGATAGCCGGTATTCTTCCATGAAATATGTGATGGAAATCTCGCTCATGGATATGGTGGAGGTAAGCGATGCGAGAAATAGCAGAAAGAAGAACAGTATGGACCAGAACATTCCGCCATGAAGTTGGGAGAATATGGTGGGAAATACTTCGAAAACAAGGGTGGGTCCACTTTCCGGGGATATGCCGAAAGAGAATACTGCAGGGAAGATGATAATGCCTGCAAGAATAGCTACGCCGGTGTCGAGGATGGCGGTAACGGATGCGCACCGCAGCAGGTTGGTGCGCGGGGAGAAGTATGAGCCGTAGGTCATCATGCATCCAAGTCCAATGCTGAGTGAAAAGAACGCTTGTCCCATGGCTCCGAGTAGTACGGATGGAGTGATTTGTGAGAAATCGGGATGGAACAGGAAGTATAGTCCTTCGGACGCCTTGGGCATCAGCAGTGAATTGACACAGAATATCACAAGCAGCAGAAACATTACGGGCATGAGTATGTTGGATAATCTCTCGATGCCTTTCTGAACTCCACGCAGCAGTATCAGGAAGTTTATGGCGAGGAACGTGACGGTCCATATTACCGGTCGCCAGTTGCCGCTGATGAATTGACCGAACCGGGTGTGGTAGTCGGCGGTGTCCATATCGTTTGTGAACATGGAAAATGAAGCCGTGAGGTATTCAAGCGTCCATCCTGCCACCACCGAATAGAAACTCAGAATGAGTATGGATGCGAGTATGCCGATGTAGCCTACCAGATGCCATGGTGTGCCTGGCGCGAGTGTGCGGAAGGCTCGGGGCTCGTTGGAGCGTGTGTGACGTCCTAAGATAAATTCAGCGCAGATTACCGGAATGCCGAGAGCAATAATGAAAACGAGATAGCATGCCATGAATGCACCTCCGCCGTGTGACCCGGCTTCGAACGGGAATCGCCAGATATTGCCGAGTCCTACGGCTGAGCCGACTGCGGTGGCTACGGCTCCAATGCGGGTCGTGAATATAGCACGGGTGGTATCGTTTGTTTTTGACATAAGTTAGCGGTGGGTTGGAATCAGACTGGTTCGGACAGGTAGTCGCGTGACTGTGGTCCGGATTGGCGTTTATGGGATTCGGCGGATTTCTTCTTAGTTTTGCGTGTCGTGGACTTTATGTCCTTGACGCTGTCGGTGGTGTTAGAGACAATAGTGTCGGTGTATTGAATGTCAGATGGGATTGATGAGTGCCGGTTGGCGGAACTATGGAATAGCCCGCTATGTATTGCCATCGCCAATATGATAATGGCAATGATGATTATCAGCAATATTGTGCCGCGGCGTTCGCCGGTAGTGAAATATGACATGCGTTAATGGTTTATCAATGGGTAAGGAATGGGCGGAGTCCTATTTGATGAATGAGGAAATCAGCACGCATGCGATAAGAACCGGAGCTATGTATCGGACTATGAACAGAATAGGAGTGAAAAGCCGTGACCGTATGGAGCCACCGTTGGTCATCTGGCTGCGGAACATCCCTTTAGGCGCTATCCATCCCATGTAGATGCAGAGGAATATGGAACCGACGGGTAGCATGATGTTGGTGGCTACGGTGTCCAGTAAATCGAATATGTTCAATCCGGCAATCTGTATGTGGCTCCAGGAGCCTAATGAAAGCGAGCATACGGAACTGAACAGAAACAGCGGAGCGAGTACGATGAGACATGATTTCCACCGGCGCAGACCGAAACGGTCGGATATGAAGGCGACTGATACTTCGGCAATGGATATGGTGGAGGTGAGAGCGGCTACAGTGAGCAGCAGGAAGAATAGTATGGCCCATAGCTGCGTGCCCGGTATCTGTGCGAAAACCTCAGGAAGTGTGACGAATACAAGTGTGGCACCGCGCAGCCCTTCGCCAGTGAGGTCAAATGACATTACCGCGGGGAATATGATGAGACCCATCATCACTGCTACCAGGAGGTCGAGCAGCGAAACGGTGACGGCGGTACGGGTGAGATTGGTGTTTTTTGGGAAATAGGATGAATACGTGATGAGTATGCCCATACCCAAGCTTAAAGAGAAGAAAGCCTGTCCTAAAGCATTGAGAACAACCGAGGGGGTGAGCTTGGAAAAATTCGGGCTAAGAAAGAACATGAGCCCTTCGGATGCTTTGGGTAGAGAACAGCTAA
Source organism: uncultured Muribaculaceae bacterium (assembly GCA_910577465.1). Lineage (GTDB taxonomy): Bacteria > Bacteroidota > Bacteroidia > Bacteroidales > Muribaculaceae > Paramuribaculum. The sequence continues at coordinate 50,199 of CAJTMM010000009.1, read as the reverse complement.
CTCCTATAAATATCAGTAGAATGAGAAATAACAACGGCATGAGGATGTTGGACAGGCGTTCGATGCCTTTCTGCACTCCTGCTATAAGCACGGCAAGATTTATGAGAATCATTGCGTAGGTGTTGATGAGCGGGTTGACACTCTCGGTGATGAATGAGTTCATCTTGTTAGTGTAATGAGAGTTGAGAGTCTGTGACACGTTATCGGATATGGGTTGAAACAATCCTCCGGATATGGATTGCCACAGGTATTCAAATGTCCATCCAGCCACTACCATATAAAAGCATAGGATTAGGTAGCTTGCCGTAATGGCGAGAATGCCTACTCCCCACCATGGGCGGGAAGCTCCGAGGTTTTTGAACGCTCCGACGGAATCGCTGCGCCCGGCGCGTCCAAGGGCAAATTCGCTAACCATGACAGGTATGCCCAAAAGACATACGCATGCTATGTAGACTATGAGGAATGCGGCTCCACCATTTGCCTGTGCCTCGGCAGGGAAACGCCATACGTTGCCTAAACCTACTGCAGAACCTACGGTGGCGGCAATCATTCCTATCTTGGATGTAAACTGTACTTTTTTCGACATTAGATGTGTGGTAACTGATAAATGTTTGCAAAAATACACATTTTACTTACAATATTAAAGTAATTATGCGGTTTTTGCTTTAATATTGCAGTTGGGTAGCGTATAGGTGGGTGTGCTCGCGTGAACGGTCGAATACTTTTCGTCCTGCCACGTAGGTGGCTTTGTTGATATTGTCGAGACCGAGGGTAAATAACACAAATAGTTTGTCGAATATGGATTCGGAGAAGCTTAAACGCCATTCGGCAAATTCCGATGGCTTTAAGTCGATGACTGCGATGTCGGCCTCGTAACCTGGTGCTATGGAGCCAATGAGGTGCTGGAGGTGAAGTGCTGTGGCACCACCTTTTGTGGCGAGGTAGAGGCTCTGGATGGCATCTAAGCTGTGGTCGTGCAGCATTGCCACTTTATAGGCTTCGCCAAGTTGCCGTGGGATTGAGAAATTGGTGCCTGCTCCCACGTCAGTGCCAATGCCGAAGTTCACGGGGCGGGATTGCTGAATCGCATCCCAGTATTTGAATCGGCCGTCGCCGAGAAAGAGGTTTGACGATGGACAATGTGCCACGGTGCAACCGCGGTCGTGAAGTATCTGCCATTCCTCATCAGAGACTATGCAGCAGTGTGCCATAACGGAGGTGGGGCCAAGAAGTCCGTAATGGTCGTATACATCGGTGTAGCTGGTCCGTTCAGGGAAAAGCCGGCGAACCCATTCGATTTCGTTGTGTGCTTCATCGAGGTGGGTGTGCATGTATATGCCTTGCGGCAAGTAACGTTGGTATAATTCCCCTGCCAGTTTAAGCTGGAGTGGGGTGGATGTTGGTGCGAAGCGTGGTGCCACGGCGTATAGCTGTCGACCACGGTGGTGCCATTTATTGAGGAGCTGTTCGCTGAGCGATATCGATTCTTCGGCTGAAGTGTCTTTTAATGAGTCGGGGAGGTTGCGGTCCTGTAGTACTTTGCCTGAAATCATGCGGGTGTCGTAACGCATGCTTTCCTCAAAGAATGCATCGACGGATGTCTCGAATGTGGTGGCAAAGACATTGGCTGTGGTTGTGCCATGTTCCAAGAGTTGTCTAAAGAACATACGTGCCGATATGGCCGCAAAATCCTTGTCGATGAATCGGGATTCGGTAGGAAAAGTGTATTGGTTGAGCCAGTCAAGCAATGTGTCGCCGAATGAGCCTATCATTGGACTCTGGACATAGTGCGTGTGGCAATCGATGAATCCCGGGGTTATGACGGCATCGGTGTATGTGTCTATGTCGCTGAGCAGGGGATGGCGAGTGATGACATCGGTATAGTTGCCGACATCGGTTATGGTGCCGTTTTGCATCACAATAAGACCGTCGGGGAGATAGTCGTAGCATTGATGTGCGCTATGTGTGAATGGGTCGGTCTTAAAGGTGATAATCTGTCCGCGGATTCCTTTCAGTTTTCCGCCAATAGCCTTCGCCGATACGTTGATATTGTTCATTGATGTTAGCGTTGGGATAATGTAAATGTGATTCGGTCACAAAGTAACCTATAATTCCTGATATATATGTAACGATTGGGGGATGATAAGGTTTGATGACCGGATAACGGCTATCTTCAGCTGCATCTTGCATATTTGCGGCTCTGTAATGCCAAATTTATTTGGTATCACTCTTGACTTATCCGTATCTTTGCCGGTGATATGAATAGAATGTTGATATTGTTAAATAGGCTTCCGGTCTATTTTATGTCGGGTGTAGTCGTGTTGGCTATAACGGCATTGACCTTGATGCCCGGGGATTCGGTGCCGGATGTACCGATGTTTGCCAATGCCGATAAGGTGGTACATGCGGTGATGTTCGGGGTGCTTGCCGTAACTATATTGTGGGATGCGAGCCGCAGAAGTCATAATGTGTCGATGTGCCGATATGCAATATCTGTGGTTGTGGCATCGGCATTCGGATGCATTATAGAGGTGTTGCAAAAGTATATGGGAATGGGGCGTAGCGGAGATGTGGCGGATTGGTTAGCCGATGTTGCCGGAGCCGTGGTATTGCCATTATTGTTATGGCGGGTTGTAAAATATTTAGTTAGAGCAAGATGATAAGATTAGTTGATGTCAAGTTTTCGTCCCGGTTGCCGCAAAGACTATGTGAGATATATTTCGAGTCATTTCCGGTGGAGGAGCGTAGGGATTGGGCTGATTTGCTCTCCCGTATTGATGATGTGGATAGTCCGTTGAATATCAGTGTGATTGAAATGGGTGATGGCGTGGCGGTCGGATTCATAACATGGTGGCGTTTCGAGGAGTTTGTATATGTGGAACATTTTGCCGTTGATGCGTCGGTGCGTGGCGGAGGGGTAGGTTCGGACGCTATACGTAAATTTGTGGAGCAGATTGATAGGCCGGTAGTACTGGAGGTTGAGCTTGCCGGAGCCAATGATATGGCTGATCGACGGATTGGTTTTTATGAACGTTGTGGATTTATGTCACATCCCGACTTTGAGTATATACAGCCGCCATACGCTCCGCATCTGCCGGAGGTGCCTTTGATGTTGATGAGCAGAAGTTGCATTGCCATCTGTGGCTGCCAGTCTACATAGGTATGTGTATGGTGTGTGATACGGCGGTAGAATAAAACGACGCATCCGGCTCTATGAGTCGGATGCGTCGCTGTGGTGGAGGTGCCTAGCAGAATCGAACTGCTGTAAACGGTTTTGCAGACCGGTGCCTAACCACTCGGCCAAGGCACCATTGTGATTAGTGAGTGCAAAGGTATGGCATTTATTTTACAATTCCAAGCGTTGACGCCGGTTTTTTGAGCATAAATTTGCGTAATGTGATTGAAGTGTGTGTGGGTCAGGGCAATGGAGAACTATTTTTTTAGAATAGAGTTTGTGCGAGGGTGTCGCCTGATTCGGTGAGGTAGGAGCGTATGCCATGGATGTATGCTTGGGATGCAGATGCACTAATGCGCGATTCGATGGATGTCTGGCGTGCCCTCAGTTCCAACAGGCGGTCGCGGATTTCATTTGTTGTATGGCATTCAATGAGCATGGCGCGTGCATTGTCGCGTCCGAGTAGAAATGCTGAAGAGTCGGCGGGGGATATATACGGTTCGTTGTTGGCGGATGTATCGGAGTTGCCTGAACATGATGCCGTAAGAATCAGAAGCGTTAATGCAAGTAGTGAGTGGATTAGTTTTATCATTGCGGTAGAATGATTGTGTCAGAGTATGGTGAGTGCAATTTTGGCGCAGGCTTCGGCATCGGCGAGGGCATTGTGGTGGTCGTTGAACGGTATGCCAAGGAATTCGGCTAAGTAAGGCAGGCTGTGCGAACCGCATAAAGATTTCGGTACTATTGACCTTGCCTTGGCTAATGTACAGTGAAATGGAAGGTCGGGAAATTCCATTCCATAGGCTTGTGCCGACTTTATAAGGCAACGTTGGTCGAACTGTTTGTTGTGCGCCACCAATGGCAGTGTGCCTATGAATGTTTTCAGTTTGGGCAGTATGTCGGCAAATGTGGGGGCGTTGTCTGTATCCTTGCGCCCTATGCCATGGATGCTTTCGGTGAAATAGCGGAAATAGTAGTTTGGGGTAGGGTGCACGAGTTCATAAAACCGGTCGACGATAATGCCATGTTCGACTTTCACCGCCCCGACTGCGCATACACTCGAGGGGTGATTATTGGCGGTTTCCACATCGATAGCCACAAAACTGTCCATTAGGGGAGACGGGGTGTTTTACTATTCGTTGATGATTCGTTGCACAGCTTCTTTTACCTGTTCCATGAGCCAGCGTGGTGTGGATGTAGCTCCGCATACACCTACGCTTTGCGCGTCGGAGAACCATTGCGGGTCGATTTCCGAAGCATTGGCTATCAGGTGGGTATTGCCATTTGCCAACCGGCATTGGCTGTATAGGACACGTCCGTTGCTGCTCTTTTTGCCACTGACGAACAGTACCACGCTGTGTGATGCGGCAAATTGCTGCAATCGCTGAACGCGGTTGGCTACTTGCCGGCATATAGTGTCATGGCATTGTACCCGGGTGGGGTTAGTGCTGCGAGCAAGAATTTCCTCGTTCATTCTGCGATAGCCTTCCAGGGATTTAGTGGTCTGTGAGTACAATGATATGGGGCGTGTGAAATCTATGGCGGATAGTCCGTCGGTGTCCTCAATTACGATGGCTTTCCCATCGGTCTGTCCGACGAGTCCGTTTACCTCCGCATGTCCGGATTTGCCATAAATCACTATTTGCGGTGGATTAGGGTTGCTGTATGTGTCCTTGATACGTCGCTGTAGCTGAAGCACTACCGGGCATGTGGCATCGATAATCTCAATGTTGTTGCGCCGGGCTGTCTCGTAGGTGGATGGTGGCTCACCGTGGGCGCGCAACAGGACTTTAACATTGTGTAAATTTTCAAGGTCGGCATGTGTTATGGTGATGAGACCTTTGGCACGCAGGCGTTCCACTTCATCGCTGTTGTGCACTATGTCGCCAAGGCAATATAATGGCTCGGAACTGGCTAATTCGGCCTCTGCCTTATTGATGGCTGCTGTCACCCCAAAACAAAACCCTGATCCTTCGTCGACTTCGATGTTCATGATGCCTTGTGGAGTATTAAAGATTGGCTATAGTATCGTTGTACAGATTCAGAAGCCATTGATTCTGCTCTTCGATGCTCATGGTGGAGTTGTCGAGCGCTATGGCATCGTCAGCTTTACGGAGAGGGCTTTCGGCGCGTGTCTCGTCGATGTGGTCGCGGTTAATAACATTGGACAGCACTTCCTCATAAGTCGTGGCTACACCTTTCTCAATCAGTTCTGACAGGCGTCGTTGCGCTCTGGTCTGTGCTGATGCGTTGACGAATACTTTCATCTCTGCGTCAGGAAATACAGTGGTGCCTATGTCGCGTCCGTCCATGACGATTCCTTTCTGCTGTCCCATCTGTTGCTGCATTTTTACCAATGCGTGTCGCACAGCCGGGATAGCTGATACGGGTGATACCCGGTTGCTCACCGCCATGGAGCGTATGTCGCTTTCCACATTGACTCCATTGAGCAGGGTGTACTGACGCTCTCCGTCGACCTGGAAGTCAATATCAATCTCCGGCAGTGCGGCTATGAGCGACTGTTCATCAATGGCGAGGTCGTCGCTGATCATATTGTGCTGCATGGCGTAAAGAGTTACCGCACGGTACATGGCTCCGGAGTCGATGTAACGGTAACCTATGGTTTTTGCCAGCTGACGAGCCATGCTGCTTTTTCCGGATGATGAGTATCCGTCTATGGCAATGGTGATGAGTGGTTGGGTAGTAGTGTTCATGTGATACGTGATGATTTTTTGTTTATGCGCAGGCTTGAAGATGGAATTGGCGGGATGAGGTTACAATCCCAGTTCGGTGAGGTTGGTGGATATGTTGACCATGAAAGTGGTGGCTCCGGTGTGGGGTTGCGCAAATGCCACGCCTACGCCGAATGATTTTACTTTCATCCCCGCCGAAATGGAAAATCCCGACAGGAAACTGCGGGAGTAAGTGCTCATGTCGGTGCGCACTTTATAGTTGTAGCCGATGCCCACATGGAATTTTTCCGAGGGAACGAAGTCGGCTGCAAATATAAGATGACGGAAAAGGTTGGATCCGAAAGAGTCCTTGAGTTTTATTTCGTCGTATTCCGATCCGTCGCCTGTTTCGTAATACGGTAATTTCCATTTTGTAAGGTTCCATGCCGTGACGGAAAAACGGATAGGTAACGTGCCGAAAGATTGTGTCCACCCCAATCGTATGTCGAAAGGAAGCCGGTCGTATGATTCATTAAAGCGTTTTACCTGTCCTCCGAGATTAGCCACGACGAGCGATAGCGAAAGGTCGCGGTCCGGGTCGTAATAATTGATACCCAAGTCTGTGGCTAAGGCAAATGCGGTATATTCGGCATAGGAGCTATATAGGAATTTCAAGGCTATGCCACCGCGAAGCCGGTCGGTGATGTCATGAGAATAGAGACCATTGATGTTCAAATCCTTTGGAGAGAATGAACCGGTAATGTTGCCGCCGGTATCGGCTTCCTTAATTTCTCCATAGCCGTAATATTGTATGCCTACACCCCAAGCTCCATGTTCGCCTGCGCGTGTGCCGAATTTCAATCCGGCGAAATTGGCGTCGCTGATATAACGCATGTAATTGAAGCCTACCTGCATGTCGAATTCAGGACCAAGCAGTGCCGGGTTCTGGTCAACGGAGTTTATGTCATCGTCGATGTTTGATATGTTGACACCTCCCAATCCATATACATGTGCCGATGAGGGTATGTTAAGGAAATTATATGCCGGGGAGCTGTCGGCGGCTATTGAATGTACCGGTATCATGGTGACGATAAACATCGTGACTAATCCGGCTATATAGTGATATGGGTTACAGGTCATCGGGATAATGGATATGTGATTTTTATCAGCCGTATAGGGGAAAATGATATAATCAAGATTCGTTGACTAACTTATAAAACGATGCTGTGTGGATGATATTATATAATTAAATACTTTTTTACCACTCAGGTGGCTAATTGTCAACAAAAATAAAACAATAATAATCATTCTCAAAATCGTACCGGTAGATTTGGCGTTGAAGGGCATGGTGTTTATTTTTGCCACGAGAACAATTGAATCAATCAATGCAGCCGCTTAATGTGGCAATAGAAGAAAGACTAAGCCATGAATCTTGTATCGAATTACAAGTATATACTTATCATATTTTTTGTAGCAGCCACCGCTATGGATGCATTAGCCCAAGGTCGTTGTGTGGTTACTTACCGTAGTCTGAATTCAGAGGTGAAGGTACACGCGTATGTGCCGGAGGCAGTGGATGAGCAACCTCAGTTTCCCGGTGGAGACAATGCGCTGATGCGTTATATAAATCAAGAACGCCGTTATCCACGTGAGGCTTATTGCGCCGGAATAGAGGGGCGCGTGCTGTGCAGTTTCATTGTGGATTCTGACGGCAGTGTGTCGAACGTAGAGGTGCTGCGTGGCGTGGACGAGAGCCTTAACCGCGAAGCCGTAAGGATAATAAGCGGAATGCCACGATGGAAAGCGGGTACCATAGATGGAGGTAATGTGCCAGTGTACTATGTGTTATCCATCCCGTTCAGAAGATAAATATATCCTTATCCTTTAAGACTTATACTTTCCGGTCGTGTTCGGAGAATACTTTGCGCTGTACAATGCGGTAGGCAATGTACACTGCCGAGCCGGTGACAATCCATGATATGGGGTAGATACACAGCAATATCTTGAAGTCGTGCAGGCGTTCGTTGACTGTATATACCCATAACAGCCGCAGAACACATGTGCCGAATATGGTGAGTATCGTAGGTGTCATGGAATATCCGAGACCTCTCATTGCCGAACCGCTGATTTCGTAGCTGCTGGCAATGAACTGTAGCAGGAGCACATAATGCAATCTGATTGACGCAAAATGCAGTACCTCGGGGCTGGATGAGAATATGCCGATAAAGAAACTGTCTTGCCATGTAATCATCACGTTGGCAAATCCGCACGTGATTACGCTCAGCCACATACATATACGGAATGCCTGCCGGCAACGGTCGTATTTCCCCGCACCGTAATTCTGGCTTATGAATGCTACCGCCGCCTGACAGAACGCGCTCACAATGAAATAGCAGTAGACTTCGTAATTCAGAGCCGCTGCCGATCCTGCAATAGCATCCGAACCGTACTGATTTATTGCCGACTGGATGAATATGTTGGCAGTGGAGAATACCATTCCTTGAAGTCCCGCCGGTACGCCTATCTGAAGCATTTTCTTAAGCTCCGGCATGGATAGTCTGATTTTTCGTATGTTGAGTTTATACGGGTCATCCTCACGAGTGAGCCAATATATGATAAATGAAGCATTGATGATGTTGGCAACAACGGTGGCGATGGCAACGCCTTCGACGCTCATGCCGAACCGGATTACCAACAGCAGGTTCAGCAGAGTGTTGACAATTCCAGATACAACAAGGCTGTAGAATGGACGGCGGGTGTCGCCCATGCTTCGCATCACTGCCGCTCCGAAATTGTATATCATCATGAACGGCATACCGAGGAAGAATATACGCAGGTACAGTGTGGCAAGGTCGATAACGTCATCGGGGGTATTCATCCATTCCAGAATGGGACGTGCAAGAGTTATACCCATAACCATGAGTAGCAGTCCGCTGATTAGGGCTATGGCAGCTACAGTGCCGATAGATTTGCGAATGCCTTTTTCGTTGTTACGACCAATATAGTTGGCGATTACTACGTTGGCTCCAATGGATATGCCAATGAAGAGGTTAATCATAATGCTTATGATAACCCCGTTGCTTCCAACGGCTGCCAAGGCTTGGCTTGATGAGAAGCGTCCCACCACCGCCACGTCTATGGCATTGAATGATTGTTGCAGTATGCCGCTTGCGATTAGCGGCAATGCGAATACGATAATTTTGCGCAGCAGATTTCCGCTGAGCATGTCCATGCGTACGGTTTCATTTTTCTTGTTCTGCATCGGTGCTGAATTTCCGATGCAAAATTACTCAAAAATAGCGTGGAAAGAGTACGACACGGTATGTTATTTTACACGCTGTGTGAACCGGTCAGATAATATGGGCATGGCTCCCGCCTGCGAGCATACAAAAGCTGAAACTTCCACTGCAAGGAGATGCGCGTCGGCGACGGACATTCCTTTCAGCAGTCCTGAAACAAATGCGGCGGTGAAAGAATCGCCTGCGCCTACCGTGTCGGCAACCTGTACTTTAGGCGTGTCGATGAACGATACGCTGTCGGGGATAAACACGTAGCTTCCATTGACACCGCATGTGAGTATGAGTATATCGAGATTGAATTTCTGAAGCAGTGCCACGCAGGAGTCCTGTTGTCCCCGGTCAGGATAACCGAGTAGATTATTGACTTGTATAAGCTCCTCGTCGTTAATCTTCAGGATATTGCATCTATTCATTGACTCGATGAGTATTTCCTGGGTGTGGAAATCCTGACGCAGGTTTATGTCAAATATCTTGTAGGTGCCACGATGTTGCGGCATGGACTCGAGAAAACGGTATATGGAGTGGCGAGATACCGCATTGCGTTGAGCAAGAGAACCGAAGCAAACCGCGCGGGTGTGGCGGGCAAGATTTTCAAGAGCATCTGTAAATGGGATGTTGTCCCATGCAACGTTTCTTGAAATATCGTAAGTCGGTATTCCACATTCATCGACCTGTACCATTACGGTACCGGTAGGATAGTCGACAGATGGAATGAGTGTATTGAGATTCCGTTCATGGAATTTATTGAGCAGTTCAATGCCTAATTCATCGTTGCCAACGGCACTTGCCACACAGCTTTTAATGCCGAATTGCGAAACATGATAGGCGAAGTTAGCCGGAGCGCCGCCCACTTTCTTACCATCCGGCAATATGTCCCAAAGGGCTTCGCCTATACCTACTACAAAACTATTATCGGAATCTGATGACATAGTTAACGATATGTTGCTATTCTTATAAAATTAATATCATGGCAAAAATAGCGAAACATCATGGAAAGTCAGTTACTTATTGGGAAATTATTTATTGGTTGTATATATATGCGGTATAGAGATGTGGAGTGAATATTTTGGCGCAAAATATACAAGAATTAATTATAAATTTGCGATGATAAAACCATCAACGTATGATTACACCTCCGATTCCTAACTATTCAAAAGCCAAGGTACGCGATTATTTGATGATAGTTGCCGGAATGGCTCTTTATGCGGTGGGATTCACAGTGTTCATACTTCCCCATGACATAGTAGTCGGGGGAATGGCAGGATTCAGTACTTTGGTTTATTTTGCCAGTGGACAGACTATCCCTGTGGCTGTGACAATGTACGCGGTCAATATACTGATGCTTGTATGCTGGTGCAGAACATTGGGGCGTACGTTTGTGGTGCGCACTGTCTTTGGAGCAACTTTGCTGTCATTGCTTATCGGGCTTATAGAGGGTTATTTCACGTCTCATCCTCCCATTGTTACCGACACGACTATGAGTGTACTGATGGGGGCAGCGATATGCGGGTGCGGAATAGGCATGTACTACGCACACAAAGGCTCGGCGGGCGGTACTGATATAGTCGCGGCTATTTTTGAAAGGAAGTCGAATGTTAGTATCGGTCGCACCATGATGGTGATAGATGTGGCTATAGTCACGTGCTCATTTTTTCTACCTTTTGATGGTGATCTTGATGCCCGAATACAAGGCAGGGTAGAGACAATCATCTATGGTTGGGTGTCGATAGCCATATATTCGTTGCTCGCCAATTATATAGTCAATGCAGATAAGCAGACCATTCAGTTTCTGATACTTTCGTCTAAATGGCGTGAGATAGCCCATAGTATCACCCATGAATCAGGTCGTGGTGTGACTACATTCGATGGCAAGGGATTTTGGACCGGAGAGGACCGGACCATGTTGGTAGTGTGGTGCCGGCAATTTGATGCTGACAGAATATATGAGATAGTACGCAAAGTGGATGAGGGCGCATATATAATCCAATCGGATGCCCGTAGTGTTTACGGAAACGGCTTTGATCCGCTTCGTAACAAACCGAGAAAAGTATTGCCGCGGGAGCAAGAGTAAGTCCGGTTTACGCCTTAATTATTATAAGGTGTTGAAATATTAGATGTCGACTCTAATCGAATACTATGATGGGTACGTTGACTACTATTTTATGGTCGGGTGTGAAGCTTACCTTGCCTTTCTCAAGAGCTTTTATAATGTTGGCGCTGACTTTACCGTATAGTGCCATGGTTACGCCTTGATAGGCTTGGTCCGACAGAATAAGAATTTCACAGGTGTATTGTGAAACCGGTTTCGCGTAGATGTATAGCAAATTCTGGAAATCTGCACCTGAGAGAATCAGTTGGTCTTTTGGTAATTGTCGTGCCAAGTTTTCTACCTTGCTGCCGTAGTAGACAGTTTGTCCGTCACCTACTTCATGAGCCTTGAATGTAACTTGTGCCGATTCTACGGGGAGTGCATCAATCCAACCGTTGTACACGTCGGTCCATCCGTTAGATTTCACGCCTTCAAGGTCGGGCATGGTTTTAATTTCTTCGTATGCGCTTTTGAGGTCCAGTGCCATTGCACTTATGGTGGCGATGGCGATGGCTGCTAATGATAAGAGTGTGCGTTTCATTTATATGTGTTTTTAAGTAATTTATAATGAATAACATTTGATGAGTCTATCGGGTTCGGAGATAGACTGCGCGTGTTGCAGTGTAAAGGAGTGGTATAAAGGAGCGGGGCAGCACGTATGAGAGAATCGTGCCGCCCCGCTTCGTATTTATTGTGGATATCGGTGTGGTGCTTTAATCAATGGTCACAAGACGATATTTCTGAGAGCCGATGCCGAGTTTTTCGGCGGCATCGAATGTGAGTGCCGTGGCGGGAGTTGATACGTTCGATAAGGGCATCCTTGCCGGGGTCGTCGGAATTGATTACCGCATCGACACATGCGCGGTCAAGTGCAACGGGGTCAATCGACGCAAAGATTCCGAGGTCGGCCATTTTGGGCGTTTCAGGGTTGCCGTTGCAGTCGCAGTCTACAGACAGTTTGTTTGCCACGTTGATATAGAGAACCTTGTCGCCCATGTGAGATGTTATAGCCTGACAAGCATCTGCCATGGATTCAAGGAAATGGTCCTGCTCGGGAAGATTGTTCCAAAGTTCATCGGCATTTTTGGTTTTACCGGCGGTGTGAATCCATGTTTTACCGGCGGTAGAGCCAATGCCTATGGATATGTTTTTCAGGGCTCCACCGAAGCCGCCCATTTGATGTCCTTTGAAGTGTGAGAGTACGACCATGAAATCGTAATTGAGGAAATTTTTGCCTACGATGTCGTAGGGCAGATGGTAACCACCTTCGACGGTGAGTGTGGTATCGCCATCAGCATCCATGATGTCGACATTGGCTATGGATGTGAAACCGTGTTCCTGAGCGGCCTTGAGGTGGTCGGCTGTGGTCATGCGGTTGCCGGGATAGGCGGTGTTGCATTCGATGAAGTTGCCATTAATCAGATGTATGAAGTCTTTGATTAAAGCGGTGTCAAGATGGTTGGATTTATTTGATTCGCCTGTGGAAATCTTTACAGCGACATTGTTGCCCTCAGCCTTACGGCCAAGTGCGTTATAGACTTTGATAAGACTCTCGGGCGTAATGTCCTTGATGAAATATACGGTAGGGATGCTGTCGACAGAATCAGTGGCAGCCACATTGTCGTTTTCGGCTTTTGCCGAACCTGTGCAGGAGCTTACGGCCATGCACAGCATTGCTGATAGAAGGAAAAATGTTTTTTTCATCGTTTGGTGTTATTATTGATTTGTCAAATGTTTAGTTTGAATCCACCCATGGCTGTGAAGCCGGGCATGTCGTAACCACGGTTTATAACGTAACGGGCGTCGGTGATATTTTCCAGACGCGCGAATAGTCCCAGATAACGGCATACGTCGTAGGTGAATTTCATGTTGAGCAGCGCATAATTTTGCCGGTGAATCCCTTCGGATACAAACAGTCCGCCGGTGCCTTTCAGGTCGGCGCTTATGCGCAGCTGTTTGAGAGCCTGCCAGTCGATACCAAGATAGTATTGGTTCATAGGCGCTCCGGTGAGGTTGCTTAATGATGTGCGCAGATAGCTGTAGGATGCGGAGATATGCAAGAGTCGATGAGGATGGCTATGCGCGCTCACTTCGATGCCTTTGTTTATGAAACGTCCGGTATTGCGGTTCTGCATGTCAATCTGTTGTATCATATTGCGTCCGCGGGCGTAATAGGCTGTGAGGTCGATGCTGAAGTAGCGCGAGAATGATTTAGACAGTGATATCTCGTAGTTCATCATCTTTTCGGGTTGCAGGTCAGGATTCGCCATCCGGTACAGGTATAATTCGCGGAACGAAGGGTTGCGGTAGCCCATGGATACGGAGCCCTTGGCAGTAATACCCGCCGGTGAGTTGTAGACTATCCCCGCTTGCGGTACCCATTGAGTGTGGAACATGTCGCTTAATGCCAGTCGCAGACCACCGTTGAGTATGACGCGATTGCCTGACAGTCCTTGCGATAAGGTAACGTAGGGGGAGTACTCCACTATCCGTTTGCGGCTCATTGTACTTATGGACCCGGGACTATGGTCATTGCCGCCCGATGTGGGGATTGCCCCGGAATAGGTGTCGAGGTCAAATCCAACAGTCATGCGGGCGTTGGTCCACGGTGTCAGATTCTGGTATGCGAGGATGCCGAAGCGGTCGTCGGTACTGTGAAAATGTCTCGGGTCATCAATGAAATGGTTGCCGTAGCTGTAGTACATGCGTATGCTACCGTTCGTGTTGAGGAATGTGTTGGTGACGGATGCCGATGCTTCGCCACGGGTCACATTCTGTCTGTATATATCGGTGGATTCGGGATTGGAGAGTGTGGGATAGACCGGGTCGTTGGCTTTGAAATTCATAAGCGTATAATCCAACGCACCTTTCCAATGGCTGTTGAAGTCATAGCCGACTTTGGCATAGCCGCTCCATTGGCGAAAATCCATACCCTTGATAGAGCCGTCGGTGCGGTCGTAAGATACAGATAAGAGTGATGAAAAGCGTCCGTGGCGTATAGTATTGGTGAGTGTGGACAGCCATGTGCGGTATGAGCCGAATTGTGATGTGAGGGAGGTGTTTACCCCGTCTTTACCCGGGTCTTTGGTAATCACATTGATTACACCTGCCATGGCATTTGAACCGTATAACACCGAACCCGGACCACGGAGCACCTCAACCCGTTGGACATGTTCTTTAGAATAAAAGTCTGCCACGTGGTGTGAGTATATACCGGCGTATTGCGGCTGGCCGTCGACCATCATCAGCACTGCGCTGGCGCGATCACCGCCCACTCCACGCATTTTTATGTGTCCTGAGCCTCCGTTGCTCACTCCGAATCCGAATATACCACGCTGTGATACAAACAAACTGGGCACTTGTCCGGATATAGCCGACAGCAATTGCGTGGAGCCGGTGGCATCGAGTTGGCGTTCCCCTACTATCGATACGGTGTAGGGGATTAGATTACGGCCTACTGCCTGGTTGCTGCCGGTGATCACCACCTCGCTCAATTCGAGGGTGCGGGTGGTGTCGGCAGGCTGCGGTGTTATGGCGGATACTGATGCTGCAATCAGAACTGTGGTGAGTGTGAGCATTCGTGTGAGATGTTATAGTTTGTCGTATTCTTCGTCGGTAACGGGTTCAAGCCATTCGTTGGATGTGTCCTTGCCGGGTACGCTGAAAGCGAGATGGGCAAACCAACTGTCGGCTGCCGCTCCGTGCCAGTGTTTTACATTGGCGGGAATATGGATTATGGTGCCGGGTAGAATCTCTACTGCAGGTTTGCCCTCTTCCTGATACCATCCACGGCCGGCTACGCCCACAAGCATCTGTCCGCCACCTTCCGAAGCGTGGTGTATGTGCCAGTTGTTGCGGCATCGGGGCTCGAATGTTACATTGGCAAACGGGATTTGCTCCGAGGATATCTGCGCGAGATAGCTGTTGCCGGTGAAGTATTGTGCATAAGCGGTGTTGGGCTGTCCGATGGGAAATATCATGTTTCGTTGGAATTCGGTCATTTCGTCGGATAAGTTGTCACTGTCTGATGCCCATACCTCCTTGGCGAGACGGAATGCTCCCCAGGCGTTGGGCCATCCGGCATAGAATGCAATATGTGTAAGCATAGCCGAAATTTCGGCGCGTGTCACTCCATTTGCCTTGGCGAATTGCAGATGGTGTTCGAGCGATGAGTCTATGATACCTTTGCCTATAAGAGTAGAGATGGTTATCATGCTGCGGTCATGAGGTGACAGGACGGTATCGTTCCATACTTCACCGAATAGGGTGTCATCGTTGTAGTGCGCGAATTGCGGTGCGAAATCACCGAGTTGGTCATGTCCGGCTGTCTGGGTTATTTTTTTCTGTGCCATAGTAGGGTTGATGAATGTTGATAGAGTAAGGATAATCAGTAGTAAGGTATATTTCATAATCTGATATGTGGTAATGGATTTTTACAAGTGCAAAGGTAGTGTATGGCAAGGTGGTGTATGTAACCATTATTTCGGAAAAAGATACCATTTTTACGGACTATAATATTAGTATGCGTGAATTTAGTTATTTTTGCGTCATGGAAAAAGATACTGTCATATTCAATACTGTAAGTGATTATTGTGATTATTTCGGTTTTGGCGTTCAGCATCCGTTGGTGAGCGTGGTGCGGTTTACCCACGACGGTCCTGTCGTGCATAGTCATTCTACGAAATGGGGATTATATGCGTTGTTCCTCAAGCAGACCAAGGGGTGTACCATTAATTATGGAAAAACCCGTTATGACTATGACGATCAATCGGTAGTGTGCTTCGGTCCCGGACAGATAACACAAACGATAATCAATCCCGATGTTGCCATGCCGGAATCGATAGGGCTGATTTTTCATCCGGATCTTTTGTTCAGGACATCGCTGGCGCAAAAGATGCGTCAATACACATTTTTCGGTTATGAATCGCGCGAGGCGTTGCATCTGTCTGCCGAGGAGAGAAGCAATGTGGAGGATTGCCTGAACCGTATAGCCAAGGAACTTGTACATCCGGTAGACAAGTTCTCAAAAAGTCTGATAGCATCGAATATAGAGTTGCTGTTGGATTATTGTCTGCGCTATTATAGCCGTCAGTTTGAGGTGCGTGAGGTGCTCAATGCCGGTGTGATGGCGAAATTCGATGAATTGCTTGATGTATATGTGAATAATCCGGAGGCTTGTGCGCAAGGATTGCCTAATGTGAAGTTTTTTGCAGATAGTATGGCTTTGAGTGCCAATTATTTTGGCGATTTAGTCAAACGTGAGGCCGGAGTGACAGCGCAGGATTATATACAGGACAAACTTCTTGTGCGAGCCAAATCATTGTTGCTTAATGAAGGTAATAACGTCAGTCAGACGGCTTATTCGCTCGGATTCCAGTACCCGCAGCATTTTATCCGTTTCTTCAAACGTAAGACAGGCGTGACTCCACGTGAGTTTATCAACGCCAATTGACTGTAGGTATTGTACGTGAGGTAAATATATTGTCGGGCAGTCTCGCCGTGGTATACTTCGGAATTAACCATATCATCTCGCATTCCAACAAGGGGTATGTTTTGCCTTTTATGTTTATGTGGAGTGCCGGATGTTGCGGGATGTGTGCCGATTAAGGAAAAATAACTACATTTGCGAAAGGAATGACATTAATTTTTAACAAGCAGATAATATTATAGAAAATCAATTAAGAGATAAAATATAAAGTATAGATATTGAGCTTCGTGGCTCTTATCCTCTCAACCGAAAAACCGCCAATTTTTTAAGAAACGAGGATAAGCATCAATTGGAGTTCAGCCTTTTATGGGCTGAATTACATGTGCTTACTTGTTTCAATGGCGCTTGGCGGTGCCACGGTTGAAAGTATACACATATAATTCAGCCTATTATGATTCATATTGGACAACTGATAAAGGATGAGATGGTGCGCCAGGAACGTACGCCGACATGGCTTGCGCGCCGCATCAACTGTCAGCGTCCGAATGTGTACTACATATTTTCGCAAGCTCAAATAAATACGCAGTTGCTGATGGCTATAAGCCGTGCCTTGAATAAGAATTTTTTTAGTTATTATACCGATGAAGAGTGTGGCGTAAAATGATTTTACGAATCTGTAAAATCTCTGTACGGTATATTGTGGGGGCGATGATTTGGTACATTGTACATTTGCAATGTAATTTTTAATATAAAAAAGCAATGAAGAAATTATTTTTGATGGCAGCAGTGGCCATGTCTCTAATGGGTGCTTCTGCAGTGGAAAGTTACCAGTATTCTGCTGTAAAAGTAGGAGTTGTTAGAGTTGATGCTGTTAGAATCACACTACATGTGATTGAGGGTAAAATTAAAGGTACGCGTTCGGCCACAGCGGAGGTAATTGATGGCGAAGTGTGGGTTAATGGGAAGTTTAAGGCACGGAGCGGTGACGGTTACGGATACCAATATGTAGTAAGATTGAGCAATGGCTACCTATATGGTTTTGATATGTAATGACGTTTTTTACGTGAGATATGCTAAAAAGAATGTCCATGATGGTGGCATTGATTGTGTCTGTAGCAGTACTGTCGCAGGCACAATCCAAAGTCACCTGTCCGTCATGTAACGGAACCAAGACTTCAATAGAAAGATGCGCGCATTGTCATAATGGAGCTGTTTTGTGTAACTCCTGCAATGGACGCGGTTTTACTAATGACAAGTGCGGTTCCTGCGGTGGAAGAGGTGAGGTAAGCCGGTCGGAAAAGACGCTTTGCCGGAATTGTAATGGGCAGAAGTATTTCCGAGAGAACCGCCCTGTGTCATGTACGTGTCGCGGAGGTAAGCGTCCGATGACCACTCGTGGTGGAAATGTGACTTATGTGGATTGTTCTCGCTGCGGTGGCAAAGGCGTTATAGATAATTATGTGAATGTGGCTTGCCGTCAATGCGGTGCATCGGGTTATGCGGGTTCCCATACAGTAAGTGCCACATGCAGTGCCTGCAATGGCAGCGGGTCGAAAAGCACATCGTGTGCACAGTGCTCCGGTCATGGTAGTTATGCGTGTACGTCGTGCGGCGGATATGCACGAATGCGTGTGGAGTGTGGTACTTGTCGTGGTGAAGGTTATATTTATGTTAAAGATTAATCTTATTGAATTATGAAAAATAAAGTTAAGTTAGTCAATACTATTGTGGCATTGTTTATCGCAATTTCCGGAATGGTGGTTATCTCATCGTGTGGTACCACAAGCTCGGTATCGCGAGATCCATATCAACAAGGTTACGAGATTGGACAAGGGTTACGTCAAATATATGACGCTACCCGATAAAAAGTTGTTGTCCGGACTTAAAAGTGGATTTACATACGAAAGGACAGTTTTTTCACTGTCCTTCCATTTTATTTGATGGCTGTTTCTGATTGATTTGTCTGATTTTTTTCTAAAAAAGTGATTGGATAGTTGTTGATTAGAGGAAAAGTTTGTAATTTTGTGGCGATTTTTCCGTACCGGGCATAGATTAAGTGCAGTTCCGCTTATGGGACTCCGCCCGCCGGTGTAACTTTTATAATAACGTATTAATAAAATGTACGCAATTGTAGAAATCCAAGGACAGCAATTCAAGGCAGAGCCTGAAAAGTTCTTGTATGTTCATTATCTCGGTGATGCAACTAAAGAAGGTGACAAGGTAGAATTTGACCGTGTGCTCCTCGCAGATGCCGATGGTGCCGTAAAGGTAGGCGCACCCACAGTGGAAGGCGCAAAAGTAGTATGCGAGGTGCTTACTCCCCTCGTGAAAGGTGAAAAGGTAATCGTGTTCAAGAAGAAACGCCGTAAAGGCTATCGTCGCAAAAACGGTCACCGTCAGTATTTCACTAAAGTGTTAATTAAAGAAGTAGTTGCTTAATCCTCCAAAATCTAAAAGACAATGGCACATAAAAAAGGTGTAGGTAGTTCTAAGAACGGTCGCGAATCGGAAAGCAAACGACTCGGCGTGAAAGTTTTTGGTGGTCAATTTGCTAAGGCAGGTAACATTATCAAGCGTCAGCGCGGTACTGTTCACCATCCCGGTTTGAACGTAGGCATGGGTAAAGACCATACCATCTATGCTCTTATCGACGGCACAGTAGTGTTCACCGAAGGTAAGAATGGACGTAAGTTCATCAACGTAAAACCTGCAGAAGCATAATTCGGCAAAACGCATGAGATTCAGCCGGCATCCACTGCCGTGCGGGATTAATGAAATTGAAGCCGCGAACCTTGATAATGGGTTCGCGGCTTTGTTGTTATGTGAGGTTTGTTGGTAGTCTTTGGCGGGCTGGTGAGGTGTGATTATAAGAAAAGCGGTGTGCATATTTCACACCGCTTTTCAGGGGATATTGGATGTTGTGATTTATTTCTCAATATTGCATTTATTGCAGCAGCAATTTACGGCTAAACGATAAAGGACAACTGCGAGTGCTGCACCTACGAGGGGACCTACTACCATAATCCAGAAATCGCCCCATGCATCGGGTGAGAATAGAGCCGGACCAAAGCTACGTGCGGGGTTTACTGAACAGTTGTCGACAGGTATGCCTACAATGTTGACCAATCCTAATCCAAGACCGATGGCAAGACCTGCGAAGTTGCCGAATCCTTTCTTTTCGTCAGTGGCTCCAAGAATAATGAATACAAAGAACATGGTGAGCAGTACTTCGGCGAGCAATGCCATACCCTGGGTAGCTCCGGGCTGGAGTACGTTGGTGGCAAGATTGTTGGTGCCCGTTACGCCACCGAAATTGAACCCGTTGCCTGTCTGAGTGAACCAATATAGGAGTCCACCGCCTATAGCGGCACCTATGAGCTGGGCTATGACATAGCCCACAAAATCCTTACCTGACATTTTCTTGCAAAGGAGCATGGCAAATGACACTGCCGGATTGACATGGCAGCCTGAGATGTTGCCGATGGCGTAGCAGAGACATACGAGAACAAGGCCAAAGCATAGACCAATGCCTAAACCGCCGATTGACGGGCCAGCAAGAACTGCGCTACCGCATGCGAGCAACACGAGGAACATTGTGCCGAACAATTCGGCTAAATACTTCTTCATACTAATTGAATTTTGGTTGATTAATAAAAGTTGTTTTTGCAAATATAACGTTTAAGTTGAATAATTAGCCCGAAAATTAATGAAAAAATATTGATTTCAATGTCGGGCGATTCAACCAAATGCTCCTAAATGGCGTTGAGCATTAAGAATACGGAATATATTAATTGTAAAATATCAACAACTATGAACGCAAATCAGGAAAAACAAGTGGCTAATGCGGCAGCTGAAGTTTCGAAAACAGCTGCGAAAGTGAGTGCGGATGCGGCAGCTGTTGCTGCAAAATCGGCGGCTGAAGCGGCTAAGGAAACCGTTTCCGATAAGGTGGCTACAGCTAAAGAGAATGTCGGAGACACAATCTCTAATATCAAGGATAAAGTGGGCGATGTAACAGATTCTATAGCCGATAAGGTGAAGGGATTCGCGCATGATGCCTTGGAGTCAACGGCAAATGCCGCGCATAATCTTGCCGAGAAATTGAAAGATTAATCAGGATTGTAGCCTGAAAAGTCGACCCCGGATGTGTTATCGACAACGCATCCGGGGTCTGTTGTGTAAATGATGTCTAATTAAGAACGTGTACCGTTAATCCGTTCGTTTTTATTTCTCTCGTTTTATTTTTATTGTTTCTCCGTTTTCGTCGGTTATTGTCTGACGTATGATACGGTGTCCGTTGGAGTCTGTAGTGGTAACGGTGCTTATCGATTTGCCGTTGGCAGTGACTGTCTCCACTTTGTTGGCATTCATAGTCCGTTTACGCGATTTTTTATTGCCATTTGACTTTATTGTCGTGCTGGACCCCGGTATTTCGATACGGTGTGGTATCTTGTAAAGTTTACTGCCGTATATAATAGTGGTGGTGTCTCCACTCTGTATCACGGTTTTGGAGTTGGATGGTGTGCGGGTACTGTCGGGGTGCATACGGAATTTAGAAAGGTCTTTCATGGATATGCTGCCTTTGATTACGATAATCTGCATATCATCTGAGTTTTCATCGAGAGTGCTCATCACTATCTCAGAGTAGCATTCGGCTATTCCTGAGGGTATTCCATATACCACCATTTCTTCGCCATCATCCTTTATTTTTGCCAGTACTTCCAAATTGCGGTTGTTTTTCACGTATGCTTTCAACGCTTTTTTTGCTTCTTTGATTGCCGGCTTTTCTTCGCACGTGATAATCTCAAGTGTCTGAATGCTTTTTGCCATGTCTTTAATGGAAAACTGCTTTATGTCACCGGCGTTTCGTCCCAGAGAATTTAACATGGCTTTGGAAACAAAAACGGTGGTTACGTCCTTGCGGTCGGCAAGGTCGGGGAATGTCGGTGTTTGTGCACTTGAATTGACGGCTGCGAATATGGTGCAGACAAACAGCAGGTGGTGTAATAAGGTTTTCATCTCAGTATTTCGTTTAATGTGGTGTTTATTTCCGATATTTTTTGAGAGGTATGCTCGCATGCGATTTCGGCATGGATTATATTCATGGCGAGCAGTTGCAGTGATTGTTCTGCGTAATATGTGGCTTCTATGGTATCGGTTACCAATATGATTTTGCTTTCATCGCGGTATGTTGTGGCGTTGCTCTTTCGAGTCTTGCTGCCGGGTTTTGTCCGCTTGACCGGTGCTTGTTTTAATGTTGCCGGGACGTCAGTCGGTTCTATTGATGCAATGATGGGATTATCGGTCGGTCGCTGACTGAGCATTTCAACAGGTACTCCAAACGTGGGAGCCGGAGTGTTGTGAGGGTTGAAGGTCTTTAGTCCCACGGAGCATACTACGGCTATGGCTGCGACTATTGATGTTGCCCGAACCCAAAGTATGTGTCGGTGGTGTTTCTTATGGCGGGTATTGATGGAGTTTTCTAAACGGATGGAAAGCTCGGGAGGAACCGGTATGCTGTCGGATGCGATGCCGGCGATTGCGTTGAAAATGTCTCGTTCTATCTCCAGTTCGGGGGGCAATGATGGCGTTGACGCTAATAGTCGTGACAGCTCATCGATTTGTATCGGTGTGGCGGTGCCGTCGTAATAGCTGTCCAATAGCTTCCGTATAGGTGATATTTCAGGTTTGGGGTTCATGTGATATTTATAAATTTTTAGAGAAGAGTTCTTTGATTCGGCGACGTGTGCGTGACAGGATAGCGCGTACGTTGGCATCGGAAAGTCCGGTAGCTTGAGCTATTTCTTCATTGCTGAATCCTGAAAAAGTGCTCAGGGATATGATTTCGCGTTGGCGGTCGGGGAGGAGGGATATTATGCGTTGGAGCAAATGGATAGTATCGCGATGTTCGATTCTGTCGGGATATTGGGCTTTCGCTTCAAGGTGTTGTATCTCGATGTTGTCAATAGGATCGGACGCGCGCTTTGTGCGGATGTGCGTGATGCATTGATGCCGCAGTGCGGTATGGCAATAAGCTTGCAGGTTATCGACCGATTTAAGCCGATGGCGGTTTTGCCACAATTTCACGAATGTGTCCTGAACGATATCAGCGGCATCCTCTTGGCTCCGGGTGGCTGTATAGGCAATCCGGTACATGGACTCGTGCATTGGGAGTATGTCGCGTTTGAACTGTTCGTGGGTCATGGGTATTGTGCGGGCTTTCCGGAATACGTTACATTAATTATGACGGAGTATTCCGGATTTTGTGACACACGAGAGTGTGTTTTTTATTGCTTTTTTTCGATGGAATCCTCAGAGTTCCATCGTTCCCATTGCAATCGTGCGGCGCGGTCCTCGGCAGGATTGCTGCATGGTTGCCAAAAAGTGGGGTGACCGAGTGTGTCTGGGAAATATTGTTGCTTTACGAAGTTGCCCGGATATAGATGCGGGTACATGTAATTGTGTCCGTAGCCCATATCTTCCATGAGTTTTGTAGGAGCGTTACGCAGGTGCAGTGGTACCGGTTGGTTGCCGGTGGAGCGAACGAGTTCAAGTGCCGAATTGATGGCGTTGTATGCCGAGTTGCTTTTTGCTGACGTGGCAAGATATATGGTACATTGAGCAAGCGGTATGCGTGCTTCTGGCCATCCAACTTTGTGTATTACATCAAATGTGGCATTGGCGAGAAGAAGAGCGTTAGGGTTGGCGAGACCTATATCCTCAGATGCGAATATTATCATGCGGCGACCTATGAATTCAGGTTCCTCTCCGCCTTCAATCATGCGAGCGAGCCAATATATGGCTGCATCAGGGTCGCTGCCACGAAGAGATTTGATGAATGCCGATATTATGTCGTAATGCATTTCTCCGTTTTTGTCGTAGGCAGCCGGATTCTTTTGCAGGCTTGATGTCACAAGTTCGTCGGTAAGCACTATAGGGGCGCCTTGAGGTGTGGCTTGCTCAAGAAGATCGAGTATGTTTAGCAGTTTGCGGGCATCACCACCGGCGAATCTGAATAGGGCAGAGGTGCTTTCAACATCCACTCCATGGCTTGACAATATAGGGTCGGTGGTTATGGCATGATTGAACAGATGATTGAGTTCATTGTCGTCAAGAGGTTTCAGCGTATATACTTGCGCACGTGACAATAACGGGCGTATCACTTCAAACGATGGGTTTTCAGTGGTGGCTCCGATGAGAGTCACGGTGCCGTTTTCCACGGCTGCAAGCAGGCTGTCCTGCTGTGATTTGTTGAATCGGTGGATTTCGTCAATGAACAGTATGGGGCGGTGTCCAGTGAACATGCTGTTGGCATTGGCACGGCATCGGTCAAGTACCTCTCGCACATCTTTTACTCCGGAGTGCACAGCACTAAGCGTATAGAACGGAGCCTTTGTGGTGTTGGCTATTATCTTTGCCAAAGTGGTTTTACCTACTCCAGGAGGACCCCAAAGGATGAATGACGCTATGTTGCCTGATTCAATCATTCTGCGCAATATGGCTCCCGGTCCCACAAGGTGGGTCTGGCCTATGTACTCGTCTATGTTTTTCGGGCGCATGCGCTCGGCGAGGGGTGGTGTCATAGATTATATAAATATATGGTGGCTTTTCTGTTGTAGAGTAACAACCGATGATGTTTACTACAAAATTAGCTAAAAAAGGAATTGAGCGGTGTTAATAGAATTTAATATGTAGACATGATGTTGAAATGTTAACTATTTTAGTTAACTTTACCTCCGCAATCCTTGCGTGAGCGAGATTCTGTTGGGTATGCGATGCTCCCGTTTATGGTTAGCGGTGTCGTATGCCGAACTTTAATCCGTTGGAAACGTTAAAATGGAAAGCATTGGTGTATTTGGTGGTATGCCTGCCATAAATGCCACTGCTTGTGATAAATGGATTGTGAAACTTAAAAAAGAAAAGTTATGGATAACGATAACCGCACATCGAAAACACCGCAGGTGATGAGAAACATATTTGGTGTAGTGATGATAATAGTGTATATAGGAGTAGGATTGCTATTCCTGTTTGGATTCTTTAATCCTATCATCGGTTCGTGGACCTGGCTCCGTTGGGCGGGCGGTATACTATTCATAGTATATGGAATATGGCGTGCCTATAGGCAGTTCAAGGGTATAGATCCGGATATTACCACTCGTTATTGATAGTTTAAACGATGAAAAATAATAAGATATTATCGGCTTTATGCCTTTGTGCCTTGATGGCTTCTATTGCTGCATCGTGCGGTAAAAAGGTGGAAAGCACGCAGACATCGGGTATCGCTACCATAGCTTGCGATGCGTCGTTTGAGAATATTCTGTCGCAAGAGATAGATGTGTTTGAATACATTTATCCCGAAGCGAGCATAATGCCTTATTATGTTGATGAGCATGCGGCGATAGATTCATTGCTAAATTTCAGCACTAAGATGGCAATAACAACGCGCCCGCTTACTCAAAAGGAGGTGGATTACCTCAAGGGACAAAAGAAGATGGTGCATCAGACACAGATTGCCGTTGATGCAATAGCCTTGATTGTTAATCCCGACAATCCTATGGAGATTATCGATAAGAAGGAACTTGTAGAGATTCTTACCGGTAAACTTACGAAGTGGGATGAGGTGGTTCCGAATAAGAATGGTCTCGGTGATATCTCAGTGGTGTTTGACCATCAAGGCTCCTCGACAGTACATTATATGCGCGATTCGTTGCTGAATGGCGGAGAGTTCGGACAAAATGTTTATGCGCAGAAGAGTCCGTCGGATGTATTCGATGCTGTTGCCGCCAATAAAAACGCTATCGGTGTGATAGGCGTTAGCTGGATTACCGATGATATGAAAGGCCGCGAAATGAACCGTCAGGAGATGGCCGAAGCTGTGGAACGCAATGACAGCACCGAGCTTACATTCAATTCGAAGATAAAGGTGCTGAAAGTGCGTGCCGACAATCAGGTGACTGCTTATAAGCCATATCAATATTACATATACACCGGTGAGTACCCTCTATATCGTCAGATATATATGATATCAACCGGTGTCAATGGCAGCATATCGCACGGATTCTATTCATTCGTTACCGGGTTCAAAGGTCAGAAAATCATGCAGATGACCGGTATTCTGCCACGGGTCATACATCCCCGTATGGTCAATGTGAATTAAACTTATAACATTTACAATAATCTAAATAAAAAATACAAACCAACTAATAAACCAAAATCCATGAAATTAAGATTTTTGTTTTCGCTCTGTTTAGGCGCCTCTTTGGTGGCTGGAGCACAAGGCGGATATCAGGATGGCGTTGATAATTTCAATGCCGGACGTCTTGATGTAGCTAAAGTGATTTTGAACAATACGCTGAATGATGCGGCTACTGATAAGGCGGTATCGCACTTCTATCTCGGATGTATTGATTTCGCTGAAGGTAATGTGGCTCAGGCAAAGGCCAATTTTGAAAAAGGCGTACAGCTGAATCCTACTTATGCCGATAACTATATCGGTCTTGGAGAGGTGGCATTGCGTTCAGGCAACAAGTCGGAGGCTGAAAATTATTTTAAGACAGCTATCAACACCAATAAGAAGGATCCCTCTCTTCTGGTAGGTGTAGCACGCGCATATTTTAATGTTGATCCTGTAGCTTACAAGAAGGAGATTGACAAGAATATAGCTAAAGCTCTCAAGGATTCCAAGAATGAAGAAGCTTCAGTGTATGTACTTCAAGGTGATATGGTAGCAAAGGAAGATCCCGGTGAAGCTGCCGGTCTGTACGAGATGGCTATCACTCAGGATCAGGCGAAGGATATCGTAAACCGTGAGGCTTATGTGAAGTATGCCAATACATTCTTCCACGTGAACCCCAGCTATACTATAGAGAAGCTGAAAGAGTTCTATGACCGCGCACCTAATTCCGCGCTTGCTCAACGCGAACTTGCTGAAAAGTACTACGACAACAATCAGATGGGTAGCGCATGGAAGATGTATGAAAAATACGTAGAGAATCCCAACCACTTCCGTAAGGACGAGCAGCGTTATGCCGGTCTGCTTTATTCAGCTAAGGAGTATGACAAGTCTATCGAGTGGGCAAATAAGATTCTTTCGGAAGATGCCACTGTGTATCCTATGTACCGAATCTTGATGTTGGACTACACTGCGCTCGGTAATGATTCACTTGCAGTAGTCAACGGTGAGAAACTGTTCAATTATCCCAACGCGCAGTTGACAGCTGCCGACTATACCTTCTATGGTGACGCTCTCAGCAATGCCAAGCGTGCTCCCGAGGCTGTGGCTATATATGAAAAAGCTATCGAACTCAATCCCGATAAGCCTGAGTTGCTTCCGAAGTTGAGCGCCGTATATGACCGCGCCGGTGAAGAAGCCAAGGCTGTGGAGATTCTTAAGAAATACCTTGATATGGGCAATGGTTCGGTAAATGACCTCTTCAGCATGGCCCGCCGCTATGCATCATTTGCACGTACGTTTGAAAAGGAAACACCCGAACGTATCGCAGCTTGCGATGAGGGTCTCAAATATATAGATATGGCTATTGAAAAGGTGCCTGACAATGGATTGTTGTTCTACACCAAAGGCCAGTTGTTCCTGACTAAGAATAATGATAAGCCGGATGCACAGATGGCTACCGCTTATGAGGACATGATTCGTTGCTTCGATGCCGATCCAGCCAATAAGGAAAAACGTAGCTCATATTATGCTGCTGCCGATTACCTTCTCGGTGTTTATTATACTGATGTTGACAAGGCTAAGGCAAAGGAATATTTCGAAAAGTATCTTGAAATACGTCCCGATGACGAAGCTGTGGTGAAGATGATTGAAAATCTCTAAACATTGAATTAGTTGATAACTAAATAAACAATTATGGCAGTGCTGCCGGGAACCTGCGGGTATTCTTGGCAGCGCTGTCCGTTTATTAAGCGATGAAAAATATAATAGTACGTTCGCTGTCAGGCGCAGTGTATGTGGCACTGATAGTGTGCAGTATCCTTTTCGGTGGTGCATGGGGATTCCCGGTGGTATGTTGCATATTTGCCATATTGGGTATGATGGAGTTCCTGCGCATGACCAAAGCGGCGTCCGGTATGAGTAACTGGAATACAACGGTAGATTTGGTGATGGGGCTTTGCGCACCTGTATCGGTGGCATTGTTTGTGGCTGGTTCTTCGTTGACCTATGTTACGTTGTCGGTTATGTCCGTATTGTTTTTGGTGCGGATGGTTATGCAGCTTTATTCGCATGATGAAAATCCGGTACGGGATATTGCATGTTCTGTAATGTCGGTAGTGTATGTGGCATTCCCTTTAGCCTTGGCTGTGGGGCTATATGGTGCCGGCAAGGTGGACGGAGCCGCAATGATGCTTCTGATATTTGTGATGATATGGCTCAATGACACAGGCGCGTTTCTTGTCGGTTCAGCTATAGGTAAGCATCGTCTGTTCCCACGGTTGTCACCTAAAAAATCATGGGAAGGTTTTTGGGGCGGTATGGTGTTCTGCGTAGCTGCTGGCATTGTATCGTTTTATGCGTTTCCGGAATATTTCCATTATG
Organism: uncultured Muribaculaceae bacterium; assembly: GCA_910577465.1. Classification (GTDB taxonomy): domain Bacteria; phylum Bacteroidota; class Bacteroidia; order Bacteroidales; family Muribaculaceae; genus Paramuribaculum. The sequence continues at coordinate 21,982 of CAJTMM010000009.1, read as the reverse complement.
GAAATGTGTTGCCGATGGCATTGCTTGGTTTGGTCGTGAGTGTGGCATCGACATGGGGCGATTTGTTTGAGTCTATGATAAAGCGTGCAGCCGGTGTGAAGGATAGCGGCAATATAATGCCGGGTCACGGAGGTATGCTTGACCGTATAGATTCTCTTTTATTCGTGACACCATTTGTTATGGTGTATCTTACCGTATGGGAGATATTATTCTGAATATTAAATATTAACATCCAACATTATCCAATAATATATTAATAAGTGCTATGAGTGACCAAAGATATAATATGCGTGGGGTGTCCGCCTCGAAAGAGGATGTGCACAATGCCATTAAGAATGTCGATAAGGGTTTGTATCCTAAGGCTTTTTGTAAGATTATACCTGATATACTCGGTGGCGATTCCGAGTATTGCAATATAATGCATGCCGACGGAGCCGGTACCAAGTCATCGTTGGCATACATATACTGGCGCGAAACCGGTGATTTGAGTGTGTGGAAAGGTATCGCTCAGGATGCCTTGATAATGAACATCGATGACCTGCTTTGTGTAGGAGCTACGGATAACATTCTTGTAAGTTCCACAATAGGCAGAAATAAATTGTTAATCCCCGGTGAGGTTATTTCGGCAATTATAAATGGTACGGAGGAACTGTTGGCTTCATTGAGAAATCTGGGTGTGAACGCTTACAGTACCGGAGGTGAGACTGCCGATGTGGGCGATCTCGTACGTACGATAATCGTGGACAGTACGGTTACCTGCCGCATGAAACGTGCCGATGTGATAAATAATGCCAATATCGCAGCCGGAGATGTGATAGTGGGGCTGTCATCGTCGGGCAAGGCTACATACGAAACCGAGTACAATGGTGGTATGGGAAGCAATGGTCTTACCTCGGCGCGCCATGATGTCTTTGCCAAGTATCTTGCAGAAAAATACCCTGAGAGTTTCGATGGTGCCGTGCCGCAGGAATTGGTATATTCCGGCGGAATGGAATTGACAGCGGCTGTAGAGGGTACGCCTTTAGATGCCGGTAAACTTGTCTTGTCTCCCACACGCACATACGCTCCGGTAATCAAACGACTGCTTGATGAGATGCGTCATGAGATACATGGAATGGTACACTGCTCCGGTGGTGCCCAGACTAAAGTAATGCACTTTGTTGAGAACAAGCATGTAATCAAGGACAATCTCTTCCCGGTACCTCCGCTGTTTGATTTGATTCAGAAGCAGTCGGGAACTGACTGGGCTGAAATGTACAAAGTGTTTAATATGGGTCACCGCATGGAAATATATCTTCCTGCCGAATATGCACAGCGTGTGATAGAGATATCTGAAAGCTTCGGTATCGAGGCTCGTATTGTGGGCCGTGTAGAGGATGCTCCTGCCAACCGCTTGACCATAAGTAGCGAAAAAGGCGTTTTTGAATATTAATAAAATCTGCCTGTGCGTAGATTGTTGATATTTCCCGTATTGCTCGCATGTACCCTCTGGGGTGCGATGTCGGGCTGTGGCGGCCGTGCTTCCGTAGATTCCGATTCGGTTAGCACGGCCGATACATTACGTCCTTTACCCGACACTCTGCGAGTGGGGACGCTATATAGTCCGACTTCGTTCTTCATATATCGCGAAACGGAGATGGGCTACGATTATGACCTTGTGTCGCGGTTTGCTGCCGACAAAGGTATTGCCATAAAACTTGAGGTTGCATCAAGCCTTGCCGGGGTAGTACAGATGCTTGATTCCGGTCTGATAGATTTGATAGCCTATGAGGTGCCTGTGACGGCTGAATATCTCGAGCATGTACTCCCATGCGGTATAGAGAATGTGACGAGTCAAGTGCTTGTTCAGCCAAAAAAATCGACTGCTGAGCGTATAACCGATGTGACACAATTGGTAGGTAAGGAGGTATACGTTGAGGAAAATTCCAAATATCATCACCGATTGTTGAATCTTAATGATGAACTCGGTGGGGGTATTGTGATAAAGCCGATAAACCGCGATACGCTTATTACCGAGGACCTGATAGCCATGGTCTCGGCGGGCGAAATACCTCTAACGGTTGTAGATAGTGATATAGCCCGTTTGAACAAGACATATTACAATGATCTTGACATCACACTGGACATCAGTTTTGCGCAGCGTTCAGCATGGGGTGTCGCGCCCGAAAACAGTTGGCTTGCCGATACTATCAACGCGTGGTCGCATCAAGCTAAGCCCCGTCAGGCTCAGGCAGCGTTGCTTAAGCGGTATTATGAGATGAGCAAGGTTACGCCAGGTGTATATACTATAGATTTTTCCAAAGGTAGAATGTCGCCATTCGACGGGTTGTTCCGGCGTCATGCCGCATCAATCGGTTGGGATTGGCGTTTGTTATCTTCCATGGGGTTTGCTGAAAGCCGTTATGATTCCACACAAGTGTCGTGGGCGGGTGCGCGAGGTATGATGCAATTGATGCCAGCAACGGCACGTGCCTACGGATTATCGTTGGAAGAGATGGTGGGTAATGAGGCAAGTGTGTCTACTGCGGCAAAGGTGATCCGTTCGCTTGACCGTTCGTTGGCAAGATATGTGACAAACGCCGAGGAGAGAAAGAAGTTTGTTATAGCGGCGTATAATTCCGGATTGGCTCATATATTGGATGCTATAGCGCTCGCAGATAAGCTGGGGTATGATTCACAGGTGTGGGATGGGGTGGTTTCCGATGTGTTGCTGCTCAAATCCAAACCGGAGTATTATAATGACCCGGTATGCAAATATGGCTATTTTCGAGGTCGTCAGACCTACGATTATGTGAAAACCGTATATGCTTGCTACGATAAGGCAAAAAGACAAGTGCCACTTTGATTTTATGTTGCTACAACAATTTTAGCGATTTTTCCGTTATCAGAATATAACATTGGTATAAAACTATTAATCATAACCAGATTGAAATGAAAAAGAAGTATTTTACAGTGGCGATGGCCTTGTTGTTGAGCTGTTCGATGTTGACCACATCTTGTATCGGAAGTTTTTCATTATCCAATAAGCTATTGAGCTGGAATAAGCAAGTCGGAAACAAGTTCGTTAACGAATTGGTGTTCTTCGCATTCTGGATTCTTCCTGTATATGAGGTGTCGCTTCTTGCCGACGTATTGGTGCTTAACTCCATAGAATTTTGGAGCGGTTCTAATCCTGTGGCACAGGGACGTAGCGTGATCGACGGTAAGGACGGCCGTTACCTTGTGGATTGTGATGGCAAGGGTTATACAATCACAAGTGAGAACGACGGCTCGGTGGTTCGCCTTGATTTTGATGAGGAAGACCGCTCTTGGAGTGTGACTGCCGATGGAAATACTTATGAGCTTCTTTCTTTTGTGGACGACACTCATGTGAAGATGCCTACTGTGGATGGAGGATACACCACTGTTGAACTGTCGCAAGCGGGTGTGTTTGCTTATCAGCAAATGGCTACGGCTCCTGTAATGGCACAACGCTGATACGATTGTAACTAAAAATCATGAAACGGATAATCCTTTTACGGCACGGTCAGAGCCTGTGGAATCTGGAAAACAGATTCACCGGCTGGACCGATGTGGAACTTTCTGAGCAGGGGCGAGAAGAAGCCCGTCGTGCCGGACGGTTGATTAAGGATGCCGGTCTGATTCCCGAATATTATTTTACGTCATATTTACGCCGGGCTATACACACATTGCAGATTGCAGCCGAAGAGATGGAGCTTGATTGGGTTCCTGTGTTGAAGGACTGGCATCTGAATGAACGTCATTACGGAGCCTTGCAGGGTTTGAACAAGGCTGATACGGCTGTTAAATATGGAGAGGAGCAGGTGCGTATGTGGCGGCGCAGCTTCGATGTGCTTCCGCCGCTATTGACGCCTGATGACGAGCGTTATCCCGGGAATGATTTGAGGTATGCATCTCTAACTAACGATGAATTACCATTGTCGGAATCGCTACAAGATACCATTGCGCGAGTGCGGTGTTGTTGGGAGGAACGTATAGTTCCTGCATTGCAGGCGCACGATACGGTGCTTGTGGCGGCTCACGGCAATAGTCTTCGCGGACTTGCCATGATGCTCCAGCATCTCACGGCTGAAGAGATTATGTCGGTAGAAATACCCACCGGACGACCATGGGTATTTGAAGTTGATGACCGCATGAACGTCCTGAAACAATACTACCTGTAATCCCGGTAATAAATCATAAAACGGACTCCCTGATGCTTACATACCGTAAACTCAGGGAGTCCGTGTTTTGTACTCGAAGCGGGACTTGAACCCGCACAGCCGCTATGGCCAAAGGATTTTAAGTCCTTCGTGTCTACCATTCCACCATTCGAGCAGCTTTTTAAGTCTGTGTGGCGTTAAAAGGCGATGCAAAGTTAGCATTAAGTTTCCTATTATGCAATACCGGATGCGCGTTTTTAATTCGCTTTTTTCAACGGGTGACTACGGCGTAGGGTGGAGTGGAACTGCCAACGCTGACATGATAACGCTGTAATCCGTATTTCTTTTTCAGTGCTTCGCCTGATGCTGGAGCCCCATAGCTGAATAGGTTATATGTGCTTTGGCATTTAGGACATTTGGCAATTCCTGCAAGGGAATTGTCGGAGTCAACGTATATGCGTATATCATTTTTAACCTCTACCGGACATGCAAGGTCATAGGCAAGGTATTCGCCATTTGGATCGCATATCAGCAATAGACCTCCAAATCCGGTACGGTCCAATCCTTTAAATGGATAGTCAGCCGGAATGCGCTCGGTGTTGGTGTATATGAAACTACGGTATTGACCGGCTCCTGAAATTCCGTATAATTCCCAGTTTCCGATGTTTTCAAAGGTCAAACTCACCGGATATGGCGGAATACGGTCATCGTCCACGGAATCACATCCTGTAAGGGTGACAAATGCCAATATCGATAATATAGCGTGACGTAAACGCATGTCTGACTGTTAAGCTCAGTTGCCGAAGAACGTAGCGAACATTTCGCCGAATTTGTCGGCAGCTTCCTGCATACGTCCACCTATCAATGGGCGGAGCATCATTGGTATCTCGACGTCAATGTCGGCTCCGACAGTGGTAGCTCCTACTGAATGTTCGGAAAGATTAATGGCTATACCGAACGGAACGGGGGAGTTCTCGGCGCTAAGCCGTACCAATGACGGACTTATGCGTTCAACGACGTTGAATTTTATTTCTCCCACCGCAGGTGCGTTTATGATTATGCTGTCGTTGGTGAAACGTACGTCACCTAACTTATCCTTTGCTTCCTGCGGGAGGGTTTCAAGACGTTGTTGGAATGCGCCGAGATTACTTACCTTATCGTAAATGTCTTGTATAGGATGGTTCACCGTTACCGGTTTGCTCGAATACTTTGCCATGGTTTAATTGTGATAGTCCGATTTCTTTAGCGATTGGTAGAGGGGGTCCAATTGGCGGGGTCACGACGCCATTCCTTGAGGGTTTCCAAATCATCGGCGTGTATATATTCCGATTCAAGAGCAGCTTCCAACATGGAGTTGTAGTTGCTGAGGGTGCATATATTGACTCCGGCATCTTTGAAACGTTTTACGGCAATAGGGAAATCGTAGGTGAAAATTGCTGCCATGCCCACGACTTCACATCCGGCTGCGCGTATAGCTTCCACAGCTTTAAGGCTGCTACCTCCGGTAGATATTAAATCTTCGATAACCACTACTTTCTGACCCGGCTTGAGGTTGCCTTCGATGAGGTTTTCCAATCCGTGATCCTTGGGAGTGGAGCGTACATATACGTAAGGTAGACCCATGGTGTCTGATACTAAAGCACCCATTGCGATGGCTCCTGTTGCCACACCGGCAATAGCATCGGGCGTTTCAAATGATTCCATAATCAACCGGCACATTTCCACCTTGATGAAACTGCGTACTTCAGGGTACGACAAAGTCTTGCGGTTATCGGTATATATGGGGGAGTTCCATCCCGATGCCCATGTGAAAGGGTGTTCGGGTTGAAGCTTTATTGCGCTGATTTTAAGAAGCTTTTCTGCTAAAAGTCTGTCTAACTGTTTCATAACATATTGTCGTTAAGGTGGTGTTTTATGGCTTGACTATGTGTCTGGGATAAGATGTGTTACCTTTACCCCATGCAAAGTTAATATATACAAGTCTTAGGCGCAAATAAAAAAACTTAATTTGGATGATATATATGTTTTTATTGTAATGATTGGATGCGTAATCGGATAAAATTACGAATTTTGCGATGCCGGACTAAACTTTTAGCCGGACCGAGTGTCTATTGATTAAATTCACGATTAAAACATGTATGGTATGAAACGGATATTGTTGAGCGGACTGTTGCTTGTGGCAGGTGCTATGATATTTACGGTTGATGTTGATGCACGTAACCATAAGAGTGGACATTCAGAGCGTCAGTCATCGACACACTCAGTATCGGGTTCGCGTCCGGGCCGGGGAGATGATAGAAAGAATTCCGGAGTACGTCCGGGAAGTTCCGGAAGCCATAACCATAATTCAGGTAATATACGTCCCGGTGGAGGGCAAAATATGCGTCCCGGAGCAGATAAACCATCCCATGGTGGTAACGGAGTGAATAACGGCAATAGTGGACACCGTCCCGGTAACGGCAATATGCGTCCGGGAGCAGAAAATCACCGCCCGGGCAATGGGGGCTTACGTCCCGGAGCTAATGGAGGAAACGGCAATCATAATGGTGTTCGTCCCGGAGCAGGGGGTAATAATGGTACCCGTCCCGGAATGTCTCCTGGACATCGTCCGCCCACACGTCCCGGTGCCGGTGTAGCTCCTATGCCTAATAGACCTGTACACAAACCTATACCCAACAGACCTCATCACATGAAACCGCCTATGCGTCCCGGTCGTCCGGTGCATCGTCCGTGGGTACGTCCTGTACCGCCCCGCAACTGGCGACCTGTATATCGCACTCCATTGTTGAGCGGTTTCTTAGGGTTGTCATTTGGTATAGCATTGGATCTGTCGCTTAATTCGCTGCGTAATGGTGGATATGTGGTCGATGGTTATGATACGGATCAGGTATATCTCCGTAATGTGAGTGAACAAGGTTTTTATTGGCCGGATGCCACGCTGTATTATGGCAATGGAGGATTGCAACGTTCGCAATTTTACTATTCTACATTAGGGAACTATACTTCGGCTTATAATCAGGTGTATTCCCGGTTGGTAAATAGTTATGGCACCCCTGTTGAGACGCTCCGCAACGGCGTTTCGGTATCGGCAAGATGGTTTGGGTATAATGGTGATTATATAACACTTGAATACACTCCTATGAATGCCGGCGACGGTTTGCGTTACTTTACGATTCTCACATACGGTAATTAACAGCATATCAAGTAACAGTACCGGACCGTAATTTAAAATTACGGTCCGGTATTATTTTAAAATCGATATTGCATAGCTATAATTATATCTCGTGAGCGTATCTGAAACGTATGTTCGGAACGGGAGAGGGTTCCGTATGTTATGTAGCTGTATTGCCGTTTGTTAAGTAAATTATTGGCAGTCAGTGATAGCCGGATTTTGGAATTGGCATGCCATACTGCTGATGCATCGAACAGTAACAGGTGTTTGGTATTACCTTCTGGAAATCGGGTCATAAAATGTTCGCATCCGAGAGTCAGCTGCACCCGGTCATGTGGCATAAACGTGGCAAAAATATTCTGGTTCAACGAATGGTGGGAATTTGAAACCTTATCGACCTTCCAATGCGAGACGCTGTATCCAGCTTCGTAATTTAATGAGAGCCATCGAACAATATTCCCCTTAAAGTAGGGTTTTACTCCGGCGGTGTATTGTTGGTAAGGACTTACCACGTTGTTGCGCATGGACGATGCTGTAGTGGATGCTGCGTTGACATCAATTCCCACAACCATTTTGCTGTGTCCAATGCCTTTGCTGATGCCGGCATTGAGAGTCCACGAATTAGTATTGTACACCTTTTCGGCGTAGGTTGATATAACAAGATTTTCCACAAACAGTTGATTGGACATGACGGATGACCGGCTATGATTATATGCCGCCGACGCATTGACAAATAATGCATTGAGGGGATTTCGGTATCTATATGACAATGTGGCTGAAACGTGTCGGGTGTATTTATCGGAACTCTCACCGATGAAAAGATTACGGTAGTCGGCAAGTATCGGAGCCGAGATGTTCATATAAGCCTGTGGCGAAGACAAACTATATGCCAATGCGCACGAGAATTCGGATTTTGCCGATGTTTTCTTTCTGACTGATAACTGTGGCATGAGATTAATATAATTGTGTTGTCCGTTAAGTCTGTGATACAGCCATTTTACCGGAACTCTCATGGTCACGCGCCAGTTGCTACGTTCGTAATCGAGCTGTGGAGTGGCATATATATTGGAGAGAAAAGCATTGTATGTTTCCGAATTGTCCAGCATGCCCATACCCGAGAGGTTAGTTTTCATACGGTGATAGTTGATGTCTATGCCGCCACTGATATAGAATTTCCAAAAACGTGATAATTTTCCAAACTTACTCTCGGTTGTGCTTCTGAAATCCGTAATGCCCATACTTTGGGTGTAATTGTACTCTTTTGAAATGGCAAGCCTGTTCGGGGAGTGATGGAACGAGTTCCTTGAAATTAATTCAAAGAGCTGTTTGTCATTGCGTTTTACGAGTTTCAAATCATTGGTGGCAGATATGTCGCGTCGTGTCACATCCTGTGACAGATTTGAAGAACCGGTGATGAAAGAATGTGAGTTATCCCACACGGCATCGACAGTAAATTTGTCCTTCAGGAAGTATTCGCGATTGTTTATCTCAGAATTGAATTGAGCGGATATGTCATGAGTGCGTGTCCTGAGACTGTTCCGTTGTATGAAATCGGGGATTGACTGGCTGAAATAGTCGGTCACAATTCCCGAATTATAATCAAGTCGGTCTCCTACATAATTTAATTTCAATCGCATGGATGTGTCGCCACGCTTCCATGCCGATATTGCATTGGCTATCCACGAAAGATTGTCGCGGGTACGCCGCTCATTCAACGGTGATGATATTATATCGGCGGATATGTATTCAGGCCAGATAGACTCGGAATAATCCGAGGAGAACATGTCATTAAAGTCATGTTCCGAAATCTGCGAAGCAGGGTTCCAACCGGTGTTTCCACCGCGCAATGTTATCATGTTCTGTAACTTAGGAGCTATACGCATGGCATAGAGTGAACCGTCATACAGTAGTGGCTCCGCTCCTGTCGAAGCTTTCGCTATGCCTACCCATCGGCTACGGGCGTCCTCCTTAAGCTTCAGGTTTATGCCGGCCTCTTCCGGAAATTCTATCCCTTCAAGAGCTTTTACCGGTTGATGATTTTCCATTACCTCCACCGATTTCACATCTTTATGCGATATATTTTCGGTAGCCAGTCCGTATTGCCCTCCTAAGAAATCGTTACCGTCGATATAGAACTTGTTAATCGGTTTACCTTGGTACTTAATGGTTCCGTCATCCTCCACCTTTATTCCCGGCAAACGTTTTATAACGTCAATAATTGCGTTATCCTTTGCATTGGCATATCTGCCGACATTGAATACAAGTGTGTCACCTTTGGCGTATATATCAGGGGCTTGGACGATTACATCATTTAAACGGGTGTCTTTTGGTGTCATCTTCACTCCTTCGCTGAAATTATATGTAACCGGTAGTTTAATCGATTCATAGCCAATGCAACGGAATGAAATGGAATCGACTGATGCGTTGAGTCGCAAGGAGAATGAGCCTTTGTGGGCAGATGATGTGAATGCTGTGACTTTGCCGTTATAATCTATGGCTTGTATCACGGCTCCGTATATGGGCTCGTTGGTGCGGGAGTCGGTGATATTGCCATGTACTTCTTCCGGGACCGTTGCCATTGCCGACAACGGTCCGAGAAGAATACCAAGTATGAAAAGGCTGTATCGTATCATTTTTTCCAATCACGTTCGATGTAGTCAAAAGGTAGTTCTATGGGGTCGTATGCGTCCAACACAGCATTGCCTGACTCGTCGGTAACGGTGATGGTACCTCCCCCTGTGGCTTCATAGTAAGCGTATGGGTTCACGTCGTAACGATGTTTGGTATCATAGTATTTTGCTCTCGATGTGGTGTTGAAGGGCACTTTATATATTGTGATAGGACGATCAGAAGTTGATTTTATGCCTATGCATTCAAATGAGTAGTGACATTTTTCGTCATGCGCCCTCATGATAAGTCCCGGGAGACCGTATAGTTTCCATGGTCCATCCATGATAGGGATATCCTCGCAGTAAAATACCGTCCATTTACGTCCACGGAAGTCGCAAACGGCACTCCGGCATTCGTAACCGAGAATCGTTGCAGTGCTGTCGGAAAGCTCCCAATTGAACTGTGGCATCTCCTCGTCATATCTGAACCAGTCATCGCATATTTTTTCCGTGTGTGTCAATTTACCATCGGGATAGTTCTTGTAGATAGTCATGAATTCTCCTCTCGATAGCTTGCCGTCCATAGCGGCTGCTGCGATTTGTTCCTGAGTGCTTCTCATTAAAAGCGAGTCAACGGAAAGATTCTTATAACTGGAAAACTTGGATAAGCCATTGGATGCAATCTGAAGTAACATCTGGTCACGTTCATAACTATTATCAATATTATCAAGTTGCCCGGTTGTGTCCACACACCATTTGTAATCGTAAACGAATTCCATTGTACCGATGGCGAGCGTTTCGGTTTCGGAGATCGGAAGAGCACACGTCTGAACTCCAGTCACACATTGGTTCTATAAATGCTCAGTTTTCTACGGAGAGTTTTTCCTGTAGCAGCCATGGCTATGATAGCCATAACAAACATGATGATAAAAGTCTTTTTCATTGCAGTTGTATTTTCGGGTTGATGCGGCAAAGTTACTTGCCACAATGCTGCGCAGACGAAAAAAATCCTTACTCAAATATTATGGAATTATTACTAAATTATTACTATTGCCATTTTTACAGAGTCATTAAATTTCTATTTCTCGGATTATAAGTAAATTCGCGATATGGAAAAGAAGATAAAGACACTGTATATCCTTTCGATAATAGCGATTATGGCTTTCCTTGGAATGGTATTGGCTGTATGCCCGATTATCATATTCACTGCAAGAGTATGAGATTCATGCGCAGGAGGTCATTGAGAAGACATTGGCGGAGTATAACAGATTGCGTTTGCAGTCATCTCCAAAAGAGAAACAAATCAAGACTATACATACGGTCAATAACTTAAATACTGATATCGATTCGACAGGGATGCAGAGAAGAACCGCAACCATATCATCGAAGGTTTTCGATGGACGGGAATTGTTGGGTATAAAAGAGGACCGCAAATTAACAAAAGATGAAATGGACAGACTCGCGACTTTGGTCAATGACAGTCTGGCGAATATAGATGAGATCAAGGCATCATTTGACGCTACCAGTGCGCCATCGGACGGAGCATCGTGGAATGCGATGAGGAACTTTGAGCTGGAGGTACAGTCGCCATTTTCAGCCGGAGGTATCGATTCCTTGCTACGTAAGGAAAACATAGTTGCAACAATCACACTCATAGAAACAGACAGTATGATATGGAATGCGACCATGACACCTCATCAGTCAATCATAAATCCTCATTTCATAATCACAAGTCCATATTCTGAACTGGAAAAGAAGTCGGTGGTGATTGATTGTAAAATCCCATCTTCGGAGGTATTACGGGAAATGGGCTGGACTCTTACTTTGGCGCTCGTTCTCTCGCTGTTTCTAATATTATGTCTTGTGTGGCAGATAAAAACGATTGTAAAATTGACGCGTCTTGACAAGATGCGCAATATGTTTATCACCACTATGATTCATGAGTTGAAACGTCCGATATCGACCTTGAAGATATGTGTGTCAGGAATAGAAAACGAAAAGATGCTTTCTGACAAGGAGATGAAAGCGGAATTGATATCCGAAACACGGACGGCTCTCGACAGCCTTTCGGCATATTTTTCACGGCTGCGTGACATTACGTTCAACGATGTTGAGCAAATACCGCTGAATGTATCTAAATTCAATCTGAATGGATTGGTGGGCGATGTGTTATCGTCGGCTTCTGTCCCAAGCAATAAATCCATCAGGTTTGAGAACCTTGTCGATGCGAACATTGATGTGGCTGCTGACCGGTCACATGTATTCAACATAATAAACAATCTCGTAGAGAATGCGATAAAGTATTCGGGCGACAGGGTAGATATAAAAATTGAAGCCGAAGAGTGTGACGGAAATATGCGCATAATAGTATCAGATACGGGATTCGGTATCCCGGATTCTGATCAGTCAAAGATATTCACGCGTTTCTATCGCGGCAAGGCATCCGCTACCGAGATACCCGGAATAGGACTTGGGTTGACATACGTGAAGCTTCTTACAGAGGCTCATGGCGGCCGCATCGCAGTAAAAAGTGTATTGGGGGAAGGTACTTCATTCATTATAAATCTGCCGCAATGAACCGTAAGAAAATATTACTTGTGGATGATGATTTGAAAAACTCCATGCTGCTCAAACGATTCATAGAGACGGCAGGATATGATGTCACCTATGCGTCCAATGGTAAAATGGGATTTGAGCTGTACAAAAGTTTACATCCGGATCTGGTGCTGTTGGATATCAACATGCCGGAGATGAACGGATTTGAGGTGGCTCAAGCCATCCGTAAAAATGACAGGAGAGTGGTGATATTCTTTCTTACCGACCGTACCGACAAAGTGGATCGTCTGTTCGGATTCTCGCTGAAGGGTAATGACTATATACCTAAACCGTTTTATCCGGAGGAACTTATAGCCAAAATCAATGAGAGGTTTGAGAGTGATTTAATAAGTCAGGAGATAGAATATGTGATTGGTGACACAATATTCCGTCCGAATCTATCAACACTGACTTATCGGGGTGATACGCATTCGCTGTCGGTAAGGCAATCGGAAATATTGTCGATTCTGGCGCAGAATATGGGGAAGTTAGTGAATCGCGATGCCATACTAAATGCTGTGTGGGGCGATGCCAGCTATTCCAATTCCATGGCTTTGAACGTGCAGATTACCTATATCAGAAAATTGCTTACGGATAAAACAGTAACCATTACATCGCTGAAAAAGAAAGGATATATACTTTCGTCCACTAAAGAACTCAATTAAACTTTTTACCGAATGTTAAAAACAGAACTGCAAGACTATCTTTTAATCACCTTTTTGGCCTTTTTCGGTCGCTTTCTTCAATCTCATCGGTCACGTAGCCCGCTACGCTCCCTCTTCAATTGAAAAAATCGCCTCGAAAAATCCTCAAAAATGTGAATAAATAAAAAGTGTAAATGAGTTCAAAGATTGAAATCAATTATAGTTTCAGCTTTGTTGTAGAAATCCGGATTCTCACCTATGACTTTGAGCATTATTTTACCTTGAGGATCTATGAGCAGTTTTGTGGGATAACTTTCCAAGCCATAGATTCGCTCTACGTTAGAGTCCCCGTGTGATTCGGGGTCGTTCCAAAGATTTATCCAAGGAAGCCTGTGGGCATTGATAAATCCCATCCAACTGTCTTTGGCATCGTGGCATGCCACTCCAATGACCGTGCATTTGTCGGCATAGCGTGATTGGAACTCGCGCAGTGCCGGAAATCCTTTGATGCACCATCCGCACCATGTGCCCCAAAAATCGATAAGTACCCATTGTCCGCGAAACTGTGACAAGCTTACGGGGTTGCCGTTGGCATCGGCAAGAGTGAAGTCGGGTGCTGTGGCGCCTACCGAGGTGGCTTGTTGCGCTACTTTAGTCATACGGAATTTCTCTACGTTGGATGTTATGCGCCTGTATATAGGTTGGAGTATGCTTTGGCGTGCTTGCAATCCGATGCTGTCGATTATAGATTCAGCCATAGCCACCGGCATGCATCCTAACGATTCTATAGCTACCGGGTCGTTGCGATGGGCAAGGGTGTAATCGTAATTGAACCGGTATTGTGCCATGATCCATTCTCCACTGTCGGCTATACTGTCGGTTATACGATTGCTGAGATCGGATACAGTATGCCGATATGCATTGATGCTATTCATTAAATCAGTACCGGATATGCGGGCCTTACTTAAATCGCGTCTTTCGACCGCTATGTCAATTGTATCTGTAGGTGCGATGTAAAGAGTCGCAGAGTTGTAGTCCTGATACATCGGAGATATTGTGAACCGGTATGGTTGTGTAATCTTGTATGGCAGAGATATCTTTGGTGACGTAACGGCAACCGTGTCGATGGTAGGGTAGGTGTGGTCGGTGGCAAGGTCGGCTATGGCTACACAGCGGACCAACAGTGTGTCAGGTCGCTGATGGTCAAATGAAATGTTTATGACTGCACCATGCGCTATATTCGCACAGAGCAGAATCAAGGCAGAGAGTGTTTGTAATTTCATGAAAGGATGTTGTTTTATAGTGATTGAATGGAGGAGTGCAGAGTGTCTTTGAGGAGGAGTTTGAATTCGTTGGAGTGGAACCATGATGTGCGCATCGAGTCGATGGCTTTTTCGATTCGTGGCAGGTAGATGTTGAGGATGCCATGAGTGTCGGCTGTGGTTACGGTTTCGTGCAGCAATTTTGCGAACGCGCGTTGCGTGACCTCCTTAATCCACTGTTCAGAACCGGTGGCACATGCCGTTTCGAGAGCGAATGTCATAATCTCGCATATAGCTTCGGCTCCTGGATTGAGCGATGAAATGTCCTTTATGAAGCGACGGATGCGTGATGAGCGAGCGCGGTTGCGTCCGCGTGATGTGCGGTTCATCTCTTTTTTAATCAGACCGCGGGCTTTTTCAAGCTTTGCATCTATATCCGGCTTTATGAAAAAGTCGAGGTACTCCTTGGCTTCAGGTCGCGCGGAATATAATTCGAGTACCATATCGGTAATCTGTTGTACAGACATGGCGAGCAGTTCCTTTTTCAGTTGAGTCTTGGACATCGGTTTGTGTGGAAAATAAGCATAAGGTCAATTGGGGTGTTGTACCACTGATTGACCTTATGCTTGTTATTTCGATATTGAAAAGTTACAGTTATTTGGTTTCTTCGGTGGCGGGTTGCGGTTTCAACCACTTATCAAGCCAACGGAAGAATACACGTTGCCACATGATGGCGTTCTGAGGTTTCAGAATCCAGTGGTTTTCATCGGGGAAGATGAGCATTTCGGCGGGTACACCACGCAGACGAGCGGCGTTGAAAGCCATCATACCTTGTGATGCGAGGATTCGGAAATCGTATTCGCCGTGAGTGATGAGGATGGGGGTATCCCATTTGTCGATGAAGCGGTGGGGTGAGGTGGCAAATGTGCGCTGCGCAGCTTCATTTGACTTGTCCCAGTAAGCACCACCCATGTCCCAGTTGGCAAACCACATCTCTTCGGTTTCGAGATATTGAGTTTCGGTATTGAAGATTCCTGCATGGGCTATGAAAGCGGCGAAACGGCCTTCGTGATGTCCGGCGAGCCAGTAAACAGAGAATCCGCCATAGCTTGCGCCTACAGCACCTATACGGTCGGCATCGATGTAGGATTCTTTTTTCATATCATCAACGGCACTGAAATAGTCTTTCATATTCTGACCTCCGTAGTCTTTGGAAATCTGGGCATTCCATTCGGTGCCGAATCCGGGAAGACCGCGACGGTTGGGGGCTATTACGATGTAGCCTTGGGCAGCCATTAGGGCAAGATTCCAACGATAGCTCCAGAACTGACTTACAGCCTGCTGGGGTCCACCCTGACAATAGAGTATCGCGGGGTATTTTTTGTTGGGGTCGAACTCAGGAGGATATACCACCCAAGTGGTCATTTCCTTGCCGTCGGTGGTGGGAACCATGCGTTTTTCAACAGTAGGCATCTTCAGAGCGGCAAGCAGTTCGGTATTGACATTTGATATCTGCTTGATATCGGAACCGTTGACGGCTATAATCTCATTGGGCATGAGCATGGAATGGCGCATGGTGATGAGTGTGCCGTCGGCAGCCGGTGCGAGCGAAGCGTAATCGTATGTGCCATCTGCCACCACATTGATGGCTTTGTCTGCCAGGGCTACGCTGAATATCGGAGTCACACCATCCTTGGGTGCGATGAAGTAGATGGATTTGCCGTCGGGGTTCCATGCAATGGCGTCGGCGGTGTAGTCCCAATCGGTGGTGAGGTCGGTTTTCTCACCGGTGGCGGTGTCCATGATGAATATGCGGTTCTTGTCGGATTCATATCCGTCATGTTCCATGCTGAGCCATGCCACATATTTACCGTCGGGAGAGAATGTGGGGTTAGTGTCGTAACCCATCATACCCTCGGTGATGTTCTTGGTCTCTTTGGTTTCGATATCATAGAGATAGAGGTCGGAGTTAGTAGAGAGGGCATAGTCCATACCTGTTTTCTTACGCGAAACATAGATTAGTTTCGAGCCGTCGGGCGACCAGGCGAATGATTCGATACCACCGAAAGGTTTCATAGGAGCTTCGTAGGGTTCGTCCTGCATGATGTCGGTAACACCGGTCACATTAGAGCCGTCGAATTCACCCACCAATGGATGAGGTATTTCGGTAACCCATTCGTCCCAATGCTTGTACATGAGGTCGTCGATGACACGGCCTGTAGCTTTGGGGAGGTCGGGGTAGATGTCCTGAGCGGTGCGGTTATATTTTACGGAGCCAATCATCACCACGCGTTTCTCATCGGGAGAGAACAGGAAGCCACCTATGCCGCCTTCGACATTGCTCACGGCTTTACGGCCGGACCCGTCGGCGTTCATGACCCATAATTGCGGTTTGCCGTCGACAGGATTCATAAATGCGATGCGCTTGCCTCCGTCAATCCACACGGCACCGTTCTCGCTGTCGGCAGTGCGGGTGATGCGGGTGTTTTCGGAGCCATCGATGTTCATGACATAAAGGTCGAGATTACTTTTGTTCTGCTCGACGCTTTCGTAGCTCACACCATAGAGAATCTTGCTATTGTCGGGAGATACGACGGGTGCGCTTACGCGTCCCAACGCTTCGAGAGCGTCAATGTCGTATTTGCCGTTGACGGGTGTGAAATCGGGCTTGTCGATGATGGCATCGTTGCCGGATTGCTCCGACGACGAGCATGCACCAAGCATAAGAGCCGAGGTCATCATAACGATTGATTTGAATTTAACTGACATGTTGTATTGATTTAATAGTGATTGTAGCACACAAAGTTACAAATTATTTTCGTGGCTTGGAGCGTTTACCCTTTTTGTATCCGTCAGCGTTACGGGGCTGTGCGGTATTGCGATTGAAAGTATGCTGCTCGCGGTATGCCGGAAACAAGCGGGCGATGAGGTCGGGCCGGTGAAGCCTGCGCAGTGAGCCGATGATATCCTGCCGGTAGGTTTTGTCGTACCAGAAGAAGTATTTGCGTTGGGCAAGTTTTTCCTCGGGGCGCGTGGCTGTGAATATTTTCTCACCGGTGTAGGGGTGTACGCCGGAATAGTATATCTCGGTTGCCACGGTCATGGGCGTGGGGGTGAAGTCCTGTACTTGTTCGAGATGCATATTGAGCTGCTTGGTCTCTGCTGCCAACTCTGCCATGTCAATCTCGCGACATCCTGGATGGCTCGATATGAAGTATGGTATGAGCTGCTGCTTCAGACCTGTGCGTGTGTTGACCTGGTCGAATATGCGCTTGAAGTCGTAGAACAGGCTGAAGTCGGGTTTGCGCATGATGTTGAGCACGTGCGGGCATGTATGCTCAGGTGCTACTTTCAGACGTCCGGATACGTGATGCTCGATAAGCTCCTCGTTGTAGCGGCGGTTGACGGCATCGACTTTGGGGTTGCCAGTGCGATGCATGGAGAGGTCATATCGCACGCCGCTTCCTATGAAGGATTTCTTTATGCCCGGAATGGCATCGACAGCATGATATATATCAAGCAAGGGAGTATGGTCGGTGTTGAGGTTGGGGCAAGGCTTGGGATGCAGGCATGACGGGCGCATACATTTCTTGCAGATGGAGAGGTCGTGTCCGTGCATACCATACATGTTGGCTGAAGGTCCCCCAAGGTCACTCAGATAGCCCTTGAAATCTTCCATGCGGGTTACTTGCCTGACCTCGCGCAGAATAGATTCCTTGCTGCGTGAAGCTATGAACTTGCCTTGATGGGCCGAGATGGTGCAGAATGCACAGCCGCCGAAACATCCACGGTGCATGTTGACAGAGTGGCGTATCATCTCGTATGCCGGAATCACTTTGCCTTTGTAGCGTGGATGTGGCAGACGCGTGTACGGCAGGTCAAACGAGCGGTCGATTTCCTCGGTGGTCATGGGGGGGAGCATGGGGTTTACCTTGACTACCTTACCGCCATGGCGTTGCCAGATGGTGGCTCCTTCGTAGCGGTTGCTCTGTTGCTCGATGTGCTTGAAGTTCTCGGACTGGCGGCGTTTGTCGGCAAGACAATCCTCGAAGGAATGCAGGATGATGTTGTGAGAATCGGTCGCGGACGGCATGGATTCAGCCGGAAGCATGACGGCTGTCTGCATGACATCGGTCATGTCGGAGATATTTTCTCCGGCTTCCAGGCGTCCGGCTATCTCCACAACGGTTTTCTCGCCCATTCCATATATTAGGAGGTCGGCAGCGGTATCGGCAAGGATGGAGGGGCGCAGGCGATCCTGCCAGTAGTCGTAGTGAGATAGACGACGCAAAGATGCTTCGATGCTACCAATCACTATCGGTGTATCGGGATATAGCTTGCGCAAAATATCGCTGTAGACTATGGTAGGGTAGTCGGGCCGTGCGCCATGTCGTCCGCCAGGGGTGTAGGCGTCATCACTGCGGCGGCGGCGTGCGGCGGTGTAGTGATTGACCATAGAGTCCATGGCTCCGGCGGATATGCCGAAGAACAGTCGCGGCGCACCGAATTTGCGGAAGTCGCGGAGGTCGTCCTGCCAATTGGGTTGCGGAACGATTGCCACTTTGTAACCGGCTGCCTGGAGTGTGCGTCCGATGACGGCAGCTCCAAAAGATGGGTGGTCGACATAGGCATCGCCAGAGAACAGGACGACATCGACATATTCCCAGCCAAGAGCCTTCATCTCCTTGACAGATGTAGGAAGGTAGTCGGTGAGGTTGTAGCGGTGGGGTGAAGTGCGGTGGCTGTCCATGTTATTCACCTTTTTTTGATTTAAGCAATTCTTCGAGTTTCAGCACCTCGTCGCGCAGTCGTGCGGCTTCCATGAATTCCATCCGTTTGGCGGCGTCGACCATCTCCATACGGCGTCGTGTGATGGTGCGCTCCAGCTCTTCGGCAGACATGTACGGTATAACCGGGTCGGCAGCGATATCGACCTTTGTGGTGTATTCGTTCTCGTACATAACCGGACGGCCCTCGGAGCGGGATGTCTTGGCGGGTGATTTTCCGGAGCGACCGGCGGATTTCGGAGAAGAGTCGCTCTCCTTATCTATGCCAATGATGCGGCTTCGAGCCTTGACGATGGCTTGCGGCGTGATTCCATGCTGCTCGTTGTAGGCGAGCTGTATGGTGCGCCGGCGTGCCGTCTCGTCGATGGTGAGCTGCATACTGTCGGTAATCTTGTCGGCATACATTATGACGGTGCCATTGAGGTTTCGGGCAGCACGTCCGACAGTCTGGGTAAGAGACCTGTGGGAGCGTAAGAACCCTTCCTTGTCGGCATCGAGGATTGCCACGAGAGAAACTTCGGGCAGGTCGAGACCTTCGCGGAGAAGGTTTACTCCGATGAGGACGTCGTAGACGCCGGAACGGAGGTCGTCGAGGATGCGAATGCGGTCGAGTGTATCGACATCGCTATGGATGTATGCCGCCTTGACGCGCAGTCGTGTCAGGTAGTCGTTGAGTTCCTCTGCCATGCGTTTGGTGAGAGTGGTGACGAGGACCCGTTCGTCGCGCTCGATGCGGAGCTGTATCTCCTCCATGAGGTCGTCAATCTGATTGAGCGACGGACGGACTTCGATGACTGGGTCGAGCAATCCAGTAGGGCGTATAATCTGTTCGACGACGACACCTTCGCTTTGTTGCAGTTCGTAGTCGGCAGGTGTCGCGCTCACGTAGATAATTTGATTGGTTAGCCGCTCGAATTCCTCAAATTTGAGGGGACGGTTGTCGAGTGCTGCCGGCAGTCGGAACCCGTATTCCACGAGATTCATCTTTCGGGAAAGGTCACCTCCGTACATGGCTCGAATTTGCGGTATGCTGACGTGGCTCTCATCAATGATGGTGAGAAAATCCTTGGGGAAGTAGTCGAGCAAGCAGAAGGGTCGCATACCGGGTTGGCGTCCGTCGAAGTACCGGCTGTAGTTCTCGATACCCGAGCAGTGTCCG
>CAJTMM010000009.1:434-1581 GCA_910577465.1 uncultured Muribaculaceae bacterium | reverse complement strand
TCGCGCATCATCTCTATGTCGTAGGTGACGCGTTCCTGTAGACGTCTTGCCTCGAGCTCGCGGGCTTCCTTGTAAAAGAAGTTGACCTGTTCGCCGAGGTCAAGCTCAATCTGAGCAAGTCCGGAAGCCATGCGCTGGGGTGATGTTACGAATATATTGGCGGGGAATATCTTGAATGCGTCATGCTGTCCGAGGGTCACATAGTCCGTGGGATAGAATGTGGCAATCGACTCGATTTCATCGCCCCAGAATATGACCCGTACCACGATTTCTTCGTAAGCGAGGTAGATGTCTACGGTGTCGCCCTTGACACGGAATGTGCCGCGGCTGAAATTGATTTCGTTGCGGCTGTACAGTGCGTTGACGAGTTCGCGCAGGAATACGTTGCGCGGAATCTTCTGTCCGACGTGCAGGTCTATGACGTTGCTGTTGAAGTCTTCGGGATTGCCCATGCCGTAAAGGCACGATACGGAGCTGACGACAATTACGTCCTTTCGTCCGGATAGGAGGGCTGATGTGGTGGCGAGACGAAGCTTGTCAATCTCATCGTTAATCATCAGATCCTTTTCGATGTATTTATCTACGGAGGGGATGTAGGCTTCGGGTTGGTAGTAGTCGTAATAAGATACAAAATACTGTACTGAGTTTTCAGGGAAGAAATTCTTGAACTCGCTGTAGAGTTGTGCGGCAAGGGTTTTGTTGTGGCTTAGGATAAGCGTAGGTTTTTTGACCTGCTGTATCACGTTTGCCATGGTGAAAGTCTTGCCTGAACCTGTTACACCGAGCAGTGTCTGGGCGGGTATTCCGTCCATGATTCCTTGTGAAAGTTGCTCAATAGCCTGCGGTTGGTCACCGGTTGGTTGGTATTGGGATGAGAGTTTGAAATCCATAACTTACAAAGTTACGCAAAATTGGCGATATATGACCGTGGTGTTGATGGGATAGGGCTTTTTTTGCGTAATTTTTTGATGTGTGTGGATGTTAGGCTGCGGTGGAGTTTGGTTTTATGGAAGTATGTCAATGTGCTCTTGGTGCGGGGAATTAGGTTATCGTCCGAAGGACGCTTGCGGAGCAAGAATTAGGAATTAGGAATGAGAGTGGCGGGGAGTTTGGTTGGTGACTACTATACGAGGGCAAGATGCCCTCG
>CAJTMM010000009.1:0-332 GCA_910577465.1 uncultured Muribaculaceae bacterium | reverse complement strand
GTATTTTTTATACGAGGGCAGGATGCCCTCGCCCCGGTTTGCTCTCGCTCCTGTCGAGGGGGATTTTAAGGGGAGGTGTTCGATGTGGGTGGCGTGGGGTGGGCGTTGTTTGGGGTCGATGTACCAGGGGCGGTTGTGGAAAGGTAAAAGTTTTCTTAGGGTGGCGGGGCGGGGTTTGTGGGGTTTCTTGTGCGGGGGTTCGAGGTAGTAGGTGGGACCGCCTACGAGGGTGCGGAGGTCGCGGATTTGTTCGGGGGTGCGGTAGGTGTTGTGGTGGTTGGGTTTTGTTTGTTGGTGTACGAGGGCAGGATGCCCTCGCTCCGACTTGCGCT
>CAJTMM010000008.1:70796-89874 GCA_910577465.1 uncultured Muribaculaceae bacterium | reverse complement strand
GGAGAGGGGGGTTGGTGTGCGAATTTGCACTTTTGTGGGGGAATTTTTTTGGGGGAGGATGGGTTAACTAAAAAAATCGTTGAGATTGTTGCGGGTTTGGATTAAATGTTTTAGATTTGCAATCTCAACGAGAAAAATCGTTGTGATGCAAATTGGTATTTCAAGAGATTATATCAATCATTGACAAGAACTGACAAACGTTGTGATGCAAACCGGTATTCAGCAGATTACACCAATCATTGCCAAGAACTGACGTATCAACTATGAAAGAGGAGAAAGAGAAACTTACCGACAAAGAGGAGGAAACCATGCTGTTGCTGTGGGAACACGGACCATGTCCGGTGAAAGACCTCATACAATATTACAGCGACCCCAAGCCACATATCAATACGGTATCGTCGTTTGTGCGCGCTCTCGAATCGAAAGGTTACGTGGGCCACGAACAGGGACGATACGGTGGATTCAACTACTTCGCCATAAAACCGAAGACCGACTATCGCCGCAATGCGGTGGGACGGTTGGTAAACCGCTATTTCGGCAACTGTTTCTCCATGGTATCGCAATTGGTGGAGGAGGAGCAGATAGATGCGACACAACTCAGGCAGCTGCTTGAAATGGTGGAAAAGAAGAAATAAACAAGAGTACGCTTACACATATTCCGACCATAGAGATGACATCTTTATTCCAATATACCCTTTCGGTATCCATCCCGTTATTCATACTGTGGGTGATATACAAATGGGCATTAGCTTCAGAAAAGCAGTTTGAAGCCAACCGATTCGTGCTACTGTGCATATACATTACAAGTCTCGCACTACCACCCGCGATAAACCTCTACAGCCAATGGACGGCACACGATGGCTCAACCGCCATTCCGACCATAGCTCTCAGCGGCAGCCCTGCCCTACTCCAACATCTCCCCATAATAGCCATGATATGGCTCATAGGCGCAACAGTGGCAACGGTAGTCACCATACTGGAAATAACACGTGTGTCCCGGACCATAAGCGGATGCCGACGTGTGGAACTCGACGGCAAGACAATATACCTATCAAAGGAGAAAGGACTGTCGCCGTTCAGCATAGGCGGAATGATAGTAATGAACGAGACGGATTACCGCGACAGCCGCGAGACGATATTGAACCATGAGTACGGCCACATCATGCACCGCCATTCGGCTGACATGATACTCGCCCAAGCCGTAGCCATACTCTGCTGGTACAATCCGGCGGCATGGCTCATGCGGTCGGAACTTAAATCGGTGCATGAATATCAAGCCGACAACTATACCCTGAACCAAGGCTGCGACGCACGTTCCTATCAGCTATTCCTAATAAAAAAAGCGGCAGGCTCAAAATTCCCATCCATAGCCAACAATCTCAACCATAGCAAACTGCGCAAGCGCATAGCTATGATGAACCGAACGGCAGACTGGAGAGCGTGGCGCAAAAGTCTATACGCACTACCATTGGCAGGAGTGCTGCTCGGCATAACCACCCTCAACAACCCCGAGGTAAAAAGCATACTGACACCCGCCACGCCCACCACCGCAACCACCACTGCAACAGAAAAGGAACAGCGATTGAGTCCTATTGACGATGCCAAAATATACATAGACGGCACGGAAATGGACAGAAACGACCTGAACAACGTAGCACCAAGCGAGATAAAGTCAATAACCATAAGCAAGGACCGCAACCGTATAGACATACATACGAACGAATGACATGACCATACGAATCCTCCTCATCAACATACTGCTATGCATAGCCATAGCCACCACGGCGCAAACCAATGTGTCGGGGCTGATAACGGACCGTGAGACCAACGAGCCCATAATCGGCGCATCGCTGATAATAAAAAGCGCCGACGGTAAAATCAAAGGCTTCGCCACATCCAAAGCCGACGGACGGTACACGATAAAAGTACCGTCGATGCCGGGCAGCAGACTTGAAGTGAACATGATGAGCTACGTAAAGCAGTCAATACCGCTCGACAGTGTGACACTACCGCTCGACATACAGATGGTGCCGGGAGCCACCAAGCTGAAAGAGGTGACCGTGAAAGCCGACCGCATACGCGAGCAGGGGGACACGGTGACGTACAACGTGGGCAGCTTCGCGCAGAACCAGGACCGCTCGATAGGCGACGTGCTGAAACGTATGCCTGGTATCGACGTGGAGAAATCGGGGAAGATAAAGTATCAGGGCGAGGATATAAATAAATTCTATATCGAGGGCTCAGACCTTCTGGGCGGCAGATACGGCATAGCCACCAACGGTATAAACCACGAAGATGTGGGAGCGGTAGAGGTGATGGAGAACCTCCAGCCCATGCAAGTGCTGTCGGGTATCAGTTTCTCGGACAAAGCCGCCATAAACCTCAAGCTCAAGAACAAAGCCAAGGCAACATGGAGCGTGCACGGCGATGCCGCCGCCGGATACTCATGGCAACCGGAAGGCGCGATATGGAACGGCGAACTCTTTGTCATGACCGTAATGCCATCATTCCAACATATCACCACCCTAAAGAGCAACAACACAGGCGACGACCTCTCGACGCACGCCACCGACTTCTTCGCATCGCGCCGCGAGACCGGGTTGAGCCGATATGTAAGCGTATCGCTGCCGGGGGTGCCCTCACTCAACCGCAAACGCACGCTATTCAACCGCTCAATCCTCGCATCGACCAACAGCCTGTGGAAACTGCGCAACGGTGAGTTCAAGTCACAGATAGACTATTCATTCAACCGCATCACCGCCCGGGCGGCAAACATCACCACCTATTTCCTCAACGACGGCAACCGCATAGTGACCGAAAACCGCGACGGCAGGGACCGCTCCCATTCACTCGCAGGAAAATTCATCTATGAAGTAAACCAAAAGACCACCTACATCAACAACACTCTGCGCACCGATATAGACTGGGACGACGTGCGGCTAAGAGTGAGCGGCTCGCTGCCAAACGAGCAATCGGCATCGCTGCCCGACTACTATGTGAGCAATAAGTTCAAGATGATAAAGCGATTCAACGGCAAGCATCTCGTAACCTTCAGGAGCGACAACGAATGGGAATCGCTGCCGCAGACACTCAATGTATCGATGAGCACCGGCGACATGCACCAGCATATAGGCGACCACGCATTCTACACCCATGAAAGCGCGGCATACGCATTCTCGCTCAAAGGCATAACGGTGAGTCTCGAAGGCGGCATAAAGGGCTACCTGCGCAGCATGAACTCCGAATGCACAGGTATCACAGACCTGCCTGATGACCTTGAATCGGTAATAAACACCAACTACCTCACCGTGTACGCCACACCCAAGCTCGAATACTGGGTAAGACGTGTGAACCTGACCATCACGGCACCGGTGAGCTACGCCCACTATACATTCGACAAAGCGCTCGCCAATCGGTCGGAGGTGTATTTCTCACCATCGATAGCTATGAACTGGAAGCCCAACAACAGAATACAGATAGGACTCCACGGCAGTACGGGCCGCTCACCGATGCGGCTGAACATGATACACACGGGCTATATCATGACCGACTACCGCTCGTTTCATCAAGGAACAGGTGACTTCTACAACACGACATCGCAAAGTGTTTCGGGCAACATAGCCTACAAGCATACCCGCCGCGGCGTGTTTGCCAACGCCATGGTGGTACAATCGTGGTCGCACCTGCCCTACACCATGTCGCAACAGTTGCTGGGCGACATCATCACATACACCTACACCGACGCGAAAAGCAACGGCAGCACCACAATGGCTTCGGGCAACATAGGCAAGACCCTCGACTTCATGCGCGGTAGCGCCAACATAAATGGCGGCTACAACCGCAGCCGGTCACATCTCATATCCGAGAACAGCGATGTGGCATCAGTGGGTACATCATGGCGCATAGGAGCAAAAATCAGCGGCTCGCCATTGCGGTGGTTGAGTTTCGACTACTCAATAAACCATGGGTCGAGCCGCATGTCAATGAACGGTATGAAAAACGCGTGGCTCCACAGCCTGGAACAGAACCTGCTCCTAAACCTTATGCCCCACAATAAATGGGAATGGCGCATAGAGGGGGAGCATTACCGCAACGAACTCACAGCCGGGAAATTCAAAAACGTGTTCATACTTGACACCAAATTGGTGTACAAGCTCAGCAAACGTATAGAACTGTCGGCATCGCTCACCAATCTGCTGAACCACCGCAGCTACAACTACACCACTTACAGCCAGACATACTCATTTGAATCGCAGCGTTGGCTACGCGGCCGAGAACTGCTACTGTCAATATACCTAAGAAAATAAAATACCACTCTATGAAACTACCGTCAGTACTATTTGCAGCATTGCTGATTCCCCTGTCAGTGACAGCCCAAACGGGAGCATTGAAAATAAGTTACAATTACCACTTCTTCACCGTGAGGGGTTCTGAGGTGGAACGCCCCATGATTCTCATCACCGACATGGAGAAATCAAAATTCTACAATCCGACCACCGATTGGATTGACTCACTCAACACTACCCCCGAAGGACGTGCCAAATACCGAGCCATGCGCCCACGGAGCTACACAGGCAAAGAACTGGGCAGTATCCCTACCCGATGGGAAAAGATGTACGTGACAAAGAACCGCACCGACAGCCTGATAACGGAATATGACACACTGGGCGACGAACGACTCTACTACAGCGACAAGCTACAGCCGATAGAGTGGAATATGACCGACTCGACGAAAACCATCCTCGGATATGAATGCGCAGGAGCCGAAGCATATTACCACGGCAGGCACTGGCATGTCTTTTTCACACCCGAGGTGCCACTGCCGGAAGGACCGTGGAAACTATGCGGGCTGCCCGGAATAATACTTGAAGCCAAAGACTCCACAGGTCAATACAGTTTCACAGCCGACGGCTTAGAGGAATACCCCACAGCCGTACCGCCAATATACGAACAGGAGCTATATGAACGCACCACGCGTAAAGAGCTACTCAAGGACAAGCGCTTCTTCAATGAAAATTTAGGTGCGATAGTCACATCCATGACCGATGCCAAGGAGCTACACCAATCGCAACTCAAATCCCTCCAACTAAAGACAGACCTGGATTTTCTTGAAACCGACTACCGCTAACCGGCATACAGTCCCATCAGTCGGAGTATAAATCCGGTAATATGAGAACAACAGCACGAACCCAATAATAGCAGACAACAAAATGATACGACAAATCACATTTATAGCCATGTGCCTTATCTGCCTGACCGCCTTGGCACAGGAGAAAGCCGACATACTCGTGAGCTACGACGCCAAATCGAAAGGATATGAATCAGATACCGTAAAGACGACGCGCATGTCGCTACTGGCAAACGCGCAGGAAGCCAAATATTTCAACGACCTAAGCTTATGGAGCGACTCACTGGGGTCGACCCCGGAGGGTAAGAAACAATTGTCGGAGATAATAATGGCAGCATGTATGTCGACCTCGCCCGATGGCGGCATGGTGTTCGACATGCGCAAAGGTCCGGTGAAGAGAGTGTACACATACGTGTTCAGCGATGCAAACGCCAACCTACTCACCTATTTCGGCAAGTTCGGCGATGAGCAGTGCTACTACACAGAACCGCTCGACGAGATGCAATGGGAGATATGCGACTCGACTGCCACAATATCAGGCTACGAATGTACGGCAGCCAAGAGCAATTACCACGGGCGCGAGTGGACGGCGTGGTTCACCACGGAGATACCCATACCGTTCGGACCATGGAAATTCCACGGACTGCCCGGATTGATACTCAAGGCGGAAGCCGACGGCGGATTTGAATTCACGGTCACGGGCATCGAACATACCGACCGCGTGATGACCCCGATGTACTCCGCCGACACCTACCAGAAAACCGACCGCAAGAAAGCCCTCGATACGGAGGAGTATTTCATGAACAACCGCGAGTCGCTAATCAAAGCCAAGTACGGTAATGTGCAGTTCAACTACAACGCAGCCGACCGCAAAAAATATGACGCATCGAAATACGCACTTGAACCCGACTACAAAAACCGATGAAACATACAATAGCAACAATAGCCCTGTGTCTCGCCACATTTGCAGCCACAGCCACACAACCGAAAGCCGACATAGAGACCACGTACAATTACCGGCATTTCCACCGTACGGGCAAGGAACAGAACCACAGTATGGTGTTGCTTGCCAACGCAAATGAATCGAAATTCTACAATCCGGAGACAGAATTTGTGGATTCATTGGAATACACCCCCGAGGGTAAGGAGGTGTACAACCGGATGAAAATGGCGGCATTCACGTCCGGCAACTTGCGTAGCGTGCCTGGACGCAGAATACCGATGTACATACTGAAATCGAAGGAGGACAGCACCACGCAGGTGTATGACGGACAGATACTGATGATGTTCAGATACACGGAGCCATACGAGCCGCAGGATTGGACCATAGCCGACTCCACGCGCACCATATTGGGCTACGACTGTATAATGGCGACATGCGATTACCGCGGACGGCACTGGACGGCATGGTTCACTCCCGACATTCCTATTCAGGACGGACCCTGGAAATTATCGGGATTGCCCGGCCTTATCCTCGAAGCCTGTGAGGAATCGGGACAACATCAATTCACTGCCACAGAGATTCATGCGTCGGACCGTATAATAGGACCGGTGCTCGGAGAGGAGAATTATGAGAAATCGGACCGCATGTCAATGCTGAAAGCGTTGCGACGGTTTGAGGATAATCCGGAAGCGGGATTAGGCATGGCTCTGGGTATCAGCCTGAAGGTGAAAGGTGGAATAGAGACTGACAAATCGCTCGATTTCCTTGAGACGGATTACCGGTGAGAGGTGCGCTGATGGGTAAATAGCTGCGCTAACGCGATTCAATGGCATCGATAAGGTCGAGTATGGAGCAGAACGCGGTATCGGGGTCGAGATAACGGACGGAGGTGTCGCGTTTGAGCCATGTGAGCTGTTTTTTGGCGTAGACACGCGTATTTTTCTTGATGCGCTCAATTGCCGTATGGCGGTCCATCGTACCGTCGAAATACTGAAACATCTCCTTATAGCCCACAGTGTTGAGCGAATTGAGGTGACGCAGATGGTAAACCGAACGCGCCTCATCCTCCAATCCGTCTGCCACCATGGCATCGACGCGGCTGTTGATGCGGTCGAACAATTGCTCGCGCGGATAGTCGAGGGCTACTTTCAATACGTCGAACGGACGCTCCTTGACGGCGCCTGTGCGGAGCGTGGAGTATGGCGCGCCCGCCTGAAGGCATATCTCCAAGGCGTGTACCATGCGTTTGTGATTGTTCTTGTCAACGATGTCGTAATAACGAGGGTCGAGGGTCTGCAACTCCTTGCGTAGCCATTCTATGCCGCGTTCACCGAAATCCCGTGACACGCGCTCACGAATCTCAGGCGATATGGTGGGGAGCTCATCGATACCCCGTGTCACAGCATCGACATACATCATGGAGCCACCGCACATCACGGCATAGTGATTGTGTTGCCATAGTTCAGGCAACAGAGCCATCACATCTGATTCGTACTGCGCGGCACTGTAGTACCCGTCGAGGGGGAGCATGTGTACAAAATGGTGGCGCACGGCAGCCAACTGCCCGGGAGTGGGCGCGGCGGTGCCTATGGGCAGTCCACGATAAATCTGGCGGGAATCCGCCGAGATGATGTCACACCCGAGATGCCGCGCCAGTTCTATGGCAAGGGAGGTCTTTCCGGAGCCTGTAGGCCCGGTGATTACAATCAATACAGGACGTGAATCCACCGGCATCAGCGGTTGGCTACCAAGCGGCATATCTCCACAATGACCTGTGAAGCCTTTTCCATGGAGGGGATGGGCACGAACTCGTAACGGCCGTGGAAGTTCAGTCCGCCGGCGAATATATTGGGGCAAGGCAGCCCCTTGAACGAAAGCTGGGCGCCGTCAGTACCACCGCGTATGGGCACCACCTTGGGGGTGACATCGGCAGCTTTCATGGCTTCGACAGCTATGTCGATGATATGCTTGACAGGCTCGATTTTCTCGCGCATGTTGTAGTACTGGTCGGCAATCTCGAGCGATGCCACTCCGGGGAACTCATTATTGATTTTGCGGGTTAGATGCTCGAATTCCTTCTTGCGACGCTCGAAACGGTCGCGGTCGTGGTCGCGGATTATGTATGTGAGGGTGGTCTTTTCGACGGTGCCTTCGATGGATACGAGGTGATAGAACCCTTCGTAGCCTTCGGTGTGCTCGGGTGTCTCCCAACGGGGAAGCATGATGGCAAACTGTGTGGCTATGCGCAGGGAATTGATCATCTTGTGCTTGGCGTAACCGGGGTGGACGTTGCGTCCGGTAAAGGTCACCTTTGCCACGGCGGCATTGAAGTTCTCATATTCAAGTTCGCCAATCTCACCGCCGTCCATGGTATAAGCCCAATCGGCGGCGAAGCGTTCGACATCGAACTTATGCGCGCCCTTGCCTATCTCCTCGTCGGGGTTGAAGGCTATGCGCACGTCGCCATGCTTTATCTCGGGATGTTTCATCAGGTAATCCACGGCAGTGATGATTTCGGCTATACCTGCCTTGTCGTCGGCGCCGAGCAGCGTATTGCCGTCGGTAACTATCAAGTCCTGCCCTACGTAGTGCTCCAATTCGGGGAATTCGGAGGGTGAGAGGACTATGCCTTTCTCCTGATTGAGCACGATGTCGCCACCTGCATATTTCTCAACTATGCGCGGGGATACGTGACGGCCGCTCATGTCGGGCGATGTATCGAGATGCGCTATGAAACCTACCGTGGGTATGTCGGTGCGGTCGCAGTTGGCAGGGAGTGTAGCCATGAGGTAACCGTTGTCGTCGAGCGATATGTCTTTAAGCCCGAGTTCGCGCAGCTCCTTTTCCAGATGTTGTGCAAAAATCATCTGTCCGGGTGTGGAGGGTGTGAGATTGGTCAATTCATCGCTTTGGGTATCGAACTTCACATATTGGAGAAAACGGTCTACGACAGTCATGGCGTGATAGTATTATTGTTAAGGTGAACGTTTTAAATTAGTTTTGTCTGGCAAAATTACAAAAAAACAGGATATCAGCCATTACGGAACAATGATAAATTTGAGCATTTGACTTAAATTTGCAGTTATGATAGAGTGCGCTTTTTTCACTTCGGTGGAATTTTATGTAATGGCTGCCAGAGCGGCAGCAGCGGTATTGGGAGTGTGTGTGCGTCCGGCATCGAAAGGCGAGGCTCAGACACATCTGCTTGCCGGGGTATTATGCAGCATGAATCCACCGCAGGTAACACCGGCAATACATCTGCAATGTCACAGCGACGGCAGTGTGACGCTGACCCGCGGCGGACTGCATGGCATTACCGACGAAGGGGCTGTGAGCCTTGCCGTGACGGTGACAGGATTCGACGTGACGATAGAGGAGCGACTGGTGCCGGCACCGTCGGGTAATCCTGTGGATGCGGCTCTGTTCACGATTGATTTCTTAGGTCAGGAGCATTACCATGTGCGCTACAACAGTGAAGCCACGGGGTTGTTTGCGGCATTTACACTATCGAACCGCCCGGATATGAACATATCCCGGGAACTGAAGCATTAATGACACTTCGGATTACACGAAGTTCATGAGCAGCATGGTGCTGATGCCCATATATATCACCATGCCTATGATATCGTTAGTGATGGATATGAAGGGGCCGGTGGCAAGGGCGGGGTCAATCTTGAAACGCTCCAATGTCAGGGGTACGAAGGTGCCGAATACCGAGGCGAAAAGCACCACTGCCATAAGGGACAATGATACGGACAGAGTTGTAACGAGGTGCGCGCTGCCGAGTTTGAAGAAGTTGTAGGCAAAAACCAGCAGCGATATGATGCAGCCGTTGATAAGCCCTACGCCTAATTCCTTGAACAACTGGCGAGCGGCATTCTTAATGTCGAGCGAACCGTTGGCAAGACCTTGCACCACGATAGCCGATGATTGCGTACCCACGTTACCACCGGTGCCACCAATCAGCGGGATGAACAGCGCCAGTGTGGGATCGGCTTGAAAACCGCTCTCGAAATTTCCGAGGATGAGTGAGTTGCCTATGCCGCCGAGCATTCCTATCAACAGCCATGGAAGCCGTGCCTTGGTCTGCGTGAAAAGGGTGTCGTCGGTCTCCACGTCGCTCGAAAGACCTGATGCCAACTGATAGTCACGTTCGGTAGATTCACGCACCTGGTCCATCACGTCGTCGACGGTTATGCGTCCCACCAACCTGCCTATGGAATCCACAACCGGCATCGCCACAAGGTCGTATTTCTCGAAGTCAAGAGCCACATCGTCTATAGGCGTATCGGCTTTCACGGCTACGGGATCCTCCTCCATCACATGCTTGATTTTGGAAACGGAAGGGTCGGTGATAAGTTTCTTCAGTGGCAATATGCCGCGCAAACGGTAGTCATTGTCCACCACATATACGTAGTAAATCTCATCGATATCCTCTGCCTGCATCCTCATCTGCTTGATGCATTCGGGCATACTCCAGTTCTCGTTTACCACAATCATCTCGGTGCCCATGAGACCACCGGCGGTATCTTCGTCGTATTTCAGAAGGTCGATGATGTCGCCAGCCTGTTCCACATCGTCGATGTGCGACAGGATTTCATCACGGTCCTCCTCATCGAGTTCCTGGATTATATCCACAGCATCGTCGGTGTCGAGGTGGTCGATAAACTGCTTGGCAATCTCCTCGGCAGGCATGGTGGAGAGGAGCTTGCGACGGTCGTCCTCGTCCAGCTCCATGAGCACGTCGGCGGCTACATCGCCGTCGAGCAGCTTGTACAGAAATTCCGCTTCGTCAAGGTCGAGTTCCTGATAAAGCTCGGCAATGTCCGCCGGGTGAAGGTCGGCAAGCTCCTTGCGTGCGGCTTCCTCGTTGCGCGCCTCTATTATGGAGCGTATATGATGCAGGTATTCAGATGTATATTCTTTCATTTCGGCTGACGATAAGCGGTAATCAGATTGGTTAGTTCCACAAACTGCTGCACGGACAACTGCTCGGGACGCAGTGCCATAAGAGGACTATCGGGTACGGGGCATCCGGGGGACATAAGCGGTTTTACGGAGTTGCGCAATGTCTTGCGGCGCTGCCCGAACGATGTCTTTACCACCGTTTTGAACAGCCGCTCGTCACAGCCCAAATCGGTCACGGCGTTACGGGTCATCTTTATAACCCCGCTTTTCACCTTGGGCGGAGGATTGAACACATTCTCATTGACCGTAAACAGATACTCCACATCATACCATGCCTGAAGCAGGACGCTCAATATACCTCGAGCCTTGGT
Source organism: uncultured Muribaculaceae bacterium (assembly GCA_910577465.1). Taxonomy (GTDB): domain Bacteria; phylum Bacteroidota; class Bacteroidia; order Bacteroidales; family Muribaculaceae; genus Paramuribaculum. The sequence goes on along the minus strand of CAJTMM010000008.1, from coordinate 78,524 downwards.
GCCGGGAGGGGCTGCAAGCCGTTCGGCGACCTCACGCTGCAACATTCCCGAGCAGCACACCACCTGCTCCTTGTACTCAAGCACATGGAAGAATATCTGCGACGAGATGTTGTACGGGTAATTACCGATAACACAGAATTTCCTGCCATCGGTGTATATCCCCGACAGATCGGTACGCAGAAAGTCGCAGTCGAGAATCCGACCCGTCTCAGCAAGTTCCGGGAAGTGTTCTTGCAGATACTCCACACTCTCGCCGTCGATTTCGGCTACTGTCACATCGTGACCCTGCTGCACCAGAAACTGCGTGAGCACACCCATACCGGGACCCACCTCCATCACAGGCACATCCTTATAGTCCGACAATGTATCGGCTATACGCCGCGCTATCGACAAATCGGTCAGAAAATGCTGTCCTAAGGCTTTTTTCGGTTTAACTTTCTGCATGAGACTTATAGTTGATGTATATTGGCATTTCGCCCATAGGCAACCACAAATTTAAGATTTTATATTCATACCGTCATCCTCAACGCACCATTTTCGCAAATAATTCGTAATTTTGCCATACTCACCAATCATAATTGCATAATGATAAGTCACCTGACTAAATGCCGTCTGCTATTGACAACAGCATTAATCTTATCGGCACTTACCACCCTGTCGGCTGCTAAAACAGCAACCATCAAAAAGGTGTGGATTGAACACAATGCCACCATCAACAATAAAAAAGCCATGAAAGTACACTGCCATTTTACAGTGCAGGGCATGAAAGGTCTGGACGGACACATGGGAGTGTGGATAAAAAATTCGTCAGGCAAATGGCACAATGTCGACGGCAACGCTTCATCCAATACCGGCAACAAATATTTCAGATGGAAATACACACCGTCGTACGATAACACCGATTACTCCGACTTCTGGTATGCGCCATACATTGACCAGCTGAATCTAAGCCCGGGCAAAAATGACTATTCGGTGGTAGTGTGCATATACGACAACAACGGCGGCATACTTGCGCAATCCGACCCGGTGAGCTTCACCGGAACCGGTTCCTCCAACCAACCGGCGGCTCCGGCAAGGAATATATCCGGCAACAATTCCGGCAATTCACGTAATTCCAATCAGCCGACAACAAAGACTTGGCGCGAGGATCTCGGTTACGGCGGATTCGTCATAGTCAACCAATATCCTAACGGTTACATACTCCGCACCCGCTACAGGACTTGCCCCAACTGCCGTGGCACAAAATTATGTGGCAGCTGCAACGGAACCCGCATTTGCGCCATCTGCCGCGGGCAAGGGGGTATCGTGTCCGCAGGATACGGCACATTCATTCCATGCGCCATGTGCAACCGTACAGGTCAATGCCATCTTTGCGGCGGAAGCGGGTCGTGCATGTGCAACAAGGGCGAATATCCGGGCTATGTAATCGGATCCACATCCACCATAGCTCCTGACGGAACCGCTACACGCAGCACTGCCGATTACGGCAATCATTCATCATCTTCATCCTCATCTTCCTCGTCAAACAAATCCAAGAGCACATGTCCCGATTGTGGCGGTACACGACTGTGGAAACACGGGAAACAACCTGAGTACGCCAGACCGACATCCCAGTTGACCGGAGTATATCACTCCGCAGGCTCCAAATGCCAATACTGCGGACACTACGATGAGCACTGGCATTCCAAGTGCGCCACCTGCAAACACTATCCGGGTACTACAAACCCTTATAGATAAATCATACGTAAAAATTTTACCTAAACTCACTGTATATGAAACGCATTATACTGACACACTTACTCGTAATCACAGCCATAGCCGCATGGGCATGGGGACAGAAAGGCCACGACGTCACGGCTTATATTGCCGAAAAGCACCTTACCCCTGTGGCTAAAGCAGCCGTAGATTCACTACTTCAAGGCAAATCCATGGTGTACTGGGCAAACTGGCTCGACAACGCCAGCCACACACGCGAATACAGCTATACCAAGACATGGCATTACAAGAATATCGACGAAGGCGAACGTTACGAGGAGGCTCAAGCCAATCCTGCCGGGGACGCCGTAACGGCAATAAAAGCCCAAATCGAAACACTGAGCAATCCATCCACCAAACCGGAGGACGCCACCTTAGCCATGAAGATTCTGGTACACGTGGTAGGCGACATGCACCAGCCCATGCACATGGGACATGCCACCGACCTTGGCGGTAACCGCACAAAGATACGTTTCTTCAACCGCGACACCAACCTGCACTCCGTGTGGGACAGTTCCATTGCCGAATCGGGACACAAATGGAGCTACAGTGAGTGGCAGGAGCAAATAGACCGTCTGCCCAAGTCGGCTGAAGCCGCAGTAATCACAGGCTCCATCGACGACTGGGCAAAGCAGACCATGAAAGCCGCATCGGTGGTGTACGAACGCACACATCCCGGAAGCAACCTATCGTACAACGAAGTAGCCTACTGGACACCCCTCATCGAAACCCAGTTGCTCAATGGCGGCTTGCGTCTCGCACACATACTCAACGGTTTGTTCGACTCCGAATACGCTGCTACACATACCGCCCCTTACACACCGGCTAAATAACGTGAGTCCGATATAAGGATTCACGTTAAAATAAATCAGAATCCCCGCACGGCAGTCATCTGAACTGAACTGTGCGGGGATTCTCCCTTTCTAACTAATGATGTTTCTTTTCCGGTGGCGGATTCGGATTTTGAATCACGCAACCATATCGCTATCTATGACTCTTTTGGCGCCTATATAGTGACGGCTGTAATATCCTCCGTCGGGAAATTTCTGATAACTGATGCCCTTCGATGATGATGCGTGTATGAACGTAAGGCTATTATCATCAGGATTTACCGATACCACAATGGCGACATGCCCCACCCTGCCCTTACCGCTGCGCGGACTGCTGAAAAACATGAGGTCGCCGGCACGTAAATCGCTGCGCGATACCGTTTCACCCTGTGTGTACTGCATACGGGAAGTGCGCGGGAGCTCTATGCCCTGGTTCTTGAATACATAGCTCGTGAAACCGGAACAGTCAAATGATTTCGGCCCTGTAGCCCCCCACACATATTTACGTCCGAGAAATTTTGAAGCAAAGTCAGTGATACGCTCTATCAGATTATCTGTCTTAGCTTCATCAGCTACAGCGTTAAGCAATTCCGAGGGATTGACAGTCTCGATATTTTCAGTTCCACGGACTGTGAGCTGAGGAGTATATGTAAGGTTAGATGCGGTAAATATGGTTATAATAATTGCGGCTAACGCCAATATCTTTTTCTTCATATATAGAATTTGTATCTGTGTATGTAATCTAAGGTATTTAAGGTTAATCGGTAGCTGCGATATTTATGCGCTCACGCGTCTAATCATATCGGCAGCAATACAAAGTTACATAATCCACACCCGTTATGCAATAGGTAGCGATAGGCTAATCAGCGAGTTAGGTTAATTATAAATAACTATAACCAAGATTTAATCCGCATTTTTAACTACCCGCACGCACATCAGCACATAAATAAAAGTAAACCAAACGCATACCTCCGAAAAGCCAAAGTGCGCCAAATACAAAATTTGACGCACTTTAACTATCAGTTTAGCTTTTATTATACCACCGTCAGTTCCGCTCAAACAAGCGTATAACCTCCCCAATCCAAAGCACGGGCGACGTGACGAGAATTATCGTGACCCAGTCGCGCACACTAAGCGGTGTGACATTGAAAAATTCACCTCCGACAGTCACTATCACTATCTGACCGACAAACACCACCGCCAATATGAACAGGAACTCTCCGCAGTGATTGAGATGCAAAGCCGAACGGTGGGTGGCGAATGCGCGCGCATTGAACAGATTCCACATCTGCAACATCACGAACAATGTGAAGAACAGACTCAATTCATATTCCGACAGCCCCTTGTAAGCGCACCATACCGGATGTAATAATTGCGGCAAGGCATCAATCTTTGCATGCTCCATAATGTAGAGCACCGTTATCATCACAGCAAAGAACAATCCTCCTACCCATAGGATGGATCGTGCCATAGCCTGACTGATGATAAAAGCATGGCGGTCGCGGGGGGTGTCGCGCATAACGCTCCGCGACGGTGGAAGCGAAGCGAGCGCCATGGCAGCAAAGGTGTCCATGACAAGATTGACCCACAGCATCTGTGTGACCGTAAGCGGTGCCTGGGTTCCCATGAACGATCCCACAAGCACAGTCAGGCAAGCGGCAAGATTGACGGTGAGCTGAAAGAGAATAAACCGCTGTATGTTGCGGTAAAGCGAGCGACCCCACATCACAGCGTTAGTAATACCGGAAAATGAATTGTTGAGAATGGTTATATCACTTGCCTCCTTTGCAACCGACGTACCATCGCCCATAGACAATCCCACATGCGCTGCCTTCAACGCCGGAGCGTCGTTGGTGCCATCGCCGGTCACAGCCACCACCTCGCCGCGACGCTGCAAAGCCTCCACAAGTCGTTTCTTATCCATAGGCCGTGCGCGCGCCACAATTTTCCAGTCTCCTGCCTGCCGTTGCAATTCCTCATCGCTCATGGATGCAATATCGGGTCCGGTGGTTATATTACGTTCATTATCGCCAGGTGTCCATAAGCCTATGCGACGGCCTATCTCGGTAGCTGTTGCGGGGGTATCACCGGTGACTATCTTAATTTTTATTCCGGCATCCAGACACTCTTTTATAGCCTGCGGCACATCGGCTCGAACCGGATCGGATATAGCCACAACGCCATCGAAACACAATCCCGCCGTGTCAAGCTCCCCATCCTTTATGCCACTGTCGCCGTCGCACAACTGCCGCGAAGCAAATCCGAGAGTGCGCATAGCCTGATTCTGATACGTGCGCAATATCTTATCCAAATCCCCCGCACTGAATCTATCACCATCGTGACCGCACATAGCGTACACTATCTCCGGTGCTCCCTTCACTATCAGCAAACGACGTCCATCGTTACGGCGTATCACCGTAGCCATGTACTTACGCTCGGTAGAAAACGGAATCTCCGCATCACGTACCCAGCATGAACGCAACTCCCGGTAATCGCCACCATGAGCCTTAATCCACAAAAGCAATGCCCCTTCGGTGGGGTTTCCCACTACCTTAGGATGGGTCGCGTCCGACATATCGAGTTCGGCTGTAGAATTCAAAGCCATTGCAGTCATCACATCGTCCCATCCCCGGGCATTGACGTCAGGCGCCCCGTTCAATCCGAAGAACATTGCTTCCGCCACCTCCATGCGGTTTGCCGTCAGCGTTCCTGTCTTATCGGTGCATATTGTGGTTACAGCCCCCATCGTTTCACACGCATGCATCTTACGCACCAGATTGTCAGTGTGGAGCATTCGGCGCATACTGTAAGCCAGACTGAGTGTCACCGCCATGGGAAGCCCTTCAGGCACAGCCACCACAACAAGAGTCACGGCAAGCATGACCGATTGCAGGAAATAAGCGCTGAAATCCATCCAATCCCATGTACCGCCAGCATCAAGCACATACATCAGTATGCGGCCCACTATCACCAATGCACCTATTATGTAGCTCGATACTGAAACAAAATGCCCCAGACGGTCGAGCTGCTCATTAAGCGGAGTCTTGACACTATTGTCAATCTGCGCCGCCGTAAACACCTTACCGTTTTCGGTGGCATCGCCTACTGCCGTAACCTGAGCCAAACCATGTCCCTCCATGACCTTGGTCCCGCGAAGTATCATGTCAGACGGGAATGTGGCATCGGAATCGAAATGCTCCTTATCCACCGACTTGTGACAGATAGGCTCCCCGGTGAGCGACGATTCATCCACGCTAAGGTTCACCGTATCCAATAGTTGAGCATCGGCAGCCACCTCCTCACCGGTATTCACAGCCATGATATCCCCCACCACGACATCGCGGCGCGGTATCATGGTGGTATTGTAATCACGCACCACCTGCACCGGCTCCTCATCATTGATTTTATTGAGCACCGCAAACTCCTTCTCAGCCTTATATTCAAATATAAACCCGAGACCGGTAGCCAACAGTATGGCGGCAAATATACCCACCGGCTCCATGAACACACGCGCCGTATGATGCAAACAGTAGTATTCATAGCACGATATGCCTATAGACAAGGCACCGGCAATGAGCAGTATTATTATCAACGGGTCATTGAATTTCCGTAAGAATAACTTGAATACGGATTCACGTTCGGGGGGAGTAAGCACATTTACCCCATGCTTTCGCCGACTCTCTTCCACCTCTTCAGCAGTCAAGCCTCTATATTTAGCGCGTCGATTCATATCTTGTCAATATTAACAGCCAACAAAGGTACAACAATATTAATCTATAACACTCCGACCTGTTTGTCATATCATTAATTTTTCATTAAAATTCACTATCTTTGGAATAAAATTATAGGACACATGCTCATTACCGCCAATAACATAATGCTTATCACCGCACTGTTGCTCGCATTCAGCGTGTGGGCGGGTAAGGCAGGCGGCAGGTTCGGCATACCTGCGTTGCTGTTTTTCATAGGCGTCGGCATGGTTGCCGGAGTCGATGGTTTCGGATTGCACTTCGACAGTGCCGAAGCCGCCCAATTCATTGGCATGATATCACTGAGTGTGATCCTCTTTTCAGGAGGACTGGACACCAATATAAATCAGATAAAGCCTATCTGGCGACAAGGATTGTCGCTTGCCACCGTAGGCGTACTGCTCACCACCGCCATAACCGGTACATTCATACATTTCCTGTTCGGATGGTTAGCCCCTGAATATACCTTCGGATGGGCCGAATCCATGTTGCTTGCAGCCATAATGTCATCGACCGATTCCGCATCGGTATTCTCTATTCTCAACTCCTCGCGCATGGGGCTGAAACAAAACCTGAAACCCACCTTGGAACTTGAAAGCGGCAGTAACGACCCAATGGCATACCTGCTGGTGATACTGCTCATCGATTTCATAAGTCAAGGAGCGGAGATCACATCAGGAGAGGTATGGCACGGAGCATGGCTGCTTGTACGCCAGCTTGCCGTGGGAGCGCTCTGCGGTGTAGCATTGGGATATGTCTCCGTATGGATTATCAACCGCCTGCGCGTAGGCAATGACTTTCTGTATCCGGTGATGATGATAGCATGTATGTGCTTCACATTCTCGGTAACTGAACTGGTAGGAGGCAACAACTATCTTGCCGTATATCTGAGCGGACTGGTAGTAGGCAACAAGCGTCTCGCACTCAAAGGAACAATCACGACATTCTTCGGCGGATTCACATGGCTTATGCAGATTATGATGTTCCTCTCGCTCGGGCTATTGGTCAATCCCCATGAACTTGTAACACCACAGGTAATCATTCCCGGGTTACTACTCGCCTTATTCATGATACTTGCGGCACGTCCCATAGCCACATTCATATCACTGCTACCGTTCCGCAACTTCACATTCAAGGGGCGGCTGTACATTTCATGGGTGGGTCTGCGTGGTGCCGTACCCATAATTTTCGCCACCTACGCACTGATGTGTCCCGAAGTAGCCCACTCAAGGCTCATGTTCAACATGGTATTTTTCATAACCCTGCTGTCGCTACTCATACAGGGCACCACGGTGACACACATGGCACGGTGGCTCGGATTGTGCGAGACGGTGCGCGAACGAGACTTCCGCTTCGACCTTCCGGATGAGATTACCGCCGCCATGACCGAGATG
>CAJTMM010000008.1:0-70786 GCA_910577465.1 uncultured Muribaculaceae bacterium | reverse complement strand
CCCGCCATGCTTGCCGACGGTGACCTGCTGCATCAGGTGACCATGCCGCCCGACACCTTGGTGGTGATGATAAAACGCCGCGACAAATATCTGGTACCCACCGGTGGCACACGCCTATACCTCACCGACCGCCTTCTGCTCATATCACAGAACGAAAAGCACCTCACCACATTCTCCGGCGGAGAAAAAAACTCCGGCAAATAATAGACTATAGTTCGCGGGCGAGGAGGTCGGCGGCGTCGGCTACACAGCCGTTGCATTCACGGAGCACACATTTGGTGTCGATACCTTTGAGGTCACGGCATACGGTAGCACCGTTCTTGGCTTTAAAGCCATCCATGACACGCTTCATGGCTGCACGCGCCACCACACGGTCGCGCTTTGCCAGACCTAATATAACCCCGGCTCCCACCAGCGCCCCGCATGTACCGTCCATGTTACCCATGCCGGTACCGAATGATGCGGTGATGGTTTTCAATGTTTCCTCATCCACTCCCACAATATCGTGGTAGGCACAAGCCACAGCCTGCGCACAGTTATATGCACCGCTACGTTTATTTTCCGCAGCTACCTCACTTCTTGTTTCCATTGTATTATTTTACTTCCATTCCATTTAGATAAACCCGTTCTATAAGTGGCGTAGAATACGCATAAGGCAGAAATTCAAACGACGAAACGGGTTTGGTAATAAAGAAATTAGCCACTTTGCCACATGCAATGGAGCCATAATCATGCCCCAATTGCATGGCAGCGGCTCCGTTGAGAGTCACAGCATTGAACGCTTCCTCGGGCGTCATCTTCATTTTGATACATCCGAGCGACATGACCATGCGCATGTTGCCCGACGGTGACGAACCGGGATTATAATCCGAAGCGAGCGCCACTATGGCATTATCTTTCATGAGCATACGTGCCGGACCATAGGGCATACCGAGGAAAAAGGACGCTCCGGGGAGTAATGTCGCCACCGTACCGGAACCACCGAGCAAAGCCGATTCCACGTCGGTGATACGCTCCAGATGGTCCACCGAAACAGCTCCGGCTGCCACACCCGCCTGTACACCGCCTGACACCGCCAGTTCATTGGCATGAATCTTAGGCAGCATGCCGTAACGCGCGGCTTCTTCCATGATACGCGTAGTCTCCACCGGAGTGAAAAATCCCTCGTCGCAGAACACATCCACAAACTCGGCAAGCCCTTCGGCTGCCACGGCGGGAAGCATCTCGCGACACAACATATCCACATATTCAGTCTGCCGTCCGGCGTAGGCGCGCCCTACGGCATGGGCTCCCAGGAAAGTGGCTTTCACACGCATAGGTACAGACTCGGCTATGCGCGCTATCACACGCAACATCTTCAACTCCGATTCAGTGGTGAGTCCGTAACCGCTCTTTATCTCAAGACATCCGGTACCCATAGCCATAACCTCGCGTGCGCGCTCAAGCGACTGGCGGAACAATTCATCTTCCGAAGTGCGCTGAAGCAAATCGGCGGAATTCAATATGCCGCCACCCCTGCGGGCAATCTCCTCGTAACTCAGTCCGTGAATCTTGTCAACAAACTCCAGCTCGCGGCTGCCGGCATATACTGTGTGGGTGTGCGAGTCGCAGAACGACGGTAACACACATCCGCCTTTGGCATCGACTATCTCCTCCGAGCCATCGGTAGATGGGAAATCAGCCATCGCACCCCACTCCTTCACCACCCAGCCCTCAATTCTTAGCCAGGCATCTTTAATGGATTCAAGCCTATTCATATCGTGTCCACGCAGATAGGCAACACGATTGCTATCAACCGGCATGAATCCTATATTGGATATAATCATATCGAGGTATCTCTAAAACTTACGGATTAGTACGCAAGAATTTAACCGACGCTTCAATGAGCGGTGACATCACAGTGTCATTGACCACAAACGGCACCACCTCACGATAAGCCTCATGCCAAGCTTCCAGCTCGGGTGACGTACGCAAAGGCCTACGCAAATCCAATGCCTGCATGGCATTGAACAACTCTATGGCGAGTACACGCTCGGTATTGTCGACCACACGACAAAGTTTAGTAGCCGAATTACCACCCATAGACACGTGGTCCTCCTGTCCTTGCGAGGAAGGTATGGTGTCGCAGCTTGTAGGCCAACACAAGCCTTTCGATTGGTTGACTATCGACGCAGCCGCATATTGAGGAATCATAAATCCGCTGTTCAATCCGGGATTTGCCACGAGGAACGACGGCAGCCCGCGGGAGCCTGATATAAGTCTGTATATGCGACGTTCCGAAATACTTGCGAGTTCCGACACTGCCACAGCAAGGAAATCCATGGGCAAGGCTATAGGTTCGCCATGGAAATTGCCGGCTGACACGATGATATCCTCTTCGGGAAATATCGTGGGATTGTCAGTCGGGCTGTTTATCTCTGTCTCTATCACAGAAGCCACATAGGCAAGGGTATCTTTGGCGGCACCATGGACCTGCGGCATACAGCGGAACGAATACGGGTCCTGCACATGCTTCTTGGGCTGATGTATTAGCTCGCTGCCTTCAAGATGACGGCGCACGGCACGGGCGGTAGCCAGTTGACCCGGATGCGGACGCACGGCATTGACCTCGTCGCCGAACGGTTCGATACGACCATCAAACACGTCGAGCGACAAAGCACCTATCTTATCGGCAAGCTCGCTAAGCCGACGGGCTTTAAGCACGGCATGAACTGCATGAGCCGACATGAACTGTGTGCCATTGAGCAAAGCAAGCCCCTCTTTAGAGACCAAACGCACCGGTTGCCATCCCATCTCGGCAAGCACTTCCGAAGCGGCACACCTACGACCTTTATAATATACATCTCCAAGTCCGAGCAAGGGCAGGCACATATTTGCCAACGGAGCCAAATCGCCGGATGCTCCAAGCGAGCCCTGGCTATACACCACCGGCAGGATATCATTATTGAACAAATCTATCAACCGCTGTACGGTGGACAATTGCACTCCGGAATTACCAAACGACAGAGACATGATCTTGGTGAGCAACATCAGGCGGACAATCTCGTGGTCCACAGGTTCACCGCAGCCGCACGCGTGTGATTTCACAAGATTCTCCTGCAGTTTCGACAAATCCTCCTTGCCGATGGATATATTGCACAAAGAGCCGAAACCGGTGGTGATTCCATAAATAGGCTGATGGCATGTCTCGATTTTCTCATCCAGATACCGGCGGCAACGCACTATGCGCTCCACCGACTCCTCGCTCAGAGCGAGTGTCATTTTCTTTTCCAGTATTTCCCCCACACGTTCTATAGTGAGACGCGCGGGGCTGATATGATGTACCATAAAAATAGTGTATGTGTTTGGTTATTTAAGGTTATTGATAGCGCTGTCCACTACAGAATCGGAAGCTATGTTAGGTAGAGTGACCTGAAGTAGCGGTGTACGTTCCATTTCACGTTTTATAGCCGATATGGCACCGGGGTTACGCGCCCAACTGCGTCGGGCTATGCCGTTGTTGACATCCCAAAGCAGCATCTCGTCGATGTGACGTGCCGAATCGTCCGAACCGTCAATCACCATCCCGAAACCGCCATTGATGACCTCGCCCCAGCCTACACCGCCACCATTGTGTATCGACACCCATGTGGCTCCACGGAATCCGTCGCCTATCACATTGTGCACCGCCATATCGGCAGTAAATTGCGAACCGTCGTATATATTGGATGTCTCACGATAAGGTGAATCGGTTCCTGATACATCGTGATGGTCACGCCCAAGGACTATAGGTGCCGAAATCTCACCGCGGGCTATAGCGTCGTTGAAAGCGCGGGCTATGCGCGTGCGTCCCTCGCAATCGGCGTACAGTATTCTTGCCTGGGAACCTACCACGAGATTGTTTGGTCCGGCTTCCTTAATCCAATGTATATTGTCGCTCAGCTGACCCTTGATTTCATCGGGAGCCGTGGCAAGAATCTCCTCGAGTACACGGGCGGCAATGGCATCGGTCTTGGCAAGGTCCTCGGGATTGCCCGATGTGCACACCCACCGGAACGGACCGAATCCATAATCGAAAAATCCGGGACCCATGATGTCCTGCACATACGATGGGTAACGGAATCGTCCGTCGGCTCCCATTATGTCGGCTCCGGCACGCGACGATTCAAGAAGGAAAGCATTGCCATAGTCGAAGAAATACATTCCTTTGGATGTCAACTTATTGATGGCCGCTACCTGACGACGCAGCGACTCCCGCACACGGGACTTGAACTCTTCAGGGGCTTCAGCCATCATGACCTTGGCTTCCTCGAAACTCAATCCCGCAGGATAATATCCGCCAGCCCAAGGATTGTGCAGCGATGTCTGGTCGGAACCCAAGTCCACCGACACGTCATTGTCGGCAAGGTATTCCCACAAATCCACCACATTGCCCTGATACGCCAAAGACACAGCTTCGCGACGGGCACGGGCTTCATTGACACGCGCCAACAATTCAGGCAACGAGGTATATACCTCATCTACCCATCCCTGACCGTGGCGCGTAGCCACCGCTTTGGGATTAATTTCGGCTGTAACGCTCACTACTCCGGCGATATTGCCTGCCTTAGGCTGTGCTCCCGACATACCGCCGAGACCTGCCGTGACAAACAGCATACCGCCAAGCGATGTCTCACCATTCTTCAGGCGCTTGCGACCGGCATTGAGCACAGTTATGGTAGTACCGTGCACAATACCCTGCGGACCTATGTACATATACGAGCCGGCTGTCATCTGTCCGTACTGCGATACCCCCATGGCATTGAAACGCTCCCAATCGTCGGGTTTAGAATAATTAGGTACAACCATACCGTTTGTAACCACTACCCTCGGTGCATCGGGGTGCGACGGGAATAGTCCGAGAGGATGTCCGGAATACATAACCAACGTCTGATTGTCGGTCATCTCCGACAGATATTTCATGGCAAGAAGATACTGCGCCCAATTCTGGAACACGGCACCATTGCCGCCATACGTAATCAGCTCATGGGGATGCTGCGCCACACGCGGGTCGAGATTATTCTGAATCATCATCATGATCGCCGCAGCCTGACGCGAACGCGCCGGATACTCGTCAATAGGACGCGCATACATGGGATATGCCGGACGGAACCGATACATATATATGCGCCCGTAGTCCTGCAACTCGCGTGCGAACTCAGGAGCCAACTCGGCATGCAGATGTTCGGGGAAGTAACGCAACGCATTTCTAATGGCAAGTTTCTTCTCCTCGACAGTGAGTATATCCTTGCGCTTAGGCGCATGATTCACATCCGTATCATAGACCGGATTCGGCGGCAACACATCGGGGATGCCCGCAGCCACTGTCCGGCGAAATTCTTCGGTAGTCATATTTATATGATGTTTTTTCTTTATTTAATCTTTGAATTCACTATCTCGAGCACACGAAGTTCGGCTTCAATGGCACGGGCAGATATCTCCGCAGCCCAAGATACCAACCGTTGCGCAGTGTCACGATCCTTAAGACCTGCCGCATTTATCTTCACATTAAGTTCGGCTCCGAGCACTGCCGACCGGGCAGCCAGAGCACCTACACCGGCGTCGCTCACCGATGCCGGATTGCCGTTCTCTGCCATGGCTTTCAACAATGGGAACACATCGGCAGCCGCTTCCATAGTACGTAAAGGCACCTGAGTGGCATATAGCGTAGCCGTCTCCAATGCTTCGGCACGGGCAGCCAGTTCCTCCGGTGTGGATTTAGGCATCTGCAAAGCTGACATGATACGATTGAACGCAGCCGTATCCTCATCGACAAGATTGAGCAGATGCGTAAGCAGCATCTGACCTCCATCGGCATAATTGGAAAATTCCTCCCATCGCTCGTCCCATCCCGCCTTATGAGCCGACAAATTGGCAACCATAGTTCCGAGAGCAGCCGCGAGCGCACCCATATAGGCTGATATCGAACCGCCGCCGGGTGCCGGCGATTCCGACGCCGTTTCGTAAGCGAATCCCGCGCACGTCATATCAGTGAGCTGATTTTTCTTTTCCGGTTCTATCATATACTCCACCACTTTGTCACGAGGATTGAATGGAGCGAGCTCATCAAGTCCCATCGACTTCACTGCCATACGCAATATCTCCTCCTCGGCTATACCCGACGACCGCTGCTGCTTGTGCAGGAAATACCTGCCGGCATCAATGAGTGTGCGCTTAGGCACCAGCCCCACAATCTCAGTACCGGTGACACGTATTCCACGTGCGGCTGCCGCACGGCACACCTCATCAAATGCCACATGCAACGGTGTGACATTGATATCCGTGATATTCATCGAGACCTGCGCTATACCGTACTCATCAATGAACCACCCGATGGCTTTGGTGCCCTTGAGTGTTCCTGGGAGCATTATCACATTGCCATCGGCATCCTTCATCGGTTTACCGTTGGGCTTGCCGCCCTCGCGCTTGGGTCTGCCCTTCTCACGCACATCAAACGCTATGGCATTGGCACGGCGGGTAGATGTAGTATTGAGATTGAAATTAACCGCTATGAGGAAATCGCGCGCACCCACAGCCGTGGCTCCGGTACGGGCGACCTTGTCGTCAAACGGGCGGTCGCCGAAATCAGCGCCATCCGCTCCACGCCCCAACCGTTCGGACAATCCTTCATATTCACCCTTGCGGCATACGGCAAGATTCTTTCGCTCCGGGGTAAATGCAGCCGCTTCATAACTATATACAGGGATTTCAAGTTCGTCAGCTATGCGCTTGCCGAGTTCGCGCGCAAGCTCCGCACACTCCTCGAGCGTGACGCCGGCAACCGGAATGAGGGGTAACACATCGGTGGCTCCCATACGCGGATGCGCACCGTGATGACGGCTCATGTCAATAAGTTCGGAAGCCCGTTTCACTCCTTGAAAAGCAGCTTCGACCACAGCTTCCGGCGAACCGACAAACGTGACTACCGTGCGGTTTGTAGCCTCGCCCGGATCCACATCAAGCAGTTTCACACCCTCCACCGACTCTATGGCATCGGTTATGGCTTTAATCACTGTCTTATCGCGTCCCTCACTGAAATTGGGCACACACTCTATGATACGTGTATTCATGGTTTGCATTATTATAATCTTTCGCAAACTTACCACAAAAAACGCAAACGAGCAAAGCCGTACACCCCTAAAAAGAGACCCCTTGCGTCTGCTTTTCACAAAGCCGGACACAAGGGGATTTTTATACAGAAAAGAATTTACCAAATCATTTCCGAAATCTCATGGACAAGCTTCAGCATATTCCATTGTTCGGTTTCGGAAGCGCAATCCGCCATATCACAGGCAGTACCCAAGCACAGGCGGTCAATAGGCACATAACGGGTGGCATGCCGTATGTAATCGGCTATAATCTCTTTTGAATCCTGACTGGCACATCGGGGAGAGACAATGCCCAACACAACCATTGCCCTATCGGGCACATGCTCCAATATAGCCAACTCGTCCGGATTACTCACATCAAAATCTATGTAATAGGCATCGACACGCTCCACTGCAAATGCAGCCCCGCAGGCTCCATGCCCGACATTTACCGACACGATAAAATCAGCGGGCAAGTCATTGAGTGCCACTTCATTCAAGCGCATACACTCGTTGGGGCTTTCATCTGCACAAAATGTCCATCCGTCAACTAACACATTACGGCATCCTATTTCATACAGAGCAATCAGAGTACGATGATATGCCGCAGATATATCCCGCAACAAATCATCATGCACGGGATACAAGGTGTCGGCAGAACCGCCACGAACCAATTCGACATACAAACGCGATGGCGCAGGAATGGTGACGCGTGCCGTCATACCTAATGGGGCTACAGCTTGCAAATAGTTGAAATACCGCAGATACGGATGCTTGTCATTGAAGCTAATTTTACCGGACAGCGATAGTTCGGGGCTAACACCGTTGAATCCTGAAAAGAAATCCATATAGCCACAGTCATTGCGCAATCCGCCGTCGGTTGCCACATCAAATCCCATATCGTACAAGATGCCTACATGCCTATAGATTTCCGTATTCTCAACCGACTCAAGCATGTCGGAATTTATCGACCGGGAATCAAACTGTGCGCGTGCTGAAATCAGACTTCCCGGCTTGACAAACTTCCCGGAAACCTCAGCACGAAAAGGGGGTACTATACGTTGTTGCAGATATTTCATAGCTCAATACACTTAAATAATTTACTAAAATTATGATTTCTCAGTGCAGAGCTTATAGGACGTGGACACGCACACCCCAAGGAGTGACTTCTGTAAAAGTCACGACCATGGCGACACCTGAAGCGTATCGGGTGTCATGCAGCAGGAGCCGTACGTGTTTCGTTATAAATTCTTCCACTTCAAAATCCAATCCTCGAGATTATTGACAGTTATTTCAAAAACATGGCAGGTCTCCTGACTTGTTTCCGGCTTCGGCTGCCTTCCCGGTCCTCTCTCGGACCAGTGACATCGCATTCACGCGATATAGCCTCACCGTTAATGAAACTTACAGTAGCGGGACTGTTCCGGACTCTCACCGGATTCCCTTTTAATCGATGACCAACAAAAGCCATCGAACCATATTCATCGCAAATCTACAAATAAATCTCCAACCGGCAAAATCCACATCATGCCTATCGCTGTTCACAAACGCCATACAGTAGTAATGCGACTGTGCAAGATGAGATTACACAATGAAACGAACAATGGCGATGTGCCTTCTATCATAGCACATCGCCATTGCTGTTGATTTATTTATTGCAACCAATTATCGGCGTGAACGCCACAATGCGGTCATATCCTCAAGGGTCTTTCCTTTGGTTTCAGGCACGAGACGGTAGACGAACCATGCGGCAACTATACATATAATGCCATAGAGAGCGTAGGCAAACATGTGTCCGAAACTATCGCCCATCGAGCCGAGACTCATATTGTACATAGGCACGAATGTGCTCGACACTATGAAATTGAATATCCACTGGAACGCCACGGCTATAGCCACTGCCGCACTGCGGATAGTATTGGGGAATATCTCGGATATGAGCACCCAGCATATAGGTCCCCATGAGAACATGAACGATGCGGAATAAATCATGATGCTCACCACAGGCACAAAGGGGTGCACGGACATAACGTTTGACAACGCCACACCCAACGCACCTACAGCCATGCCTATGGAACCGCCTATGAGCAACGGTTTGCGCCCGAGTCGTTCGACAGTAAACACCGCCACAAGAGTGAATATGATGTTGACCACACCCATCATCACGGTCTGCGCCATAGGATTGCCCATGCCCATAGACTCGAATATGCGGGGCGCGTAATAAAGCACGGCATTTATACCCACTGCCTGTTGGAACACAGAGAGCATAACGCCTATGAATATCACCATAACACCGAAAGAGAATAGTTTCTCCGATTTCACACTCACGGTCGATTTGATATCGGCAAGAATCTTACCGGCAACAGCAGCTCCATTGATTCGCGTGAGCACATCCAATGCCTTGCCATCACGACCTTTCAAGGCGAGGTAACGTGGCGATTCCGGAACGAAACATACAAGTATGGCAAACAACGCGGCTACAAAAGCTTCGCTACCGAACATATAGCGCCATCCCGTCTGTATGGTCCATGGGTCGGAACCGGGATTCACGGCATAGACGGTTTCACCAATCTTCTCGATGATAGGATTGGTGTGTTCACCAAGAATCATGAAATTGACAAAATACACCACCAATTGACCGAAAATTATGGCAAACTGGTTCCATGATACCAATGTACCTCGCAGATTCGACGGTGCCACTTCGGCTATGTACATAGGACATATAGCTGATGCCAGTCCCACTCCTACACCACCTAAAACACGGTAGAAATTAAAAGCTATGAGAAGGGGCAAGGACGGTTCGCCATAGGCGAAAAAGAAAAATTCGGGATAATACGAACCGAGTGCCGAAAGCAAGAACAACATACCGGCTATGAAGAGCGTTGGCCGGCGACCGCAACGCGATGCCAGCAAACCGGATATGGCACTGCCAAGGATACATCCGAGCAATGCGCTTGACGATGTGACACCATGTATGATGTCGGTGTAAACAAAATCCTTGGCACCCAAGAAGAAGGCTTGAAGCCCCTTCTCGGCACCGGATATAACAGCTGTGTCGTAGCCGAACAGCAAACCGCCCAACACGGCAACAGCCACTATGGAGAACAAATACAGCTTGCTGCCGCCAGTCTCTTTTCCCATACTGATCAGATGTTTCAGGGATTAGCAATACATGTTGACGATAGCTTCGTAAAGCTCCTGCTTGCCACTGGTCTGAGCGGGTTCACCATGTGCCTTGGCATATTCCACCAAGTCCACAAGTGACATGGCACCATCTTCAAACGCCTTGCCTTCGCCGCCGTCGAACGATGCGTAACGGTCCTTAAGCATAGTTTTGTACGGTGACTTTTCAAGTATGGCTGCTGCCGATTCCAACGCACGTGCCATGGCGTCCATACCTGCGATATGGGCAATGAAAATATCTTCCAGATCTGTAGAGTTGCGACGTGTCTTGGCATCGAAATTGGTACCGCCGTTGCCGAATCCGCCGTTGCGGATAATCTGCATCATTGCCTGTGTCAGCTCGAAGTTATCAATCGGGAACTGGTCGGTGTCCCAGCCGTTCTGATAATCGCCACGGTTGGCATCGATTGAGCCGAGCATACCATTGTCCACAGCCACAGCAAGTTCATGTTCGAAAGTGTGACCGGCAAGTGTCGCATGGTTCACCTCGATGTTGACCTTGAAATCCTTGTCAAGACCATGGGCTTTGAGGAATCCTATGACGGTTTCAGTATCCACATCATACTGGTGCTTGGTAGGTTCCATCGGTTTGGGTTCGATGAGGAACGTACCGGTAAACCCCTTGGCACGGGCATAGTCGCGAGCCATGCGCAACATGGTAGCCAGATGCTCCTTCTCACGTTTCTGGTCGGTGTTGAGCAACGACATATAACCTTCACGACCACCCCAGAACACATAGTTGGTACCACCCAACTCTATAGTAGCGTCAATAGCATTCTTAATCTGTACGGCTGCGCGTGCCACTACATCGAAATCGGGATTTGTAGCCGCGCCGTTCATATAACGCTTGTGGCTGAACACATTGGCAGTACCCCACAGGTTCTTTATACCTGTCTCAGCCTGCTTTTGCTTTATGTAAGCCACCACTTCCTTGAGATTGGCTTCGTATTCCTCAATAGAGTCACCCTCGCTCACCAAATCCACATCATGGAAGCAGAAGTATTCGATACCCATTTTCTGCATGAACTCAAATCCGGCATCCACTTTGTCCTTGGCTGCCTGGACGGGATCGGTAGATACATTCCAAGGGAAAGATTTCGTAGTACCGCCGAACTGGTCGCCACCTTCGGCACATAATGTATGCCACCATGCCATGGCAAATTTCAACCAATCCTTCATCTTCTTGCCGAGAATCACTTTTTCGGCATCGTAATATCTGTAAGCAAGCGGATTATAGCTTTCTGTTCCTTCAAACTTTATCTTTCCTATCCCGGGGAAATACTCTTTTGTTGCCATAGTTTCTGTTAATTTTAAATATAGGTTATGATTTTAATGTTTGTAATTCGTTTTCAAGACAGCTTTTCCATCGCATATAAGCCTCTGTATATGGCTCGCGGTCGGCTGCCGGATGAACCTGCATGATTCTTTCGAGCGAAGCAAACGCTTCTTTTCCGTCGCGGTATATGCCCGCTCCGATTCCGGCGCCTTTGGCAGCGCCTACCGCACCGTCGGTATCGTACAGGTCGATTACCGCACCCGATACCCCCGCAAGTGTCTCGCGGAACACCGGGCTGAGGAACATATTGGCGTTTCCGGCATGTATGCGCTCCACTTTCATGCCTATCTGCTGCATTATCTCCATGCCGTACATGAACGAAAACACGATACCCTCCTGTGCAGCACGCATTATATGCTCGCGACGGTGTATATTGAAGTTGACATAATGCATCGAACATCCGATCTGACGGTTCTGCAACACTCTTTCAGCACCGTTACCGAACGGCAATATCGAGATTCCCTCACTACCCACCGGTACCTGTGCCGCCATCGCATTCATATCGTCGTAGCTGATACCTTGCGGTGCGATATTACGTTTAACCCAGGTGTTGAGTATGCCGGTGCCGTTGATACAAGCCATAACGCCGATACGGGTGGTCTGACCGGAGTGGTTGACATGCGCGAAATTATTGACACGCGACAACGGATCATAGTCTGTGGTGCCATTGATGCCATACACTACCCCTGAGGTACCTGCCGTGGATGCTATCTCACCGGGATTGAGCACATTGAGCGATAACGCATTGTTGGGCTGGTCTCCGGCACGATACGTCACCGGCGTTCCTTCGGCAAGTCCGAGTTCTTGCGCTGCCGAAGCCGTGAGCCTGCCTTGTTCCGAGAAAGTGGGTTGCACCTCGGGAAATATCGAGCGGTCGTAGCCGTAATAATCAAGAAGGAACCGGGCTATGTCGCCGGCGGCGTAGTCCCAAAGCATATATTCCGACAATCCCTCGGGATTGGTGCATACCCTACCTGTCAGCTTCATGGCTATATAATCGCCCGGAAGCATCACCTTATGTATCTTATCAAATATTTCCGGCTCGTTCCGCTTGACCCATTGCAATTTGGCTGCGGTAAAATTGCCGGGCGAATTAAGCAGGTGACCAAGGCACATATCAGCGCCTAATGCGTCGAACGCCTCCTCGCCATAAGGCACACCACGTGAGTCACACCATATTATGGCGTCACGCAGTACCTGACCATCCTTATCGGTCAGCACCAGCCCATGCATCTGATATGAGATGCCGATAGCCTTGATATCGGCAGGATTGACTTTAGACTTTTCAAGCACTGACGCAGTGGCATCTTTAAGGTACCGCCACCAGTCAGCCGGATTTTGCTCAGCCCAACCAGGGCGTAAAGCTTTGATAGGAGCTTCGGTCTTAGGGAAGAAATCCGAAGCCACACATTTTCCTGATTCGGCATTTACCAACGCGGCCTTCACCGACGAGCTACCGATATCATATCCTAATAAATACATAGCACTTTTGTAATTCAATGGTATAAAAAGGCATAGCCTGTCTAATTAAATACAACACCCCAACGCTCAAAAACACTTACATCACACATTAATAAAAAAGACACTTTTTCATATCAGCACAGCGACATGCCCTGTCATCTATGCCGGCACTAAAATTTTTGGTCATCCATGCAACTTTACGAACTTTTCGATAACTTTGTTTTCAGCAAATTTACATCCACGAACGACAATGAGATAAACGACTGCATAAAATGCTGCTTTCCACTGACAACGAGACCGGATTCATGCATGAATCATTCAATGTCAACGATGCATCAGACTTCACCCGCGAATGGTTTGCCTGGCAAAACACCCTCTTCGGCGAACTGATACTGAAACTAATCGCCGACGGCAATAATCTACATTATATAGAATATAGTTAATATCCAAAGATTCTGACATAGCAAAAAATCGGACTTAGACACATGATTGACGAGATTCTGAAACATAACCGCGAGTTTGTAAACACCAAGGCTTACGAACAGTTTGCCACCTCGAAATATCCTGACAAACGTATAGCCGTGGTCACCTGTATGGACACCAGGCTGACACATCTGCTTCCTGCGGCTCTGGGCATAAAGAATGGCGATGTGAAGATGATAAAGAATGCGGGCGGCACAATCACCAATCCATTTGACTCCACCATGCGTTCACTGCTCATAGCCATCTACGAACTCGGAGTCAATGAGGTGATGGTCATAGGCCATACCGGTTGCGGCGTGCAGGGCATGGACTCGGGACACATGCTGCAACTGATGCGCGACCGTGGCATAGACGATGAACACATATCTCTGATGCGACACTGCGGTATAGACCTCGACAGCTGGCTGCACGGATTCGACGACACGGAAGCCGCCGTGGCGGAAACCGTGGACTTAGTACGCAACCACCCGTTGATGCCCCTCGACATCACCGTGCGCGGTTTCATCATCGATTCCCACACCGGATTGCTATCTCCTATGGAATAACCTCTTTTGTAGACAAAAACGACAGAACTTTTTGGCAGCCCCCGGTTTTATATTTTTAAACATTTTTACATAAAACCGATGACTGCCACAAAAACCTACACTTTCGACCGCGTGGTGAGGATTATAGCCGTTCTGGCAATAGTCGCGGTTGCCGTATGGCTAATCAACACGCTCAAGAACGTACTGTTGCCATTCTGCCTGGCATGTCTGATATCATACATGCTGGAGCCGATAGTGGAATTCAACAAACGGTTGCTGCATCTGCCCTGGCGCATAGCCGCCATATTCATCACGCTCCTGGAGGTAACGCTCATCATAGCCCTAACCATATATTTCTGTCTGCCATCGGTGATTGACGAAGTGCATCAGATGGAAGCACTGATAACACGCTACACGGCTGCCAACCACCCAGCCCTGCATCTCCCCGCCAAGATACAGGAATATTTCAATTCGCTCCTAAAATCCGAGAACATGCAGGTATTGCTGTCGGGCACACACATGGAAGCCATCATATCACAAGGCTCGTCGTTAGTTGCCACTTTGATTGACCTGTTTATGCGCACTCTCGACTGGCTCCTGACATTCATTTACGTGATATTCATACTTCTCGACTACCAAAACCTGATGCGGGGATTCAGTATGTTGGTACCACCCAAACTGCGGCCTATCACCACCCGCGTATGCACCGACATCAAGAACAGCATGAACCGTTACTTCCGCAGTCAGGCAGTGATAGCACTCTGTGCCGCCGTATTCTACAGCATAGGATTCTCCATAGTAGGTATCCCTATGGCAATAATAATGGGCGTCACCGTAGGCATACTGTATATGATACCATATTTCCAATACGTGACCCTGATTCCGGTGGCTCTGCTGTGTCTTATCAATGCTATGGGAGGTGAAGTTTCATTCTGGCCCGAATTCGGGAAATGCCTGCTCGTGTACGCGTGCAGCCAATGTATCTGCGACTATGTACTTACACCTAAAATCATGGGGAAAGCCATGGGACTCAACCCTGCCATCATACTGCTGTCGCTATCCATATGGGGTACGCTCCTCGGTCTGATAGGTATGATTATAGCCCTGCCGCTCACCACTCTGCTCCTCGCCTACTATCAGGAATTTATCATAGACCGCAACAATGAATCCGGCTCAGCATCCGAGCCATGATTCAGTCCCGGCCACAGCGCACTTAACCACCTAACTCAGTTGCAGTTCCATAACATAATTCTCCAAAAGTACGCCATGCCTTACCACGTTTTGGCTACGCACTATCCGATATCCCCTTTTCTCAAAAAATCGCCTTGCCGTAATCGAGGCATGAACAGTAATACGGCATGTATCGACAGACGACTCCAGTCTATCGCAAATTGCAGTAGCGATACCTTGACGCTGGTAATCGGCATGTACATATAAACGGTCAATATAACCGGAAGAATCGATATCCCCGAAACCCACCACTACACCGCGGTCAATAGCGACAACCGAAGTATGTGCCTTGAACGACTCGTCCCACGCCACCATATTTACATCGGCCGGTGCCCATACATCCACTTGCTCTTGGCTATAATCCTTTATATTGATTCTATGCACCGTATCTCGGAATAGATTCACGATTGCATGTATATATGCCGACGAATATTCTCGTATCTCCATAATTACTAACGCGATAGATGCAATATCGGATACGGACGTCCGTCACCGTCAGTATCATCACGCCCAACGACACGGAAACCTTTGGATAAATAGAACTGTAGTGCCGATTGATTTTGCTCATTTACATCCACACTTGTAGCCCCATGCTCAAGAGCCAGATTTAAAAGCGCCGAACCAAGACCACAACCCTGATACCCATCATCAACAAACAGCATCTCTATATTCGGAATAGACAGCCCTATGAACCCGACAATCTTCCCATCCACCGTCACGACATAGATATTCACCGATGGCAAATACAACGTTGGCAGCAATCGTTTGATAGCATAAAAATCCTCCTGAGCAAGAAAATGATGGGTAGCCAGCACCGAACGCTCCCATACCGCCACCAGCATATCATAATCACATGCCGATGCCATCCTGATTCCGTAATGCATATTGCCCATTATTATTATTTATACAAGCGACAAATCCACAATCCCCAATATAATGATGTGTCCGTTAAGATTTCTTTCCATGGATTTACATTATCAATGGTATTCATAATATGATAAGAAATAATGGCAAATTTACACCATTTCAGTGAATGGCGGATAGTCCAAGCCCTCCTATCTGACGTGACCACATATATTTTTACTATAGGTAATCTTCCCGGTGCGGAGTGAATACATCCACCACTTCACCACCCTCAATAACCTCAAATGAATGGGGCGTGTTTCCTGGTATTGCGTAAGTATCTCCCGAGTGCATGATTACATCAATCTTTTCATTGCCATCAACAATCAGACGGTACTTTCCTGAAATGACATAACCGCACTGCTCATGAGGATGAGTGTGAAGTGTAGCGAAGTTACCCTTTATATAATTCATCTTGGTCACCATGGATTTCTCACCTACGGCAAGCGAGTCAAGATTCACACCTTTGAATCTCTTTTTGAGCGCATCCTCACGCCGCACGAATATCTTTGTATTCATTACACGTTATTTTAGATTAATGATAATTCCATCTGTATATCACCGCGGGCGTATGCCGGATGATATTCAGGTAATTCTTTAAAGCCAAGCTTGCGATAAAGCGCTATCGCGGGCTTAAGACGCGTATTACTTTCAAGGAACAGCATCTTTCCACCCTCTTCACGCGCCTTACAGATTACAGCTTCACAAAGCCGTCGACCTATGCCTTTCCTTTGGATAGAAT
Source organism: uncultured Muribaculaceae bacterium (assembly GCA_910577465.1). Taxonomy (GTDB): domain Bacteria; phylum Bacteroidota; class Bacteroidia; order Bacteroidales; family Muribaculaceae; genus Paramuribaculum. Next base: position 53,818 of record CAJTMM010000008.1, on the reverse strand, counting down.
CGTTGACAGCAAGCTTAGCCAACTCAAAATCATAGACCGAATTCCCGGGCATTGGGCACAAAGCACACACCCCTACCGGTGTACCCTTGTACAACGCCACGAAGATATGTCCACCTTTCTCGAGTATGTGTTTTTCGGGATTTTCCAAAACCTCGATATCGTGTGGTTCCAATTCCCAATACATCTCTATCCATCTGCGATTAAATTCATAGAACGCATTCTTATATTGGGGTTGGTACTCGACAATCTCCACTTCCGATTGTTCGCGCCGCTCCTTTATCTCGCGCACACGCTCAAACATCGATTTTCTACCGAGAGCATTCTCCCAATCAGCTATGGCAGCCCATAAATCAGTATCGCACTCCGATGACACTTGCTCCACCGCACGCTCAACATCCCGAAGCTGAACTATCAAATCCTGAGAGAGTTCTTTTCCATATTCGGTAAGAGTGATTAGTGTGCATCGGCGGTCGGGGCAATCATCCACTTCCGTGACAATTCCGGATTTAGTCATCTCCTTGACTATAGTGCTGACTGACGGATGTGATTGTCCAATCTCTTTAGCAATCGAGGTAACACTTTTAGGTCGCTCATCAACCAAAGAGTAAAACACGGGAAACCATTTCGGTTTTATACCCACGCCATAAAGTCCGTAAATATCGGCAGCATCGCGGGTCAATGTCTCGCTAAGTACCCTCAGCCTACTACCTATTGCCATCTTTCCTGTTCGTTCGTAGAAATCCATATCCGCATTTAATTCCGTAATTAATTACGCAAATTTACACCATTTTTTACTTGCACACAAATTTTTCTCCAAATCACCGCCCATGGAACTATTCTTAAGGAAATAGCTACTAACTTTGTAAAGACCCACAATCATGAGACATCTAACGGAATATGACCGACTTTACACCGATATGGTTAGGCGACACGAAAAGATTATTTTCAGTGCATGCTTTTTCTATGCTACGAAAACAGTTCTGTTTGATGACCTGCGCCAGGAAACCCTGATTTCACTATACAAAGGATACCGGAATTTCAAAGGCACGTGCGCCGAAGCCACATGGGTATACATGGGTATGAGACTGTGTAAAAAAAGCGCAGTCCCATTCTGTTATTATGATCAGATTGTCGTTAGGTGTGGGGCGATTTCGGGGTCGTGGCAGGCAAAAGAGTCTACGCAGTCGGGGCTTTCGCTGACTGATTTTATCCATTCGAGGGATTTCAGTGCAGCATTCTTATCCTCGCAGATGCCTGGCAAAATCAGTTCTTTCCAAGAGCGTGTGGCATAGCCGCCGTCGGAGAAATACATAGCCCGCTTGCCGTTGTTGCTCACAAGGGTAGCGAAAAGCCCTTTACTATGCCCGGGGATATGCACTAACTGCACTGTACCGTCACCAAGCAGGTCGTATGATTCGCCTACCGGACCAATACCACTATGTGAATATTGGAAAGCCGTGATTCCGGTATCCTTCCACAAGGATGGTGCATAGCGCGTGTGGGACTCAAAACATTTGGAGGCACTTGTAATCTCGTCTTCCGAGGTCATGATATGCTTGGCTCCGACCAGTTCGCGAAGTCCGGCAACATGGTCGCAGTCAAGATGCGAGAGGACGACAAAATCCAAATCTTCGGGTCTCACACCCATCTGTGCAAGTTGTTCGGAAGCGGTCATCCCTTTCTCAACATATCCCTCGCTAATGCGCACGAGCATTCGCCCCAACTGCGTAGCCTGAGCTTTGTTGTCGAGAATGCCGGCTGGCGACATCAGGCGGTTCCAACCGGTGTCAACGAGTATTTTTGCCTTTGGATGTTCGATATACACGCATGTTACGGGAAGCCAGATTTTATCTTTCTTCGGGAGAAACAATCCGGAAGCCTTGATGATGTTTCCATCACCGAAAGGGAGCGACGGCGATACACGAACCCGCCCGCAGTGCATCATGTGTATTTTTATCCGGCACATATCTCTCACTTTTTAAGAAGTTTCTCCGCACATTTTGCTCCGGCATCAAATGCCGACTTTAAGTCAAGGCTGAAATGCGTGTCACGGTAACGGCGCTTGTCAGCTTCGTCAAAGTATTCCGATTCATATTTTGAATAATCGGTAAACTGATAAGTATTGTATGCTGTAACTCTTTCCACCTTGCATTTGTAGGCCCAGCCGATTGTGGTTTCCATCTCATCGCAGCGCAACAGATAGTTGTGTGCCACCACAAAATCCTCAGGTGCATTCATAGTGTATAACATTGTAAACTCCACCGGATTTTCAACCATATTGCGGGGCGGGTTGCCGTAGGTCATGACTGAAAATATCATTCTCTCCATCAGGCATTTTGTATATGCGTTTATGTCGCCGAAATAAATCGGAACAGCGATTGCCACTGCATCGGCATGGCGGATGCCTGCAAGAATGTCGTGGATTCCATCATTTATAGGGCATGTACCGAAAAACTTACCATCTTTCAACTTGCAAGCAAAGCAACTTCTGCACCCTGTGAAAGTGAGGTCGTAGAGATTCACGACCTCAATATCGGCATCGTTACACACTGATTTAACCCCGTCAACCCAACTCAAAAGCAGCTTGTCGGAGTTCCACCCCTTACGGGGACTGCCATTGATAGCGATTATCTTCATGCGTATTTCATTTTATTTATGATAACAGATTGTTGTAGACTATGGTTTATGTCTATCCGGCTTTGCGCTTGTGCCGATTGGCGGCGAAGTCGATGGCGATGACAATCAGCGTGAGCAACTCTGATGCCGGAATGGCGAGCCACATGCCCGGAATGCCTATCAGATGTGGGAGTGTCAGGAACAGCGGCACGATGAAAATGATACCGCGCAGGAGAGTGAAAACTGTTGCTCTCGTGGACTGCTCAAGACTTTGGTAAAACCCTATCATAGCTATGTTCAAGGCAAAGAACAGTCCGCACAGCGCAAACTTCGGAAGACCCTCGCAGGCTATGACGAACGCTCCGGAATCCGGCGAAAGGAACATCATAATAATGGGCTTCGCTCCAACGGCAACTATAGCGGAAACTGTAATACCACAAATCGCGGCAGCTATAAGCGAAGTGTTGAGCGATTTAGATACACGACTCATATTACCGGCGCCGTAATTATAGCTGATTATCGGTTGTGCCGACTGCGCCACCGCATTGCTCATGGAAAAGATTACCGGGAAAAGGTAGCAGGCTATGCTGAAAGCCGCCACGCCATTCTCGCCCAATGCTCCGATAAACATATAGTTACCCGTAAGCATCATCACCGACATGGCTATCTCGGTAAGGAACGTAGCAAAGCCAATCTTTGCCATATACCCGGCATTTCTCAGCGTAAGCAGCATACTTGTCAGCGACATCTTCAATCGATAGAATTTCAATGTGCTGGAATAGAAGAAGAAATAAACGAGCACCATAATTCCGCCAAGTCCACAGCTTACCGACGTGGCAATCGCAGCTCCTGCCACTCCCATTTGCATGGGAAATACAAGAATATAGTCTAATGCTATGTTGAAAGTGGCAGCCACTATATTGCACCACATGGCATAGCGCGGCGAGCCATCAAGGCGCACCAGCATCATTCCTACGCACTCTATCAGCAGGAACGCCATGCCGGGAAGCAACCATAGCAGATAACTTATGGTGTCAGGCAACAATACATCACTACTGCCAAGCATTCTCACTACCCTTTCAGGCGCAACCAAGCAGGGGATAGAGATAATCACAACTATGGCAATACCAACAAGGAATGCCTGGGTGCTAATGATATTAGCTGCTTTTATCTCGCCATTGGCGAGACGAATACTGGCTATCACCGACGAGCCGATGCCCAACATCAGTCCAAGTCCGGTCACTACCATAAAGAGAGGTGCCACGATGTTGACGGCAGCTATGCCGTTGGATCCCACTCCCTGCCCGACGAACACACCGTCGATAATGGTCAGGAGAGCATTGAAAACCATTCCGATCAGAGTCGGAAAAAACAGTTGGCTGAACAACTTCGGTATTCTTTCATTTCCGAAGTCGAGACTGTCGCGGTCAAGATGTCTTTCTTTTTTCATAATATGTCATAAAAAACGGATAAAATGAATGGTTTTACCCAGTCATCTTATCCGGCATTATACCTTTTGCCCTCCGATGAGGATTACAAAACTCTATGGTCTTTAGTCTGCTACAAAGTTACAAAATCTAATTCACATTACAAACAAGCCTGATGTTCAATGGTGAGCTTCGAGTTGAGCTATTACCCCTATCCGTCAATGGTAATTCGTCTCGTGTTGGATGCCTTGGGGGCATAGAACCGGGCGGATGTGTTATAAGAAAGGAAGACACCCTAATAGGCATCTTCCTTAATTTTTACACCACTTCTTGCCCCACACGTAAGCACGTGACAATCAGTGAATATTGTGGAGCTGGAGGGACTTATCCCCAGCAACATATCTTTCGCAATATCAACAAGATACAAAACGCGTTTTATCTTGTGTAACGAGCTGGTAACGGTATTTTGCATAAATTTGGCGGTGCCTAAGCAGTGACTAAGGCAGCAGTGACACCTGCTATAAACAGGAAAACCATCCATACCCACCAGTCTATCTTAGATTGATATACTGTCTTTGCAATTACTCTGATTAGTCAATATTCCACATTGCATCTGGATCGCCATCAAAGGCATCCATAATATCATCATTACGATAATCTACCCTTATTGCATCTAAGTATTCAGCATCTATTATGCAGCCATTGTTATCCGTTTCAATATTATATGGATATGGGGCAATATCATATAGATTGAGCCAACTATAGCTGACATCTTTGGCTAATCTTATTCTTGACTTTTGTTTCAAATGGAATTGCCAAAGTTCTGTATATTCCACAGGAACAACTTCTTCTCCATAAATATTTATTATGCCCCAACAATATTTCCCATGATTCTCGCTTTTACCAACCGATGCTTTACCAATCTTTACTCTTGCCAATCCCATATAAAACGGTTCGATTAAGTCATACTTACCGAATGGAACGATTTCATCACCGTCTTTATGCATTACACCCCACAGACCATCCTTTCGCTCAATGACACTTACATCATTAAAGTCATATAAATGCAGAGCGGATTCTCTCAGTGATTTTAGCAGAACATATTTTTTAAGATTCTCAAAGATATTCATGGTTTATATAATTTTTCGTTATTTTGTCGGTTGGCATTGTGAGCAAGTGCAGCCGATGAGATGTGGGTTGGCCAGTGCCTCATAGAGATAGTCAAACTTTTCACGTAGAAGCGGCTCTTCCTTGATAATTTCTCGCAGGGCATTGAGCCTTGCAACATTGGGGCTGTTATCGAACCACAGCCGGAGATAACCACCTTCAGAATATTTCTCGTGGAGATGGTCAAGAGTGCGCTGCCAGTGTCCCTCCTTGTCAAGTTCAGGGTAATTGGCGAGTCCATACTGCACTGTACGCAAAATGATTGTATCGGGGTCAATGAAACGGTCAGCCTCGGCTACTATTTTGCCGTAAATGCTTCTCGGCTCATGGTCGGAGGACGCCCGGTGGTCTTCACAAGCCAGTGCCATAATCTCAATCTGTTCCTCGTTGAACCAATCGCGCAACCACATATCTTCGCGGACAATCTTGCCCGACACAATATGATGTGTCTTGCGGTCAGTTGTCAACCCGGTGTCATGATACGCCGCAATCGCATATACCATGTTCATATCGACATCGAGGTCGGAGGCGATAGCCAAACTTTGCTCAATCACCATATCAACGTGATTTCGCTGATGCGCCGCATCAAAACAGTCATACAGCGGCAAAATGCAGGTCTCGATATAGTTTTGGAGTGATTCGTCAATCATAAGTTCAGGGATAATGATAGTGCGGTTTATTTGGCCACCGTCCATTCGGGTTCTTTGCGTTTGGAAAAACAGGTTTTGAAGATTACCCCGAAAATTGAATATTTGAGTCCCGTATGTTTACGGGCCATTTGAGAGCAAAGCGTAATGCAACGGCCACAACTGATACACTTTGTCGCGTCGGTAATCCACGGTGTTTCAATGGATATTGCACCAACCAGACATTTCCTTACGCAAGCGCCGCATTTTACGCAGTCCGGTTCTTTTGCCTCAGGCGCAAGAACAATCCCTGCCGACTGTTTGTAGGGTTTCTTTCCCTTGATATATGGCACTTCCGAAACTCGTCGCCCTTCGGCGATTGCTTTCATGCACTTCTTTCCGAACTTTATGAGGCATTGTTCATCTGAAATATCCGGACGGGATGCACCCACTTTCGGGAAAATGGAATGTTGGGCGATGAATGCTCCGGCTCCGACAACTTGGAAGTTCTTATCAGATAACGAATCGGTAAGTTCCAGCAAGGCATCGTCATAGTCACGGTTGCCATACACCACCATAGCGATGGCGGTCGCACCATTGCCTTTCAGATGAGAAAAAGCATCCGCGACAACTGTCGGCACACGTCCGCCATATACCGGGACAGCAACCACAACAATATCGTCGGCCGTAAACTGTGGAAATTCTACATCGAGGTTATCCACCAGATTCAATTCCGACACCGGTTTCATGCCAAGACCGGCGCATACTTTTTCAACGCATTTCTGCGTAGTGCCCGTGGCACTGAAATATATGGTATATAGTTTTTTCATCTCTTGTTTTGATACCTAATCAGCGCTCCTTCAGCATGGCGCTATCCTTAATTTGTTTAGCGCATACTTCGCTATGATACTACAAAATTACGAAAAATCGCCGACATATCGGTGATTTAAGAACTTGGAAGCACGCCTCTTTCAACTCGCTCTTTCAACTCGTCTCTCTTTGACGATATTCTCTTAGTTCTTCAAGGTAACTGGCCGTGATGACACCGGACGGCAAAGCTATAATAGCTACTCCAAACAATGAAGAAAGCATGGAAACTACTCGCCCAATATCTGTTACCGGGCACAAGTCACCGTAGCCAACTGTAGTTAGAGTTACGGTTGCCCAATAGAGTGCATCAAAGAACGAACCAAAAGTTACCGCACCAGTTTCGGGGTTTATGTGTGGTTCCGCATTAAACATTACAAGAGCCGTAATGAAGATATAAAACAGAGCAAGCATCAATACTGACAACAACACATGGCGCTCCTTCTTGAGAACATTCATGAACATTGTGATTTTGTCAGAGTATCTAAATATCTTTAGAAGACGTACAATCTTCAACAATCTGGTAAGACGGAGCAACTTAAACTCCGGACTAATCAGATTCAATCCGGGGAGTATTGAAAGTAAATCAATGATTGCCATTGGAGTGAATGGATAGATAATGTACGATACCCATCCCTTTTTCAATTGAATATTAGATGTACTCCACCGCAGGAGGTAGTCGATAATAAAGGTAATAACAGTAATAATCTCAATAATCCTAAAGATAGGATATGTTTCAATAAACATAAGGGGGACAATACTCGCAAAAATCATAACGAGCATATACCAGTCATAAATACGACTGGCAAGCATTCCTTTTTTATCTCGATTGATTAAATCATATATTTTTTGCTGCCACATGATATTGGTTGGTTTTGAAGATGCAAATTTAGCAAAAAAAACATTGATATATCAGGCGTTTATAATCGAGTAGGAGGTGAACACTAATCAGAGGTGCCCTCCCCTTTTTGTGTTTATTTGTCCTCTCACACCACCGTACAAGCGGTTCCGCATACGGCGGTTCCGTGCTTTACCGACTTTGTTTATTCTCGACTCGGTGCCCCACGTTGTCTTTGGCGCAATTATGGAATCGTCACGTCTGCCTATTTTAGGTTTCCGACCTATCGTATGGCTGTTAGCTCCTCTTAGGACATCAAACTACTAAGAACCTTTAATCAAACCTTCTGTTACTGCTCGACTGCACGGTTCTGTCCTTTCCAAACCAACCCGTGATTCGGTACTATGACCCTTGCTGACTTCTCACGGCAAGCTTTACTCCGTGGCTTTGAGTATATTTGGTCACTGCCACGTCCGTGAGACCTCCCCGATTAAGAGCATAATCTTTCACACTTATACCTGCTTGATTTACGCCAACCCGTTCCGAATAGCTATAAGGCTTTGACTTCTCTGGCAGTCTTACCCACGAGTTAACGCCTTCGTATCAAGTTTCTGTTCGTCAGGCCAGTGCTTTGCCGCAGACTTCCTTCACAGCAAATGTCGCCATTGGACGCTTGTCTTTGGGTGTACGCTTGCCGCTATTAGGCCGCGTTGGGGACTTACACCCGTTAGATTATGCCCATGTCGGCGAACCACAAAACTTCGGAACTATCTGATAGTCCGAGGTTTGTCCCGTATTATCCGAATTAGGTCGAATGCCATAAGTGGAGCTGGTGGGACTTGTCCCTAACGATGTATATTCCGTAGTATCAACAAGATACAAAACGCATTTCATCTTGTATAACGAACTGGTAACGGTATTTTACATAAATTTGGCGGCGCCTAAGCAATGTCTAAAGCAAGCTTTGCCATTGCATTAGGCTTGCGCAAATTTTCCAACTTCCGATCCGAAGGTTCTCTTACCCAAGGCTCCGGGTTCGTTCCTATTGCGAAATCAAACCTTTTCCTGACATATACAAATGCCGGATTCCAATTTTAGTATTGTTAGCAACTGCGGTTAATTTTATTAAAGGTCAGTTGATTGCGTTATTCTCATTTCTCTCCGACAACAATATTCTTCACATACTCCATAAGCGGACTTATCGAGGATGCAATCTCATCCGTCGTGGGGAGTGCGCCATAAGTCAAGCGACCCAATTCTGACTTATATGTCGGAGCCAGTTTTTGCCAAGTTTCATCGAAAGAAGTGAAAAGTACGGTTGTGGTCAATTCCGCATCCTTCCAGAGTGGTGGCCTGTCAAACTCAGCTTTATCATGGGCTATCAATTCCAGAAGATTGGTGGGGAATTCATTTTTGAGATATTCCCTGCATTCCTCATCCATCCTCATAAAGTGTAAATCGTAAAAATGGCGGATTTTTGAAGACAACCCTTCAATCGGATTATCGGAGAACGAGAACCTCAGCAGCGATACAATCTTCTCGCACATCGTCCGGCGCTTGTCCAGCACATTTAGTTCAAAAGGCGCCATGTCGTATGTAGTAATCGCATCTTGCAGCCCCTGCCGTTCAAACACCTCAGAAATGAATGACTTGACCGTCTTTCTCTCGAAGGGATACGGATTGCCATAAGTGTTGATCTCAACAATCACAAAACGACCGAGAAATGAAAGCGAGTTATTGACATCCGATATTGCGGACTTATATGTATGGTATGTTTTGCGAAAGCGATTGTTCTTTATCGTTTCGTGCCCCATATCAGTCTCATCTAGGTCAACAGTCGTGTCATGGCTGATACGCGCCAAAAACTTTTTCTGCTGGTTTTGGCTCATGTTTTCTGTAAGCACAGCAACGTCCACATCAGATGAGAAGCGATTAATCAAACCATAAGCCTTCGCCAATGAAGTACCGCCCTTCCATACTGCATACTGCGATTTATCATGCCGTGAAAGCCGTTGGAGAATCTGACATATCCAATAATCCTTCTCGACAAACTCCTGAGGCATATCGAGAATTTTCGCCGCTGATTTTATTACGTCAGCAAACAGCAATGGGTTTTCATGCAGTTTCATACGATTCGCCAGTTCTGTTTAGTCGGTAGCGTTTCATCGGATATTCCGATTCGATATTCCGTAAGGGGATTTAAGGATTTGTGAAGAGCAGATGTCAAAGCGTCGTTTCCGTTATTTTCCAACATAGCACCAAGTAATGCACGTACACGTGGAGGATATTTCATGGCAAGCTCAATCAGCAGTTTAACTTGATTATCGTCAAAAGACCTGATAATTTCAGAAAGTCTCTCTACAGAATTTGCGATAGAGGTATCTGGAATTGACTTTATAAATTTTATCGAATCCAGAACCTGTAAAAGAGGAATAGTCTCTGTTGTGATCCTGTTTGGTTGCAACATGAATTGAACGACTCTGCCATCACGATTGATGGTATCCTTGCGATAATTGAGCCCAATAACAACCGTCGAAGAAAACTGGGTTGTCAATCCCATCGAATCCCAAACTGAATAGGTGGTTAGATACCCTTCTACGTTGCCATTCTTATAGAGAATATCCCTGACAAGATTCTCAGTCGACGGAGGCACCGGCCCCAAGATAGATATACGGGGGCGATAATATTTGCCGGGTGCTATTTTCACGAGCGTTCCCAATTTGACCATGCGGCTCAGCTTGACCCTGATATTCTCCCACCATTCAGCCGGAAGACCAAGGTCAACTATGGAAAATACCCTATCGGTGTCGATAGATTCCACCCTTTTTGCTATTTGTTGAGCCGCCGTCATTATGTTACCTTTATTATCCAACTGCAAAGTTAATAAAAATGTTCGGTATTCCGTTCTATTTACAGAACAAAATAGATGCGATTGCCATTATTTCCATGCTTATTCTATCGGAAGTGGTGAGAGACGGAGCGACCATCGGTGTTGTCGGCACAATGCCTTTTCCGTCCGGCATTGGTCCTGAATCGATGGGAAAAGACACAAAAACCACAGAACTAATTAACAGTCTGCGGTTTATCTCGCTTCATCCGAATTAGATCGGATGCCATAAGTGGAGCTGGAGGGACTCGAACCCTCGTCCAAACGTGGAACTAATGTGCTTTCTACATGCTTAGCTTTTACTTGGTTTTCGTGCTGCGGCAGGCAAAAAGCCACCAACCGTAGCCTTAGTCTCTAAGTATTCGGACGCCGCGCGAGACTCTTGGCTTCCTATTCCCGATTTAACTGCACCGCCTTGTCGATTAGTCTCGGAAAAAGGACAATCGGGCGATGTCTCGTCGCCGCAACTGTTGCAGCGATAAAGCTAATCTACTGTACTTCGATTAAGCAGCGAGAGCGTAGTTGTTTTCGCCATTTAAAAAAGTCGATGTCGGAGATTATAGAGCACCTTCCATCATGGCTCTGCATGCTTACACACCACCTCTACACGCTGTCAAAACCAGTCAACCCCATGCGATATCTGATGTGAATCAATTACAAAGATAACACACAAATATCCCCAAAACCTCAAAACAAGCGTTTATTTAACCTATTTTCACAAATACCAACCTATAGTTCATCCAATAAAATCAACCTTAATAGGCACCCAATAATTACATTTTCATACTCAATCAACAGCAGCCCGATGTTATATTTTATGAATATTCATAAAACAAACGCAAATAATAAGCGTTTTTCACAAAAATAATGCACATTTTTTAATTATTTTCCGTATATTCGCACATTGACTACCTTAATTACCGGCTATAGTAATTAGCCAATAAACCATAAATCAAATCCTTAGAAATCCAGTATACAGTATGAATCAACGTTATTTCAAAATCGCCTACTTATGTGCTTCGGCATGTCTCACCATGGCTGCATGCACACCATCTCACGACGATGAGCCGCCGGTAGCACCGCAGGAACCGACAGCTCCTCCCGTCACAAGCCAATTCGGACTCGAACGTCAGGACGTGCTTGACTACTTTTCCAATGCTTTGAAAGGTACAACCGACCCATTTGACACTGCCGAAGCCATAGCTCCCGAAGATATAGACAAAGCCCAAGCATACGTCTGGGACCTGTGGGCAACATCAGTGCGCCGCGCACAGGGTGAGAAGCTACCCACCCTGTCATCACACTACAAGCTCGACAATTGGGACGATATCACCACACCCGACGCCATCTGGAAAGTACCCGAAGGCAACATGAACATATTCTACGGCTCAAAAGACACACGCCCTGCCGACGGATACCCGCTGTTCCTGTTCCTTCACGGATCCAGCTCCGACGCTCAGGGCGACTGGACTGCATGTCTCTATTGGACACAGACATTCAGCGACGGACCATCGGCATATTTCATTCCTAAAAGTCCTCAAGGCGGCACCGGCACACGCTGGTTCCAACCGTCAAAACAGGAAAAATGGGAGCAACTGCTGCGTCAGGCACTCGTTTCCGACAAGATAAATCCCAACAAAATTTACTTTGCCGGCATATCCGAAGGCGCTTACGGTAGCCAGATGTTGGCATCATTCTACGCCGACTACCTCGCAGGAGCGGGTCCTATCGCCGGCGGACAACTCCTGAGCGACTGCCCTCCGGAAAACCTTGCCAACGTCGCATTCTCGCTCCAGACAGGCGAGCTTGACACCAACTACGGACGCAACCTCCTGACACAGAAAGTCAACGACCAACTCAACGACCTCCAGGCAGCCCACCCGGGTTACTACACCCACCTTGTGTAACTTCAGTCCGGCAATGACCACGGAACATGCGACTATACCAAGACCACACCTTGGCTTATCAACTACACCCGCAACGCAACCCCCAAATACATCTATTGGGAAAACTTCGGACTGGGCGACATCAACGACGAACCCCGTCGTTACCGTGATGCATTCTACAACCTGTATATCGTAGAACCATCCGACGACCGTTCCGACGCCATGCGCCGCACAGCCTACGAGATGACCATAACCGGCAACACCATCGACCTTACCGTCAACAACGTCACACTCACCACCAACGAACCTGTGACACCATCAACCGGAACCATCAACATAGGCGTTGAGAAAACCAAGACACCGGCAACTCAAGGCAAGATTCGAGTCTACTTGAGCAACGAGCTTGTCAACCTCTCGCAGCCTGTAACCATCAACGTCAACGGTGTACAGAAATTCACCGGCAACGTGCAACCCTCCACCGACAACCTCGTGGAAAGTTGCCGAATATTCTACGACCCCATGCGAGTGTTCCCCGCATCGGTCGAAGTATCGGTCAACTGATACACAGCGCCACCATGCGCACAATACAAATAAGCTAATCAACTATTTATCACCAATCGCGGTTGGCATTCCGCCCCGCCAAAGGGGCGGAACTCCAACCATCCAATCATCACTACCCCAATGAGAAAATTAACGCTACTACTGGCATTGGTCATACTCTGTGTTGGCAATGCCGCAGCGCAAGTCACGCAGGTAAGCGGTCAAGTCTTCGACAAGGAAGACGGGCTGCCGATAATCGGCGCGACAGTTTCCGTAGCCGGAACATCGCTCGTCGTCGCAACGGACAACGACGGTAAATTCAAATTCTCAGGTCTGACACCCGCACACCAGACCATCGACATCTCCTATATCGGATATGAGCCGGTATCGGCAAAAGCACAAAGCGAGATGAAGATATTCATGACCACAAAAGCCAAGATGATGGATGAGGTCATAGTGGTGGCATTCGGTAAGCAGAAACGCGAAGCATTCACCGGCTCCGCTGCCGTAGTCACAGCCTCTGAAATCACACAGCAACAGGTCACCAACCCCATCGAAGCCCTCAACGGTAGAGTGGCAGGCCTGCAGATGACCGACAACAACTCACTCGCCACCGGAACCACCCCCACCATACGCATACGCGGGTTCAGTTCGCTCAACGCCAACAACGAGCCGCTCATCGTGGTCGACGGACTCCCATACTCAGGCTACCTCAACGACATCAACCCCGCCGATATCGAAAACATGACAGTTCTGAAGGACGCCGCATCCAATGCCCTCTACGGCGCACGCGGTGCCAACGGTGTGATTATGATTACCACCAAAGGCGCGCAACGCGGCAAAACGAAAGTCAACTTCGATGCCAAGTGGGGTGTGAATACCAACGGACGCACCGAATATGACATCATTGACAACCCCGGCGAATACTACGAAGCCTACTACATGGCACTGCGCAACAACTTCATGTACCGCCAGGAAAATCCCATGTCGTTCGACCAGGCACACATCACTGCCAATAAAACTCTTCCCCTCCCCAGTACTCAGATGGGCTTGGGCTACATGGTCTACGACGTACCCCAAGGCGAATTCCTCATCGGTACCAACGGACGTCTCAATCCTCATGCCGTATTGGGCAACCGCGTGGTCAACGGCTCACAAATCTACACACTCTACCCTGACGACTGGCTCAAGAACGGTACCCGCAACGGATTCCGTCAGGAATACAACATCAACGTGACCGGTGGCAACGAAAAATACTCCATAATGGCAGCATTAGGCTACCTCGACAATGAAGGTCTCACACCTTCGAGCGACATACGCCGTATAAGCACCCGACTCAAAGCCAACTACCAGGCATTCTCATTCCTGCGGCTCGGTGCCAGCGCCGGATACACCAATACCAACTCCAACAACCTCGGTGACGTATTCGGCACACCATACACCGTAGCGCCAATCTATCCGCTGTTCATACGCGACGCCAACGGAAAGATACTCCGTGACAAAAACGGCCGACGCTATGACTACGGCAACCGCGACATGGGCGTGATGCGACCCGTCGAACAGAATGGCAACCCCATACAGTCCGACATCCTCGACATCAACAGCAACAGCTCCAACGCCTACAGCATACAGGGATTCGCCACATTCGACTTCCTCGAATCATTCCATTTCACCATCAACGGCTCCGTTTACATCACCGAAGCCCGCACCAAACGCACCTACAACCCCGACTACGGTTACTCGCAGACCGACGGAGGTAGCACCACCGTCAACCACGACCGCACCACCGACACCAACTACCAGCAGCTCCTCAACTACAACCGTCAGTTCGGTCCGCACAACGTCGACGTACTTCTCGGCCACGAATACTCCCGCCAGACAGGCACATACCTCGGTGGCAACGGTAGCAACTTCGCCGACTATAACTCCAACTCCGAGCTAAGCGGCGTCATCATCTTCGGCTCACCAGAATCCGGACGCAGTTTATACAATGTCGAAGGTTGGTTTGCCCGCGCACAATACGACTACAACAGCCGATACTTCTTCTCCGGCAGTTTCCGTCGCGACGGATCATCCAACTTCCACCCCAATCACCGCTGGGGCAACTTCTGGAGCCTTGGTGGAGCATGGATTCTCTCAAAAGAAGAATGGTTCCCCAAGACACAGCTCGTCAACATGCTTAAATACAAAATATCCTACGGTGAGCAAGGCAACGACGGTATCGGTTCATTCCGTTACACCGACCTCTACTGGATTACCAACAACAATAACGACGTAGCCCTCTCATTCGGCTCCAAAGGCAAGTCCGACATCTCGTGGGAAACCGTGGGCAACTTCAATACCGGTATTGAATTCGAGCTCTTCAACGGACGTCTTAACGGTGGCATCGATTACTACTACCGTTACACACGCGACATGCTCATGTGGCTTTCCGCACCTACCGAAATGGGCTATGACGGATATTATGACAATATCGGCGACATGAGCAATACCGGTATCGAACTAAACCTCAACGGCGACATTATCGCTACCAAGAACGTGCACTGGAACGTCGGTCTTAACCTGACATGGCAGCGCAACCGCATCGAATACATCCCCTCCGAAAAAGCCGGTTTGACCATGGACGGACACCGTGGCTACACATCCGGAAGCTACTTCTACGGCGAGGGACTTCCTATGTACACATTCTATACCAAACGCTTTGCCGGAGTCAACGAAAACGGCGAAAGCATGTTCTACCGCAAGAATAGCGACGGACAGCTTGAAACCACCACCACATACTCCGACGGCGACTACTTCCTGTGCGGCAACGCCATGCCCAAAGTATTCGGCGGATTCAACACTTCGCTCAACGCATTCGGCGTTGACCTCGCCATGCAGTTCAACTACTCCATCGGCGGCAAAAAATGGGACACCGGCTATCAGGCACTCATGAGTGCACCGACCAACATTTCTATCGGCGCCGGACTCCACCGCGACGTATTCAAGAGCTGGACTCCTGAGAACCCATCCACGAGCATACCTATGTTCTACTACTCCGACGTTTACGGAGCTGCAGGCAGCGACCGCTTCCTCACCGACGCAAGCTACCTCACTCTGCGCAACGTCACATTAGGATACACATTCCCCAAATCCATAACCGACCGTTTGAAGATGACCAAGCTGCGTGTATTCTGCACTTGCGAGAACGTAGCCTACTGGACAAAGCGCAAAGGATTCGACCCGCGCACAAGTCTCACCGACGGCTCATACGGCGGATGGCCTCCCATGCGCACCATATCAGGTGGTATCCAAGTACAGTTCTAATTTAATCAACTCCGACAAACATGAAAAAGATTTTCAATCACACCATACTCCTTTCAGCCCTGTCCATCATGGCTTTCACAGCCACAGGATGTCTTGAGGAAGCTTTACCCGAGGACGGTTCTTTCACTGAAGATCAGGTGGAAGATGCCGACAAAGCCGCTCTCGCAGGCGCCATGACAAGCTACTTTACCGCCGGCGGCGACAATTCCTGGGACATCGGTTACGCCACATTCATGATGTGGCGCGACGCCATGACCGCCGATTTCCCGGTCAATGACGCTTCTTGGGACTACTACAACTATTACAACTCCCAGGTATCGCTTGGCAATACATACAACTCCGGATTGTGGTGGGACCGCGGTTACTACCACATAAGCCGTGCCAACAAGACTCTTGCCATCTCAAGCACCGACATAGACAGCGAAGACGCTTATTACCGTGGATATGCCTACACTCTGCGAGCCATGCTTTACTTCGATATGGCACGCACTTTTGAGTACAAGCACACCGACATCGAAGCTCTTGACCGTTCAGCCGACCAGCGTGGCGTATGGGGACTTACAGTACCCATTATCACCGAGAACACCACCGAAGCTGAAAGCCGCCGCACACCTCGAGCACCATTTTACCAGATGTACCGCTTCATCAATAGCGACCTCACTAACGCACAGCTGTATCTGCAGAACTTCCACAGCACATCATCCAAAGATACCCCGTCTTTAGGAGTGGCTTACGGTTTGGCGGCACGCTTCTGGCTCGAACTCGGAAGCCGGTTCGACCGCTACCCCGATGATCTCGCAAAGCAGATTGAAAACGAAAGCAACCCCGACCTCGCCCATCTACCGGCACTTGGCATAACCTCGGCAAACGATTGCTTCCGCAATGCGGCTGAATTTGCCCGAAAGGCAATCGGTGAAGGATACACACCCACCACACGCACTCAGTGGTTCGACAAATCCTCCGGATTCAATACCCCCATTGACTCCTGGATGTGGGCTATAATCATATCTCCCGAAAACTGGCTCGCAAAGGAATGCACCTGGAAAGGTTGGGTTTCATACCACTGCCCCGAAGCCACATACGGTATGAGTGAATCCACCGAATACGCGGCATACCGCATGATCGACGCACGTCTTTACGGCGAAATTGACCCCAACGATTGGCGCCGCGACACATGGATAGACCCCGAATTTGCAGCAATGGACGATTCCGACGAGAAGAAAGAAGTCTTCTCATCACGATTCTCTCAAGTGACCACATACAATTACGATGATTTCATCAAGTTCAATGCCTACGCCGGATTCAAATTCCGTCCTGCCGGTGGCAATGGCAAGACTCCATCTGTAGGCAACGCCGTGAGCATTCCTCTCATGCGCATCGAGGAGATGTACCTCATCGAAGCCGAAGCCCTCGCACACTGCAACGGTCCCGCAGCCGGTAAGACAGCCCTTGAATCATTCATGAACGCCTACCGTATGAAAGACGGCACCACTTATTCCACCAATGCAGCCCAACTCGAGGATGTCATCAACGAGATCTGGACTCAGAAACGCATTGAGCTTTGGGGCGAGGGGCTGCTATGGTTCGACTACAAACGCCGTGAGCTCGCCATCGAACGTGGTTACATCGGCACCAACCACCCCTCACTCTACCGCTACAACTCATATCCCGAAGCCGTAGCACCGTGGACCAACATGTACATCGTCGACCGCGTACGCGACCTCAATCAGACAGTGATTCTCAACCCCGACCCCACAGGCGCCATCAAGACCCTCTGGACCGAATAATCTATTCCTCACAACCACATTAAAATTATATATCAATACAATGCGTATCAACAGATATATCAGCACAGCCGCCATACTGGTATCGCTCACCGCGATAAGCACGGCTTGCTCCGACAGCGACAACTGGAAACCGGGTCCCGAGACCAATCCCGGCAACATGAGTGTCTATTTCGGTGAAATGACATCATACAACATTGTGGTCGAACCCGACGACAGCCGTCTGATTCCGGTCACCATAGGCCGTTCCAATACCGATGAAGCCGTGACCGTCCCACTGATTGTCACCCAATGCCCCGAAGGCGCCATAGTTCCGCAATCTGTCGACTTTGCGCCCGAACAGCAGGCAACCACTATCTACATAGACCTGGAGAACATGCCCTCCAAATCACGTGGCACCATCAGCATCGACTTGCCTGAGGATTTGACCTCGCCCTACGGTGCCGGTACCACATCACTGACCTTCAATGTCAATATATCCGGAGCCTGGATTCCGGTTTCCGAAGATGTGACTTTGACCACCGGCGATGTCTACCCCGCCATGACCACCAAACTCTATTATCTTGACGGTACCAACAATTTCAAATTGCCCGACTTCTTCGGTTCCGGTATCGATTTAGTATTTACTATGAACTCTCCGGGCAACGGTTGGACCTACATCACCCCTATCAAGAACTATGTTGATGCAGCCATAGCCTATCCAGAGTTCGGATGGGGCGACTACCCTTACGATGGTGGTTGGTTCCTATACGATGATGCTGCCGACGAATACCCCTATTGGTCACCGGATGGCGCCACATATCCCGAGATAAGCCTGCTCGAATTTGAAAACGCCTATGCCTATATGCAGCTTATCTCCGATGATGCCAACAGCGGATACATCTATTTCGCACCTTACGCATACCTCGGTGACGGATCGGGTAAATATCTTACCATGAACTACTCGTTCACCACCACATTTACCCCTTACACCACCGAAACCGAATAAGGACATACAACCCATAACAAATTTCACATTAAGATTCCAACCTATTATGAAACTACATAAATTCATAGGCTTGCTGGGAGCAGCTCTCTTCATCTCCGCCATGACGGGATGTAGCGACGATGACTCCGTAACTCCGCTCGACAAGTCCGACATGATTGTCGACGATGCCACCTACAGTTCTCTCACATTCCGTTGGGGCAAAGTGGACGGAGCACGTCAATATTCCTACCAGTTTGCAAAATCCGGTTCAAGCACTATCCTCGAAACCGGACTTACCAAAGACAATCACATCACCTTCACAGGGCTGGACCACGACACCGAGTACACACTCACAGTATTGGCATACGCCGCAGTCAACAGCGACCACACCACCTCCGAGCCAATCGTGCTCTCGGCACGTACCACCGACCTGACTACTCTCGAATCGCCGCAACCGGCATGGTCTCGCGAAGCCAATACCGTGATAGTACAATGGCAAGCTGTTGACGGAGCACGTGACTACTCCTATACACTCACCGATGCCGACGGCAACGAGATTGACTCAGGCAGCACTTACGACACCTCGGTTAATTTCACTCAGTTTGCCACCGGACAATACACATTCTCACTCGTGGCTCAAACCACACAGGAAGGTTACCGCAACAGCGCTCCAGCGCAAATCTCCATCGACTTCACACGTGAGCGGGAGGAACTTTGGCGCACTGCAGGTAAATACACCAGTGCATTGCTCAATGACACTTGGGATGCCACTCTCGTAGCCTACGACGACAACTCATATACCCTTCTCTCTTGGTACGGAACCGACGGTTACAATCTCGAATTCTCCATTGACCAGACCGATGCTAACGACATGTTCCGTCTCGGAAGCGAATACACCTACGATTCAGCTACCGACACCTACTCCGTACCTACAGGGCTCACATCTCCCGCCAGCGTAGGAGTACAAGCGTCAGGCAATCGTTGCGCTATGGAAGGCAATGCAGGCAAGGGCTCTGTGGTACTCGCCGTCTCTTCCGGCTCCTCATCCGGTACCGACAGATTCGTTTGGGGTGTCTCAATCGAAGACTTCATCGGCGAATGGAACCTTTCGGCAGGCATGTTGGATGCTTATGATTCTTCCTACGACGAATATTACACCAGCACAGTTACTGTATCATTAGGATCAGAACCCAACACACTGGTAATCCCATTGCCCAATTATTACGGATATGTCCTCGGAAGCAGCACCATTGTTGTTGATTTGGACTCTATGACATTCACCATGCAACCGTTTAGCTTTGGCAACAATACTTGGATTCTATCCGGAGCAGACTCTTCAACTACACCTATTACCGGTACTATTTCCGCAAATAAGATAGAATTCTCCGGCTTCCAGGCATGGAATGATGGGTGGGATTATCTCTCATCGGATTCCTATATTACATACACACGCTAAGCAAAATCCTACAGACAGCGACAATAAATCACCTGTCATAAATCACCAATGCACGGTGCATCCAAATATTGGGTGCACCGTGTTTCTTTTATCTCACAAAAACATACCTCTATCGCCTGATTTCATTAAAAACACCTAACAAGACATATCTTTTCAAAAATAATATAGCCACATCATTGCAGTTGCATAATTATTTACTAATTTTGCATTTGAATTTTTATTCAGCATTTTTTCACCATTTCACTTGTGTTAGGAATTTTAATGAAGCGCACTGCTACACCTTCGCTCTCTCTATCCATAATACCCATAGCATTTCTGTTGATTACACTTGTAGTCATAATTGCCGTAACCGGAGCTTCGGCGGTGCAGGACTACAGCTACTACATTCTCGGGGCTTCGGCAGCCGTCAGCATAGGACTTGGCTGTATCTTTACCCGCAGGGGTAAGTGCCTGCTTCCGGGATTGATGAAAAGTGCCCGTCAGATTATGCCTGCCGTACCCATACTCATATTCATAGGCACACTCTCGGCAACATGGATGCTAAGTGGAGTAGTTCCCGCATTGATTGACTACGGATTACTGCTTCTCGAGCCCAAGACATTCCTATTCATAGCATGTCTCATGTGCGCCATAATATCCGTTATCACAGGTAGCTCATGGACCACCATAGCCACTATCGGAGTAGCCCTAATGGGGGTTGGAGCCGTTATGGGCTACCACCCGGGATGGATAGCCGGAGCCATCATATCCGGAGCGTATTTCGGAGATAAAGTATCTCCGTTGAGCGACACTACAGTACTTGCGGCATCAACATGCGGCGTACCTCTCACCACACACATACGTTACCTTATGCTCACCTCGGCTCCCGCCATGAGCATAGCCCTCGCGGTCTATCTCATTGTAGGGTATTGCAGCGACATCACAGCCACATCCCACGCCCATGAGATTATATACGCCATCCACAGCACTTTCAACATCACCCCTTGGGTACTGATTATTCCCGCACTCACCATCATACTTATAATAAGCCGCATAGGCACAGCATGGACTCTTGCCGTCGGCTCCTTAGCCGGGCTGGTCGGTATATGGATTTTTCAGCCACAGATAGCCCACTCCATAAGTGGCGGTGCCACCGATGCCTACTCCACCTTGGCAACTTCGCTCAAGGTACTCTGCACATCCACCGACATATCCACAGGCAATACCCTGCTCGACCCGCTCGTATCCACATCCGGCATCGAAGGTATGCTGCCTACCATATACCTCGTGCTCTCAGCCATGATATTCGGTGGAGCCATGATAGGCACCGGAATGCTCGGTACTATCACCCATGCCATCACATCGCGCATAAGCCGATCACGCTCACTCATAAGCGCGACTGTAGGTAGCGGACTGTTTCTAAATTCCTGCACCGGCGACCAATACCTGTCCATCATCATAGGCGCCAATCTATACAAGAACACATATCGCCGCCAGGCAATGAAACCGCAGGCGCTGAGCCGCACTCTCGAGGATTCCATCTCGGTGACATCAGTACTTATCCCATGGAACTCATGTGGTGTTACCCAATCCACCGTACTCGGTGTGGCAACATTAGTCTACTTTCCGTTCTGCCTTTTCAATATCCTCAGTCCCGTCATGACCATAATCATGGCATGGACAGGATGGCGCATACACATCCCCTCTACAACCATCCCTGCCACCCGATTGCAAATTTCCAAATAATATCTCGTTTCCGTAATCTTTTCAAGTACGTAAGGTGTTATAGATACATAGTTGCATGATTGCCACATGCACTCATGAACCGACATTTAATTATTATCTATATAACACCGTACTACAATGATTGACAAACGATTCCGCGAAGGCGACGCCAAGACTGATGCCTTCGGCTCAAATGCCATGCTCCAACCATCGCCCGTCGAAAGAATTCCCGATGGCCCCACCACTCCTGAAGTAGCCTACCAGATGGTCAAGGACGAGACTTACGCACAGACCCAGCCACGACTTAATATGGCAACATTCGTTACCACATACATGGACGATTACGCCACAAAACTGATGAACGATGCCATTGCCATCAACTATATCGACGAAACTGAATACCCGCGCGTAGCCGTCATCAATGGTAAATGCATCAACATCGTGGCAAACCTTTGGAACTCACCCGAGGAAGGTAAATGGAAAACCGGAGCTGTAGCCATTGGTTCATCCGAGGCTTGTATGCTCGGCGGAATTGCGGCTTGGATACGTTGGCGCGAGAAACGCAAGGCACAAGGCAAGCCATTCGACAAGCCCAACTTTGTAATATCCACGGCTTATCAGATTTGTTGGCAGAAATTTGCCGAATTATGGCAGATTGAAATGCGCACCGTGCCTATCACCCTCGACAAGACCACCCTCGACCCGCAGGAAGCTATAAAGCTATGCGATGAAAATACCATCTGCGTAGTGCCCATCATGGGTGTGACATGGACGGGACTTAACGATGATGTAGAAGCGCTTGACGCAGCTCTCGACGAATTCAACGCCCGCACCGGCTATGACGTGCCTATCCATATCGATGCCGCATCGGGCGGATTCATCATGCCGTTCCTCAACCCCGACAAGAAATGGGACTTCCGCTTGAAATGGGTACTCTCCATATCCACCTCGGGACACAAGTACGGATTGGTATATCCCGGATTGGGATGGATTGTATGGAAAGACAAGAAATACCTGCCCGACGTAATGTCTTTCAGCGTCAACTATCTTGGAGCCGAGATACGTCAGGTAGGACTGAATTTCTCCCGTCCGGCAGCACAGATTCTCGGACAGTACTACCAGTTCATCAGATTGGGACGTCAGGGATACAAGGAGGTTCAGTTCAATACTCTTGCCGTGGCTCAATACCTCCATGATGAGATAGCGAAAATCGAACCGTTTGTCAATTACGACAAATCATGTCCCAACCCGCTATTCGCATGGCTTATAAAGCCGGAGGTTCAGAAAAACTACAAGTGGACTCTCTTCGACCTTCAGGACAAACTCGCCCAAAAGGGATGGATGGTACCCGCATACACAATGCCCAAGGACATCGAGGAGATTGTGGTGATGCGTATCGTTGTTCGGCATGGCTTCAGCCGGGATATGGCAGACCAGCTTCTTTCCGACATCAATTTCGCCATCGAAGAGCTCAATCAGCTTGAATATCCCACTCCCTCCCGTATCAAGATGGAGAAAAACATCCCTGTCGAAGCAGCTAAGTTCAACCATACCGGACGCTGATTATACACAATTACCTGCATGATGGCGCAATATCCCTCATGCGACAAAGAAAATCGGTGTGTCAGAATTTATTTGGCACACCGATTTTTTATCAAAATACGCAACCCTTCCCGGACCTATACGCGTTATAACATCACAACAATTACACAGATTATGGACATCCTGCACCGACTCAACAGCATCTTCAGCCACGACCGCATTCTGTCAGGCGACCTTTGGAGGGAAATCTACGCACGCGACGCCTCTTATTTCAGAATACCGCCCAAAGCCATAGTGCGCCCTCGCAGTATCGACGAGATCCGACAGTTGCTCGACCTGGCACGTGACACAGGTGTCGGTATCACATTCCGCACAGCAGGAACATCCCTCTCCGGTCAGACCGTCGGCGAAGGCATAATCTGTGAATTGCGCACCGGATGGAAGCGTTATGAAATACGTCAGGAGGGTAAGAGCGTCTGGTTCGAACCCGGCATCACTGCCGACCGGCTCAACGCCTACCTTCGTCCCCACCACACCCACATCGGACCTGACCCGGCAAGCTCATCGGCAGCGATGATGGGCGGAATCCTGTCCAACAATTCAAGCGGTATGCAAGCCGGCGTTCAGCACAATTCATACCATACTCTACGCTCCCTTGAGTTCATGCTGGCAAACGGCAACCGCTACAACAGTGCCGACATATCCCATCGCCGCAGATTTGAAACTGAAGAAAAGATTCTTTGCAGCGGATTGATGGACATCCGCAGACGCATAATGTCCAACGATGCCATTCGCGATAAGATACTGCGTAAATACCGCATCAAGAATGTCACCGGATACGCCATGAACGCATTCGTGGACTTCGACAATCCCATGGATATATTCACTCACGCGCTCATTGGCAGCGAGGGTACTCTCGCCTACATCATATCGGGCGAGCTCAACACCCTTCCTCTCTACTCCACATATAGCAGCTGCATGTTATATTTTCCCGATGTAACCTCAGCCGCGGCATCGGCTGCATGGCTCGGCGAGCAAGGGGCACTGGCGGTGGAGATGATGGACTACGCATCCATCTCAAGCTACATGGGTAGCAAAAACGATATGCCGCCGGGTACCACAGCCATGCTTGTGGACTTCGGCAGCGGCTCACCGCAGGAAATGGCAGAAATCACCGGTCATCTCACCCCCGAGTTCCGCAACATAAGCCACCTCAGTCACATGGAGCCATTCACCCGCACCATAGCCGAACGCGACGCTCTGTGGCGCATGCGGGATGGTATCTTCCCATGCGTGGCGGGTGCACGCACACCCGGTGCCACCGTAATCCTTGAGGATGTAGCCGCCGAGGTGGGCAATCTCGACAGGTTGGTCGACGGAGTACAGGCTCTATTCAAGAAATATGGCTACCAAGGAGCCATATTCGGACACGCACGCGACGGCAACATCCACCCCATGCTCACATCATCCATGGCAGCGGAGAAGGACACTGCCCGGTTCCGTAATTTCATGGACGACCTCGTGACTCACGTCATATCACTCGATGGCTCGCTGAAAGGCGAACACGGCACAGGTCGCGCCATCGCCCCATTCGTCGAACGGGAGTGGGGTCCTGAGATATACTCTCTCATGAAAGAACTCAAACACCTTGCCGACCCGCAGGGAATACTAAATCCGGGAGTAATCATCAATACCGACCCTGATTGCTTTATGGGTCCCATGAAAGAGATGACTCTGTTTGGCGACAAACTCGGTTACGACCAAGCCGACAAATGCATGGAATGCGGATATTGCGAACACGTATGCCCTACGCGCGACATCACACTCACGCCCCGCCAGCGCATTCAGGCTCTCCGCATCATAGCACAGACCGGACGGGAGGACCTGAAGAAGGAATACCGGTATATCGGTGAAGAAACATGCTGTTCCGACGGTTCATGCCGGATGCCGTGCCCCATGCAGATATCCACAGCCGAAATCACCGACCGCGTCAGAGACAATACCGACCCGCGCCTGTACGAACGTATGCTCAGCGCGAGTGCCGGACGCTATGGCGCCGTCGAATCAGCCATAAGGGGCATACTGCGCACAGCGGTCATCACCGGCAAGATAATATCTCCGTATCCGCTTATATGGGCAACCGATTTCATGCACCAGATCTACTCACAGGTTCCGCACTGGTCACGCCACTTCCCATATCCCGCACGACTTCACTGGAATCATGTCACGCAACCCGATTTTATATACTTCCCCGCATGCGTCACACGCATATTCGGAGGTTCATCGCTCGGAAAGGACGATATGATTACCGTGGTTATGAGGATAGCCGAACGCGCAGGACTCAAAGTGTCATTGCCCGAAGAGATGCACGGATTGTGTTGCTCGCAGATATGGCAGCACAAGGGCGACCCGGAAGGTCAACGCACCATTGCCGACAAGACAGTCGAAACATTCTACCGGATAAGCCGGGAAGGAACCATACCCATCTTCTGCGACACCACCTCGTGCACGCACACACTCCTCCACTCCATGGCATCGGCATTGAGCGAAGAAAACAAAACCCGGTTTGCTAAATTACGCATCATCGACATCACCCGGTGGCTTGCCGACGATGTCATGCCGCGTCTCAGAGTCGTAACACCCAAGCATAAGGTATTGCTTCACCCCACATGTGCGGCACGGTTGCTCAATCTACAGGATACCATGGCGGCTATTGCGGAAAAATGTGCACATGAAGTAATCATTCCTGTCAGCTGCCAATGCTGCGGAGCCGCCGGCGACAGGGGATTCATATACCCTGAAGTGGCACAAAGCGCCACCGCCGATGAACGCCGGGAGATAGCACACGAGGAGTTCGACGGATGCTACTCGCTCGCTCGCACATGCGAAATATCCATGATGGACACCATCAAGCGTCCTTACGAATCCATAGTGTATCTTGTCGACGAAACCACAGCCTCGGCTATCGACACCCCCGCCGGATAACGCCAAGCCCTATGGTCCATCCGTCCCTGCCCGCCGGTTATTGATTACGCTTGCGTTCCCTGCGTTTCAGAGTAAAATGCAGCAACACTATGCACACGAGCGTCACCCCGATTACCCCGAAATAAAACAGGTAATTGCCGGCAGCAAGCTCACCGCGCCCTATATAGCTCATCACTGCAAGATAGGCAAGCAGCAGGACCGGTATGGTTGTAGAGCGTTTTAGTTTCATAGACTCATGTATCTTAATTTTCGGATGTATTCTCACCATCAATCTGGCGGTAAGGCGATTCTTGAGGATTAAAATTACCCTCGGTCAGATGGTTGTATATTCTCAGACATGCCCACGCATCAATCGCCGCATAATGCTGTTGACCCACTGTCAGTTCCGGGGCTTCCCAGTTCGACAGCCGCTGCCCTTTGGATATACGCTTGCCGAACAATATGCCGTAGATTTTCTGCAAGCTCGCGTCAGCTATTCCGTAATCGCCCACAAACCCCTGCAAATCCACGAATCCGTGCGGAACAAACTCACTTATCTTATGCAGCACGAAAAAGTCATCCTTGAGCGACAAGCCTATTTTCAGTACCGAATCATTCTCTATGAACGCGCACAATTCCGGCAATAGCCCGGTCTTGTTTATTCTGAACAGATAGCCATGTGCCAGTGTCGATATTTGTATCAGCGACACATTGAAGCTGCGACCTTTCTGAAAAGCCGGACGCGTCTCGGTATCGAACCCCACACGTTCCTCCCGTGCAAGCAGCGTCAATACTTCCCGAGCTGCATCGGCATCCTCTATCACAGTTATCTCGCCCGGAAATTCCACCATAGGCATTCCCGCGAGCACATCTTTGGGTATGGATATTTTAAGTGATTCCGTAAGCATCTGTTTCAAAATTTTATATCCGGCACATCAGTTACCGTCACTCCGGGGAACATGCGCGCCACATATCGTTCCACAAATCCGTGGGTATCGGCGCATATTATAGGGTCACTGTCAAAATGACGGTTGTACATCACGCTATGCAGCTCCATACCACGGCGCTTGATAGCCTCCAACGACAACACTGTGTGGTTTATCGACCCTAACCGTCCGTTGGTCACCAACACCACCGGTATGCGGCGGGTCATGGCGTAATCTATGGCAAAGAAATCATCGGTGATAGGCACCATCAATCCGCCCGCGCCCTCTATCAGCACCACATCATAACGCGATGCCAGTTCTGCAGTGGCACGGTCTATCTCACCGAGGTCTATGGTGCGGTTATCCATCGCAGCCGCGAGTTGCGCCGAAGCAGGATACGTCAGCACTATCGGTGCTGTATTGTGGTTTATATCATCCTGAAGCAATCCGGTTCCCATTATCTTGCGGTGAACGTCGATATCTTCCGAATATTCCTTGCAACCGGTCTGAATGAATTTCTGTGTAATCACACTTTTACCCTGCGCCATCAGTTGAGCCGCAAGATAACCGGTAGCGTAACTCTTACCGGCATCGGTATCTATACCCGATATGAACAACACTTCTCCCATAGCATTCAATCGCTAAATCGTTACTTTTTCTTCACCGGTTTCTCATCGGCGAATCGGTTAGGAAAATCCAAATGCACTTTCGGGCGTGACAATGCGTAGCACACGAAGAACACCCCGGCTGCTATGCACGGCACACTCAGCCATTGCCCCATATTGAGCGACATATTGGCTTCAAACGCCACCTGGTCGTTCTTTATAAATTCTATCAGGAAGCGCGGCACGAAAATTCCTAAGAAAAACACTCCGAATATCAAGCCCGGACGCTCCTCGGCATTCTTCTTCCAGTACATCCACATAAGCAGCGCAAACAATGCGAAATAACACAACGCCTCATAAATCTGCGTCGGATGGCACGCCACCCCCTGATACATTTCGTGCCACTCGCGCGAGCGCACAAACATCATACCCCATGGAAGGTCTGTGCCGTGACCGAATATCTCGGAATTCATCAGATTGCCTATCCTTATCAATCCCCCCACCAGCGCTATCGGCACCACAAGGCGGTCAAATGTCCACAGCGGACTGCGTTTGGTGGTGATGAGCGAGAACATCAGCACACCGAGTATCACACCTATAGTGCCGCCGTGGCTTGCCAGACCTCCGTTCCACACCTTGAATATCTCCATAGGATGCGAACCGTAGAAATCCCACTCGTAGAAAAACACATGTCCCAGACGCGCGCCCACGATAGTTCCGGCAACAACCCACAGTAGCAATGTGCCGAGCCACTTCTCGGGTGCACCCTCGTGTTTGAACATACGGCCCACTATCTCGTAGCCTATCAGGAAACCTATGGCAAACATCAATCCATACCAGCGAACCGAGATCGGCGAGCTTATAAGTTCAGGACTGACATTCCATACTATATATCCAAGCATAAATCTTCAATCTAAATTATTAACCCTGCAAAGTTACCAAATTCTTTTCAATCGGCACACCACATCCTCATACGACTATCTACGGACGTGCGCCGAGTTGACGTAAAAGTCTCTCATCATTACCACGTACAGCCCGCACTATTTCCTGCATTCTCTTTACAGTATCGGGATAACGCGCCGCCACATTTTCCAGTTCACCGCTGTCCGACGCTCCGTAAAGCTGCGGCTCCGACAGATATCCGGTCTCGATTTCGGTACCCCAAGGCACTATCTTCGGACCTTGACTCGGCTCTATGTATTTCCACTCGGGCGTACGGAGCGAAAGCGTTTTGTCAGCAGCCTGCTCCAGCACCCATGGACGCGGACTGGAATCCGTACCGAGCATATTGCCCAAACGGTCGTAACTGTCCGGCGCGGCTCCGCGGGGCACGCGGGCTCCTATCAATCCTGCCAACGACGACAGCCAATCAATCTGCGACACCAGCACATCACTCTCCATGCCCTTGTCCACATGACCGGGCCAACGCACTATCATAGGCACACGCGTACCACCCTCAAAGGCACTGTATTTACCTCCGCGCAATCCGCCTGTAGGCGAATGCCCGTTGAGCAACTCCTTGGCTCGGTCATCATACCCGTCATCCACCACAGGTCCGTTATCGCTCGACAGTATCACAAGCGTATTATCCGCTATACCGAGACTATCGAGTGCATCCAATATCCGTCCCACGCTCCAGTCAAACTGCACTATAGCATCACCACGAACACCCATTGCATTCTTGCCCCTGAACCGTTCGTGAGGGAATCGCGGCACATGGACATCGTTCGTGGCAAAATACATGAAAAACGGCTCACTGCTATGCTCACGCATATAAGCCAACGCATGCTCTGTTATGGAATCTGCTATATTCTCATCCTTCCACAATGCCTTACCGCCACCCTTCATATAGCCTATTCGGCTTATTCCGTTCACTATCGACTGGTCATGTCCATGGCTCGGCAGCATATTATACAGCAATTCCGGATTATCCTTTCCGGTAGGTTCGCCCTCGAAATTACGCACATAGCTCACCTCTATCGGAGCGTCGGCATCATAATTGGCAACCATGCCGTTCTCTATGAACACACACGGCACACGGTCGGCAGTGGCGGCCATTATATATGAATAGTCAAATCCCAGGTCAGCGAGTGCCGCCGGAAGCGGAGCGTTCCAGTCCTGCTCACCCGACTTGTCACCGAGTCCAAGATGCCATTTGCCGAACGCTGCCGTACTGTACCCGCGGCTCTTGAACGCATCAGCCATCGTGAACTGCTCGGGACGTATTATCATACCGGCATTGCCGGCGGCGACATCGGTACCCTCCTTACGCCACGCATACTCACCCGTGAGCATTCCGTAACGCGACGGTGTACTTGTAGCGGCAGCTGCATGAGCGTTGGTAAACCGTATGCCATCGCCGGCAAGACGGTTCACATTAGGTGTGCTCACGTTTTTCGCTCCATAGCATTCCAGATCGCCATAGCCAAGGTCATCGGCATAAATCAATATCACGTTTGGACGCTGCTCGCGCGTTTCAGCCGCATCGGCAGCATGGTTGCCCAACATTGCCGCTACGGCACAAGGCATCACATTTTTATAATTCATAGCCATGAAATTCATTACATTGAATCACAAAGATAACATCATTCCGTCCCCCTCGCAATAAAATGCGCCGGTGTTTTTCACATCGGCGCACTTTATCAATATCTAAGAGTATTTCTTACCAGGCAAACATAGGATATTTGTCCATAGTGGCGTTCACCTTCTCGCGTACCGACTTTATCACTGCCGGATTTTCAGGATTGGCAAGCACCATATCTATCATCTCCACTATCTCTCCCATCAAAGCTTCCTTAGCGCCACGGGTGGTGATGGCGGGTGTTCCCAAGCGGATACCCGAGGTCTGGAATGGCGAACGGCTGTCAAACGGCACCATATTCTTGTTGGCCGTGATATCGGCTTCTACCAGCACACGCTCAGCCACCTTACCGGTAAGTTCGGGGAACTTGGTACGAAGATCCAGAAGTATGCAGTGGTTGTCAGTTCCGTTGGATATCACCTTGTAGCCTTTGTCCACCAATGCCTGTGCCATAGCTGCGGCATTGTTCTTGACCTGAAGCTGATATTCGCGGTATTCGGGCTGCAACGCTTCGCCGAATGCCACAGCCTTTCCGGCTATCACATGCTCAAGCGGGCCACCCTGCACACCGGGGAACACGGCTGAATCCAGAAGCGACGACATCATGCGCACTTCACCCTTGTTGTTGGTTTTTCCGAACGGATTCGGGAAGTCCTCACCCATCATTATCACACCGCCGCGAGGTCCGCGGAGTGTCTTATGGGTGGTCGATGTTACTATATGGGCATATTTCACGGGATTGTCCAGCAAGCCGGCGGCTATCAGACCGGCGGGATGAGCCATGTCCACCATGAATATGGCACCGATTTCATCGGCAAGGCGACGCATACGCGCATAGTCCCATTCGCGTGAGTAAGCGCTCGCGCCACCGATTATCAGACGCGGACGTTCGCGACGTGCCACCTCTTCCATCTGCTCGTAATCCACCAGACCATCCTCGGCACGCACATTGTACTCCAATGCCTGGAACATCAGACCTGAGAAATTCACGGGACTGCCGTGCGACAGGTGACCGCCGTGCGACAGGTTAAGTCCTAAGAACTTGTCGCCCGGTTTCAGACATGCCATGAACACAGCCATATTTGCCTGTGCGCCGGAGTGGGGCTGAACGTTGGCATAAGATGCGCCGAACAGTTCTTTCAATCTGTCTATGGCAAGTTGCTCCACCATGTCCACCACTTGGCAACCACCGTAATAGCGGTGACCCGGATAGCCCTCGGCATACTTGTTGGTCAGGCACGATCCCATAGCCTTCATCACTTCGTCGCTCACGAAGTTTTCCGATGCTATTAGCTCTATACCATGCTTCTGGCGTTGATACTCTTGGTTGATTAACTCAAAAATCTGATTGTCAGGTTGCATAATGTTGTAAAATTATATCTATTGGATTTTTACTCTGTCATTGTTTTTTCTTCTTGGCAACAGTCCAGCCGAACCTGCCCAACGGCTCGCCTTGGGCGTAATATTGCCCGTGTGAATAGTTCAGCAATCCGGCATTGCCCAATTGGAATGCTCCGGTTTCGGCATCGAGCAGTGTCTCATCGGCGAGCACGGCAAGCACATCGGCTATGAACATATCGTGACTGCCCAGATGCACTATCTCCTTCACACGGCACTCTATGCTTAAGGGCGATTCGGCTATGTGCGGACACCCTACCTTCACACCCTCCACCGGCGTAAGCCCGGTCTCTTTCCACTTGTCATAGTCACGGCCCGAACGCACGCCGCACCAATCGGTGGCACGCGCCATATCCGCGGTAGTCAGGTTGATGGTAAACTCCATGCGCTCCTTTATCAACTCGTATGAGTAACGTTCGGGGCGCACCGATATATAGCACATGGCAGGGTCGGTACACAATGTTCCGGTCCACGCCACAGTGATGAGATTGCTGCGCTCCATGTCACCGCAGCTCACCAGCACAGCCGGGAGCGGATATATCATGGTGCCGGGTTTCCACACTTGCTTCATAACACGTAGCCCTTGCGCATTAATCTATTATCGCATCACCGCTTTTCACGCTTTGACCGCAGTAATGGCAACGTATAGTCACATCCTCGCGGTCCACTACATGGAAGCGTGTGCGCATCGGTTCATTATTGGTTATGCACTTCGGATTGCCGCAACGCACTATGCCCACTATCTCGTCGGGCAACTGCACCTGACGCTTCTCCACCACATCGAAATCACGTATTATATTGATTTTCGCGTGCGGGGCTATCAGGGCTATGCGGTTTATCACATCCTCCGGAAATTCCACGTCGGCTACCTTGATTATGCCCTTCAGACCCAATCGTTTGCTCGACAGGTTATTACCGATAGTCACATTATTGTTCATGCGTTCAATACCCAGTATCTTCACTGCCTTGAACAGCACATTGTTAGGCACGTGGTCTATCACCGTGCCCTGGCGCAGTGCAGCCACTGCGAGTTCTTTCTTTGCTGTTGTCGTCATACGGCTGCCTCCTTGTAAATATCTATTCCCAATGCCTTGCATATTATAGCCTGACGGGCATATAACCCGTTGCGTGCCTGTTCGAAATAGTACGCCTTCGGATTGTCATCCACATCCTGGGCTATCTCATTGACGCGGGGAAGCGGATGGAGCACACGCAGATTCGGCTTCGAATCATCAAGCATCGACGCATGCAGATTGTACAGATTCTTCACTCGTTCATACTCCATGATGTCGGTGAAACGTTCACGCTGTACACGCGTCATGTACAATATGTCGGATTGGTTTATCACATCCTGCGAGAACTCCGTGTGCTCGTAATAGCGCAGCCCGTTGGCGTCACAGAATTCCTTGTACTCCTTGGGCATTTTCAACTCGTCGCATGCCACGAAATGGAACGTGGGATTGAAGTAGCGCAACGCCATCAGCAACGAATGCACCGTACGTCCGTACTTTAGGTCACCCACCATCGTTATGGTCAGATTGTCGAGACGACCCTGCGTCTTGGATATCGAATAGAGGTCGAGCATCGTTTGCGACGGATGCTGGTTGGCACCGTCTCCGGCATTGATTACCGGAACGTCTGTCACCTCAGTGGCATAACGCGCCGCCCCTTCCAGATAGTGGCGCATGATTATCAGGTCCACATAATTGCTCACCATCTTTATGGTGTCCTTGAGAGTCTCACCTTTCGACGAACTGGTGGTGGAGACATCCGAGAAGCCTATCACTCGTCCGCCGAGACGGTTCACTGCGGTTTCAAAACTAAGGCGCGTGCGGGTCGACGGTTCAAAAAAAAGAGTCGCCACGACCTTCCCGTCAAGAATTTTTTGGTCGGGGTGCTCTTCGAAGAAGCGTGCTCGCTCTATTAAGTCGAGGATTTCATCGCGTGAGATGTCATCTATCGACACGAGACTGTTGCTGTTCATATCGTTGGAATGTTTCCGAATGTGAATATCCTGTGACTGCAAAGTTAATGAATATCCCATCCTTTAGCAAATTTTATTTGCCATTCCGTCACGATTTTTCTTACAATGGTTGCCGCGCGGTACGGCGGAGTCTACACCCCGCCACGCTTATCACCGGCGGGTAAGCGACAGGAACGATGCCGGTATCGGCGTACTGAAGTTCATCTCACGCCGCGTCACTGGATGCACAAAACGCAACGTCTGCGCATGAAGCGCCAACCGGTGTATCGGACTCGCACCTGCTCCATAGCGGCGGTCGCCGGATATCGGATGACCCAGGTCTTTCATGTGCACACGTATCTGATTCTTGCGGCCGGTATCCAGCTCCACTTCAAGCATAGTGTAATTCGGACCCTGCTTTAAAGTCTTGTAGCGGGTCACCGCAAGCTGTCCTTTCGAGGGGTCGTCGGTGGAATACACCTCATATTTCGATGTCTCGGCAAGATAGCTGCGCACCACACCTTCCGACGGTTCCACATCACCCTCCACCACGGCAAGATATTTACGGTTCAGCACCATATTGTTCCAGTTGTGCTGCATCGTTTCCTTAGCCTTTTCGTTCTTGGCAAACATCATAAGCCCCGACGTGTCACGGTCAAGGCGGTGCACTATAAATAGCTTGTTCATCGGATTGGCCCATTTCACGTAGTCGCGCAGTAT
Source organism: uncultured Muribaculaceae bacterium (assembly GCA_910577465.1). GTDB lineage: Bacteria > Bacteroidota > Bacteroidia > Bacteroidales > Muribaculaceae > Paramuribaculum. The sequence goes on along the minus strand of CAJTMM010000008.1, from coordinate 19,048 downwards.
CGAATACGCTGTGCCGTCTTTCTTTGTATCGGTACCCATCGAGAGCAACCCGTAGCCTTTGTTCACCACTATGATGTCGTCATCCTCATACACTATCTTCAGTCGGCGGTGATAGAACACTTTAAATTCGCGGGTGAAGTTCACTTTCACCTCATCGCCCGCTTTCAGCTCATGGTCAAACTGGCGTTGGGGTATGCCGTTCACGGCTACTTGGTCATGTCCGAGCATCTGTTTCAAGCGCGTACGCTTTACCTCAGGCATTGCCGATATCAGGAACTCAAGCAGCGGAGCATCCTCCGTCACATTATATTTATTTATCACATCAGGCTTGAAGGGCGACACCCTTTGCTTGCCTTCCGATGCACGTCGCGGCATAATATTATCCTGTTTTTACAGTGGTTCAACGTCTGTTATTTTTTCTTCTTGGCAACGACACGGCGTGTTGTTGTCTTCTTCGGCTTCTCGTCCTGCTGTTGTACTATCGCAAGACACTCTTCGAGAGTGAGTGCCGAGGGGTCGGCCACGGTCTTCGGTATCTTGTAATTGCTTTTCTTATAGGCAATATACACTCCGTAGCGGCCGTTCAATATCTGCATATCCGCATCTTCGTCAAAGGTCTTTACCACCTTCTTGTCATCCGCTTCCCGCTTCTTGTTTATAAGTTCCACGGCCTCTTCGAGAGTTATCGACAGGGGGTTCAACGCCTTGGGTATCGACACGAATTTGCCGGCATGGCGCACATACGGTCCGAACCGTCCCACGGCAACCGTCACCTCGGCATCCTCATATTTGCCGAGTGTACGCGGTAGTTCAAACAATTTCAAAGCCTCCTCCAGTGTGATGTCAAATACCGACTGCTCCTTGCGCAACGACGCAAACTGAGGTTTCTCTTCATCTCCGCTGTCGCCTATCTGAACCACCGGTCCGAAACGGCCTATTTTCACCGACACCGGCTTGCCGCTCTCGGGATGTGTACCCAACAGACGCTCGCCCACTTTGTGTTCGAGTCTCATGCCGTTGGCTTTCTCCACTTCGGGATGGAACACATCATAGAAATCGCCTATCTCTTTCTGCCATGCAGCCTTGCCTTCGGCAACCAGGTCAAAGCGTTCTTCCAGATCAGCGGTGAAATTATAGTCAAGTACATTGGGGAAATATTCAGTAAGGAAGTCATTGACCACCACTCCTATATCAGTAGGCACGAGTTTGCCTTTGTCGGCGCCCACGGTCATTGACGCGCTGTCGGTGGTCAATCTATGGTCAGCCAACCGCAAAGTTACAAACTCACGTTTCTCACCCGGACGGTCACCCTTCTCCACATATTCACGCTGCTGGATAGTGGATATTGTAGGAGCATAGGTCGACGGACGTCCTATGCCCAGCTCCTCCATCTTTTTCACCAACGATGCTTCGGTATATCGCGGAGGATGCTGTGTGTAACGCTCCGTAGCCACTATTTCGTCGGCATCGAGCATCTGGCCGCGCTCTACCGGGGGGAGCACGGACATGTCGGCATCATCCTGCGGGGCATCATCGCGGCTCTCGCTGTACACTCGCAGGAAGCCGTCGAAACGCACTACCTCCCCTGTAGCCGTGAAATGTTCGCTACGGGTGCTCGGAGTGATTTCCACAGTTGTCTTTTCTATCTCCGCATCGGCCATCTGCGACGCTATCGTACGTTTCCATATCAGCGCGTAAAGTCTGCGCTCCTGCTGGGTTCCGTCTATATCATGATTGGATATATATGTCGGACGTATGGCCTCGTGTGCCTCCTGCGCTCCTTTTGAGCGGGTATGGTAATGCCGCACTTTCAGATAATCTTCGCCCAAAGTCGATTTTATCTCTGCCGATATCGTGGATATTGCCAGCGACGACAGATTGAGCGAGTCCGTACGCATATATGTTATGTGACCGGCTTCATAAAGACGTTGTGCCACCATCATGGTCTGTGACACGGTAAAACCGAGCTTGCGGGCTGCTTCTTGTTGTAGCGTGGAGGTGGTAAAGGGGGCTGCGGGCGACTTCTTGAGCGGCTTCACGCTCACATCGGTCACCTTATATCCGGCATTCTTGCAATCCTCCAGAAACGCTCGTGCCGCAGTCTCATCCGGCAGTCGTTTCGACAATTCCGCACGTATGGGTTGATGGCGTTGCGCGTCGGAGAACTGTGCGGTGACACGGAAATACGGCTCGGCAACGAAATTCTTTATCTCATTCTCACGTTCCACTATAAGGCGCACGGCAACCGACTGGACACGACCTGCCGACAACGCCGGCTTGATTTTCTTCCACAGCACCGGCGACAGCTCAAAACCCACTATACGGTCCAGCACGCGGCGTGCCTGTTGCGCATCCACACGGTTTATATCTATCCCGCGGGGATTGGCTATGGCATTGAGTATCGCATCCTTGGTTATCTCATGAAACACTATGCGCCGCGTCGTTTCGGCATTAAGTCCCAGCACTTCATAAAGGTGCCATGCTATAGCCTCTCCCTCGCGGTCCTCATCAGATGCAAGCCACACCATCTGTGCCTCCTTAGCCGCCTTCTTCAGACTCTTCACAAGCTCCTGCTTATCGGCGGGTATCTCATATTCCGGTTCGAACGCATGGTCCTTGTCTATGCTGAAATCCTTCTTACGCAAATCGCGTATATGGCCGTAGCTCGACATCACCTTGTAGTCCTTGCCTAAAAATTTTTCTATGGTTTTAGCCTTGGCAGGCGACTCCACTATGACAAGATTTTTTATCATGGCTGCAATATAGTGTTTGAATCAGTTTCTTTTATTTAGCAGGTCAGTTCACATTATTATATGTGACTAACACAAATTGGCGACAAAAATACGAATAAGTGAGTGCAGTGCCAAATTTTTATTTGAGCACTGCCGAACGAGAGTATTTTAGACGCAGTCAAAAATACGACCAAGCGAGCGCAGTGCCAAATTTTTATTTGAGCATTACCGAGCGAGAGTATTTTAGACGCATTCAAAAATACGACCAAGCGGGCGCAGTGCCAAATTTCTATTTGAGCATTGCAGAATGTGCGTCAACACTTAAAACGGCATCAAAAGTAGGAAAAGAAATCCATTTAATCCGCCACGCTCAAATAAAATTAACACACACGCACCTTACTAAAGATTATATCTTTAGCAATTACACACCATCCCGTATTTTTAACATTAATCTCACTGTCACTTTCCGTAAAGCATCCCGGCAGCCACATCCGATGCCACCTGAGTGCCTTTGCTCACTGACACTATGGCAAATGCAAACGGCAAAGTGTTGGCAGGACCATTGGCAGTAACCAACGTATCAAGTGCCACGACATCCTTCCCTGTCATATCCACTCCGGCAGCTATGGACTCAAAGCCGGGATAGCACGTGGCAGGACGTTCGTCGAGTATGCCGAGAGGTGCGAGCACCACAGCCGGCGAAGCACAGATTGCAGCCACACGACCACCGCGCGCATAATGCTCGCGCAACATAGCGGTCAACGGTTCGCAAGCGGCAAGATTGGACGCTCCCGGCATACCACCCGGGCATATCAACCATTCGGTATCGGCGGTAAGTTTCATGTCCGATATCACGCAGTCGGCATTCACACTCACGCCATGGGCGCCTGTAACCTCACGGGTAGCATTGATTGACACTGTCGTCACATCCATTTCGGCACGACGCAGCACATCCACTGTAGCGAGGGCTTCCACCTCTTCAAATCCATCGGCTAAAAACAAATAAGATTTCTTCATATATCTCGTATTTAATATTTCGTACATGTTATAACACACAAATATAACAAATATATTTATATCCGATGAAAAGAAATCGCATCCATCGCCCGCAGGCAATATCCCATTTCGCTCCCCTTTTGCACCATAGCTATCAAACCACATCATTTTGTGGTTTGAAATATTCGTAATCCAATTATTTTATTCTGGCGAGGAAATACCTCGGTGTATGGGAGATGCTATATAACCCGGATTTTAATTGTACCGAATTCGGTATAATTAAAAATACAGCCGTCAGCAATAATTTTGTCCTTTCCACAAAGACATGGATTGAGCGGACAGCACTAAAAAATTGATTCTCTCAATCCATTCCGAAGCACTCAATACAAAAGATAGCAAACCTGCACTCATTCTAAAGTGGTCAAATTCGACCACTTTGAAATTGGGATTGTGGATAAGTCCCCATGTCCCAAGTATGTGCCACCATATCGTCCTGCTTTGGATTGAAGTGATATGGCGTTTGTTCGTGCCACAAATTCCTTGACGCTTATCTTGAAACTGTTGAGACCGGACTGATTTCTAATTGTGGCGAATTCGCCATAATTAAAATCCGGATTATACACTTTCTCCCAAATACCGATAAACTCAAGCGTGTTACGGTTACGCAGCCAATCCGTGATGAAGAAGTCCCCATCTTTGGCACGCAACATATCGGTGAGACAAATGTAATCCTCTCCGTTTACTTTTACAACATTAACTTCGGTATCTTTTACGGTTATTTTTGCCATTTGGAAATAAGCGTTTGTTTTCAAAACAAAGATACTTCAAAAAATCCGACACATCAACGCATTATCCCACTTTTCAGCAAGATTGAATCTGATGTCGACAATACTGGTGTTCGGTAGTCTATTTGACAAATTTTCCGTAAGCCACATCCGGTATTCTATGTTCATAAACCATTTTTTTACCTTAACTTTGCTACCTGATTTCTGAAAAACATGCCTGGGATAGGCAATAAGCCTTATTGAAAATAATATGAAACCGAAACTGATTATATTTGATTTTGACGGAACTTTAGCCGACACTACAGCCACCATCCTCACCACCTACCGTATGACCATCGACGAACTGGGCATTCCGGAGCGTTCCGACGCGGAGTATCAGGCAACGATAGGTGTACCTTTGAGGGAAGGATTCCGCCAGTTATATCCCGATTTCACTGAATCCGAAATCGACAATTGCGTCGACACCTATCGCCGAATCTTTTATGCCAATAAGCAACTGTTCATACCCGAGTTATACCCCGGAGTACAAGATACGCTGCATCAATTGGCATCGCTCGGCATACACATGTCCGTAGCATCATCGCGTTCCAACGACTCTCTGATAGACTTTTGCAATGCCGACGGCATAACACGTTATTTCGACCTTATCATCGGTGCCGACGATGTGACACACGCCAAACCCGACCCGGAACCCGTACTCATCACTCTCACCAAACTCGGTCAATACCCCGACGACACCATAGTGGTCGGTGACATGCCGGTCGACATTGCCATGGGACGTAGTGCCGGATGCCGCACCGTCGGTGTCACCTACGGCAACTCATCACGACGCGACCTCATCAACGCAGGCGCATCATACATCATCGACTCCATGCCCGAGCTGATAAGCCGCGTCATTTTCGAACAATAACCCATACTCTCCCCCGACCATGAGATTACACCACTCCTTACTGCCGCTGTTCACGCTCATAACCACCGCATGCTCCGGATTCGGCAACGCACCGTACCAAAAATGCGAAGGCTCCGTATGGGCGACCACCTATCATATAACATACAGGAGCCACCGACCGCTCGACGACTCCATAATCCACGTGATGCGGCAGGTCGAGATGTCGTTATCGCCATTTACCGATTCATCGACAGTGTCGCGCATCAACAATGGGGTGTCTGTATCCACCGACACCCTCTTCCGACGCATATTTCTTGCATCAAAAGAGGTCAACAAACTGAGCCATGGCGCATTCGACCCCACCGTAGCCCCGCTCGTCAACCTCTGGGGATTCGGCTACCGCAACACCGGCATACCCCCTACCGATGCCATGATCGACTCCGCCCTCACCCTCGTAGGCATAGACCGTTGCCATATTATTGCCGACACTATTGTACGCCCGACTCCGCACACCGAGTTCAATTTCAGTGCCATAACCAAAGGCTACGGATGCGACCTCATCGGCGAGATGCTACGGCGCAACGGCTGTACCGACTATATGGTCGAGATAGGCGGCGAAATGGCTGTGTCGGGCGCAAATCCGCGTGGCGACAGATGGCATGTCATGGTCGACGCTCCTATAGAAAGCGACACCTCAGTGATTCACAGCCGCATGGCGGTAATAGCCATTACCGATGTCGGAGTCGCCACATCAGGCAATTACCGCAATTTCCGGCAAGAGGAGCATGGCAAGGTATGGCACACTATCGACCCCGTTACCGGCCGGCCGGCACACCCGCATATCCTCAGCGCCACCGTCGTAGCTCCGTCAGCCATGCTTGCCGATGCCCTTGCCACCGCATGCATGGCAATGCCGCTCGACCAAGCCGTCGACATGATTGAACGCACCCCCGCCGCCGCTGCCATGTTCGTACAACCTGCCGACTCCACTTACCGTATCACACGCACCTCCCGTTTCCCCGAACTGCTACCCTGAAAAAAATTATCATCAAAAGTGCAAATTCGCATGGACACCCCATGGTGTCGGTTGTAACTTTGCACCATTATGAGAAAAATCAATGAAATAATAATCCACTGCACCGCCACACCGGCAGGACGCAACGTGAGTATTGGGGAAATCGACCGATGGCATCGCGCCAGAGGATTCAACGGCATCGGCTATCATTTTGTAATTGCACTTGACGGCACCGTGATGAAAGGGAGGGACATCACCTTGGCGGGAGCGCACTGCAAGGGGCACAATGCCAATTCTATCGGAGTATGCTACGTAGGGGGTTGCGACGCATCCATGAGTCCGGCAGATACCCGCACCCCGGCACAACGCACCGCCTTGCAACGTTTCATCCGGCACCTGCGCGACCTTTACCCGGAAGCCACCGTCCACGGACACAACGAATACGCCGCCAAGGCATGTCCTTGCTTCAACGTTCGCGACGAAATCCCTTAACGCCTGTCAACAACCGCCGAATTCGGCACTCATCGCATCGAATCGGCACAACGTATCAGCACCGAAACGCGCCAGCGACCTCCGCACCCGCTCCAACGGCTTACGCTTCATGTCACCGCTCTTGGAATAGAACTTATCGGCATAGCATATCAACCGCTCGAGCAGCGTCTCAGGCACATAATCCGCCACTGGCAACGGCAACTCCTGCTCCACCACCTCCGCTGCAGTAATACCGGCACCGGTATGACGCTCCGCCACACGAGCCACCGTCTCACCGGCACCCTCGCGGCGCAACAATGCCGCCCCTATTACCCCGTGGCGTATATACGGCTCGCTGCCATGGCACTCTATCCCCGGGGCATCCGTAGCATAAATCCCTATGTCATGCAGCATCGCGGCAGCTTCCACCTCATCATCGGCAAGTTCCAGACCGCACCTGTGCGATATCTCCAGCGCTTCGGCAGCCACCGCCCGGCAATGCTTCAAATAAATATCCCGCAAGACACTGCCTGCGGGATAATACTTATCTATGATATGTTGATAATCCATTTTCGGGACGCAAATATCATTCTTCGATTATGGTGTTCCAGCCATGCACATCCTCCATCTCACCATACTGTATGGCACGGAGAGTATTGTACAGCTGGGTGGTCACGGGACCGGGCTTGCCATCCTTGGCAACCACATACTTCACGCCGGTATCCAGATCATCGATTTCACCCACGGGCGATGCCACCGCCGCTGTACCGCACGCGGCAGCTTCCTGCACCTCTGCAAGCTCATCCACCGTGATATGGCGGCTCTCCACCTCCATTCCCATATCCTTGGCTATCTGCTGAAGACTCATATTGGTGATTGAAGGCAATATCGAATCCGACGCGGGAGTTATATACTTGCCATCCTTTATGGCGAAGAAGTTGGCAGGACCGCACTCGTCGAGATACTTCTTCTCTTTCGGGTCGAGGTAAAGCACGGCTGAGTAACCGAGTTCATGCGCACGTTCGCCCGCCCCGAGACTCGCGGCGTAATTGCCACCCACCTTCCAGCGACCGGTTCCCTTCGGAGCCACACGGTCATATTCACGCATTATACAGATGTTCGTTGGACGGAAACCGCCTTTGAAATACGGACCCACCGGACTCACCAATATCAGAAACAGATACTCAGTCGACGTGCGCACACCTACACTCGCGCTCATTCCTATCTCGAGCGGACGGATGTACAGCGACGCGCCACTACCGTAAGGGGGCACGAAGCGGGCATTGAGTTTCACCACCTTCTCCACCATCTCGCAGAAAAGGTCCTCAGGCACAGGCTGCATCTTCAGTCCGAGAGCCGACTCACGTATGCGCTTGGCATTCTCGCGCATTCTGAACACCCGGATTTTGCCATCCTTTCCACGGAATGCCTTCAATCCCTCAAAGATCTCCTGACCGTAATGCAATGCCGTGGCGGCGATATGCATATTCACCGTCTCCGAGGTCGACACCTCTACGTCGCCCCACTTGCCATCCCTATACGAACAGCGCACATTATAATCCGTACGCACATAGCCAAACGGCAGATTTGCCCAATCCAAATTCAATTCCTCTGTCATATCTTGAATATTTGATTACAATTTTGAACTCATTTAAACTTTTTATTTATTCACATTTTTGAAGATTTTCCGAGGTGATTTTTTCAATATGAAAAGGGTGCGTAGCGGACTACGTGACCGATGAGATTGAAGAAAACGACCGAAAAAGACCAAAAAGGTGAACAAAAGAAAGTCCTGCAGTTCTGTTATGTTTACATTCGGTAAAAAGTTTTAATGAGTTCTTTTAGTTGCTGCAAATGTAACAATTCTTTCAATATCCGAGTTTATTAATGCACAAAAATCACCCATTGGTGCACACACGCTTTATTAAAAAGGGTCAAATCATTGCATATTACACCCAAACTATTGTATCTTTGCACGAAAATAAGACCATCCTGTCACAAATTGAGGCACTCTCAACTATATATAATAATACTATTTGCGGCACTTATGGCTCTCGGAGCGGCCGCATCACGTCACAAGACATCGGATGCATCCATTACGGACGCACCCGTTGCCACACTTGTGACACCCGACTCCACCCGACCCGTCGCACTCACCGACAGCTCACGTTCCGCACGCCGCAACAGGATTGCCGAACGGCGCAGACGCATAAGCGCCATGCGCGACACCATACCGGCACCCGCCGACAGCACTACCGTAGCCTACCGCCAAGACTCCATCCCCGCCGCAGCGCCGCTCGACTCCGCCACCACAGCCCGACTTGAAAGGCACCGCATCAACGAGGACACCATTACCATCGAGCAGCCCAAAGGCAGACGCATATCACGCGTCAAGTCCGACCTCGACAACACCGTCGACATCTACGCACGCGACTCCATGGTGCTGATCGGGCAGAACAACGCATACCTCTACGGCGAAAGCAAAGTCACTTACGGCGACATACAGCTCGACGCCGCACGCATACAGATGAACATGGACTCCAGCACCGTCTACGCCGTTGGTGTCCCCGACAGCGTCGGAGAAGTCATCGGCTCACCCGTATTCGACGACAACGGTACCAAATACGAATCCAAGACTATGCGCTACAACTTCAAGAGCGAGAAAGGATTCATCACCGACGTCATCACCGAGCAGGGCGAAGGCTACCTCACAGGCGGCATATCCAAGAAGATTGATGACAACACCTTCTATCTCCAGAACGGACGCTACACCACCTGCGACAATCACGAGCACCCGCACTTCTACATGCAGCTCACCAAAGCCAAGGTCCGTCCCAAAAAAGACATCGTCACCGGACCCGCCTACATGGTACTCGCCGGACTCCCCCTCCCCTTGGCTGTACCCTTCGGCTACTTCCCGTTCTCCGAAAAATACTCCAGCGGTATCATATTCCCCACATTCGGCGATGACTACAACCGCGGCTTCTACCTCAGCAACGGAGGATATTACTTCGCCATCAACGACAATATCGACCTCGCACTCACAGGCGAGATATACACCAAAGGCTCATGGGGACTGCAAGCCCGTTCGGCATACGTCAAACGCTACAAATACTCCGGCAACTTCAACATAAGCTACCTCCGCACCGTACTCGGCGACAAAGGTCTGCCCGACTACTCCAAGCAGACCAACTTCCAGATTCTCTGGAGCCACTCACAGGACGCCAAAGCCAATCCCATTTTCAACTTCTCGGCATCCGTCAACTTCACCACATCCGGATACTCACGCAACGACCTCAACAGCTACTACTCCAACTCATTCACCGAGAACACCAAGAGTAGTACAGTCAACTTCACATACCGTCCGCCCGGCTCCAAATGGTCATTCTCCGGTACGGCAAGCGTCGCACAGCGAAGCCAGGACTCCACACTCGCGGTTTCGTTCCCCAACGTCACCATATCCATGTCGCAAGTCTACCCCTTCAAGCGCAAACGCTCCGTAGGCGGCGAGCGGTGGTACGAAAAAATCAAGCTATCATACTCCGGACAGTTCAACAACTCACTTACCGCAAAGCAAGACGAATTCTTCCAGAAAAGTCTCATCAAGGACTGGCGAAACGGCATGCGTCACAGCATACCCATATCAGCCACATTCAACATCCTCAAGTACTTCAACGTCACCCCGAGCGTGAGCCTTACCGACCGCATGTACACCACCAAAGTACGTCGTAAGTGGGACCCCAACGCCGCAGTCGAGATATGCGACACCAGCTACAACTTCTACAACGTCTGGGACTTCAACGCATCCGTATCGCTCGACACCAAGATATACGGCTTCTTCCAGCCGCTGCCATTCCTCGGCAATAAAGTCAAGATGATTCGCCACGTGCTCACTCCCACCGTCAGCTTCAGCGGATCACCCGACTTCAGCTCACCATTCTTCGGCTACTACGGCGAGTACGAGTACCCCGGCGTAAACGGAGAGATGATGAAACGCAAATACTCCATGTTCCCCAACAGCCTCTTCGGAGTACCCGGACAAGGCAAGACAGGCATGGTCAACTTCTCACTCGCCAATAACCTCGAGATGAAAGTGCGCACCGACGATGACAGCATCGGCGAGAAAAAGATTTCCCTCATCGAGAACTTCACCGTATCGCAAAGCTACAACTTTGCCGCCGACTCACTCAACTGGAGCAACATCAACACCTCCCTCATGCTCCGTCTCGTCAAGAACTTCAACCTCAACCTCTCAGCCGTCTGGGACGTCTACACCTACCAGCTCAACGCTGCCGGCAATCCCGTTCGCGTCAACATCCCCCGTTGGAAAGCCGGCAAAGGACTTGCCCGTCTCTCCAGCACCGGCACATCATTCTCTTACACTTTCAACAACAACACATTCAAACGTAAGAAAAAGGACGAAGGCAACAAAAACAATCCCGACCCCGACAATCCTCGTGGACCGCGGCGGGGCGGACGGCTCGACGACAACAACTCCCTCGACGGCGACAACCCCGGCGACAGCTCCGACGACATGGAGTTCAACCCCGACGGATACATGAAATGGGAAGTACCATGGAGCCTTACCCTCAACTACTCCGTGGGATACAGCTACGGCGCATTCAACAAAAAGAAGATGGAATACGACGGCAAGATTACACAGAATCTCAGCATGTCGGGCAATATCCGTCCCACCAAAAACTGGAACTTCAGCTTCACCGCAAGCTACAACTTCGACACCCACAAGCTCGCCTACATGAACTGCAATGTGTCCCGCGACCTCCACTGCTTCACCATGACGGCAAGCTTCGTACCCGTAGGTCCGTACAAATCCTACAACTTCCACATATCAGTGAACTCCTCACTGCTATCCGACCTCAAATACGACAAACGCTCATCCTATTCCAACGGCGTTTCCTGGTATTAAAAAAATTAACAAAAAAACACCAAAATTCAAAACCAAGGAGTTTTGCGCAGCGTTGTAATTGCGTAAAAATTCTGTTTCATTTGTGAGAAGAGGAGTAGTAAATATAGTAAAGAAGGTCGTGCTATGGACCTTTCTGTCGATTGTGATACTGGTATTAGCAATACCGGCATTGCTTTATATACCGGCAGTTCAGGAGTTTGCCAAGGACTACGCCATAAAGGAGGTACGCAAGTCCACCGGCATGGACATCGCGCTCAATCGCCTGAGCCTGAAGTTCCCGCTCAATCTCCAACTCGACGGACTTACCGTAATCGAAGCCACAGGCGACACCATGGTCACAGCCCGTTCGGCAGACATCGACGTTGCTCTCACCCCGTTGTTGCGTGGTAAGATCAAGGTGCGTGGAGCGCAGCTCGACCACGCCACATACCGGCTCGGCACACCCGACTCCGCCATGTTCCTTACCGCACGCATCGACCGCTTCAACCTCGACGGCACCGACCTCAACTTCGCATTCAGCCGCATCGACATCGGCAGAGCCATCCTCGACGGCGGCGACATCACCCTCATCCTCAAGGAAACCACCACCGTCACGCCGCCCGACACCACGGCATCCGCCCCCATCGCCATCAAAGCATCCGACATACAGCTGCGCAACCTCCGCTTCCGCATGTCCATGCTCCCCGTCATCGACTCCCTCGGCACATTCATCCGCTCGGCACGGCTCATCGACGGCACTGTCGACACCGGAAGCAAACGCATCGGTGTCAACACCCTCGCCATCGACTCGGCAGCCGTCACATACCTCACTCCCGATGCGGCATACCTCGCATCTCATCCCGCCGACACCACCGCCATCTCCGACACCATCACCGCGACACCCGCTTCCGCACCATGGGTCATCACAGCCGCCCACCTCTCTCTCACAAGCCCTGGTGCGCTCTACGCCATGCGCGGTGCCCGACCCCTCAAGGGCTTCGACCCCTCATACATTCAGGCTTCAGGCATAACGCTCGAGATTGACTCATTCTACAATCGCGGCACCGACATACGCGTCCCCATCCGCCGGTTCGACGCCACCGAACGCTGCGGCATTGTGCTCAATGCATCAGGCACATTCAGCATGGATTCTTCGGCAATGTACGCCCGCGACTTCAATCTGTCAACCCTGTTCTCACGGCTGTCGCTCGACGCCACCATGGGCATAGGAAATCTCGCCACCGACCCCACCCTGCCGCTACGGCTCAAGACCGACGGCATCATCTCCCTCACCGACGTCGACATGTTCATACCCTCGGCATCCGTCTACACCCGCGACATACCCAAATCTGCCGGCATGATACTCAGTGCCGACATCCACGGCACATCCGGCGACCTCGACATCGCGCGGCTGTCACTGCAACTGCCGCGGCACTTGCACATCGAAGCCAAAGGTAGCATCCGTAATCCCATGGACTTCAACCGCATGGACGGACGGCTCGACATCGACGGCTCGCTGCAGAACGTCAACTTCGTCAAGCCCACCCTGCTCGACGTCAAGATGGCGCGTAACGTCAATATCCCGCCTACCTCCATAAAAGGTACTGTCATATACCGTCCGGGCAATATCGACGGTGACATCACCATGCGCACCGGACAGGGACGCATGGCACTCGACGCCCGGTGGAACTCCCGCGCTCAAGGCTACGATGCCGCGCTCAGTCTCAGCGACTTCCCTGTAGCATCTTTCATGCCCTCGCTCGGCATTGGCGATATCACGATGGACGCGAAAGTCCAAGGTCAAGGCTACAACCCCGAAAACCGCCGCACACACATGACTGCCGACATCCATCTGGGCAGCGTCATGCTCAACAAGCAGCAGTTCAAGGACATCTCCCTCCAGGCAACTCTCGACACCTGCCGTGTCGACGGTACCCTCTCGTCACACAATCCGGGGGCATACCTCGATGCCGGGTTCTCGGCGCTCCTGCTCCCCGAAGGTTACCGGTGGGACTTTTCGGGCGACATTCACCAGCTCGACATCGCTCTGCTCATGCCCGACACCCATGCACCCATGCACGGGTCTCTGGGGCTGTACTCCAATGGTTTCTACAACCCGCGCACCGGCGAAATCGATGCCGCGCTCGACATCGACCGGCTTGATTGGACCATGCCCGACGCCACTCTGCAGGCTCCCTCTATCGACCTCACGCTTGCGTCCGACGACTCCATCACACACGCCACGCTTGCATCCGGTGACCTCACCGCCGATTTCACCGCACTCTGTTCGCTCGATTCGGTTATCTCACGGCTGTCACGCACATCCATTATCCTCAACCGCCAGATTGCCGACAAGAGCGCCGACATTCGCCAACTGCAGGCATCGCTGCCGCAACTCGCCCTGTCGCTCCGTGCCGGTAGCAAGAACGTGGCTGCAAGCTACCTCGCCGCCACTTCAGGCATCACCTTCCGCAATGCATCTCTCTCGCTGCACAACGATTCTCTCATCGCGCTCCAATCCGCTGTCTCCGGACTCGCCACCGGCTCCATGAAGCTCGACGAGATTACCTTCGACGCCAATCAGCACGGACGTTTCCTCGTCTACAAAGTCGCTGTCGACAACAAGCCCGGCACCATGGACAATTTCGCCCATGTCAACCTCTCGGGATACCTCGCCGACGATAAGGTGTCGGCAATGCTCCGGCAGTCCAACATCAAGGGCGACCAAGGATTCCACATCGGTGTCAACGCGGCAATATCCGACTCCACGCTCAATGTCAAGTTCGTACCCTACAAGCCCACTATTGCATATAAAAACTGGACCATCAATCCCGACAATAATGTGGCGTTCAACTACCGCACAAAGCACCTCGATGCCAACCTCAAGTTAATGTCCGACAGCAGCTCGCTGCACCTCTACACCCTCCACAACCCCGACTCCACATTCCACGGACAGGAGGATGTCATACTTCAATTGGCAAACATCAAACTCTCCGAATGGCTCTCCATATCACCCTTCGCGCCACCCGTCAAGGGCGTGGTCGATGCCGACCTGCGCTTCCGTTGGGACAAGGACGAGATTACAGGCAACGGTTCTGTCGACCTCGACAATCTCTACTACGGACGCGACCGCGTAGGGTCGTTCACCCTCAATCTCGACGTGGCAAACGAAAACCGTTCCAAGGCGCTCCATGCCAATGTCTCGCTTCTGGTCGACAGCGTGGAGGTCATCACCGCCACAGGTGCGCTCAACGACTCCACCGCGCGCAATCCCTTCCTGCTCGACTTCAACATGATTCACTTCCCGTTGCGCGTCGTCAATCCATTCCTACCCAAGGACATGGCACAGCTGAGCGGTATGCTCAACGGCCGCATGGATATTACGGGCAACATAGCCAACCCCATCTTCAACGGCTACCTCGACTTCGACTCCACAGCCGTCAAGCTCGGCATGACCGGAGCATCCTACAGGTTCTCTGAAGAGAAAATACCCGTCGACAGCAACATCGTACGCTTCAACGATTTCACCATATCCGGTCTGAACCGCAACGACCTGCACGTCAACGGCACTGTCGACGCACGGCACCTCACCGACATTCGTCTCGACCTCGGTATGAAAGCTTCCGACATGCAGATTGTCAACTCATCGCGTGCCCGTGGTGGCGCATCCGTCTACGGTAAGGCTTTCATTGACCTCGACGCCACAGTGCGCGGCAACATGCAGCTGCTACGGGTCAACGCCGACCTCAACCTCCTCGGCGGCACCAATGTCACATACGTCATGACCGATGCCGAGCAGAAGCTCGCACCGCAGACTAACGGCGACATGGTACGCTTCGTCCAGTTTTCCGACACCACTCAGGTAGCCGACGCCGATTCCATAGCCGCACCATCGTTCGCCATGATTCTCGATGCCGACCTCACCATCTCCGAAGGTTCCACCATCAACGTCGACCTCTCCACCGACGGCAAGAATAAGGTGTCTGTAGCCGGCAGCGGCAACTTCTCCTACAATCTCACTCCTATGAACGGCACCGGTCGCATCACCGGTCGCTACACCATCAACAGCGGATTCATCCGCTACACTCCGCAGATTTCCACCGGCGGCATATCCATGTCCATCATGTCCGAAAAGAACTTCAAGTTCATCGACGGAAGCTACATAGCCTTCAACGGCGACCTGCTCAATCCCACTCTCAATGTCAAGGCTGTCGAGCGGCTCAAGGCAAACGTCACGCAAAGCGGACAGAACTCACGTCTCGTCAACTTCGACATTTCTCTTGCCGTTACCAACACGCTCGAGAACATGAACGTGGCATTCGACCTCTCCACCGACGACGATATCACCATACAGAACGAGCTGCAATCCATGAGCCCCGAGCAACGCGCCAACCAGGCTATGAACATGCTCCTCTACAACCAGTACACCGGTCCCGGCACTAAAGCCAACGCCAACCTCTCGGGCAACCCGCTGTATTCATTCCTCGCTTCGCAGATCAACTCCTGGGCGGCAAACAACATCCGTGGCGTCGACATCTCTTTCGGCATCGACCAGTACGACACCACCACCGATGGTGCCAAATCCACCACCACAAGCTACAGCTACCGTGTGTCCAAGACTCTGTTCAACGACCGCTTCAAGATTGTCGTGGGTGGCAACTACTCCACCGATGCCGACGCCGACGAGAATTTCTCGCAGAACCTCATCAACGACATCTCGTTCGAATACATGCTCAACCGCAGCGGCTCCATGTACGTCCGCCTGTTCCGCCACGTCGGATTCGAAAGCATACTCGAGGGTGAGATTACTCAGACAGGCGTAGGTTTCGTCCTAAAACGCAAGATCAATTCTCTACGCGACATATTCCGCCGCTCGAAACGCACTAAAGTTCCACAACCGGTACAACCCGCCAACACTGCTGCCGATGAAAACGTCAATTCCAAATAACACCCGCCCGCTACTCCTGTGCGCCGTTATGGCTCTCGCCATCATCCTCTCGGGGTGCTCCACCACTAAGAGACTCGGACCCGACGACATTCTGTACACCGGCGTCAAGAAAATAGACATAGCCACACCCGACAAGCAACAGCAACCCGCGCCCGGACTTGCCGAAGATGTCAAGGCCGCTGTCAACGTCAAGCCCAACAACGCCTTGATATCACCCTACGTCCGCTGGCCGTTCCCGCTCGGTTTGTGGGTCTACAACAATTGGTCCAACCCTCCCTCCGGACTGCGGCACTGGCTCTACGAGAAACTCGTGGCAGAACCCGTGCTCATCAGCGACGTGCGTCCCGAGGTGCGCGTCAAGATGATCGACGAGATTCTCGACAACAACGGATACTTCCGTGGCAACGCCTCCTACGAGCTCATTCAGGGTAAGAACAAGAAAAAGGCGCGCATACTCTACCACGTCAACACCGGTCCCGAATATCTCATTGACTCCATACAGCTCCTCCCCGATACTTGCCACCTCTACCATATCATCGACTCGGTGGCATCGCGCAATCCATATCTCCAACCCGGCAACCGCTACTGCACCGATTCGCTCAGTGCCGTGAGGGTACGTATTGCCAACGCCGTGCGCAATCGCGGTTACTACTTCTTCAAACCCGACTACATCGAATACCTCGCCGACAGCACCATCACTCCGGGTGCCATAGCCATGCGCATGACCATTGCCCGTAACGTACCCGCCCCCGCGCTCTACCGTTACCGCACAGGCTCCATACTCACACGCGTCCACCGCAATCAGGGCGGAGGTACCCCCGACACCATACCTACACGCCGCGGCACCATCGTGCAGATGAAACCCTCACGCCTGCGCGAGAACCTCCTCCCGTCATGTATCACCTTCCGCAAGGGACGCACATTCTCCGTCCGCGACATGAACCGCACCCAGACCTACCTTTCACGTCTTGGCATATTCAGTGGCATCGACATCAACGTCGTACCCGACTCCACCCAATCCCACACACTCAATGTCGAGATTGACTGTACACTCGACGCCCCGTGGGAAGCCGCCATCGAAGTCAACGCCACCTCCAAATCCAATAGCTACATTGGTCCCGGCGTCGACCTCCGTCTCACCAACCACAACACATTCGGTGGTGGCGAGCAGCTGAGCATCGACCTCGTAGGCACATACGAATGGCAGACAGGCCACGACCGGAGCTCCGTATTCAACTCCTATGAGATAGGACTCACATCATCTCTGTCATTCCCCAGATTGCTCGCCCCGCGCTTCATTCCGCGTACACGGCGCGAGCTCAACTGGACCCGCATCACCCTCGGTGCCGACCTCCTCAACCGGCCCCACTATTTCAACATGGCTCAGTTCAACGCCTCTCTCACCTACGATTGGCGCGCCACCCGACACGTCACCAACTCTCTCACTCTCTTCAAGATTACCTACACTAAACTCATGCGCACCACAGCCGAGTTCGACTCCATAATGGACGCCAACCAGGCAATAGCGCAAAGTTTCCGCAGCCAGTTCATTCCGCAGATGTCATTCAGCTACGTCTATGACCGCGCCTTCGACCGCAACAACTCCCTCAACTGGCAATTCACCGTACAGGAAGCCGGCAACATTTTCTGGTCCATCTGGCGGCTATGCGGCAAGAAAGGCGAAAAGGAACTCTTCCACACCCCATTCTCGCAATTCGTCAAAGGCTCCACCCAGCTCGTCTACAACCGACGCCTGTGGGGCGACAACTGGCTCGTCAGCCGCGTGGCTGTCGGTGCCGCACACGCCTACGGCAACTCCGCTCAGGTCCCATACAGCGAACAGTTCTACGTCGGCGGAGCCAACTCCGTCCGGGCATTCACCGTACGCAGCATCGGTCCCGGCAGCTACCGCGTGCCGCAAAAACAAGTCAACGGATACTTCGACCAGACAGGTACATTCAAATTCGAATTCAACGTCGAATACCGCTTCCCCATATTCGGTCCGTTACACGGAGCGCTGTTCCTCGACTCAGGCAACGTATGGCTCCTGCGTGACGACCCCGACCGACCAGGAGGACAGCTCAAGGCATCATCATTCCTGCGCGACCTTGCACTCGGCACAGGCGTTGGTCTACGCGTCGACATCGGCATGCTCGTAGTTCGTGGCGACCTCGGCATAGGCATCCACGCTCCATACGACACCGGCAAGCGCGGCTACTACAACATGACCAAATTCAAAGACTCCCTCGCCTTCCACCTCGCCATCGGCTACCCCTTCTAACCCCACCCCCACAAATCCCCCCACC
>CAJTMM010000007.1:54975-96632 GCA_910577465.1 uncultured Muribaculaceae bacterium | reverse complement strand
TTTAATTCTGATAAGCTTTCTGTCAATTCTACGACAATCACAATCAATGCAATAGCAATTATAGTCAGAATAAAATTTAAGTACAGGTTTTCTGTTTGCAAAAACCTATAAAAGAGCTTTTGGAATGTATCTCTCATATTAAATTTTCATCAATGATTATAGATGCTCATATGACATTACACCAGCTACTTGCTGAAAGCAAAGGCTTTTATCAACATAGAAAATCTGTTCACAAGATTTGTTTGATAACTCTGTTTTACATTTTACAGACTTGCACTTTCTGAATACACCATCATGACACACAATCCATTCTTCTCCAATATTATGGAATATTGAATGACTAAGATTTGTATTGGTGATTGAATGAGGGAAAGCTCTATCTTCTGTAACTTCTCCACTTTCCTGCACTCCATCAAAGAATCTCAGCACATCGGGGCTTATCAGATTATGTTTGAGGGATTGCCTTATCTCAAACATAAATCCGATATCTCCGATATATACGAGTTCTGCAGATGAAAAAACAACATTATTCCTTGTATTCATATCCATATATTTTTCGGAACTTGGCTTTCGCACGCTCTTTAATCATTTCATACGGTTCAAACTCTGAATATTCATCTTCTGAACGCAGTTGTCTCATTATCTTGTCAAAATGATACCAGTCTTGAAGTCTTTTAGCTTCTGCTTCATCTTCAGCGTTTGTTCGACCTTCATAGCGACGGAGTTTGTAATCTTGTTGCTCAATAGTCTTTTTATTAGACTGTCTCTGTGCATAGAGCAAAATAACCGCCCCTATTGCTATAATTGCTATTGCTTCAATCATTGCTTGCTTATAAAGTGCTCCTTTGCATCGTAAAACAGATTAAAATAGTGCTTCATATTATCAAGTTCCCACCAATTACAAATATCTACTGGATTGTGGTCAAGATTGTAAATCTTGGCGCCATCCATAGACAAGATAAAAGGCGAGTGAGAAGCTATGATAAATTGACATTTGCCATACCTTGCAAGATATTGGATTATAGATGATAATTTCATCTGAAATTCACATGACATGCTGTTTTCTGGCTCATCAAGAAGATATAAACCGGGGGCGTCCAATAATTCAGAAAGTTTCATCAAGGCAGTTTCACCATTGCTAAAGCCTCTCTCGATTTTGCCAATCCTATCAATTAGCAATTTATTGAAAGAATAGTTTTTGCCTCTTCGGGCTTTCATTACTTCAACACCTCGTGAATATCTATCCGCATTGTAGCCTGTGTTAAAATTCAAATGTTTTGGCAATTCCTCCGGATTGCTGAAATCATCCATGAGAAAATAACTCTTCTGAAGTTTTTTGTCATTTTCAAGTCTTAACTCAAGCATCCAATGGAATATATCATCACTTGTCAATACAGTAGTGACCTTTGAAATATCATATTTCTGAGGTGTGCGATGTCCTTTATATAATGTCTCACCTGCAAGTGTTTTGCTTGAGATATACTGACACCTATTCACATATTCTATGAAGTGTGGGCTAGAATTAAACATGGATTGTCTGTCGGCACATAATTTCTGACTAATAACATTTATTATTGTGGACTTGCCAGATCCATTGCCACCATAGAGTATCGTTATAGGCTCTAAGTCCAATGACCATAATCCCATATTTGATGTAAGGTGGAAAGGATAACTGTGTTCATCATAAAATGAACCCTTTCGTTCATCATGAATAAGAGTGTCATGTTCAAGGTCGGGAAATATGAATTTTTCAAGATATGTCATATTATTGTGCTTTAATTATCAGTTTATCGAAGTCAATCATAAATCTATTCTCTAAGAGGAAAAGGCACTCCTAAGGCACCCCCAGTATCTGAATGTCTGTTTCTTTTTGCAAGCCTAATAATAGGCATACAAAATTTTACATTAATTTAAAAAATAATTGATTATTAAAAAGACTATACTCAATGATGTAAAGGCAACTATCGCAGCACAAATGCGAATTATAACTTTGTCTATAACAGATAACTCTTTGATCGATTTTAACTTCCCACAATATAAAGCCGAGACATTCATTATGGTGCCAAATAAGATTAATGACGGACTTATTTCCGGTATGTGCTGATAAAATCTTTTAACCCAAATCATACTTGAATGCGTTGTAACACAATCATTCGTATGCAATTCATAACATATATCCCATGGGCGAAATACCAACACAACTATAACGATCTCTATTATCCAAAATGTCATCTTATCTAATTTAGTCATAATGTATTATATCCAGATAATATTCCGCTATAAAAATTGATCACACATTTATTCTCTAAGAGAAAAGGAATGCCCAACACTCCATGTATCTGTATGCCTGATTCTGCCTGTACTTGGGTAATGGCCTCATTGGCTTCAAGAACAACAAAGGGAGCTTTATACCTCACACCATCAAACTGCAAATCTGCATTTACAATAGTGGATGGTTTTAATGAGCCATCAATTCCCATGATGTTCTGACTTTCTGAGGTCTGTATAAAGTAGTCTTTGAAATGGTTGTACACAAAGTCAAAGATTACGTCATTTGTTGAGCCGGTGTCTATCAAAAAACACAAGTTCTGAGGGTTTTCTGTGGTCAGAATAAGGGGTAAACCAGCCTTTTCTAAACCGTAATGTATCGGGTATATCATTTTGGGGTATATCATTCTATGTGTTGAGTAAGCTTAGTTGTGTCTCAATTTCTTGTAGAGAGAGAGGAAGATAACCTTGTTTAATATTATACAGCAAGTGATTGGCTGCTCCTTTGTATTCATCATTCAAATGTTTGTTAAAGAGAGCGTAGTATGCACATTCAACCACAAGTGGACTTCTATTATTCCCTCCTATACAATGTACTATAGTCGGAGTCTGATTTTCTATATTGTCAATGAGTATCTTAGTGCATTCCAGAATTTTACTCCAGCCTATATCTGAAACACATTCTTTTAGGGGTAAGTGATGATATTGGATAAAGTTGGTACGATAATACTCTTTTAGAGATAAATCCTCTTTCTCTGATACATTTATGACGGATTTTATTCCACCAAATATGTAAGGGTTCGATACATCTGAAATAGTAGGGAATGGACGAACTGTTATATTCGCAAAGTCATATTTTCTCATTTATTTCTTCCTATGGTCTGTTAGTCAATATTCCAATAGTTACTCACATCTCCCTCAAAAGCATCAAGCCTTGACTCTTCAAGATAATCTTTATAATCATTGTATGAGTCATAATCTCTCGAATAGTGCTGGGTATGTTTAGTTTGAGCAAGATATTTAGCTTGTCTTATTCTCTTTTTGCCAACATTGTTTTTATGATGGAGTAAACAAAATACTTTGCCTGCACTATTGCATACAATTGATATTGATGGGTTTAACATGCAGTTGTCGTTGGAAACTATCCCAATATTTGTACCATAATAAAATGATACAAGATTGTTGTTGGTGTTGACTCTCACAAAGATTCTGCTTACATTAAATTCTGCTTTGAACTCATCAACGGTATAAGTCCGGATATATTTAAGTCCATCCAAGACAATATAATTTTCAGCTTTTCGTAAGTTAATTTTACACTCTTTGCCATTCTTGACGGCTTTAAGGTTGTCAAGATATTTTTCATTTAGAGTCCAGATGTTATCATACTCACATGGCACCACTATAAGCCCCATCGTATTGATAATACCCCAATATTGCTTATCCTCTATTGCACTATACTGAATTACTCTCGCATAACCACAAGTAAACATGTAATCAAGCCACATATAATTTCCAAAAGGAATAATAACTTGATTCTCTTGGTTTATATAAGAATATTGGTACTTAATGTTTTGGACACATGCCAATCCGCATGAGAATGGATAAAACTCTCTATATTGTGGAGCAATAAGCACTTCTCCACAATCATTCCTTAGTCCGTATAAACCATTTTCCTGATATATTTCCATAGGCTCTTTTTGCGACACAGCAAAAAGAAGGTGCAGGCTTATGTACTTAATTTGCTATTCTGAAGGTATCGCCAAACACCTATATCCATGCAAATAAGAAAAGCCCACACCTGTATAGGTGCAAGCATTTCCTTTCTACTGCGATGGATATTTCTGTTAAATTGGCGATTTTTCAGAATACATCAAGTAAAAAGTGAAACACTCTTTTTAATATGTCTTATTCGATTTCTAATTCATTTTGATTATTGATAAATTTTACACAACAAAAATAACTGATTTGCAGGATAAAAACAAATATCCCCATGCTTGTCGAACTGCTGTGCCGTCACCATCTTGTCAGTCTTGATGTATCCATGACGCTTGTTGTGCGTCATCCGGATATAGACCTGCAAGAAACCATCCTTGCGCTCACCGCGCACTGTTGCTTTGAATGTTGCCATTTCTTTTTTGGTTGTTCATTTTCTTCGGTCAAAAGCGGACCCATGTGTGGTCCCATGACTTCCGTGTTCCTATTGATTGTTATTATTTATCCGTTTCAAAAATTGTATCATCCGTAGTTACTGACCATTACGAGTTGTACACCCATTTGTACACCACTGTACACCGACCTCTGAAAAGTGTGTACACATTTGTACATTTTTCCGAGCATTTGGCTACACAAAGTGATGCCAAGTGAACGAACCGCCCAAGAATACAATAGGCTGTAACGCCCTTTTTATCGGTGCGTTACAGCCTAAGTGTCTGTCAATGTTGATTATTCGCTTAATCCTCGATGGCAGCCTGCGCGGCGGCTACGCGGGCGATGGGCACACGGAAGGGTGAGCAGCTTACGTAGTTCATGCCGAGTTTAGCGCAGAACTTAACGGAAGAGGGTTCGCCGCCATGTTCGCCGCAGATACCTACCTTGAGATCGGGGTTGGTGGCACGGCCTTTTTCTACGCCCATTTGAACGAGTTGGCCTACACCTTCCTGATCGAGCACTTCGAAGGGATCGGTCTTGATGATGCCGTGTTCCTTGTAGAATTTCAAGAACTTGGGAGCGTCATCGCGTGAGAAACCGAATGTCATCTGGGTGAGGTCGTTTGTACCGAATGAGAAGAATTCAGCTACCTGTGCAATCTGATTTGCTACCAAAGCAGCGCGGGGAACCTCAATCATGGTACCTACCTTGTAGAGTACAGTCTGGCCTTTTTCTTCAAATACCTTGGCGGCGGTAAGATGGATAACATCTGCCTGGTTCTGAATTTCTTTCAAAGAGCCTACCAAGGGTATCATGATTTCAGGATGTACGTCGATGCCACGTGCCTTAACAGCGAGAGCTGCTTCAATGATGGCGCGAGTCTGCATTTCGGTGATTTCGGGGTAGGTGATACCGAGACGGCAACCACGGTGACCCAACATGGGGTTGAATTCCTCAAGACTGTCTACCTTAGCCTTAACCTCTTCGAGGGACAAGCCCATTTCGGTAGCAAGTTCTTTCTGAGTCGCAGTCTGGTGAGGTACGAATTCGTGCAACGGGGGATCGAGCAGACGGATAGTCACACCGTAGCCGTCCATAGCTTCAAAGATACCTTCAAAGTCGCCACGCTGCATGGGGAGAAGTTTGGCGAGAGCAACACGACGTCCTTCAACATCGCTTGCAAGAATCATTTCGCGAACAGCTTTGATGCGGTCACCTTCAAAGAACATGTGTTCTGTACGGCAAAGACCGATACCTTGTGCGCCGAAGTGACGAGCCTGCTTTGCGTCGCGGGGGCTGTCGGCGTTGGTGCGGACAAGAGTCTTGGTGTATTTTGCAGCAAGATTCATGATGGCTCCGAAGTCGCCGTCGAGTTCGGGTTCTGTAGTGGGAACCTGACCGTCGTAAACATCGCCTGTAGAACCGTTGAGTGAAATCCAGTCACCTTCTTTATATACCTTGCCACCGCAAGTGAGAGTTTTCTCTTTGTAATCGATGCGGATTTCGCCTGCACCGGATACACAGCACTTACCCATGCCACGAGCAACAACGGCAGCGTGTGAGGTCATACCGCCACGCATGGTGAGGATGCCTTGTGCCACAGCCATACCGCGGAGGTCTTCGGGTGAAGTCTCGATACGGACAAGTACCACTTTCTTTTTCTTTTCTGCCCAAGCTTCTGCATCGTCAGCAGCAAATACTACCTGACCTGTAGCAGCACCGGGTGATGCGGGGAGACCTTTGGCAACGACAGTAGCGCGTTTGAGGGCAGTCTTGTCGAATACCGGGTGAAGAAGCTCATCGAGTTTCTGCGGTTCCATGCGTAGAAGGGCAGTCTTTTCGTCGATTTCACCTGCACGGAGAAGGTCCATGGCTATCTTAACCATAGCAGCACCTGTGCGCTTGCCGTTACGGGTCTGAAGCATCCATAGTTTGCCATCCTGAATGGTGAATTCCATGTCCTGCATGTCCTTGTAATAATCCTCAAGGCGGTGTGCGATAGCGATAAGCTCAGCAGCGCAAGTGGGCATGGATTCTTCCAAAGAGGGATATTTTGAAGCACGTTCTTCTTCGCTGATACCCTGAAGGGCAGCCCAGCGACGAGAACCTTCTACAGTAATCTGCTGGGGAGTGCGGATACCGGCAACTACGTCTTCGCCCTGGGCGTTGATCAAGTATTCGCCGTTGAAAATATTTTCACCGGTAGCAGCATCGCGGCTGAAAGCAACACCGGTAGCGGAGTTATCGCCCATGTTACCATAAACCATTGCCTGAACGTTGACGGCAGTACCCCATTCTTCGGGTATCTGGTTCATTCGGCGGTAAAGGATAGCGCGTTCGTTCATCCAGCTATCAAATACGGCGCAGATGCCACCCCAAAGCTGTTCCCAAGCGCTATCGGGGAAGTCTTTGCCGGTATATTCCTTAACTGCTGCCTTGAAAAGCTTAACGAGGTTCTTGAGGTCTTCAACATCAAGTTCGGTATCGAGTTTAACACCCTTTTCCTCTTTAACCTTTTCCATTATTTCTTCGAACGGATCTATATCGTTCTTGCTCTTGGGTTTCATGCCGAGAACCACATCGCCGTACATTTGCACGAAACGACGGTAGCTATCCCATGCAAAACGGGGATTACCGCTCTTTTCAGCGAGAGATGCTACAGTGGCATCGTTCATACCAAGGTTGAGCACAGTGTCCATCATGCCGGGCATGGATGCACGTGCGCCAGAACGAACTGATACCAACAATGGATTAGCGGGGTCATTAAATTTGCAGCCTGTCAACGATTCAACATGTGCTATAGCGGCTTCTACCTCACTGGTGAGACGCTTAACAACTTCGTCGCGACCGTATTGAGTGTATTCCGTACATACTTCAGTGGTGATTGTGAAACCGGGGGGTACGGGCATTCCCAACAAGTTCATTTCGGCGAGGTTTGCGCCTTTACCGCCAAGGAGATTGCGCATCGAGGCATTGCCTTCTGCTTTACCGTCTCCAAACGTGTAAACTCTTTTCATCGGATAAAATTAAAATTAGTATATGTATAGATTGAATTTTGATATCAGAGATATTAAAACATCAGTTGTGTTACTTCATGGAGAGTTGTTGCAAATTTAAAACATTAATCTCACACATAAAATAATTTTAAAAGAAATTTAGCGAGAATGTCCGATGTTTAGCGTTATTTGAGTAGCTTTGCACCCAAATTAACGAATATAATTATCTGTGGCACGAAAACGTAAAGAGCTACCATTGCTCACCGACATAGAGATTACCGATGTTGCGGCCGAAGGTAAGAGCCTTGCCCGAGTTGATGATATGGTTGTATTCATACCGTTCGGGGCTCCCGGGGATATTGCTGATATCAAAATAGATAAAAAGAAGCGTAATTATGCCGAGGGGCACATAGTGAACCTGAACAAACCGTCGGATTTGCGCCTTGAGCCAAGATGCGAACACTTTACGCTGTGTGGCGGTTGCAGGTGGCAGCATCTTCCGTATGAATATCAGCTCGCTTGCAAGCAACGTCAGGTGTCAGATGCCCTGCAGCGTATCGCTAAAGTGGAGCTACCCGAAATATCTCCAATCCTCGGCTCGAAAAATATTTGGGAATACCGAAATAAGATGGAGTACACGTTCTCCAACAAGAAATGGCTTACATTTGACCAATTACGCAGCGGGCAAGAATTCCCCGACCGTGATGCGGCAGGATTCCATATCCCGGGGGCATTTGACAAGGTGCTCGATATCAACCGGTGTCATCTGCAAGATGATTTCGGTAACCGTTTGCGTCTGTTCATCAAAGAGTATGGCAAAACGCACGATTACTCATTCTATGACCTGAGAGAGCAGCATGGACTGTTGCGGACGCTGATGATAAGAATAGCGTCGACAGGTCAGATAATGGCCGTAATGGCATTTGGCGAGGATGATAAACCAAAGATTGAAGCTTTAATGAAAGCTGTCGGTGATAGATTTCCTGAAATCAGCTCGTTGTTGTATGTCGTAAATACAAAAGTAAATGATACGATATCAGATCAGGAGATAATAGCATACTCCGGATTGCCGTTCATAGAAGAGGAGATGGAGGGGCTGCGTTTTCGTGTGGGAGCAAAATCGTTTTATCAGACAAATTCCAAGCAGGCTTACGAGCTGTATAAAGTAGCACGTGAATTTGCAGATCTGAAAGGGGATGAGTTAGTATATGATTTGTACACCGGCACGGGAACTATCGCTAATTTTGTCGCATCCAAAGCATCCAAAGTTATCGGTATAGAATATGTGGCGGACGCGATTGAGGATGCAAAAATCAATTCGGAAGTAAACGGTATATCCAATACGGAATTCTATGCCGGAGATATGAAGAATGTTCTCACCGATGATTTCATAGCGCAGCATGGTCGTCCGGATGTGATGATTGTAGACCCACCTCGAGCCGGAATGCATGATGATGTGATAAAGGTGATTTTAAATGCTGCTCCGCGACGTATAGTGTATGTGAGCTGCAATCCGTCGACCCAAGCCCGTGACCTGTCGCTACTTGATGTATTATATGAGGTTACAGCGGTTCAGCCGGTGGATATGTTCCCTCATACACATCATGTGGAAAATGTGGTTCAGTTGACACGACGGAATTAAGTAAAGGCGGTGTTGCCTATCATGCCGTAGGTGGCATTTCATGATGCTCAGACAATACTGAGTTGTAATATCGCGGGTCACCAGTGACCTCCCGTCCGATAAAGCCAGGCAATGTTATGTCCTGAGTTTCATTGTCGAGCTCGATTTCAGCCACGACAAGACCTTCGTATGTCCCGTGGAACTCGTCTATTTCCCAATCTCCCACATAATATCGGGTCTTGTCAATGACCGTGGAGCAAGAACACTCATCAATCATCTCTTGGGCATCATTGACATCGATACGGTATTCCCATTCTTTGCGGCTTGCTCCATGAGACTTTCCTTTGACCGTAATATAGGCACTGTCATCTTTAATACGTACGCGCACCGTTGATTCAGGACGCACCGATAGATATGCTTGGGTTATATGTACACTTGCGGTTGCAAGTGTACGATATTCCGTATTGTTAACCAGGAATTTCCGTTCTATTTCAATAGCCATGACATAAAATAAATTGATGGCAAAAATAGCAAAATAGATTTGTCAAGCAGCCACTCACGATAAAAAATTTCATAATATGCCCAACATCGTTTAACTTTGTGGCATTATATAGTTGTATGACATATACTTTAATTGATGATAGAGAGAATTGTAATAATAGATAATGCCGACCCCGTAAGCTTTTATGGGGTGAACAACAATAATATGCAGCTCATACGCAATCTGTTCCCCAAATTGCGTATGGCAGCCCGCGGTTCTGTGATAAAGGTTATAGGCGATGATGCTGAAACAGCTGAGTTTGAAAAGATAATACACGAACTGGAAGATTATTGCGTGAAATACAACAAGCTCACTGAAGAGGTGATATTGGATGTGGTGCGCGGCGAACAACCAAGGGATAAAAAAAGTGACGGAGTCATAATATTTGGAATAAACGGCAAGCCGATTTCCGCACGCACCCCCAATCAGCAACGATTAGTGGATACGTTCAATAAAAATGACCTGACATTTGCACTCGGACCAGCCGGTACGGGTAAAACATATATAGCAATAGCATTGGCAGTTAAGGCACTTAAAAACCGCGAAGCCCGCAAGATTATCTTATCGCGGCCGGCAGTGGAAGCCGGCGAGAAACTCGGGTTCCTGCCGGGTGACATGAAAGATAAGATAGACCCGTATCTTCAGCCATTATATGATGCGCTTGAAGATATGATACCGGCGGTAAAATTAAAAGAGTACATGGAGACAAAGGTTATTCAGATTGCTCCATTGGCATTTATGCGCGGCCGTACCCTTAACGATGCCATAATAGTGCTTGACGAAGCCCAGAATACAACTACCCACCAGATAAAGATGTTTCTTACCCGTTTGGGTATGAATGCCAAGATGATAATAACGGGTGACGTTACACAGATAGATCTCCCGCGCTCCACTAAATCAGGTTTGATACAGGCATTGAACGTGCTCAAAGGTGTAGACGGAATAGGCAAGGTGGAGTTTGGAAAGAAAGATATTGTACGTCATGCCTTGGTACAACGCATAGTGGAGGCATACGAGCATTTCGACGAGGAATGCAAGGCTATGTCCCAAATAGAATCGGCAACGCCCGAAACTGATGATTGATATACGTATAAGGTTCAATAAGATTGCATTACTTGCCATTGTGATTATGTCAATGGCAGGTATAAGTGCGCGTGCGCAATCAACCATTACATTAAATGGCATAGTGCGTGATTCGCTGACACATGAACCTATTCCTTATGCAGCCGTATTTCTGAAAGGTAGCGATAGGGGAGGTCTTACTGATGAAGATGGGCGGTTTAAAATAGTCACAGCCAAGAATTTCACCGCCATTGAGGTGTCGTCAATGGGATATGAGTCAAAGACTGTATTTCCTAAAAAGAACGGCAAATATGATTTGTCCATCGACCTTATGCCCATAGGTGTGAAATTGAAGGAGGTTGTGGTCAAGCCCAAAAAGGAGAAGTATAGCAAGAAAAATAATCCTGCCGTTGATTTTGTGACCCGTATCCGCAACGCAAAACATCTGACCGATCCCAAGAATAACGCATATTACAATTACGATAAATATGAGCGTATAACCATAGCGTTGAACAATTTCAGCCCTACGAGTAATAAAAATCTGATACTTAAGAAATTTAATTTTCTTAAGGAACATATTGACACATCAGAGGTGTCAGGCAGGCCAATTCTGAATCTAAGTACCCGTGAAAAGGCTTCACAAATCCATTACAGGCGTAATCCCGAGAGTGAGAAAGAGGTGATATTAGGTGTGCGGCAGGCCGGGCTTGATGATTTTCTCGATCAAGAGAATATGCGCACATTGTATGAGGATTTCTTTAGCGATATAGACCTATACCAGAACAATGTGGATTTGCTTCACAACAAATTCGTGAGTCCATTGTCAGGGTTGGCTCCCGACTTTTATCGGTTTTATCTTACCGATACCGTGATGGTAGGTAATGAGTCTTGTATAGAATTGTCATTCGTTCCGCGTAACTCACAATCGTTTGGATTTACCGGGAAAGTATATGTGCCCGCGGGTGACACCACTATGTTTATCCGTAAGGTAGTAATGAATGTGCCGAAAGAGATTAATCTTAATTTTATAGAGAAATTATATATAGAGCAGGAGTTCGAGAGAGCACCTAATGGAGCGCGGTTGCTTGTGAAGGATGATCTGACCGCCGAAATAAGTCTCATGCCCGGAACCCAAGGGCTTTATTTCAGGCGAAACTCCGGATATGCCAATCATAATTTCGCCCCACCGGTCAACGAAGATATGTTTCGTGAACTTGGCAGTACGATAATGCATCCGGATGCGGAGGTGCGGAATGGTGATTTTTGGAATCAGAAGCGGATTGTGGCAATAAGCCGGCGCGAGGAGAATGTGGGCGGACTCGCCAGTCTCTTACGTAAAGTCCCATTATATTACTGGGGAGAGAAATTCCTTAAAATAATGGTGAACGGATATGTCACGACTGGCAAGGACAGCAAATTTGACATCGGACCTGTAAATACCGTGATCAGTTCGAACCATCTTGAGGGTGTGCGTTTGCGATTAGGCGGTATGACTACAGCTAACCTAAACAATTGCTTGTTTGCACGTGGTTATGCTGCATACGGAACCAAGGATAAGGTTTGGAAATACCAAGGAGAACTCGAATATTCATTTACGGACAAGAAATACCATTCACGAGAGTTCCCGATTCATTCATTACGACTTACGCATTTGTATGATGTGGACATGCTGGGACAGCATTTTGCTTTTGCAAATCAGGACAATATGTTCCTTTCGCTGAAACGGCATACGGATTATCAAATAACTTACCACAGGGTATCGCGACTTGACTATACATTAGAATTGCGGAATAATTTTTCGGTGGTGGCAACCATTAAACACGAGCGACAGGAAGCGACTCCCTGGATGACATTCATCACCGGGTACGGGCGTAAATTCGGACACTATGATGAGACCTCGTTCGCCGTGCAATTACGATATGCTCCCGGAGAAAAATTTTATCAGGCAAAAACTCAACGAGTATCTATAAACGCTGAGGTTCCGGTGTTTACATTAACACATACCTATGCTCCTAAAGGGTTCATGAATAGCATGTTTGAGATAAACCGTACAGAGCTAAGTGTCCAAAAACGTTTTTGGTTTTCTGCATTCGGATATCTTGATATGATACTGAAGGGTGGTCATCTGTGGAGCAAATCAGCATATCCCGATTTATTGATTCCCAATGCCAATCTGTCATATACCATACAGCCTGAGACATTTGCCTTGATGGAGCCTATGGAGTTTATGAATGACAGTTATGTGTCATGGGACATGGCTTATTGGGCAAATGGGGCGATTTTCAACTATATACCTTACTTTAAGAAATTGAAATTAAGGGAAGTGTTTTCGTTCCGAGGAATATGGGGGCATCTTAGCAAGAAAAATAATCCCGATTTTGATTATGATCTGTTTTCATTTCCAAAGATAAACAATACGATAGCTATGGGACATACCCCGTATATGGAAATAGGAGTAGGCATTGACAACATATTCAAGATTATGCGATTGGATTATGTATGGCGTCTGACCTACCGCGACCGTCCGGGTATTGACAAAAGTGGGCTAAGGCTTGCATTACACTTTACATTCTGAAAAATCGGTATTGGGCATTTGATATAAAATACGTACATTTGTATTGTATCAGTATAAGCCAATGATAAGCTCTGTAACCAAATTCAATTTGAAGCCGTATAATACTTTCGGCATGGACGTAATGTGCAACAGATGGATAGAGTACACATCGTCCGAGGATTTACCTCAAATATCGGATATGGTATTCGGTAACCGGTATCTGTTTATCGGCGGGGGAAGCAATCTGTTATTCCTCGGTGATTATGATGGTGACGTGTTGCATTCGCGTATATTGGACTTAAGTATGTCAATTGATGGCGACGGTGACTTGGTAGTACGTGCCGGTGCCGGGGTAGTGATGGATGAACTTATAGAACAATGTGCCGTAAATGGCATTTGGGGAATGGAAAATCTATCCGGCATTCCAGGAGAGGTAGGAGCATCGGCAGTTCAGAATGTAGGAGCTTACGGTGTAGAGGCCAAGGATTTCATACGGGAGGTGGAATGCTATGATATGCTTACACTTAGTTTTGTGAAATTCGATGTCCGGGATTGTAAATACGGTTACAGGTCATCTTTATTCAAAGAAAAACAAAACAAAGGACGCTATGTCGTAACGTATGTTACATTTGTGTTGAACCAAAATCGAGGTCCGGTATTGGACTATGGAAATTTACAATCAGCAGTTGCCGGTTGTGAGCTTACTCCAAGAAACGTGCGCGATGCGGTTCTCGCCATGCGGGCATCTAAGTTGCCGAGTGTTACGGAAATTGGTAGCGCCGGAAGCTTCTTTAAGAATCCCGTAGTATCTATCGAGGAGTTTGAGCGAGTGAAACAACTGGCATCTGATACCGCTGATGGTGTTTGCACGGTTCCGCATTACCCTGTAGGCAATGACAGTGTTAAAATTCCGGCTGCATGGTTGATAGACCAATGCGGACTCAAGGGTTATCATACAGGTAATGTAGCTGTATGGCATCTACAACCATTGGTGATAGTAAATGCTACCGGCAAGGCATCTCCGAACGAAATCACAGGCATGGAATGCCATGTGATAGAATGTGTAAAAAATAAATTCGGGATTGAATTGCATCCTGAAGTAGAACATATTTAAATAATATCAGAAATAATGAGTACATTTATCATAGAGGGTGGTCATAAATTGAATGGCAATATAGAACCACAAGGAGCTAAGAATGAGGCGTTGCAAGTGATCAGTGCAGTATTGCTTACCTCGGAGCCTGTGACTATATCCAATGTGCCTGAAATTCTTGATGTGCGAAATCTGATAGAGCTTCTTCAAGGAATGGGTGTGACCGTGCAGAGACATAAGAAGGGCAAATATACATTCTGCGCTGCCGATATAAATACAGAATATATAGAGAGTCGTGAGTTCATAACAAAGAGTGCGTCTCTTAGGGGCTCAGTATTAGTTGTCGGTCCTCTGCTCGCCCGTTTTGGTAAAGCTTACTTTGCAAAACCTGGCGGAGATAAAATAGGACGTAGAAAGATTGATACTCATATATTCGGATTCGAACGCTTAGGTGCAACATTGAGCTATGATGAAATAAAAAAGGCATATCTCCTTGAAACGCCTAAATATGGCAATCTCAAGGGGGCTTATATGCTTCTTGATGAGGCATCGGTTACCGGAACTGCCAATATAATAATGGCGGCTGCGTTAGCTGAAGGAAAAACTACAATATATAATGCGGCTTGCGAACCATACGTGCAGCAGTTGTGCCGAATGCTTGTGGCTATGGGGCTGCGCATCGATGGGCTCGGGTCAAATCTCGTAACCATTCATGGGCAGTCGCAATTACATGGGGCAGCGCATACCATACTACCCGATATGATAGAGGTGGGCAGTTTTATAGGCATGGCTGCCTTGAACCGCAGTAGCATAACCATAAAAAATGTATCGTACGATAATTTAGGAATAATTCCGGATAGTTTCAAGCGTTTAGGCATTCATTTAGAGCGCAGGGAGGATGATATATTTGTGCCCGAACAGGATTGCTATGAAATAGAAACAGCACTTGACGGCTCGATACTAAATATCGCTGACGCTCCATGGCCGGGGCTGACTCCTGATTTGCTGAGTGTGATGCTTGTCGTAGCCACCCAATGCCGCGGCAGTGTGCTCATACATCAGAAAATGTTTGAAAGCCGATTGTTCTTTGTAGACCGTCTTATTGATATGGGAGCTCAGATTATGCTTTGCGACCCGCATAGGGCGGTGGTTATCGGGCTTGATCACAGATTCCCATTACGAGCTAACAATATGCTTTCACCTGATATACGTGCCGGTATCGCGATGTTGCTTGCCGCTATGTCGGCAA
The DNA here is from genome assembly GCA_910577465.1 of uncultured Muribaculaceae bacterium. Taxonomy (GTDB): domain Bacteria; phylum Bacteroidota; class Bacteroidia; order Bacteroidales; family Muribaculaceae; genus Paramuribaculum. Next base: position 81,100 of record CAJTMM010000007.1, on the reverse strand, counting down.
AAGGAGTCAGTGAGATTGGCAATATAAATCAAATAGACCGGGGATATGAAAATATCGATGAACGGTTGAATGCCTTAGGTGCGTGCATAACCCGTAAATAGCCCGATTATAGTTGGGCTATATGGCGATTTGTGGAGGTGATTTCCGGATATAATGTAACGCACATTATACCGGAATAACCATCATAGGTATATCGGAGTGGAACAACAATCTGTGCGCGGTACCAGGATTGAACAAGCGTGCGAATATATTCTTCTTCTTGTTAGGCACGGCAATCAAATCGATGTGGGCATTATCGGTAATTCTATTGTAATCTGAGTCCAACGAATTTAGGGAAAGTGTGTCAATCCTGAATTTGTGCGCGGGATAGTGTGATATGCAATATGATTGAAGGGCATCCAGTGATTCAGATACAGCCTTGTTCGACACATGCTTTTTCGATGGTATCTTTACTAAGGTAACCTCCATAGAGGGCGAAGGAACGAGATGGAATAACGCATCCAAAGCAAGGATGTCCTCTTGGTCGAAATTGCTGAAGAATACTACACGACGAATCTTATCGACATTGCTTACTGCTACAGTCTCAGGAACAGTGAATACCGGGAAGCGGCATGTGTCCAAGACCTCAGCCGTAACACTTCCTATAAGGTCGCGAACCTTTGAGCCGGCTCCGCGTGTACCCATTACTAACAGAAGTGGATTATGATTTTTCGCATATTGAATTATAACCTCCTCCGGAATTCCCTCCTCAATTTCTGTGGTGAACCGTACCGGAGGTATATCACCGGATTTAATCTTCGCCAATAGGATGTCTGTCAGGACAGACATTTGTCGCTTAGCTTCATGCTCAACAATAATGCCGGTATCCCGATTGGATATTTCGTTGTCGAAATTCAGATTATCTGATAGCTGAATCTGTTCCGATATAGCCGGATCCAGAAACGAGTGGAGCAGAATGATAGATGCTTTGTGGAGATAGGCAAGATGAAATGCTATATTACAAGCATTTTGAGAATAATCGGAAAAATCAACCGGCACCAATATTCGAGCATCCTTTTCGTGTATAAGCGTAGAGGTATTGAATATATCCTGATTCTCAATAATCCTCAGTGCCAACGGTAAATCAGATTCCTTAATCCTGACGCGTACCCCGGAAGAGACTACCGGAGATGAAAGATTGACATTTTGCAGACTCACGTTAACCCCTTCGTGCTCCAATAATGCCTTTAGCGTAAGAGCACGGTCATAGGTATGTATCGCTACAGTTATCAGACGGTCGGTCACTGAAGTGCAGTTTAATAGTTGTTTGGTGAAGGGGAGAGGAGAATGAGTGTGTATCAGTCTTGTTCCTGAGCTTTCAGAATTTCAAGAGCCATGTCGTATATAGTGGTATCGTCGAGTACAACAATACCGCCATCAGGACCCGGTTCGATGTGTACACCGCAGTTTTTGCCAAATTCATAGTTGCTGCCACCAAAATAGTTACGTACGGTTTGAACTGTTATATTGAGTTTATCAGCAATCTGATGAGTCGCGCCATCGGGTAAACTGTCTTTGAGTCGACGAAGCTCGTTGAAAGTGATTGTTTTAGCCATAATCTTATAGTTTTAGTTATTAAGGTAATTATTCGGTAGTTTCAAATATAGCCTGATATTTTTGAATCACCAAATTTTTATGTGGAAAAATAAATTAAAATTCAAATTACCGGGTTTTACCATCAGATGATTTCTACATCAGATGACTTAATCCATGCCCGATGGTTATTGTCGACCTGCACGTCATACCACATTACAGCAACAGAATCAACCTTGGCAGAAACGGAGTCCAGAATCTGAACCTTAGTACCTTCGTGTAGTAACATAGCCTCTTCAGTGCGGTTTTTAGGTGTGCGCGGTGAGGTGCTGAGAATAGTAGATGGCGCGGTCACAACTGCGGATTCCTTGTTTTGCGCAATATTTTTGGCACAGATAGAAAGTATAATGGTTATGACGGTAATCAGCAGTGAAACTATTCCGCCAAAGAATCCCACTTTTCGCAGCATGATAGCTGAAGTGAACATGTACAATGCGGCAGCGGCAATCGTGATTACGAAAAATACCAAGGCAATCCATGCCCAGGTATTGCTGTGGGCGATCCCGGAAAGCGAGTCCATGAGATTTGAAAAGAATGTCCCGGTCTCACCTTTCTTATCAACGATTTTAGAATTGACAAACTCAAGATTAGCCTTGGCGTCGCCATTTGTCGGGTTCAAGCGCAATGCACGTTCGTATGATATTATTGCCTTTGCAATATCTCCATTACGATAATACGCATTGCCAAGATTATAGTATAATGTAGATGATGTACCGTCAGTTTTAATTGCTTCTAAATAAAGATTTATAGCATCGGGATATTGTTCTGCATTATAAGCCGAGTCCGCACGCTGGTCAAATGTGCCGGCTATCGAATTCAATGCCGGTAATATAAGTAGTACTATGGCTAAATGTCTAAGCATATTATTATGGTATTCGTGGGATTTCTAATGTAAATTTACTTATTTTCTCCTCTTGATTTTTTCAAGATTGTCAATTGATTCAGTCGCTTTGGCATACAACAATTCAATCTGCTCTTGAGAACTTGCAGGGGAATATCGAGCCATCTCACACTCATCAAGCACTTCTATAATAGAACGGCAGTCTTCTGCCGATGCTCCATATTCAGTCAATTCCAACGAAATATTGTCGCGAGACAACTGCGATGCCGGAATCATAAGCTTGTCACTCAAATATCCCCAAACTGCGCGAAGTAATTCCTCATAGAATTTATCGGCATTTTTCTGCTCCATAAATTGGCGCGCCAGTTTAAGCCGTTTACGTGCGACCTTGCTTGCCTTTGCAAGTTTCATACCGCTTATATCAGAAGCTTTGCGTATATTGCGGCGGTAGATTACAGCCACGGATATAATGGATATAATCAGAAGCAGATATAGCATCCAGTACCATCCGGAAGCAATTATCAAATCATGGTTCATCGATAATTTTTTATCTCCGGTCTTTATATGCAATATATCAGTGTTTTTTGCTGATACGTCCTGTCGTTCAACATTATTGCTTGAAACGCCTTTCGCTACCTTAATATCGTAGGTTGGGGTATTGATTGTGACATATTCCTTCTTATCAATATCGAAATAGACAAATTTATCACTTCCAATCTTGAATTCACCAACAGACTGAGGGACAAAAGTGTATTCAATCGTCATGGTTCCGGTCACGTTGTTTCCTGCAATTCTTGAGGAAATATCGCTTTTAGGAGTGTACTGCTCGAATTCTGACGGGAAGTCTATAACCGGCTCCTTGATGTATTTTATATTGCCCGTACCACTTATGGTATATATAAGTGTTGCCGGGTCATTAGTCCTGAATGAATTACCTACCAACCGGCTGTCGACTGTAAAGTGGCCTACAGCTCCGGTAAATCCCTCGGGTTGAGGGGAGGGCAATGGTTGGATATTTATGGAAGCGGTATTGGAATTGACCTTAATCTGGCGTTCCTGTGGATTCTGGACGGTGAAAAATCCCATGTTGACATTGTCGTATTGCACTACCGTAATGTCATAATTTCCGGAATTGATGGTCAGCTTGCCATCTTTTTGCGGGAAAATGATGCACTTTTTCAAGAGTGCAGTCATATATTTCTGGCCATTAAGAGTTTCAACCTGATTCAATGACGGCTGCACATCCAACTCCTCAATCAGGAAGCCATCGAAACTTGGTTGCTTAGTGGCAAAGAATGATGATATGGAATACTTGGTATACAGCTTGATGGTACATTCAATGGCTTCTTGTTCGTAAGCTGTAGGCTTGGATAATATAATACGGACGAACACATCATTGGAGTTCACAGGTCGGTCGGACGATTGTGTCGATATATCATCGATTGTAACCGGTTGCTGACGGCTGGACTGTCCTTGACCATGATTCTGTTGTCCCGCCGGTGCCGGCCCTATAGTCAATGAGGTGGCTTTAGTGCTAAGTGTTTTCCCATCGACATTGATAGTGGCTTCCCCGATTGTAAATGTACCTTCCTGATCAGCCCGATAAAAGTATGTGTAATCGATAGTCGATGACGATGTCATCTGACCATTGTACACCTGATAACTTTGGCTTGTGGAGGTGGAAGGTCCATAAAGGAGCGTACATCCGTTGATCTGAGGGATTTTCAATCCGGAACCTTCAGCATCCTTCAGTCGGAACGTTACGGCAAATTTTGAGCCTACGGATACGTGCCCAGGTGCATTTACCGAAAACGATGGTGCCGAATATACACTTGCCGTAAAAAATACAAGTGTCAGTATCGCAATGATTATTCGCTTCATATTATCTCTCATAAATCGGCTTAAATTTGGCTATGTGGGTTGTTTACCATGGATTTGTGACTTGTCGGCGCGAGGAATTTTTATCACTCTTCTTTTTCTGGGCTTCCACACGACGGCGCGTAGCTGCTTCCTCATTCTCCATTGCCTTTAGAATTTTTTCTGCATTAGCATCGCTTATTGAAGTTTCTTGGCGAGGCTGTTGCTCAGGTTTCTTATCTTTTTCTTGCTCCTGCTGTTGATTCTGCTGTTGGTCGTCTTTCTGCTGGTTTTTATCGTCGTTTTTGTTTTGATCCTGATTCTGCTTGTCCTGTTGATCCTGTTTGTCCTGCTGATTTTGATTTTTATCTTGATTCTGCTGCTGTTCCTTCAATTTAATCTGCGCCAATCGCAGGTTTTCGCGTGTTTTGTCGTTATCGGGATTCTTACGCAGCGAATTTTTGTACATGTCGATAGCTTGAGCATAATTTTCCTGATTAAATGCCATGTTACCGAGATTGTAAAATGCTTTCTCTGCGATGGATATATCTCGTGCTCCGGCAGCAAGTTGCTGCAGTAATTGCTGCGCATCTTTTAGAGGATTGTTTTCAGCGTTAGGGTCGGCAGAACCTGCCTGTCGTATCAAAGCCGCAGCTAAGTTATATGAGGCTATTTCCGAGCCGGGAACAAGTTCCAAAGCCTTACGATACGAGACTTCAGCATCGGCAAAACGCTTATCACGATATAGTTTGTTGCCTTCGGTTATGTAGTTTCGCTCCTGCTTGGTGGAAAGCAATGGCTCGGCATTATTGCTCTCGGCAACAGCCGGCATTGCCATAGCGGCAAGCAATATATAAGAAAGTACGCGTTTCATGTAATATCAATTTTTAGAAAAGAAATTAATATTTCTAAGCCAGGATATCTTGCTATATGGGAGTAGCAGATCAATAAGCAGTAGGCATAGAGCTACTATTATGGCTATAGGGAAGAGCTCGGAGGCAGGCGATGGTACTGATGTACGTCGATATTCAGTTTTAGATAATTTATCCAGTTGGTCAGTAAGTTCGCCAACAGCCGAACTTGCGCTTCCGGGAATGTAGATGCCGTTACCGGCTTTGGCTATTTCCGCTGCCATTTGTTCATTGAGTGCAGTGCGCACCTCCTCACCAGTATTGGTCCGCATATACTCATTGCGCGCGCCATTTACGGGTATAGGCATTGGCTTACCGGATCCAACGCCGATTACATCCACTTGTATGCCGGCATCAGCAGCCCGCTTCGCTTCTTCAACAGCATTGTCTTCGAAATTCTCACCATCGGTTATAAGCACAATCGCTTTTTGGAATTCACTATCGGGAGTGAACGAATTAATCGCCATATCAATAGCCGATCCAATCGCCGTACCTTGTGTCGGTACCATGTCGGTATTGAGATTGTTTATGAACATCTTGGCAGAGATGTAGTCGGAGGTAATGGGCAATTGTGTGTACGCATCACCGGCGAAGACTATCAATCCTACCTTATCATTATGCATCTTGTCGACAAGTTTCTCCAATATGAATTTTGAACGTTGCAATCGACTTATTCCGGAAGGATCATCGTTGGACGATGCAAGCATTGAGTTCGATACGTCGAAACAAATCATAACCTCAATTCCGCTTGCGGTTTCTTCATCACCACCAGAAAAATCGGTCTTTTCAACATAAGGACGTGCTATAGCCAATATTATGAATGCGGCTGCCGTTAGCTCGATGATAATTTTAATGCCGGGCATATAGCGGGATGCATCAGGCATCAGGCGCTCTATAACATCAAGACGTCCAAACTTCTTTAATTTGAGTTTACGCGATACGCGTGCCCAAACATATAATAAGGCTATTACCGGTATGATTAACAGCAGGTATAACAGATGTGGATTAGCGAAATTTATCATGATAATCGCGTTGCTTTACAAAATTGGTTACGGGATATTCCTTAGCAATGTGTTGCGCAGTATAAGCTCCAAAGCCAAGAGTGCGAGGGCAAACAAAGCCCACGGCAAATAATTGTCCTCTGTATGCGTGAAATTACGGACGTCAATCTCAGTTTTCTCCAAGCGGTCGATTTCTTCGAAAATCTGTGCGAGAACATTATTGTCAGTGGCACGGAAATATTTTCCGCCAGTAGTCGTAGCTATGGTTTTGAGTGTAGCTTCATCTATAACTACAGGCATGTTGACGTATGTAATCCGTCCGAATTCATTTTCCGCAGGGTAGGGTGCCATGCCATTCCGTCCAACACCTATAGTGTAAACTTTTATGCCAAGTTTCTTAGCTATCTCAGCCGCTGTGATGGGGGCTACATTGCCGGTATTGTTTGAGCCATCGGTGAGCAGGATGATGCTCTTTGATTTGGCATTACCTTCTTTAATACGATTTATAGAGGTGGCAAGACCATCGCCAATTGCCGTATTGTCCTGCAGCATGCCCATCCTTACATCATGAATATAATTGGCAAGCATGGAGCGGTCAGTGGTCATAGGAACGGCAGTGAAACTTTCACCGGCGAAAATCACCAATCCGATATTGTCGGACTCCCGTCCGGCAACGAATTTCGCCGCCACATTTTTTGCGGCTTCAAATCGGTCGGGTTTAAAATCGCGTGCAAGCATACTTGTGGATATGTCTAAAGCTATGACAATATCAGTGCCTTCAGTACGGGACGAACTCCACTTGTCGTGGGTTTGCGGACGTGCCAAAATGATGATAAGCATAGCTACGGCAACAAGCCGAAGCAGGAACATGCCATGTAAAAGATATTCCTTGTAGGTTCTGGGTAAACGGTCGTATGGACGTGTTGTCGATACGCTCATTGCGGCAAAATCAGCTCGATGATGATACACATACCATGCGATATATGGTACGAGAATCAACAGAAACCATAAATATTTAGGATGTGCAAACAGCATATTATCAGTCTATCTTATTGTTGACTTCAATTGGTTTTGAATCGTCCGTATCCGGAGTCTCTTCAGGTTTGGTATCTTCCACAAACTGCATTGCCGAACGGAATGCCTGTTCATTGTCGTCAGGCAACGGTCGCACCTTTGCAAACTTAACAAAATCGGCAATTTCAAGGATTCTGGTCATGTAACGTTCGGGAAGCCGTGTGGCCTCGTTGGACCGTAATGCATTCTTTATCTGTGTCGATGTCATCTCCATCGCATTGATTCCGAATCGTTTGTCAAGATATGAGCGTAAGATGTCAGTAAGACGTGTATAGTACTCTTTTTCCTCGCCGCGTTCACACAGGTGTTCATTGCGAAGCTCTTCAAGACGCTGTATGGCAAGCTGGTAGGGCGGAACCGGTTTTTTTGCGGGAATCAATGGAATCTGTCCCTTGCGCAACCATTTCAAATAAATGAAAAGAGATATTGCAATTACTGCCAATGTGAGCAATATCCATGCTCCATAATCAGTGACCCAATCTGGAAAATAGTCGAAAAAATGACGATTTACATCAGCTACATCAGCATAATCATGTACTGTAACCATAGAGTCTACAGCTACCGGTATAACTTTAAGTACAGGTCGATTTGTGAAAATAGTTTCTCCCTCCTGAAGATATATTACAGGCGGGAGGGTATACATTCCGGAATCGAAAGACTGTATGATAATGTCTTGTCGAAGTTCCTTGCGATTGTTTCCGAGATCATTTATCTTAGGCTCTCCCATGGATATAATCTCCACATCTTTCCACATGGAGTCAATAGCCACAATTCCACCTGTCTCGGAAAGCGGTCCGACCACATTAACGTGCAATCGTGTTTGTTTGCCCATAAGCAGGTACACCGAGTCCAATTCCGACTTAGCTGAGAACTCCGATGCGGCAAAAGTCATCAAACCAAGGGATAATAAAACAATTGATATGAGCTGTCGTAATTTCATAATAATAATTATCTTACGCCTCGTTTCTTAAATAATGACATTAATGACTTGACAAAATCTTCATCGGTAGCGATTGTTGCTAAGTCCACGCGACAACGTTGAAGGGTATCAATCATTTTTTGCTGACGGTCGTACCACCATTTGTTGTAAGCTTTCCTTACGGATGCCGATGATGTGTTTATCCATCGACTATGTCCTGTCTCTAAATCAGCCACGCGCATAAGACCTACATCGGGCAATTGAGCATCGCGCTTATCATAGACCTGAATGCCAATGACATCGTGTTTATTAGCAGCTACTGACATTGCAGTATAGTAGTCGTGCTCATCGATAAAATCCGATATTAAGAATGTGGTGCATCGCTTTTTAAGCGCGTCTGTAAAATATCGGAGCACCTGCGATATATCTGTGCCGTTGCTTTCAGGAGTGAAGTCAAGGAGTTGGCTGATAATAAATAAAATGTGCTTCTTACCTTTCTTTGGGGGAATGAATTTCTCTATCTTATCGGAAAAGAATATCACACCAATTTTATCATTGTTCTGTATAGCGGAAAATGCGATAGTGGCAGCTACTTCGGCAATGACCTCACGTTTTTCATCGCCCTCGGCTCCGAACATACGGCTTCTTGAAACATCGACAAGCAGCATTACAGTCAATTCGCGTTCCTCTTCATACACTTTTACGTATGGATGATTGTGACGTGCTGTAACATTCCAGTCAATGTCGCGGATATCGTCACCATATTGATATTCGCGCACCTCTGAAAAGGTCATTCCGCGTCCCTTAAATGCCGTATGGTATTCGCCCGCGAATATGTTTTGTGACAATCCACGGGTTTTAATTTCGATTTTTCGAACTTTTTTCAGAAGTTCATTTGCTTCCATAGACGAACGGTTGCTTCTTATGGTTATTAGGCATTCATTAAAACAGAGGAGAGGGAGAATGACATAATGTATCTACTTAGGGCACTTCTACCTTATCAAGGATTTCAGAGATAATCTCATCGGCGGTAATGTTGTTGGCTTCGGCTTCATAAGACAAGCCGATACGGTGGCGCAACACATCATGACATACGGCGCGTACATCTTCAGGTATTACATAGCCACGTTGACGTAGGAAGGCGTATGCACGTGCTGCCTTGGCAAGACCGATAGAAGCACGCGGAGAAGCTCCGAATGAAATTATGCTCTCAAGATCCTTTAGATTGTATTCGGCGGGATAACGGGTCGCAAACACGATGTCAACAATGTATCGTTCGATTTTCTCGTCGAGATAAATCTGCTCTACAATTTTCTGAGCTTCCAGAATCTCTTCGGGGCGAAGCAGAGGGCGTATGTCGCGTTTAACAGGTGTGATATTCTGTCGTATGATAAGTTTTTCGTCAGCTTTGGTCGGATAACCGATGACTACCTTTAGAAGGAAACGATCGACTTGAGCTTCGGGAAGGGGATAGGTACCTTCCTGTTCAATCGGGTTTTGTGTAGCCATGACCAGAAAAGGTTCGTCAAGACGGAACGTTGTTTCTCCAATGGTCACCTGACGTTCCTGCATGGCCTCGAGAAGGGCACTCTGAACTTTTGCCGGAGCACGGTTGATTTCATCGGCAAGCACGAAGTTGGCGAATATCGGTCCACGCTTGATTTGGAATTGTTCTTTTTGAACGCTATATACCATTGTACCGATAACATCGGCTGGCAATAAGTCGGGGGTAAACTGTATACGGCTGTACTTGGCATCTATTATCTGAGCCAAAGTTTTAATAGCCAAAGTCTTTGCCAAACCAGGCACGCCCTCCAACAGCACATGTCCGTTTGCCAATAATGCAATTAACAAGGAATCAACCAAATGCTTTTGTCCAACAATGGTCTGGTCCATTCCTTGGGTGATAAGGTTCACAAAATTGTTTTTGCTGGCTACGAGATCGTTCAATTCCCGTATATTTACCGGTTCGCTCATAATATTTTAATTGTCGAATAATGAATTAAGCGTTATAACTTCATATATATAAATGTGGAAATCAATTAAATGTTGATTTCCACTACAAATTTAACTATAATAACACTCAATATGTAAAACGGGATGTTAAATTTAGCTATTAATAGTTTATTGCATTAAATGATTAAGCTATTTTAAAATACCGTATATTGACAATCGGTAACCTGTCGATATATTCAGACTATTCAACAGGAGTAACCGGAGAGTTGATGAAATACACCATGTAAGCAAACAGTGCTAACGCGCCGATTGCCAAACCAGTTATAAGTCCCAGAATGAATCCCGGCAGAAATCTTGACCTGTCCTTATCATCTGATGTTCCAACATATTCCACTTCATCCTCGGGGATATATAGAGATGGGTCGTCGGCATGGACTTGCGGAATAGCGGCTTGAACATCGCTAATCCGGCGGTTCTCAATGGCAATGTCTGCCTCATTTTGAGACGTGGCAATATCAGCATCGGAGATAGATTCCTTAAATTCAGATACTGTATCTAATTCATCATTATTATTATTGCACACTTCTGTCATTGTGGCATCGGCAGTATCGACATGGGGCTCTGTGTCTGTTAAAACCGGAATATCCTCACCGGTTTCGGGAGACTCCTCAATCTCTACGTTGCTGATTTCCGGTTTTTCTTCCGGTAGTGGTGAGGGGATTGGTTCTTCAGTTGCGATTGTGGATTGTCTGCGTTCAGAAGCATCAGAGATTGAAACGCTATCAAGGATTTCCTCCGTTACACCTTCGTTCAATGGTATGGGTTCAAACATTACAAAAGGAGCGTTGACCGCATCGGCAAATTCGCGCTCCGGTATGAATGCCACAGGCTCATCCGGCATTGATGATGCAGTAAACTTACCAAGCCCCGGAAGTGTGACTGATTCGCCTTGCTGTAATCCATCAACAATCTGCTCAAATAATATTTTTATAAAAGATTGCACCTCTTCTACCGGCATATTGACCGATACCGCAACTTTTTCAGATAGTTTTTTTACGGGAATTTTTGTATTCATCCTATGAATTTTTTGCGCAGAACCACACTCGATTTGAATTTCACGGAAATTTCCGGCGGATATATCATTTGTGCATTATCAGTCGGTGAAACTGCCACATGCTCATCGGTTTTTTCTGTGACAAATGTACCGAATCCGGGAATAGCTACAGAATCAACATCGATACAATATTCCTTTATGGCATCGGTCAATCCATTGAGCATGGTGCATATTTTCTGATTGTCCCAGCCTGTCGCAGATGACAATTGTGATATAAGATCATTTGATTTCATCAGATGCTAATCAATTAAGTATTCTTTAATAATATACCTCGGCCGATTCTTTACTTCCACGAATATCTTGCCTATGTATTCACCCACAATCCCAAGGCTAATCAAAATAAGACTTCCGAGAAACCATACGGAAAGCATGAGCGATGTCCATCCGGGAATTACATTATTGCCCATATATGAGATAAAAACATATATGGTCATAGCTATATCCAGGAGCAGTAGCAGAACCCCCACAGTAAGAATCATGCGAATCGGGCGTGACGAGAATGAAGTGATTCCATCAATAGAGAATCCCAACATACGCCGAATTGAATACTTCGAAGAACCTGCACAACGTTCCTTGCGATCATACTCAACGGTGTCGGAAGTAAGCCCTAACAGAGGCACAATACCTCGTAGAAACAAATTCTGTTCGCCGTATTGGCTTAGAAGCTTTATGGCATTTCTGCTCATCAGTCGGAAATCAGCATGGTCATAAACCGTCTCAAGTCCAAGATTGCGCTGCAGAGAGTAGAAGCCCCTAGCTGTGTTGCGCTTAAACCATGAGTCCGATTCTCGTCCATGGCGTACGCCGTACACTATTTCCGTCCCAATCCGGAATTTTTCAACCATTCGGTGCATTGCCCCAACGTCATCTTGCAAATCAGCGTCAATGGTTATGGCTGCATCACAATGGTCAACGACATTTAACAGACCTGCAAGTAGTGCGAATTGTTGCCCACGGTTATTGCTGAATCTAAGCCCCTTTACGCGAGAATCCATTTGATGGTATCGGTTTATCTGATTCCATGTTGAATCTTTACTACCATCATCACAACACATCAAATAGCTTTCCGGGGCTATTAAATTGTCTGTTACCATTGAGTCCAAAGCGGAAAGCAGTGATGGTATAGATACAGGAAGCACCTGTTCTTCATTGTAGCATGGGACTACTATGGCTATAACAGGTGCTTTCATGTCTATTTTACTTTTGCAGGGCGGTATTAATAGTTACGTGCAAATATCACACGCTGCTTGGAGGGTTTGCCGGTAACCATACATACGCCTTCGGTAGTGTCGCCATCCAACGGCATGCATCGTATGGTGGCTTTAGTTTCCTCCTTGATACGTTCTTCCGTTTCGGTAGTTCCATCCCAATGTGCAAGTATGAATCCACCCTTCTCGATTTCTTCCTTGAATTCATCGTATGTGTCAACGGTACGTGTCATAGACTCGCGATGTTTCAATGCCTTATCGTAGATATTAGTCTGGATTTCTTCGAGCAGGGTGCTTATATTCTGTGCCAATCCTTCGATAGGTAATTCAAATTTCTCAAGGGTATCACGACGCATCACTTCCACCTTGCCATTTTCAATATCGCGTGCTCCGATTGCAAGACGAACAGGAACACCCTTCAATTCATAATCGGCGAATTTGAATCCGGGACGACGATTGTCAGCATCATCATACTTAACGCTTATGCCAAGTGCTTTCAATTGAGCTACTATGGGTTCTACTGCATTAGTGATTTCCGCGAGTTGGTCATTATTTTTAAATATAGGCACTATCACAACCTGTATAGGAGCCAAGTGGGGAGGTAGTACCAAGCCATTGTCGTCGGAATGAGTCATTATAAGAGCACCCATCAATCGTGTAGATACACCCCAAGAGTTTGCCCAGACATATTCCGGCTTATTTTCCTTATTTACGAATGTGACATCAAATGCTTTTGCAAAGTTTTGCCCAAGATTATGAGAAGTACCGCATTGCAATGCCTTGCCATCCTGCATCATGCCCTCGATGGTATATGTGTTTACGGCACCGGCAAAGCGTTCATTAGCAGACTTCACGCCTTTGATTACAGGCATCGCCATATATTTTTCGGCAAAATCAGCATACAGGTTTATCATCTGCACGGTACGCATTTCGGATTCTTCTGCAGTGGCATGCGCGCAATGTCCTTCCTGCCATAAGAACTCTGCAGTACGCAGGAACATGCGTGTACGCATTTCCCAACGCATGACATTCGCCCACTGATTACATAGAATGGGGAGGTCACGATAGCTGTGAATCCAATTACGGTATGTGCCCCAAATTATGGTCTCAGATGTGGGACGCACTATGAGTTCCTCCTCAAGACGGGCATCAGGGTCTACAATCACACCATTACCGTTAGGGTCATTTTTGAGTCGGTAATGTGTAACTACCGCACATTCTTTGGCAAAACCTTCAACATGTTCCGCTTCACGGCATAAGAATGATTTGGGGATTAATAGCGGGAAGTAGGCATTCTGAACGCCGGTTTCTTTAAACATGCGGTCCAATTGCTGTTGCATTTTTTCCCATATAGCATATCCGTATGGTTTGATTACCATACATCCTCTTACGGCCGATTGTTCGGCAAGGTCAGCTTTAACTACTAAATCATTGTACCATTGAGAGTAATTATCCGCTCTTTTGGTCAAGTCTTTAAGTTCTTTTGCCATTTAATGTGTGATTATAATCAGTTAATATTCTATTCGATTGCAAAATTACTAATATTAGGCGGTATCTCAAACAAGGTTGAAGCCTAATACGGTGTATAGGTTATTTAAGTTGTCGTTTTTGCGCCAACTCTATCATTTTTGGTCCCGGGATGAAGTAAAATTCGATTCTTCTGTTCTCGCGTCGATGGGCGCGTGTGTCATTGAGTTGGATTGGATCCGATGATGCCATGGAGAATGGTATTATTATCAAATCCTCAGACAAGATACCGGAGTCGATTGCATCCATGAGCCAATCATATATAGAATTGAGCCTGGCAGTGGAGAGCATATCCCGATAATGTTCAGAACCGGTATCATCGGTATGTACCGCCACGACAATCTTATACATAAATGGATCGCTCATCAATCTGAGCATAGGATCCAACTGTTTCGGTGCGTATGCAGATAATAGCGTGTCGTTAGGCAAAAACACCTCGTCGGTAGGAATCGACACGATAAATACTTCATCATCGCGCATCAGGTCTATGGTATAGGCACTTTTTAGCGAGTTAGCCGTTTTCCGTATGTAATCTGCCACAGTGCCTCGTGCTGTTACCGGAATCTCTGGGGTGAGGAGGTTGGGGTCAAAATCCATATCCATAAATGTTTCCTCGTTGTATCCCGGATATTGTTGCTGTGCCGTAACTTGTGCGTGTATGGATGGCGCACTAAGCATCATCATACACAAGCTTACGAGCGGTAACAAGTATTTGTATTGGAGAGCTTTCATAACATTTCGGTCAAATATCGTTGGCAAGTGTCTCTTCGTAATCCAGTTCAGCCTGTATCATAGCCGGAAGATGGTCTAACTCAATAGTCGCACCTTTATCTTTTTTCAACATACGTGTTGTATATTCCACGAGATCCTGAAGCAGAGTATCCGGCTCATCGTCGTCATCATCCATGTCGATATCCAGCAAACCGTTCTGCTCGTAATAGTCCCATATCATGTCCACTATATTAAGTAGCTCGTCATCATCATACGCATTCGACACTTGCGCGGGCAGTGCCGCGCGCATAGCTTTTATCGCTGTCAATTCATCGTATTCATTCATGAGTCAAAAATATTTAAAGTTCCAGAATGCCGTCAGGCAACGACATTGATATACGTTTACGTTCCAAATCGATATTAGTAATGAATTCATCCACAACCGGTACATATAGGGGACGCGTGGCGTCGTCATTGCGTTTCACTATAAAAAGGACATTGTCGGTACTGTCATCGTATCCATCAATGACGCCAATATCCTCTCCGTTCTCAGAACACAGCGTGAAGCCCAACAAATCCGATGCATAGAGTCCATCGGACTCATCCTCGGAAATGACGGTGTCCATCTCGCTTCGCAATGCATAGATTTCTTTACCGGCAAACGACTTGGCTTCTTTTTCGTCGTTCACGCCATCTAAATGAATCAGGACCGAGTGCTTTCCACGTGTGCGATATCCATCAATGAAAAATGGCACGTAAATCCCATCAATATCTATAATAAGGCACTTGAATTCACGTATGTCAACGTCGTAGTCAAGTTCAGCATTGAGCTCACCTTTTATTCCGTGAGGTTTTGCAAACGCTCCGATTGATATTATTTCCGATTCACGTATCATATTGTGTGGTACAGGTATTGTACAATATTATTTTTTCTTTTTCTTCTTTCCGGTAGGTTGCTGCGCTATTTTAAACTCGTGGAGGTGCATGTCGTCGGGGTTTATTCGGATGCAACCATGCGACATTTCGGCAAGGTCCTTGAATATTTTAGCGTCATCAACGCCATCGGTATTCACGGCAAGCATCAGTTTTTTCATCTGGTTGGCTATCAGACGAACCAATTCATCACGCTCATCCCCCGGTTCCATTTCCGAAGCCCGGTATATCATCCACTCCAATGACTGTCCGTAGTGGCGATAACGGAAGTTGTTCTGCGGATATTCCACCCTTTCAGGGCGGGTATGCAGGTTTTCAGGTCGAATCACCTCGCAGGGATAATCTATATCAAGTTGAAAATTGGACATGATAGCCAAATGGTCCCATAATTTATGATTGTATTCGCCACCATTTTTGAGCTCCGGAAAGAGATTTGCCATAGAGGCTATGATTGCGTTGGCGCATCTGTTGCGCTCATCACGATCCTCTATTGTCAAACAATGGTCAACCATACTCTGTATGTTCCTGCCATATTCGGGGAGCAACAGTGGTTTCATTTGTGTATTGTATCTTAGCATATCAAGTACTTGAAAATTTGTTCAAAGTTACATGAATTTTTAATAACCCCCAAATCAGCATCGGGAGCCTATGGCTCATTTCACGTTATTTATACAAAATAGAACAATCCCGGGCACTGATTCAACTAGCCCGGGATTGCGTATTAGATTTATCTAAGCCTGATATTACATGTTCATGCCACCGTCGACTTGGATAACCTGACCGCTGACGTAGCTCGACATGTCAGATGCAAGGAATGTGGCAACATTGGCGATATCCTCAACTTTTCCGCCACGGCGCAATGGAATCTTTTTGGTCCATTCGGCACGTACGTCGTCGGGGAGGGCGGCGGTCATAGCTGTTTCGATGAATCCGGGGGCTATGGCATTGGCACGAATGCCACGCGAACCTACTTCTTGGGCGATACTCTTTGCCAATGCTATGAGACCGGCTTTAGATGCAGCATAGTTGGACTGACCGGCATTGCCATGCACGCCTACTACAGAAGCCATGTTTATTATGCTGCCTGAACGCTGGCGCAACATGATAGGCAGTGTGGCATTGATGAAGTTAAACGCGCTCTTGAGGTTTACCGCGATTACAGCATCCCACTGCTGCTCTGTCATACGCATCATCAAGCCGTCCTTGGTGATACCGGCATTGTTTACGAGGATATCTATAGATCCGAAATCGGCTTTTACCTGCTCGACAACTTCTTTTGTCTGATTGAAATCTGCGGCATTTGAAGCATATCCTTTAACTTTTACACCCAAAGCGGCTATTTCACTTTCGGTCTGCTTACCGTTTTCATCGATAACAAGGTCGGTAAATGCGATATTTGCACCTTCCTGAGCGAATTTCAAAGCGATTGCCTTACCGATGCCACGAGCGGCACCTGTGATAAGGGCTGTTTTTCCTTCAAGTAATTTCATTGTAATGAAAAATTGAGTTGGTTATATTAATTAGGTTGTTTTTTTATTCCTTCGGTCACAAACTTTATAAGGTTGTCGCGTACATCTTCAATCTGTAGTCCGTTTAATTCAAATGCGCCTTGAAGCTGACAGGAATCCACACCGGTAAATGTCACGGTCAAAAAAGATGTCAACCTACGAGCCTGCTCCGAATCAAACACGCCTTCAGCAATTCCCTGCTTCAACAACACACTAAATAATTCTCTTTCTTTTGCTAAGGCAAGCCGCTGGATGCGCTCCATCCTGCGATGGTCACGACTGAATATCAACCGGTGTCGTTCATGCTTTGGCGCCGTTTCTGAAAGGATGTCGAACCGTAACATCAAATATGCCACCAACTTTTCCATAGGTGGCTTCTCGCTGTCAACTACAGCCCGCAAACGCGATATCACCACGTCGCTTTGTCGTTCGACAACGGCATTGTAGATTTCACGTTTGTTTTTAAAGTAGATATATATGGTGCGTCTTCCCTTGTCGGAAGCTGCGGCAATATCATTCATGGTGGTGTTTTCTACACCTTTATAGGCGAATAGTTGCCTTGCTACTTCTATTAATTTATCGCGAGTCTTACTTACCATTGTACCAATGCGCGTAGCGGTAGATTTATTCTGCGAAATTACTCAAATTTTCTTTAATAACGCAAAATGCACTTAATTTTTAGCCCCAATAAAAACAGATTGACTAATTTCGTATTCAGTTTAAATTATAGAAAATGTTGAAACGTCTCATACCATTTCTGACATGGATGCTCCCTTTGGTGGCATTTTCGGCAAGCAATGACACCTACCTGCAGTCGGTGCCTGACATACCGGCTGCAAATGTCGGTATATATATTGAGAATATCCGGACAGGGGAGGTGGTAATGGATGTCAACGGGGAGATTCCGCTCATCCCGGCAAGTGTCACAAAGGCAATTACTTCGGCCACCGTACTCAGCACATCTTCGCCCGACGACTGCTTCGAAACGGAAATCATAGCCGACGGTCCTATTAAAAATGGCATATTGAAAGGCAATATAGTCGTTTATGCAACCGGCGATCCGACAATCGAATCGGCATACTTCCCCGAATATTCCGGTGTTGCCGACAGTGTGGCTTCCGCTCTTCGCCACATGGGTGTTAAGGAGGTGAGCGGGTGTGTGCTGGCATCATATCCAGCGGCTATGGAGGAATGCGTACCCGACGGATGGATGTCGGAAGATTTGATGTGGCCTTATGGAGCCGCGCACCATGCGTTAAATTACGCCGACAACAAATTTGTACTATCCATGCCATCCAAAAGGTGTCAACCGGAAATACCGGGACTGAAAATCAATTTTGTGCCATCGCGCAGAGCCACAAAGATAGAAATGTCCAATAAAAAAATCACGGTTACCGGACGAAAAAGCCGTAAATCATCCACGGCATTGTCCAATCCCGATCCGGAATCGTCCATGTGCAAGGCTATCGAATTGGCTCTCACCGGTCAAGGTGTTGCAGTTTCCGGTAAGAAATTGAAACACTCAGGACACCGAACACTTATATACCGTCATCAGTCTCCTAAATATGCCGACATTCTGAAAAGTCTGATGTTTCGGAGCGACAATATGATGACCGAAGGAATGTTACGCACCGTAGCAGCAGGACGTTCGCGAAAGGACGCCATAGACGCTGAATTAACCTTGTGGGCCAACAACGGTGTGGATACATGCGGAATTGTGATAGAGGATGGCAGTGGGCTCTCCCGGAATAACCGCATAACACCCTATTTTTTAGCCGATGTGCTCGTATGGATGGCCCGTAACAACAATAGCGACAACCGCTATCTGCAGTGCTTCCCTCGGGCGGGACAAGACGGAACTATGCGGAATTTCTTAAAAGACTCACCGTTGGACGGACGTCTTGCCACCAAAACAGGCAGTATGAGAAATGTGCAGTGTTATGCCGGATATATGCTTGGCGATGACGGGGTTCCGTCACACGTAGTAGTGGTGATGCTCAACGGATTCTCATCAAGAGCCACGGTCAAAAAGGCAATTGGCGATTTGCTCATAGAGCGGTTGCACGGTTCCATATAGCGTTATGCATCGTAGATATATGCCAATGAGTTACAGAGCACACTGATTTATTTAAAGGGCGCAGCATCCGTATATCATAGTTTTTCTATACCTTTGTGCCAATATTGTAACATTAAAACACCTCGATAATATGGATAATCAGGTTGAAAAATTATTGAATCTCTGTCTTGAAGTAGAAGGACTTCTTACATTGATTGAACGGAGAGAAGAGAATGCTCCCGCTGCGGCTTGGTCTCTTCTGAAAGAGAAGGCAGGAATGTTGGCAGATGGTGTAGCTCGATTAAATGCCGATTCCGTGTCGGTATCATCTGCTGAAATGGATGCTGTAGCCCGTTCAACCGAGTTGGAAGAATCTGAGGATGCAGGGACGTCACCATGCTGTCAGCCGGAATCAGACGTCGAATCAATACCGGAGATAAGCGTCAGTGCTGATTCTGCCGATGAGAAAACAGATATTTGCAATGAGAGCGAGACTATCCGTATAGCGGACGTGCCATCGGGGTTTACATTGAATGACAAGTTTCGTTTCCGTCGCGAGCTATTTGCCAATAGTGATGCTGAAATGGCCGATGCCCTCCATGTGGTAAATGCCATGACCAGTGTAGGGGAGATTGAGGATTATTTTTACAATGATTTATGCTGGGACCCCGAGAATGAGGATGTGAAGGATTTTATGCGTATTGTCACAGCACGATTCATTTAATTGTCACGCATCATGCAATCATCCGGCACGCTATATATAGTACCGACTCCTGTAGGTAATCTTGAGGATATGACCCCACGGGCAATATCGGTATTAACTAACTGTGACCTTATTTTGGCGGAAGACACACGCACAAGCGGCGTGCTTCTGAAACATTTTGGTATAAATGTGCCATTGATGAGTCACCATAAGTTTAATGAACATGGAACCGTGGAGCCGATAATATCACGTTTGCTATCGGGCGAGGATATAGCCCTGATAAGCGATGCAGGCACTCCCGGCATAAGCGACCCCGGTTTTTTATTGTCACGGGAATGCAGGAAAAATGACATCCCGGTTATAACCCTGCCCGGCGCCACCGCATTCGTCCCCGCTTTGGTAAATTCGGGTCTGCCCTGTGACAGATTTTGCTTTGAAGGTTTCTTACCGCCTAAAAAGGGCAGGGCTACAAGACTCAACGAGATATCGGAAGAGCAGCGTACCGTAGTTATATATGAGTCACCTTTGCGATTGGTGAAGACATTGACGCAGCTTGCAGAATATTGCGGTGTCGATAGAGATGCTTCTGTGTCACGGGAAATATCCAAAATTCATGAAACAACGGTGCGTGGGACATTGGGGGAATTGATCGCGTTTTTCACCCAAAACAATCCCAAAGGAGAGATTGTTATTATTATCGGCGGCAAAAAAGATAAAGACGAAGCGCCAAAGCACAAAAACAAATATAAGTCTTACGACGATTAAAAAACGGAATATACCACCAACTATTATGATTATGAAGAAGGTACAATTGATTACAGCCGGTGCGTTTGCCTTATTGATGGCATCCTGCGGACATACCGGAGAACGTAGTGACGCCACCAACGATAGCACTATGGTGACCATGAGTCGTGCAGAACTGGAATCTACGTTGCAGACTCAGGATACATTGCTCGCATTGGTTAATGACATTTCAGATGATATGATGCAGCTTAAAGAGATGGAACAAATTCTATCCACCCCGGCAAGCATTCAATCCGAAACTCCATCAAAAAAGCAGCAGCTAAAAAATGATATAGCAGCCGTGAAGCAGGCATTGGCAGATCGTAGGACGCGTCTTGCCGAACTTGAGAAGAAAATCAAGCAGCATCAAGGTGAAAATGCGAAGCTCCTGAAAACAATTGAGACACTTAAAGGACAGATTGCACAAAACGAATCACAAATCCAAGAGCTTACCACGCAACTTACGGCTGCGAATGTGACGATCGCCAATCTCAATACCACTGTAGATTCCCTCCACTCCACAGTGGCGGAAGAAAAAGCAGGACGTGAACAGGCAATAAAAGAGACCCAGACTCTGACCAATGAACTTAACACTTGCTATTATGCCCTTGGTTCCAAGAAGGAGCTTGAAGAGCATAAAATAATTAAGACCGGGTTCTTAAGAAAGACAAAGATAATGCAAGGTGACTTTGAGATGTCTTATTTCACACCTGTTGACAAACGTACATTGACAGCATTGCCATTGCACTCCAAAAAAGCTAAAGTCATGACTAACCAGCCGTCAGACTCATATCAGATAACTGAAGGAGAGAATGGTGAAAAAATCCTCCAGATAACCAATCCTACGCGTTTTTGGAGTACCTCTAATTTTTTGGTCGTGCAAATAGACTGATAAGATATATTAGGACATATAAATCAATAGCGGCGTTGCGTAACTTTATTTAAAGTGAGCACGCCGCTATCTGTTTCAGTTATATTCAACCATGGTTACGAATCTATTAACACCGCGCTATTAGTGATTGTGGCGGATGCCGGTACTTATATTTACATATTTATAACTCACCAGCGGACTATAACCGCATGTTAAACAATATTCTCTATTCATATCCAAGGTTGATATAATCAAAACCCCGCGCACCGGAATGATGCGCGGGGTTGATGCGTTCAGTCTCTAAAGGAGACCGGGAGCCTTATAGCGTTAATCTAAGTGGTTTTCGCCTATGGGCCATACGGCGTATAGGATGCGGAATCTTGTGGGATCGTCTACCGGAATGGTGATGGTCGTTTCCGACGGTATCAGCAGGTCCGGAGCAGTAGGGTCGTAGTCGTAAGCCCACTTATCTTCGAAGATAAGCGGAGTAGGACTGTAATATTTAAATCCTTTAAATCTGCCTTCACCTTCATATTTAGAATGAAGTTCCATCGGGGCTTCCAGATTCTCAACAATGTTGTCGCACCAGCACACAAATCCATAATAGTCTAACTGATATTTCCAGTATATATCATTTTCGGGGGCGTCCCAGTATTGCTCGCTCTTGTTGTTATAGAAGTAAGGAATTTCAAATACGGCATCTGCCACTACTCCATTTTCCAAATCCAGATCAAACTTGGTCATTACATAGTATTCGCTACCATTTCTGAATCTGCCGTCGCGGGCATCGAGAACAAGAGTGTAGGAGTCATTGCTGGGAGTATTTACTACAATATCTTCCACCCCTCGGTGATCATTGTCAATCCAATCTTCGACGGAAGCATCGAGTTTCACGGATGTCAGACCGATGTGAAGCACGAAATTATACGATTTACCTGCCTGGAACGCAAAATTGAAGGGTGCCGTTACCTCGCTTGTGATTCTACTTTCGCCACCGGCGAGCTTGGGGTCCTCGGTGAGGACATCAAATTTGACGGTCACCATTACGGGGATATCTTCGTTGGAATATTTGTCCTTAACGGGGGTGGGCATCACCATCAGATATTTATCGTCCTTGGTGAGGTTCATCACTGTGGTGGCGTTGTCGGGAGTGAGAGTGCTGTTGACGAAATCACCGTTTTCGGCGGTGAGTGTGTAAGTGTGTGATTTGGTCTCATAATTCTCCCATTCGCCGGTGCGGAGATTGAAGTCTCCGTTGTCACCAAACTGGCTTGAAGTTATCGACACGCTGTTGATTACAATAGTCGATTTGTCAGTAAGCTTAATGCCATGCTTGCTCAACTCACTGTTGCCGTTATCTTCATTGCCATTTTCGACACTATTTTCGTTGATGACAGCCACGCGCTTGAAGCCTATGCGCGACAGGGCGTGCTTGAATCGGAAATTTACCTTCTCTTCGATGGTCTGCTTGCTGAGGTTCATTGCTCCGTTGCTATAGAGCAGGTCAATCTGATTGTCGACGTTCTCGTCCATCTTGAACGAGAGTTTGGGGTCTCCGGCTGTGGTGTTCGAGGTAAAGGCAGTGATGCCCGTAGCACCAAAGGTATCGTTGTAGGGAGCGTAGGCGAAGAACGATACTTTTTCGAGTGGATTGCTCGGCCAGTATTTCACGGGGGAGTACTGCCACATACCGCCGTCGGCGTCATCGGCTTTCCAAGTCACTTCCTGGTTGTACATGAAATTGGGCTGGTGGTTGGGACTTGTTGTGTTATAGTCCTCTGTTTCGGTGTAGTATCCAAACACACCGAATCCCTTTTCCTTAAGGGCGGGAAGGTCCATCACCGATGCGCGCGATTCGGGAGCCCCGGAGAGGTATGTTCCGAATGTCACTGCATCACCGTCGGGTTTCTGAACGTTACTACCGTTGTCGTTTAACAACTCTTCTTCCTGAGTACAGCTGACTGTTGCAGTCGCTGCAATGGCTACGAAAGCCATCAGAATCTTATTAGCTTTCATTAAAAAATTGTTTTTTTGATTATTAATTGGTTTACTTAATGTTTACTAAAATGGAATATGGAAATCATCCTGCTCGTCCCAGTCATCTATCCATACGTCGAATCCCCAGTCGCTATCACCTCCGGGTGGTAGTGGTGGATTCAGCCATACATCAAGATATAAATTCAGATTGTCACCCCGTCTGCCGGGAGGAGAATATCGTTCAACTATGAGATTACCTACAGGAATTTCGTATTTCCACACAGTTTTTCCATCAGAAAGCATTGCTTGAAATTCAAGATAGTTTTCATCAGCCGACCCGTTATGATTGCCGGGGAGACCGAAACATGTGATATCGGCTTTTACGACTCCAATGTCGGGATATGATGATATGCGCGAGCGCGACCAATCGGATGATTCGATAAGGTGGGTCACCGTTGTAGTATTGCTATTGGGCTCGTCGCTTGCAAATCTTCGTCCTGATGCAAGACCACTGATGGCCCCACGCGCAGAACGGAGGTTGCTAATGTTCTCTGTGTATATGGCTATATGCAGTGTGTATATAATATTCTGGGGATGCAGAGTACCTATCACATTTAATCCGTCGGCAGGGGATTCCGCTACATGGTCGGTCATGATTGTATCCACTGCCAACCATTCGGGACATTCCGCCAAATAATTGTTTCCGTCGCTCCGATCGGAATACCATTTTGAACCGACACGCTCAAGCGCGTACGCCTCGGAAGTTTCCACTGCATCAAGCCCACGGAATGCTACATAGCTGAATTCATCTTCGGTAAGATTGAATACCGTAGCCCAATGCCGCCCCTGTTTGAGGTACGGTGTCACATAGTCCGTATTATTATCGATTATGCTTACCTGTTCACCTGTCTCGGTATGATGGCACAGCACTGTCATACCGGTCGGAATCGTCTTTCCGTATCCGCTCCAATCCACATTCAGACGTATCTGAGACTTGTTCTTATCCGTAGGCTCCGGATAAAAATGTATAGTGGCATCGCACGATGTAAACGCAATAGACATCGCAACCAATATAAAATGCATTAATTCCAATGCTTTCGCTCTTGATTTACGACCTACCATCTCATCCATTTCCTTTCTTTTCTTTCGCGGTAGAATTTATATGCGATAGTCACGCCGGCACGTGTAACACCCCAATATAATCCGCTTTTGTGTGATACCTCAGCTCCGTTTCTCCCGGTGTTATAATATTTCGCCAACCGGTAGTTGATGTATCCCACTCCAATTTGGGCTTCGAGACTCCACCGATGCGCTTTGTCGAGGTGAAAGGCGTAACCATAGCCTATGCCAAGACCGAAAGCTGCATGATTGGAATCCTGGTAACGGAATTTGCCACCGGTGCTCACATTAAAACCCACAACCGAAGTGTGTATTCCAAAATAATGTCCTATGCCGGCATCTTTAGGCCAATAACGCACTTCGGGCTGTATGGCGAGTAATCTGATACGCCAATATTTATTGATATCGTATGGAGAATACCATACCGGGACATCAAGACTCCAATGCGGAAATAGCTCAACCTCAAAACCGAGATTAGCACATAATATGGCATCCCACAGAAGATTAGTCTTAATTGAGAAGAAACGTTCACGGGGTGAGGTGTAATATGCCGATGATATGCCAATCGGCAAAATGTCGGAGACAGACATAATGGTATTGAATGTATGGCATTCGGGGGAGATAGCTTCCTGATATTGCCGAATCCGTAATGATTCGAAATCAACAGTAACCGATGCCTGTCGCAAATATGGCAATATATGTTTTCGTATATAGGAGTAGGGGCGTCCTCCAGACAATGACTTGAGGCGGTATTCACGTTCATCCATATCAAGATTGTCTGTTTCTCCGAGCAATTTGAGAACTAATTCGGTATCAGGTGCCGAAACCTCTTTGGTGAGCATACGGTTCAGACCATCCCAATACTCAGGGACTATAGATACCGTGTAGATGCTGTCAGGAAAAGAGTAGCGGGTTTTAAGAATGGATGCGAGTGCGTTGGCGCGACCGGTTGCCAAGCGTACGTTTTTCTGATAAGGACCTTCCGGAGATGCCGTACCCAGTATGGTGATTCTCTTGATACGTACATGGGGGTTAAGTACCATGGTATCTAATTCGGAAAGCATCTGTTCCAACCTTAAATCATTACCATGATAATCTGTATCAAAATCAGTCAGATTAACCCTGAAATCGATACGGGATTGCGCTTGTGCAGCAATACACACCGTGTCAGTAGCCATTTCATTGGCATTGACCCTGACCGATAATGCGGATATTAATGAAATAAACATCATAGCCGCTAATCGCAATGAAGCGAGCGAGCTATTATTTTTGGTATTAAATTTAGTTTCTTTATAATTTTTATGAATAGAAATATCCATCATTATAAAGTGAATACAATTACTATAATTCGGTAAACACCTATCACCTATCAAAATAGGCTGCAAATATAGTGGTTTTAGCGACCTTTTTTATAAAAATTACCC
>CAJTMM010000007.1:6104-54951 GCA_910577465.1 uncultured Muribaculaceae bacterium | reverse complement strand
CCCCCATTTGCAAATATTAACTTAATTAACAATACTTAACCAATAGATGCATCTGCTTGAAAACGAGAGCAACGATAATGTCATGTATAAATTATCACTGATTGAAGCACACTCGTAGATTGTTCATCTTTTATATGCCGGACAAGAATACCGATGGCTTGACAAAATGCAAAGAATATTTGCTTTTGCCCCCGACTTATTCGTATATTTGCAATTCGAATATAACTCCGTTTTATAATGGGAATTTTTAATTTTTTTTCTAAAGAGAAGAAAGCGACACTCGATAAAGGGCTTGAACGTACCAAAACTGGTGTGTTCGATAAGATAGCTCGTGCATTGGCAGGAAAGAAAACTATTGATGATGATTTTCTTGATAATCTGGAAGAGATTTTTATCACGTCGGATGTCGGTGTTGATACGACATTGAAAATCATAGAACGGTTACAGGCCCGAGTGGCTCGTGACAAATATGTAAGCACTTCGGAGTTGAACCGTTGGCTTTGTGAGGAAATAACAGAATTGCTTGCAGAGAATGACAATGAAGCAAATTTGCCGGATTTTACAGTTCCTCAAGGGCATAAACCGCATGTCATAATGGTAGTGGGTGTCAATGGGGTAGGTAAGACTACTACTATCGGGAAACTTGCTTCGCAGTTTAAGAAGGCGGGCAATAAGGTGATGCTCGGAGCTGCCGACACATTCCGTGCAGCTGCGGTGGAGCAGCTTGATATATGGGGCGAACGAGCCGGAGTGCCTGTCGTGAAGCAAAAACTCGGATCCGATCCGGCATCAGTGGCATTCGACACGCTGCAAAGCGCGAAAGCTAATGATGTCGATGTAGTGATTATAGATACTGCCGGACGTCTGCATAATAAGAAAGGCCTGATGGACGAACTTACGAAAATACGTAAGGTAATGCAGAAGGTGGTTCCTGACGCGCCTCATGAAGTGCTTTTGGTACTTGACGGAAGCACTGGTCAAAATGCGTTTGAACAGGCTCGCCAATTTGTGGCGGCAACACAGGTCAATGAACTTGCCATAACCAAACTCGATGGTACTGCCAAGGGTGGTGTGGTTATCGGTATCAGCGACCAATTCAAAATTCCGGTTAAGTACATCGGTTTGGGCGAGGGCATCGACGACTTGCAGGTTTTTCATAAGAAGGAATTTGTGGAATCACTTTTCGGGGAGAAATAATGGCTGCAAGGAGGGTCAATGTCATATCGCTGGGCTGCTCAAAGAATCTTGTAGATTCCGAGCGGCTGATGAAGATGTTGCAGGATGCCGGCATGGATTCGGTATATGAGTCCACGGATACCCGTCAATTAGATATAGTTGTCATTAATACCTGCGGATTTATAGGTGACGCCAAGGAGGAATCAATCAATACGATTCTGGGATGGTGTGATGCAAAAAAACGAGGACTTGTCAAAGAGGTTTATGTTATGGGGTGTCTGTCGCAACGCTATGCTGAGGAATTGCCCAAGGAGATAACCGATGTAGATGGATGGTATGGTAAAACCGATTGGCATAATCTCGTATCGCATTTGACGCACAAGTATCCATCTGCCGCACATTACGATCGGGTCATAACCACGCCGCGCCATCATGCTTATCTAAAGATAGCAGAAGGATGTAACCGATTTTGTGCATTTTGCGCGATTCCGTTGATAACCGGACGTTACAAGTCACGCTCCATTGAGGAAATCGTGTCGGAAGTACGTAGATTGGTAAGCCGGGGTGTCAAGGAATTCAATGTAATAGCTCAGGAACTGACCAACTATGGCAAGGACCTCTACGGCAAACATGCCATAGGGGAGCTGATTGATGCCATCGCGGCAGTGCCGGGAGTGGAATGGATTCGCCTGCACTATGCCTATCCGGCTGATTTTCCCGATGAATTATTGGATGCCATGGTACGTAACAGGAATGTGTGCCGCTATCTTGATATCGCGTTACAACACATATCCGACAAGGTGCTTTCCAATATGCGGCGCCATATAACAGGTGCCGAGACCAAGGCTTTGTTAAAAAAAATCCGTGAAAAAGTTCCGGGAATACATATACGTACTACACTTATGGTAGGATTCCCCGGGGAGGGCGATGCTGAATTCGAGGAATTGATGGATTTTGTAAGGGAACAACGTTTTGAGCGAATGGGGGCATTTGCCTACTGCGAAGAGGAAGACACATATGCCGCCTTAAATTTCCAAGATATCATACCGCAGCAGGTTAAGGACGATCGTCTTGACATGCTTATGGAGGAACAGGAACGTATCTCCGCTGAGATACAGAGTTCTAAGGTAGGGGAGGAGATGCGTGTCATAATCGACCGTGAGGATTCAGATTATTATATAGGTAGAAGTGAGTTTGATTCCCCCGAAGTGGATCCGGAGGTATTGATTTCAAAAAATATCAAACTCGAACCCGGAAACTTTTACAATGTACGTATTGTAGACAGTATGCCGTTTGAACTTTTAGCTGAGGTGATTTGAATGATATGATTTCAGCAAGCACTCAACAGGCTATAAATAAATGTCTGCGGTTGGGCATTCCGTTTGCAGTATTTGCATTTCCTGGTAAGAATGACATTCATTTCATAGCCGGAAACGTAAGTGATGCGGATGATAATATTGCCGCTGACATATTCAATGACATATCCGGGGAGTATGGATTTGTAATCAACCCATTTGGCATTGGACATGAGAATCGAATTGTGATATCAGGAAGTATGTCGGAGTTCGAAATAATCAATATGCCGGATTCCGTAGACAAATGTGACTATTGTCCCATAACTCCTGATGAATCCACCGATTACGATTCCTACAAAAGCCAGATTGAACGAATAGTCGATTGGCATAAGACCTACGGCGGCAAAACCGTACTCTCCCGCATTGTAAGCATTGAGAGTTGCAAATCTCCGGCGGATGTGATTGACAGCTATTTCTCGGAGTTCCCCAATTGCTTCCGTCATGCTTATTTTACCTCTAAAACCGGTTTTTGGATTGGTGCCACACCGGAATTATTATTGGATTATACGTTAAGTTCCAATACGGCAATCACAATGTCTCTTGCCGGCACACGTAAGGCAGGCGATTCAGCCGCAGATTGGGATGGTAAGAACACACGTGAGCATGATATAGTCACGGATTATATCTGTGAGGCGTTTATGCGTAACGGTCTTAACCCGGAGGTAAGTCTTGGTCAGCAATTACCTTTTGGAGAGATAGAACATCTATGCCATGTGATTACGGCACAGGGGGCTGTTGATGTAGACAGGTTGCTTCTTGATTTGTCTCCGACACCTGCCGTTTGTGGATATCCTCGCGCACATGCGTTAAACATGATTACATCTATGGAAAAGCATCGCAGGACTTGTTATGGCGGATATATTGGCGTGATTCAACCTGATAAAATACGACTGTTCGTTAATTTGCGGTGCGCATCTGTCACGGAATTGCCCAATAGCGGGTTCCTTTATACGCTTTATGGCGGCGGAGGTATAACGGCTGAATCCAATAGCGAAAGTGAATGGATTGAAACGGCATATAAGATGAGCAGGCTCTATCGTATCATAACCGGCGATAACGGTTTAGCATCATTAATTTACCCATTAAACACTAATTTAAGAGATTAAATTTAAGAGATTAAATGCCATCATCAAATAATCATAAGAGTTCACCTTGGAGAGTAGTATCCCTGATTGTCATTGCCATTGCAATCGTTGCGGCAATATCATTTCTTCCGTTAGAAAAATGGAGCAACGGTAACATTAGTGATTTCAATCTGCTGAGTGATATTGTAAAGAGTGCCGATAGCGATGTGTCAACGGATATCAATGCCGTAGAGACTGATATTGACTCACAAGCAGCCGAATCTCAACAGGAACTTGTATCTTCCCAAGTGTCGCAATCCGATTCCGCTTCAGTATCGGAATGTGCCGCAGTAAAACCGAATAAAGAAAACGGATTGGTGATTATTGAGGATTACACCACTTCCGGCAATGGACTTGAACATTTGCGTAACAGCATACGAAGTGGTAAATTGTCACGGATTGCGGTACTTGGCGACAGCTATATCGAAGGTGACATACTAACACAAGATTTACGCGAGCAGCTTCAAGATGTCTATGGTGGTGCTGGCGTTGGATATGTGAATATGCATTCCGAATTCCCCGGATTCCGAAGGAGCTTGCGACAAGGCGGTAACGGATGGAAAGAGTATAGTGTAAGCGGAAAAGCCAATACCTCTTATCTTGGAATAAGCGGACACTATCATAAACCTACAGGAAAAGCCGTGTCGACATATAAAGGTGTTACGGCATTGGGGCATTTGAAATCCTGGAATAAGTCCCAGTTTTTATTTATCTCTCCCGAAAATACGACTGTGACCACCAAGGTTAATGGTGGAGAGGCGGTACAGCATTCTGTAACAGGTTCTCCGGAGGTGCAAGCAATAATCATAAACGGTCCTACAGAAAGTTTTGAGGTATCTACATCCGGCGGTTCATTGATAGGATTGGGCGTGTGGCTTAATGATACTACAGGGGTTTCGGTAGACTGTATGTCCTCAAGGGGATATTCTGGTACCCGGCTTAGTGAGTTGGATGGCAACCTCGTATCCGGAATGTCCAGGTATATTAATTATGATTTGATAATACTTGAGTTCGGAGTCAATGTAATGTCTGCGAAGCAAACCAATTACGAGTCATTTACTAAACGCATGGTTAAAGCTGTTGACCGATTGCGTGAATGTTATCCAAACGCCGACATATTAATGATGGGTATTGGTGACAGAGGGGAAAAACGCGGCTCGGAAGTACATTCGATGAAAGCGGCAGTACACATGGTGGATGCACAACGTAAAGCTGCTCGTGAAGCGCGTTGTTTATTCTGGGATACACGCGAAGCCATGGGCGGCGATGACGCAATAGTGGAATGGACCCGTAAGGGTTATACCAATAAGGACTACATACATCTCTCACATAAGGGAGGAAAAGCCCTGTCCACCCCGTTGTTTAATGCGATAAAACATAATTTAGACAAGTGATTACAAAAAAACTTAATATATGGTGGATTACGGCATTGCTATTGATGCCTGTTGATTTATATTCACAAACTACAGACCCATCATCGGCTTATGATGAAGAGGACGAGCGCAGCATACGCGAGAATCCTGTAATTGAGGGATACGGTGAGGACGATATTGACATATCAGTACCACGATATATCAAGGAAAATCGAAACCATATAATACTTAACGGAGCCGACTGGAGCAAACTCAGGAATGCATTGAAGCAAACGGATATCAATCCAGTAAATATAGTGCATATAGGTGATAGCCATCTTCAGGCAGATATAGCCACCGGCGCTATCCGTGATTATCTTCAATACGATTATGGCAATGCCGGACGCGGTTTGGTGGCACCTTTGCGCATGAGCGGTACCAATGAGCCAAGGGACTACTCCATAAGCAGCCCTAAATCATGGACATCGGCTAAGTTAATGAAACCCAATTGGGATAGGACCATGGGGTTTACAGGTACATCCATATCACCTGTCCAGCCTAATTCGGAATTAATAGTATCTACCAGCGAAACCGATGACTATGATCCGTTCTCGTCAATAACCGTATTTCACAACGGGCAAATGTTTATCACCGGAGTTGAAAACGGTGATGGCGATGCAATCCCGTTTTTAGCCACTCCCTCACAGAATTACACCCACATTGATATTACGGAAGAAACTTCCCGTGTGAAAATCCAATTTGAATCAGCCGGTGATTTGACCGTATTTGGCATAAATCTGTCAGGCAACCGTCCCGGAATATTCTATCATACCATAGGTAACAATGGGGCAACTTATGACACATACAATAGAATAGGGGATATGGGTGAGGGCATCAAGCCGCTGTATCCTGATTTGGTCATCATATCACTCGGCACAAATGAGGCGTTCGGTCGATTCGATGCCAATGTGTTCAAAAAATCCATGAACCGTCTTATCGGAAATATTACCAAAGACAACCCTGATGCCGCAATATTACTTGTCACTCCTATGGAATGTCAGCGTAGCGTTTATCAGACTGTTTCCAAACGAACAAAAGCCAAAGGACGCGGGAAAAAGCGCCGTCGCACCACATCGCGTAGAGTTCGAAGCTACGCAAAGAACAATAATATCCTACCTATACGGAATGCGATATTGAGTTACGGTAAAGAAAATCATATAGCTGTATATGACTGGTATGAGGTGGCAGGTGGAGCCGACGCGTCAAGCAACTGGATTTCCGACGGACTATTCGGCAGGGACCGCGTTCATCATACCATAAAGGGATATAACCTTCAGGGATATCTGATGTATCAGGCATTGAAGGAAGCATTCGACCGTAAGTAAATTATTTATATTGAAAGTAATCGACACGTATGTTACCGCTGATTATTGATAGCGAAAAGTTACTGGACATTTTAAAGTTTGACAGCTACAATCCATTATTGTTCAACACAGGATTGTTCCTGATACTTTTCATGCTTTTCATAACTGTGTACCAGTTGTTACGGAAATTCAAGACGGCAAAATTACTGTTTGTCATTTTGTTTTCACTTTACTTTTATTATAAGTCATCGGCTGAATATTGCTTTATCATACTTGGTGTGTGCATAAGTGATTTCGTATTAGGCATTGCACTTGACCGATGCAAGAAAAGTTTTTGGAGAAAAAGCATAGTAGCATTGAATGTGATATTGAATGTGGGGATGCTTGTATTCTTCAAATATTTCAATCTGCTATACGAGACAATAGCAAATTTTTCAGATAAGCCGTTTGACCCCTTGGACATAATACTTCCTGCCGGAATTTCATTTTTTACATTCAGATCTATAAGTTATATAGTGGACGTGTATCGTGGTGACATCAAGGCTTGCCATGATTTTCTATCCTATACGTTTTATCTCACCTTTTTCCCTCCGTTGCTTGCCGGACCGGTTGTGAGGGCCAAGGATATGCTACCTCAGGTAGAGGCTAACCGCATGGCATCTAAAGCCATGACTGCGGAGGGAATTTTCCTGATTATGTCGGGGCTTGTCAAAAAGGTGATTGTTGCCGATTTCATAAGTCAGAATTTTGTCGAGCGTGTATTCGAAAATCCGGCCTTATACAGTGGCTTCGAGAACATGATGGGGATGTATGGTTTTATCATTCAACTTTATTGTGATTTTTCCGGATATACCGATATGGCAATTGGCGTGGCTCTCTTGTTAGGCTATCGGTTCCTTGATAATTTCCGAGCGCCTTTCAAATCTCAGAACCCCACAGAATTCTGGCGCAGATGGCACATATCTCTGTCTTTTTGGTTACGTGATTATCTGTATATTCCATTAGGTGGAAACAGGTGTTCCAAGACAAGGCATCACATGAATCTTATGACCACCATGGTTATAGGCGGATTATGGCATGGTGCGTCCTGGATGTTTCTCATTTGGGGTGGATTGCAAGGAGCCTTCTTGGTAGGACATAAATCAATAAAGGGAGTGTTGCCACGAGTAAAACCGGAGAACCGTCGTAAGTGGTGGCGTTTGGCTGGAAACATATTTCTCACATTCAATCTCATTGCCATAAGTTTCGTGTTTTTCAAGGCACGGTCAATGGAAGTGGTAGGTGACATGTTCCATCAGATTTTGTTTGACTTTCATCTGTCTGTAGCTCCACAATTTATCAGTGGGTATCTGATGATAGTCCTTGTTATGGTTGCGGCATTGTTGACCCACTTTGCACCGAAACGTTGGATACGTAAAATGCGCAAATCATATAGCGCGACACCGCTGTTTGTTCAAGCAGTGATACTTGCCATTGTGATTTTGGTTATTATACAAGTGCGGCAGACGGATATTATGCCATTCATCTACCTCCAATATTGATTTAAAATGGAGAAATCCATTCCTTGACACATTCCGTGGAAGAGTTCTTAACATCAATCAATCTTTGATTGGATGACCCTCTGAATAAAAGTGTCAAGTCTCGTAAGGCATCTATAAAACGACCGTCGACGAGCACATCAATATATCGTAACAGTTCTGCAAATTCACTGTTAGCCACAATCGTCTCATAATCATATCCGGTATAACACCAGATGTTTTTACCCATAGCCGCAATCTCTTTGGCAAGAACGGTAAGTGGACGTATCTGAAACAATGGGTCACCTCCGGAAAATGTCACATTAAAATCATTCTTTTTAATACGGGTCAGTAGTTCCCGTAAGGTCATATCCACACCCGATTCCGGATTCCAGGTATGCATATTCTGACATCCGGGGCATTGGTGCGTACACCCCGCAAAATAGATGGAGGTCCGGAAACCCGGACCATCCACCGTTGTACCATCTATTATGTCGACCACACGCAGTGTGGTACTATCTAAATCAACCATTTACTTATGAACTATGCGGTCATTGAGTTCTGCCAGTTTGGCATTATTCCAGCGGTCGGTAGTTCCCACAAGATAACCTGTTATGCGTTGCAGTTTATCGATATTGGCACCACCGCATTTAGGGCATATCTCTAGGTTTTCGCTGGCATCCTCATAACCGCAATCCATGCATCTGTTGCGGTTATGATTCACTGAACAATATCCAATATTGTAGCGATCCATCAAATCTACAATGTCAGCTATCGCCTGAGGATTGTGAGTTGCATCTCCATCTATCTCCACATAGAATATATGTCCACCGCCGGTAAGCTCATGGTATGGGGCCTCCACTTCTGCCTTATGGCGAGGAGAGCAGTGGTAGTACACAGGCACATGATTGGAATTGGTGTAATATATCTTATCGGTGATTCCGGGGATTATTCCGAAACTTTTACGGTCTTTAGAGGTGAATTTGCCTGACAGTCCTTCTGCCGGGGTAGCAAGAACGGAAAAATTATGCTGATATCGTTCTGAAAACTCATTGACCCGACTCCGCATGTATGATACTATTTTAAGGCCCAATGCTTGAGCTTCCTCACTTTCACCATGATGTTTGCCAATCAGAGCGACGAGACATTCCGCAAGCCCGATGAATCCTATGCCAAGCGTTCCCTGGTTTATCACACTTTCTATAGTTTGATTGGGCTGGAGAGTGTCACTGCCATTCCATAGGCGCGACATAAGCAACGGAAACTGTTTTACCAATGCTGTCTTCTGAAAGTCAAAACGGTCACACAATTGGCGCGCAGTCACCTCAAGCATCTCATCCAGTTTGGCAAAGAATCGGGCTATACGCTCCTCCTTATCCTTTATCATCAAGCACTCAATAGCAATACGCACGATATTTATAGTGGAAAAGCTTATGTTACCACGTCCTATTGACGTTTTTTCGCCAAAACGGTTTTCAAAAACACGCGTGCGGCACCCCATAGTTGCTACTTCGTATTTGTAACGCTCGGGGTCGTTGGCATTCCATTTATCATGTTGGTTAAATGTGGCATCAAGATTTACAAAGTTCGGGAAGAATCGACGTGCGGTAACCTTACAAGCGTATTTGTACAAATCATAGTTGCGATCTTCGGGCAAATAACTGACGCCACGTTTTTTCTTCCAAATCTGTATCGGGAATATGGCGGTAGCTCCATTGCCAACCCCTTCGTAAGTTGATTTGAGCAGCTCACGTATCACACATCGTCCTTCTGCCGAAGTATCAGTGCCATAATTGATGGAGCTGAACACTACCTGATTTCCACCACGAGAGTGTATGGTATTCATGTTATGGATAAATGCTTCCATTGCCTGATGCACGCGGTCTACCGTCTGGTTCATTGCATGCTGTATCAGGCGCTCCGTTCCACCGAGACCGTCGAGTGGTCTCTTCAGATAATCATCAAGCTCTTTGGAATAATATTCCGATAAATTTTCGCCTGACAATTGCTCGGCTTTCTGCAGTTCCTCTATGAATGAAGTACGCACAAATGGCGCTAAATAGAAGTCAAAGGCCGGTATAGCTTGTCCACCATGCATCTCGTTTTGTGCTGTTTCAAGAGAGATGCAACTTATTATACTTGCCGTCTCGATACGTTTTGCCGGACGAGACTCGCCATGACCTGCCATAAATCCATGTTTCAAAATGCGGTCAAGTGGA
This sequence comes from uncultured Muribaculaceae bacterium, assembly GCA_910577465.1. Taxonomy (GTDB): domain Bacteria; phylum Bacteroidota; class Bacteroidia; order Bacteroidales; family Muribaculaceae; genus Paramuribaculum. The sequence continues at coordinate 44,844 of CAJTMM010000007.1, read as the reverse complement.
TGTTGCACACATGTAAGACTCTTGGTAGGGTAGTAGTCCTTATCATGTATATGGAGATATCCATTGCGTACGGCATCACGCGCTTCAGCCGAAAGCAGGTAGTCGTCGACAAACGGTTTTGTAGTTTCGCTTGCAAACTTCATCATCATGCCGGCCGGGGAATCTGTATTCATGTTGGCATTCTCGCGCGTTATATCATTGTTCTTAGCTTCTATAATTTCTAAAAACATGTCACGGGTCTTTGCCCTACGCGCTATGCTTCGTTGGTCCCGATATGCAATGTATCGTTTTGCGACCTCTTTTCGAGGGCTATTCATCAATTCCACTTCCACACGGTCCTGTATCTCCTCTACAGTCATACGCTCCGAACCGGTTACACCTATTCGATCGGCAATTTTCTGAATCAAGGCTTCATCTTCGCCCATCTCTGTTTGGAGCATGGCTTTACGTATAGCAGCCTTTATTTTCTCCTCGTTGTATCCAACAACGCGTCCATCTCTCTTTATGACCGTATGTATCATGGCGTTACTAAATATTATCAGAATTTGTGTTTGTTTTGTGTTGACAAAGCTATATATTATTTCTCATTTCGACAACTTTTCTCGCAACAAAACAAACAAAAGTTTTTAGTTTTGGACAACTTTGTATGGTATTGTAAATACATAAAAACCAATTAAGCAATTTATTAGCATTTTATTTTGGGAAACTTTATGCGCCTTGTTTAATAAACATCTTTACAAATACACACGCCATATCCTTCTTGTGCATCGAAATTCCATATTCTTTTATCAGTACAAAACACCATTGTACTCCTTGAGACAAATACCATATATACACGTCATAGGATAGTGGAGATGACACTACCTTATTACCCATAAGTAAAGTAATTAATCATTGCAGAAATTAAACAAGTTTCAAACAAAACGCAAATTGCGCTATAATAGGATGATAGCAATAACGCTGTCATATTTTAGCGTTCAACCGCAAAAAAATATGGCACAAAAAGCTCAAAAAATTTGCATCATAAAAATAAAGTCCTTACCTTTGCACTCGTTAAAACAACGCAGCAAGCGAGCTGCAATAGAAATTGCCTTGTGGTGTAATGGTAGCACGTCGGATTCTGGTTCCGCCTGTGAGGGTTCGAATCCTTCCAAGGCAACTAAAAAGCACTAAATTATCATAATTTGGTGCTTTTTATTTTTTTGCCTCGATTGCTATTTAGGGAATGTAAAATGGGGGTCTGTAGATGTATTAGCACCAGCTTTAATCCAAATTACTTTTATTATAAAATGGCGCAGCACCTTAACAAGGACTGCGCCATTTATAATGTATTATCAGGTATAACTCTATCTGATATCAGGACAAACAGCTTTGGCACGCTCCTCAATTCGTACCGTACGGCGCATGGTACGACGAATGGTTTTCCATTTGGGAAATATTGCCCATGGGCGCACAGGACTGTAACTCACAAGAATTACGATTAAAGACATTGATGCAACAATCAACAACCATCCATATATTTCTTTCATGGACACAATCATAGCTTGCTTTTGAACCATTCCATACAATTGCCCAACCGGCATATATAATACGTCAGGGTTAAAATCGGTTATTGCGGCACTTAAAAGAGATGCGTTTTTTGCCATCGTATGGCGTAGAAATTCGCCAATGAGTGCAGGACCAAATGTGGCCCCCATCACAGCTCCAGTGAATCCGTTGATAGTTAGTGCTTGCGGAAATACTTGAAACGGCAATCCGCTTTGAACTATTGAAGTAAGAAATACTATTGAAATTATCACTGATGCCGCACCTCGGAAAAACAATGGAATGAACAGCATTTCCTTTTCCACACCATAGTCTATAAAGAAATAAAAATAAGCAAGATACACGATAGCAAGCGCAAATGCTATAGCTGTCATTGTTTTATAGCGCCATTTGCGTAGTGCGAATGTGGCATACGTAAATCCACATCCCGACACAATTCCTATGAATACATACCAATTTAAATCAATAAGATTTGTTTCATCAAACCCAAGTATATTGGCAGCATAGGAATGCTCAAACACATGTTCGGTTGCAATCAGCGTGAAAAACACAAGATATATGCCGGTCGCACGGATTACATTACGATTTTTCATAGCCCTGAACGAGATGTATGGGTGATGCAAAAACGATGCTCGCCATAGATTTATGATTATGCATAGCAATCCTATAACAGTAGCACCCCGAATCTCTGATGCATCCCACCAATCATAGTAATTCCCGTACACACAGATGAATGTGAAACACATCATAAATCCTGCCCAAAGAATAGCACCAATCCAATCAATGCCGAGAAGAGGTATGAACATTGGCCCTCTGACAGGTCGAAGCAGAAGCGCAACCATCAGCATCATAATAGCCAGCATTCCTATCATTATCCAATGCATATATTCCCATTGCATGAAAAATGAAGTATATATGGTGGCGATACCGCTTAATTGTATCACGCTATCTACTATAATATAAACGTAACAAAAGAAAACCGACATATCACGTACCGGCGTAAGCCATAGCTGGATGGTGGAATTGCATGCAAGGGTAGCTTGCATTCTAAACCACCCGGCTATGAAACATGTCGTGACAAGTACCGGCACCGAAGTCGTATGCGCGCAAATGATATTAGCCGTTATAAGAACTGCTCCAGCCACCAATAACTGAGTACGGTTAGAAAAGCGGAACTTAATGCGGAACATCACTGCAAAGTTTATGGCGAGACCTATTAAAGATGCGTATCCTGCCATTAAAATATCCTCTTGCATCAAAGCTGTCGATCCGACCATATCTGATGCGGCAGCCAGATATACTCCTCCGGAGAACTGGATTATCAGCACAAAAAATATAAATAGCCACGGCTTTAGTTTGCGTGGCACAAACTTCGGTATGTCAGGGATATCAAACACCCCCGGTGTCGTATGCCAATCAGCCATATCAATATTTCACCTCGCACTCTACATTCATACCGGCACGCATACGCTGCATGTCATGTACATCATTATCAGGAGTCAGTTCTATTCTTACCGGGACGCGTTGACGCACTTTTACGAAGTTGCCTGACGAATTATCTTGCGGTAGTATCGAAAGTGAGGCACCGGTTGCCTTAGATATTGATTTTATTCTTCCACTAAAGACCACGCCAGGTATGGCATCGACCTTAATATCAACTTCACTGCCTTCTGATATATGCCGCAACTGAGTTTCTTTATAGTTGGCTATTATCCATAACTCCGAAGAGTCTACCAAATCAAGAAGCGTTTGTCCCGGTTGCACAAGCTGTCCGGTCTGTATTTCCTTACGTGATGCATATCCATCACATGGTGCGGTGATAACGCAGTACGACAGGTTTAATTCCGCTGTTTCCAGCAAGGCTTTTGCCAATTCAATACCGGCCTCATTCTGAGAAATACGCTGCCGTGTTTCAGCCACTACAGATGATGTCGCAGAACGTTGTCGCGAGAGCATCTCGTAGCGAGCTTTTTTAGCAGCATAATCAGTTTTTACCGCATCGTATTGCTGACGTGTAACAGCGTCCTGTTCCAGTAATTTATGATAACGTTCAAAGTCCGTTGCAGCCATTTCCATAAGCACCTTTGCTTCAGCGATAGATGCTTCTGTCACTGCCACATTAGCAGATGCGACCCCGACGCTTTTATCTGCCACATTTCGCCCGGCAAGCGCATTTTGATAATCAGCCTTGGCTTGAGCTACTCGCAAACGCATATCTGCATCATCAATTATCACAAGAGTATCACCTTTTTTTACAGGCTCAAACTCACTAAACCGAATTTCCTTGATGTAACCTTGCACACGGCTATTGACAGGAACTATCTGTTGCTGAATCTGGGCATTATCCGTGAACTCAACATTCCCGATGTGAATAAATTTCATGCACACCCATGCGATGGCTACAGCTATGACCGCGATAGTCACTATATACGAAATGATTTTTTTGCTACGATGTTTCATATCTTTCCTGAAGTAAATAGAAGTTTGTAATAATTATAAATTATATTTATCCGGGCGTTAACCAATTTCTGCTCCGCATCCAGTTTGGAATTGGCGGCATCAAGCATATCTGTAATCAATGCCATATCAGCTAAATAGCGTGTGGAAATGGTGCGGTAGTTTCGCTCGGCAAGTTCGACACTTTTATGCTGTGTTTTAAGTTCTTCATAAGCTTCCATGTATCGTATGTAGTCAGCCCGAACCTCCAAATTCACATTTTCCTGCAATGCATCCAATTGTTGCAAGGCATGACGTGTTGTTGCCTTACTCTTTGCAAGAGCCTTATTGCTTTTATATAGTGAAGATATATTATAACTTACACCCACACCAACATACCAATAGCTTAAATTCCGGTTAATGGGAGGGATTTCTACAAGGATCGGTCCATCCATGGTCCATCCAGCCTGTATTCCTATTTTAGGCAACCTTTCGCTACGGACCAGAGTCTCAGCCTTACGGCTGATTTCCACTCCGCTACGGGCAAGTTTCAGAGTCGGCGCACTGACCATAGCCTCACGCTGCCACCAATCTTCCGTCTCCGATGGTAGACTTCGTGAGAGTAGGGTAGAGTCAGGCACTACAACAGTGTTCTCTGGTAATCCGGCGGTAACAACAATATTCCTATTCAGGATATCAATCAGATTATTTATTTTAATAAGCTGCAACCTGAGATTGGACACCAATAATTCATATCGGGTAATGTCATTCTGTAATGCTACGCCTTGTTTATATCGGGCTCGCATTTCTTCAAGAACTTTAGACGCTTGGGATATATTGTTTTCAACAACCGTACGTATATTTATCGATTTATATAAGTCAAGGTAGTGCCCTGTCAATTGCAACCTAATACTATTGCGTTGCAATTCCGTGGCATATCTTGCCGCAGTGCTTTTTATCTCAGCAAGATCGATACCGGCGGTTATGGCACCTCCGGAGTATATCGGCTGAGATATATTTAATCCCAAACCGGTACCTAAATGTGGAATTGGCGCTCGTTGATAATCCGAGAAATTCCGTTTGGTTATAAATCCGTCGCCTATATAGCTAAGCGACAATGTGGCATTAGCTTCAGGAAGACGAGCACTGCGAGCTACGCTGATTTCTCGCTTAGACTCCTCCTCAGCGGCGAATGACGGACGGAGTTGCATACTGTTACGCTCTGCAACATCAAACAGACTTTCTAATGAAATCATTTGTCTGTCTTGGCTCATGCACACCCCGCCACTCAACAAGGTTATGGCAAATAACCCTGTGAGCAATCGATGATTGTTCATAAATAAAATGGATTAAAATGTGACTAATTGGATTACGTGCAGTACGCAATGACAAGTTCAGAAATGCACGTGATAATAATTGGTACTTATAATGAACTTAAGTACACTTATTGTGTACTCTTCCAGTTTTCCTTGAATGCGTAATTTTGTACCGAGGTGAGTATCTCGCCTTTACTATATATAATGTCTGTCATATTACGTGGTTCTTTGTGAACCACATTGCAAAATTACAATTTTTTTCCAACTTAATCAATTAATACCCTCAACAGACGATAGCAAGCAGGATTTTATGTCGGTTCCTGAAAAAGGTTGACTCGGTTTTTTATGTTAACTGATAGGACATTACCACCCTGTATTTTGTATAAGATTTGTGTTCCGTTCCATTTCAACGAGAGGTATGGGCCAAATTTCATGTCGACTCTGATAAGAACGTGTGTACATGAGATCTCCGAAAATATCAGTTGCGTTTTTTACCGATTTTTCAAGCATCCCCCAACGGCGTAAATCCCAATAACGCTGACCTTCTCCGGCGAGTTCAAAGGCTCGTTCTCGCTGTATCCTGACTGCCATATCATCTTTGCCATTTACAGACAACCATACAGCGCCTGAGTTAAGACCGGGCATACCGACACGCTCACGCACTTTGTTGACCTCTGCCACAGCCTTGTCAGTATAACCGCTCTCATTGTATGCCTCGGCAAGCATCAGTATCACATCGCCGAGACGTATAAGCGGAAATTCGTATGGTGTGCGGTTGTACTCACCCCAGTAACCGTCAAGATTCCCCGTCGGAATCCATTTGCGCCAGAAATAAGAGTTCCATCCCTCAGAATTGCGAATAAACGCCATTGCCTCCATTGGAGCGCCACCTTTTGTGGGATCGGCGAGAACAAACTGCTTGTCCATTGGATTTGATCCGGCATCAGTGCCAAGATAATGTGAGTACGGAGTAATTACATTCAGGCATAGGCGAGGATCACGCATTCGATAGGCGTCCATCACTTTTGTTGTGTCACAATCGAGCGTCGAGGTTACTACAGTGCTACCCTGATCTATCGCCACACTCATATATTTGCGCCGCAGTTGAGAATCTCCGTTGTTGAAACCCGGAAAAACATCATCCCAATCAAACGGAGAACCGTCAAGATTCTCATACATATCCACAAGGGTGGTTGATGGAACGATACAATTACTTGCGATTAACCTCATGGTTGATTTGTTGCCGAAATAAGAAACGATGTCAAGAGCATATCCGGCAATGTTTCCGTCTATTGACTGGATGGAGAAAATCATCTCCGGACTGTGTTTCCCATTGTACAGACGGAACAATTCATTATAGTTGGGATGAAGCGAATAGCCGTAATTGTTGGTCTTGTTATATACGATTTCCTCAAAATCAGAAATTGCTTTGTCCCACTCGCGATTGAACAGATACACCTTTCCCCGCAAGGCATAAGCAGCCCCTTTGGTAGCGCGTCCGAGATCCGCGGAATCCCATGCTACGGGCAGTTTTTCAATAGCTTCTGTCAAATCCTCGATTACATGGCGACGGATTTCATCTTCCGAACTACGCGGGGCATTCAGATTGGAGAACTGCTCATTTATATCACAAGTTTCATCGTAATAAGGTACACCACCCCAGCAGTTGAGCATACGGAAATAAGCCATCGCACGCATAAATTTTGCCTCGCCGGTCACGCGGTCGATTGTTTGCTGACTGATAGGCATCCCGGTAACATTGCGGATTACGGTGTTAGCACGATGTACAAGTTCATAGAGATACTGCCAGTGATTCTGAACGCCAGCACTGTTGGACGCGAATGATGTTCCACGAGAAATATCGGACCACGGCGTAGTGCCGTCGGCAAGGTCGCTACACATATCAAACGTAAATTCCATGCCGAAACACCAGTTGGTTTTCATCGCTGCATACATACCTATGGCTGCCTGACGGGCATGTTCTTCTGTCTGCCAGAAAGTTTGTCCCGACATCTGGTCTCCCGGGACATAGTCAAGACTCTCGCATCCGCTGAAAAGCAAAGCGCAGGCGGTGAATGCCGATATATATCTGAACTTCATTTTATGCTTCATTTATTTAGAAAGATACGTTGATACCCACGGAATACTGACGTATTGCCGGATAACCGACATTAGCGCCAATCTCAGGGTCAAGACCGGGGAATTTCGTGATAGTGAACAGATTGTCTATGCTGCCATATATTTTCAGGTTCTCCACAAAGAATTTCTTGGTGATTTTTTGCGGTATGGTGTAGCCAAGCTGGATATTTTTGCAACGTAAATACGCAGCGTTGTGCACGAAAGCATCACTGGCTATGTTGTTTTTGCCGTTGGCGTTGTTTCGCAGCATCGGATAGATTGAATTGTATGGATTTTCGGGCGTCCATGCGTTGTCTGTTATATCTTTGATAAGCGATTGCCCCATGACGGTCACAAACCTGAAAGCCTGATTGTTGTAATAAACCTTGTGGTTTCCTACACCTTGTAACAGTACACTGAAATCAAAGTTGTTCCAGCTTAATCCGAGGTTCGCGCCGAATGTGAATTGCGGGAGTGTGCCGTGACCTATCTCCACACGGTCACTCGTGTCGAGTTTGCCGTCGCCGTTGGCATCGCGATAGAGAAAATCTCCAAGTTCAGGGCGTTGGTACGTTGCAAAATAATTAGGGTTCTTATCTACAAGCAACTGTACATAATCGAGGTCTGATTGATCGCGTACGATACGGTCAACGGTAATTACATAAAGTTGGTTTATAGGTTTTCCCTCCTGGGTCTTGTAAACACCGTTTATCGACGATACATCGCCTTGAAATTTAGTGACTTTATTTGTCACGAACCCCATATTGAAGCCAACATTATAGGACACCTTCCCGATATAGTCGTTCCAATGTATGTCAAACTCAACTCCCTTATTATTGACTTCCCCGGCATTTTGGTTTGGCACAATGCTTGTTCCATGTTCCAACGGAGCGGGTAACGATATGAGTATGCCTTTTGTATCCTTGTTGTATATATCCACGGAGCCACTTAAACGGTTATTCAAAAAAGCGTAATCTATACCTATATTGGTCATATATGTCTTTTCCCATGTCAGTGCCGGATTGGCGAGTACGGTCTGCGCCAATCCTCCGGCAATGTTCCCATTTAGGATATAATTTGCAGTGGCGAATAGTGATTGATACATATAATAGCTTGTTGTAGCGTTATTGCCCAACGAGCCATACGAAGCACGAAGTTTGAGCAGACTGAGCCACGACGATGTCCCACGCATGAAATTCTCTTCAGAAATTCTCCACCCTGCCGAAATGGAAGGAAAATATCCCCATCGGTGGCCGGGTGCAAATTTGGATGAACCGTCAGCACGGAGATTGACTTCGAGGAGATATCTGTTATCCCAATTTAGATTGATACGACCGAAATACGAGCGCATCGCCCATTCCTCATAGTTGCCTGTAATGCTGCCGTTGGTCATACCGGCATCGATAGCACCCAATGACGGATCGACAAGGTCGTATTTTATAAAATAATCCTGATCATATTTATTATATTCCTGGCTGATACCGGCAAAAACCGAAGCTTCAAGTTTGCTGACATTGAATTCATATCGGGCAGTCACTTCGGATGAACGGAATGTGTTGCGGTAGTTGTAACGACGTATATATGTGCGCACCACACCCTCACGGATTAGCACCGGGCCGTCGAAGGTGAAGCGATACAGATTGCGGTCGGTAAGATGATGCTCAATGTTTCGCTCCCAATAGTTCATAGAGAAGGCACCCTGAATAGTCAGTCCTTTGACCGGTACAAGGCGTGCATATATTTTACCGACCAGGCGCTTGGTCTTTACCGGGTATTCGTCTTTGTAGAACCATTGGCGACGGTATGGGTTAGCATTGCTCACGTTTTCCTCTTCAGGATTCTGTATGCCGCCATAAAGACCTGTGACCGGATCATAGAGAGTCATTCCAGGTACAGTGTTGAATGCACCGTAACCGAATATGACATCGCCTCCGGCAGCTGCGTTCTCTGCCGACGGGTTATTGGTATCATAGTATCCAAACAGATTTGTGCCTACGCTTATCCAAGGCTTTATATTGATGTCGAGGTTAGTACGCATCTGGTAACGCTCGTAATCCGTGTGATATACCATGCCGGGATTGTTGATATAGCCGAGCGAGAGATTATAATTCACAGTTTTCGTACCCCCCGTTATCGCGAGGTTATGATTCTGTACCACCGACGTGTTGCGATATATGTGATCTTGCCAGTCTGTATTGGGATAGATGGTGGGATTGCGTCCAGCATCATTGCGCCATTCATCAATCTTCCCCTGAGAGAACCGGGGAGCTTGTCCGTTGACGATAAGTCCGGCATTCTGTATTTCCATAAAATCAGCATAGTCGGTCACAAGATTGAGCCGTTTTGCCACTGTTTCAAACGACACATTGCCACTATACGTAACTCTTGGCACACGTTCCGCACCACGACGTGTCGTTACCAGTATAACGCCATTTGCCGCTCTCGAGCCATAAATGGCTGCGGATGCAGCATCCTTCAGCACCGATATAGTTTCTATATCCTGTGGATTGATGTCACTCAAGGCTATTCCTGTCATACCGTCCACAACCACAAGCGGAGCAGCATTATTGAGTGTGCCGAGACCGCGCACTGTTATATTTTGCGATTCATACCCGGGGGTATTGCCACCGCTATTTGAAACAGTAAGCCCGGCCGCAAGCCCGGCTAAGGCATTCGATACATTGGTTATCGGGCGATCTGATAATCTCGTGGATGTAATAGACGATACAGCACCTGTCAAATCAACTTTTCGCTGTGTGGCATAACCGACCACCACTACTTCATCGAGACTTGATGGGATAGGGGTTAAGTGTATCTTTAAATCATTAATATTATCAGATGTAACCTTTATGACTTTTGTATTTGTACCAACGTAGGATATCTTTAATCTCGCAGGTAAATCTGTTACTGGCAATATGAAACGCCCGTGAATATCAGTACTTGTGGCGTTTTTCAAATTGTCACTCTGAGTTACGTTAGCACCAATTGCCGGTTCGCCGGTTTCATCAAGGACAACTCCACTGATTCTTATGTTTTGCACTACAGATATCGAGTCTGTAACAGCCTGTGAAAACGCAGCAAAAGGCCTGATACACACTAATAACAGCAATAATATTAAGTTACGAACTCCCATCAGACATGGTATTTATTTCTGCAAAAGTATCTGGTTTATGACAATACTTAAGGGAGTCGTAAATAGACAACATAAATTTGGCAATAAAACGCGGCGCGACAGTTAAACCGCCACGCCGCATTCTCATAACTTGCATTCTTCAGTCCGACTGTATTACGAGATAGTTGGTCAAACTCCAAAATTTTTCAGGACTGATTATTGTAAGTGTTTTCTGTTTTTCAGTTTCGATTATTCGGTAAGAATCTTCAGGGTGGGAAGTGCGTATTTTTATTTTTTTTGATTTTAAATCAAGTGAAGTCAGATTGCGTTTGTCGCCTATGACAAAGAACCCTTTGTCGAAATCACCTTTAAGCAACTTCGATTTACGCAAGAAACCGGTTTCCAATATTTGATGTTCTTTAAGCTGGCTTTTTGATGCTATTACGTAGTAACAAGTATTCATTTCGTTTTCAAGGCGTATTGATGCCGCCTGGACTGCGTCAAGATTTCCGCAAACTTCGGCTACTGTCATATTGAGCGAGTCAACCTCATTGTTCAATACGCAGATTCTTTCATTGGCATTCAATAGTTGGAATCTAAGATTGTCCATCTCATCGGCTTGTAAATCAAGCTGTCGACGTAACGCATTTACAATGACGTTTAAATCGCCGGCATTCTTAGACGACTCCTGAAGCTTTGACTCATATTCAGATAACTGTTCCCGACGTTTCTGTAACGTTTTCCTCATTTTAGATATATCTGACAGTATCTGGCTACGTTGGGCTGGATTTTCTGATGATTGTGACTCGGTAAATGTAACTATATTCTCAAGATGCTTTATCTGATTCAAATTTGTGGTAATATCCTTTACAAGGCTTAATAATTCATCTCGCTCCTGCAAAGCATTAGCCAACTCCTGTTTTGATGTTTCCATCAATGTTTGTTGTTCATCAATACGACTTTTATCGTTGCATGACGACATAAATATGGCAAATATTGCATTTATAATCAGAAAATATCTCATTGTCCATCAATTTAATCTACAAATATACAAGTAATGTCGGCATTTATCAATGTCAGTAAATAAACGGCACAAATTTGTAAATAAACGTATTGTACATAATTTGCCGATGAGATAAGCGTAAGCTAACTTTGCACAATGAAATCAATCGAGAATAAAACATCCCTGATATTGGATTTATTCCTGTGTATGGTCTTTATTCCTATTCTCGTAACATTGGGACCGGCACATCATTGGTTCTATCAGTGGCCACTCTTTTCTATTATTTCGTGTGCATATCTGTATGGTTGCTATTTTGTGGTGATGCGTATCAATGTGCCTAAATTGTTGATTTCAAAGAGATATCACAAGATAGCAAGCATTATTTCGGTACTTGTAATCATTACATATCTTCTTTCGCTATATCCACTTCCCGATATGGAGTTTGTCACACCATCGCTAAGTGAATATCAAACGAAAGTACGTAATTTCGGTGTATCGGTGACTTTGTGGCTGATGTTTTCTCTTGTAATGGGTTATGCACTTACTATATCTTTTGTAAAAGAATTGTACGAGCAACTCATCCTGAAGAAAAAAATTGAGGCTCAGCGTGACAAAGCGGAACTTGCTGTTTTCAAGGCTCAAATCAGTCCGCATTTCTTATTCAATACGCTTAATTCTCTATACAGTCTTGTAATAGGTACTTCTGAAAAAGCGGAAAACGCTTTTATAAAATTCTCCGAGTTGCTCAGATATACGTATGTGACAATTGAGCAGGAGCTTGTGTCATTAGGCGACGAAATCACCTATATACAAAATTACATTGATTTACAATCCATTCGGCTTAATAAGCATACTGTAATCAAGTGGGAATATAGTGTGGACGACGCATCACTCAAGGTTCCACCTATGCTCATGCTTACATTTGTTGAAAACGCATTCAAGTACGGGGCATCGACATGCCAGGATTGCGTGATACATATATCCCTGAATGTAAAGGAGGGATTATTAAAATTCCATACACATAATAGCATAATGAAACATGCCGATGAATTTCGTAAAGATGTTCCAATTGGTGTTGAAAACTGTAAGGCAAGGCTATGCTCTCTATTCCCCGAAAAACATTCGCTTACCACTATAAACGAAAACGGAGTGTTTGATGTGTCATTAATCATAGATTTGACTTGATATGAGCAACAATATTAAATGTGTCGCCATCGATGACGAACCTCTGGCATTGGATGTTATCGCAAAATTCTGCAAGCGAATCGGCGATATAGACCTTTCTATATACTCCAATCCGGCATTGGCTTTGGAAGTTGTTAAACGGGAGAAACCGGCTATAGTATTTCTCGATATTGAAATGGACAATATCTCCGGACTGACCATAGCGTCCCAGCTACCCAAAGAAACATGTTTCATTTTTACCACCGCCTATCTTGACTATGCTATGGACGGTTTTGAACTTGATGCCGTCGACTATCTTCATAAACCATTTTCCTTCAATCGATTTCATACGGCATTTACACGTGCGCTGAGACGTATTCGTGGAGAAGAGTCAGAACTTAAACAAAGTATAATCGTAAAACAAGAATATAACAATGTGAATATCCCACTTTCAGAAATTCTATATATTGAAGCTATGGAAGGGTATGTGAAGATATTTAGAGAGAATGATGTGTGTACTGTTTCACGTGTTATATTAAAGAACATTGGCACCCAATTGCCGGAACCGGACTTTATACGCATCCATCGTTCGTTTATAATTCATAAATCAAAAGTCAGAAGTTTCAATAAGAGGGAAATCGAATTGAAAAATGGTAAAATATTGCCCATAGGAAGGCAATACACCCATTCTGTAACCGCTATTTTATCATAAACTATTTGAACCAATCACGCACACGCTCACGTACTGCATTAGATTCTTTCAGCATCTTTATGAATTCAAGTGCGGAATGCTTGCGGTATGAGCTTTTCAGCATGTGGACACATCCGTCCATATCATTCGATGGGAGCACAAGAGGTATCGCTTTCACTCCGGGTTCATTGTAAACGGTGGCTTCTGCAAGAACCGTGACTAAATTACTCCGCTTTATAAGTTTCAGCAGTATATTCACTTCGTTGAGCTCAATACGTATTTTCAAAGGAGACACAAAAAAGCGTGCCAACTGTTCATCAAAAGCATTTCGTGCTTGTAGACCACGAGACGGCAAAGCCATGTCATATTTATACAAATCATTAAGTTCGACACTCTTTTTTGAAGCGAGGGGATGTGAATCCCTGACTATAACCGATAGATGATTGTCAAAAAGCGTATGGGATTCGATATTGTCATTTCGTTCCGAAGGACGGAATGCAAGGACAAAATCCACTGCATGGTTTTCAAGCATATCCATCAACTCTGACATCGGCTTGTAAAATATATTAAGCCGTACATGTGGATACCGCTTCATAAACTCAAGTAGTGTTTCTGTAAGTACCGGACTAAATGAGTATGTCACTCCGATATTCAATGTTCCGGTAAGCAGTTGCTTCAAATCATGAATGCGGTCAATACACGCATCGGCATCATGAATAGTGCGTATGGCGTATGGAAGTAATATTTCTCCAGCTTCAGTCAACGCAATAGCATGGCTGCTGCGTTGGAACAGTTGAACATTTAATTCATCCTCAATTTGTTTAATCTGTTGTGATAGCGTACTCTGTGCGATATTCAACATTTTCGCTGCATCAGAAAAATTGAGCGTCTCGGCTGCTTTGGCAAAATATCTCAAATGTCGTAATTCCATTGTGACATATATTTGTGATTGTAAAGTTAATACTATCTTGTGGCTTGAAACGAAATTCTCTTTAATAAAAATATTGGGACGGTAGCACCAATGACCATTGCGATAATTATCGATGATCCGACAAAAGCGTTATATGCAAACAAGTATAGATAATGCATAAATTCAGTTTCTTCATGTACCTGCATACAAGCCAGCAACGCTTCCACAGTACGATAGGCATACATGCCCGGAATCATGGGAAGCAACGACGGGAAGAAACAGACCTCGGCAGGACATTTAATCATAGGAGCACATAGCACCGCCAGGATACCGATAGCGAATGCAGCAATAAAACTTGCAGCTATAATGTTCATTGATAAAAAATCGGATGAGGTAAGTATGAATCTTATGGCATGACCTGTGGCAGCGATTATCGCACATAATCCGAACGCCCTACGGGGCGTGTTGCTTATACTTGAAAATCCGATAGCGGCAATAGCCGCAAACATCCCATCTTCAAAAATTTCCATTAGCATAATCTCAAAACCAATTCAGACCCAACATGAACATTCCCGCACATAATCCGATGGAGAGACATGCGGTAAGTATGCACGCATCTGCAAAACGGCTGAATGCGCACAGATAGTGTCGCTCCATCATATCACTTACGGCATTAAGGTATGGTACGCCCGGAATAAGATACAACACACTGGTCCCCACTGCAATCTCGGGAGTGCTTCCCAGACCGAATACATGCCCGCCCGCACTGATTACTGACGAAAAGAATGCTGAACACAAAAAGGTAAGGCGCACATCACACCCTCCGGATAACATAATCTGCTTCAAGCGGTAACCGGCAATCGTTGCTATTAAAACCAACACCATCGCTACATGGTCGCCACCAAATAATCTACAGAAAGCGGCATTAGCCAAACCCACAAGAATAAGAACAAACCATTCATTGACAGATGCCTGATTAATGATATTCAGGAAACGTTTTCGAGTTTCGCAAAAAGAGATTTTTGAGTCTGCAATAGTCCAGCTGAGCTGACTCAATCCGGCATTAATACCAAAGTTTATGCCACAATGTGCCGATTTTATCACCATAAGTGTGGTATCCGATGTGTTTACATCTGTGATTGTTAAATGAATGTGTGACGGCATTATGGAGATATCTGCATCCATGCCCCATGCTTGAGCAATACGTTGTACGTTTTTTTCGATTCGTATGCAGGTAGCTCCGCATCCAAGCATCCACGATGCATATTCGGACAAGAATTGGCAATAATTGTCAGTAACGGATATATGGCTATAACTATCCATGACTTACAAATCTTCAAAATCATCATCCTCATCCTGCGGTTCCCAAGGTCCAAGAAACATATCCCTTTCGCGACCAATCTCCAATAAATGATGTGACGATGCATGGTGAATACGTTTGCTTGAATAAATCCGTTGAATGATTCTGATAATAAAAGCAAATAGTAATATCCCTACTATAAAGCTCCAAATAAATATAGGCTGTGCCATCGCTGTAATTTTTTAAAATTATACAGCAAAGGTATGGTGGTCCAAACAACCGCCACATCATTTATCAAGGTAAATTTCGATAGCCGTTATCGGCAATAACGATTACCCGATATTAAGCAATTCTATTTCAAATATCAGAGTGGAACCTCCGGGAATTCCAGGCTGTGAGAACTTTCCGTAGCCCATTTCTGCAGGGATATATATTTCCCATTTATCACCTATATGCATGTGTGGCAGAGCAATAATCCATCCTTGTATGAGGTCTCGCAACCGGCAGGCGAGGGGAGCTCCTCCACGACTGCTGTCGAACTTCTTTCCATTAATTGTTTTTCCCGTATAGTGCACGACTACAACACTGTTACGCGATGGGCTGGGTCCATCGGCTCGACCTCTCGATATTACTTTATAACAGATACCCTTGTCTATGTGTATAACACCTGGCTCGGAAGCCTTGGCTTTCAACCATTCTCGGTTCGCGATAGCATAATCCTTTTTCATATCAGTTCTAACGTGATGATTTATATTGATATTGTGAATCATTATGATAAATATACAACTATAATCCGTATATTTGTATCTAAATATAGTATTAATGTTATGAAACGAATCTTTACCATGACAGCGTTCCTCTTAGGGGGATTGCTGGCGGTGTGTTCCGCAACCCGTACTGAAAGATTGCTTGATAAGGGATGGCGGTTCACTCGCGAAGACAGTCAAGAATTTGCAAAAAAAGATGTCAACGACTCTGATTGGCAATCCGTGACCGTACCGCACGATTGGGCAATCTACGGTCCGTTCAGCTGGGATAATGACCGCCAGAACGTGGCTATTTCCCAAGATGGACAAAAAGAGGCCATGGAACATGCCGGACGTACGGGAGGTCTGCCGTTTGTCGGTACCGGATGGTACCGTACAGAGGTGGAAATTCCTGAATTTACCGACGGAAAGAGGGTAAATCTGATTTTTGACGGTGCCATGAGCCGTGCACGTGTATATGTCAATGGAAAGGAAGCCGGCTACTGGCCTTATGGATACAACTCTTTTTACTTTGACATTACGGATTTAATCAATCAAGGGGAAAAGAACACTATTGCTGTGCGATTGGAAAACCTTCCCGAATCGTCCCGTTGGTATCCGGGAGCCGGATTGTATCGCAACGTACATCTGCTTGTCACCGATGACGCCCATATACCTGTTTGGGGAACATACGTAACGACCCCCGAAGTCAATAAAGAGTGGGCACGTGTCAACGTAAAAACGGAGGTGGAATTGCCAAAGATATCTGCCGATGGGGAATACACGCTAAAAACCACCATTTTAAATCCCAACGGTAAGAAAGTAGGGGAGATGTCTACCCCGATAACCGACTTGAAATACGGAAATATCCAATCGCAATCATTCATAGTGGACAAACCTGAGCTATGGAGTCCCGACACGCCTCACTTGTACACAGCGATATCAGAGTTGTGCAAGGGGACCGAAGTAAAAGATGAATATTCCACCACATTTGGTATTCGGTCAATAGAGATACGCCCCAATGACGGTTTTTATCTGAATGGTGAACGCACTGTGTTCAAAGGTGTCTGCAATCACCACGATCTTGGACCTCTTGGAGCTGCGGTAAACGACGCAGCCATACGCCGTCAGATACGCATATTGAAAGATATGGGATGTAATGCCATCCGCACTTCCCACAACATGCCTGCCCCTGAACTTATCAAAGCCTGCGATGAAATGGGCATGATGATTATGGCAGAGAGTTTCGATGAGTGGCGCAAACCAAAATGCAAAAACGGATACAACCTATTGTTTGATGAATGGGCAGAAAAAGACCTTGTGAATCTTATACGCCATTACCGCAATAATCCGTCTGTGGTGATGTGGTGTATCGGAAATGAGGTTTCCGAACAATGGCACGAAGGTGACTGCAAAACAGCCTATTTCCTTCAAAATATATGTCACCGCGAGGATCCCACGCGTCCGGTTACCCAAGGTATGGATGGCCCCGATGCCGTGTTGAACAATAATTTTGCTGCAATAATGGATGTCGCCGGATTCAACTACCGCCCATTCAAATATCAGGAAGCATACCGCAAATTGCCGCAACAAATAGTGTTGGGTAGTGAAACCGCATCGACTGTTTCATCCCGTGGAGTTTATAAATTCCCTGTTGAGCGTAAGGCTATGGCAGTATATGATGACCATCAGAGTTCCGGATATGATGTGGAACATTGTGGCTGGTCAAATCTGCCGGAGGATGACTTCATACAACATGAGGATTTGCCGTACGCCATAGGCGAATTCGTATGGACCGGTTTTGACTATCTCGGCGAACCGACACCCTATTATACGAATTGGCCAAGCCACAGCTCACTTTTCGGAATTATTGACCTCGCAGGTATTCCAAAAGACCGCTATTATCTTTACCGCAGTCACTGGAACAAAGATGAGGAAACATTACACATCGTTCCCCATTGGACATTCCCAGGTCGGGAAGGGGAGGTGACTCCGATATTTGTATATACTAATTATCCCGAAGCGGAGTTGTTTATAAATGGAGTGAGCCAAGGTCGCCGAAAGAAAGATTTATCAATCGGAATCGACAGCAGTTACACGGAGACAGCCCAAAAGAACTTTGAACGCCAAAAACGTTACCGTTTGATGTGGATGGACACTAAATATACCCCCGGAACTGTAAAAGTAGTCGCTTACGACAAAGATGGCAATATCGCAGCTGAGAAAGAAATCCGCACGGCCGGAAAACCGCACCATATAGAATTGAACGCCGACCGCAACTCGTTGAGCGCTGACGGAAAAGATATGGCATTCATAAATGTAAAGGTTGTGGATAAGAACGGCAATCTATGTCCTGACGCCACGAATAAAATTAAATTCAAGGTGACCGGCAAAGGAAGCTATCATGCTGCTGCCAATGGCGACCCGGCATCATTAGAGTCATTCCAAGCCCCGGAAATGTCGCTTTTCCATGGACAGCTCACATCAATCGTACGTACATCGGAAGAACCGGGAGTTATTACATTTACAGCAACATCCCCCGGCATAAAAAGCGCTACCATAAAATTGACAAGTAGTAAATAACCGCATTCCGAAACATCGGAGCATAAATCATAATATATCAAGTTCCCTAAACACTATGGTTTAGGGAACTTGTTTTTATTATGCGTGGCTCCTATTTTAGATATATTAACAAACATGTACCCACAATCCCGCACACCCACCTATATATATTTGCAGTATAATTAATTCTAATAACCATAGGACATGGATACATCAATCATTATTTCATCGCACGTTGTGGACACTATCAAATCATTACCCGAATCGGAACGGGCAGCAATAGCTACTGCATTGGCATCAGAATTGATACTTGGGAACGATCCTGATGAGATGCTATCGCCATTTCAGGCAATGCTGTATTCCATAATACGGTATTATGTAAAACGTGATACTGAACGCAGCCAACTTTCAATGTTAGGCAACACTCGCCATTCGCGTTTGTCTATGTGACAATATTACCGAGCGCTCATTTCCTCCAGCTCCATGGTAGCCAGTTCCCAGATACTCATGGCGTTGTCCAACTGTTTCTGCAGAGTTGCATGACGGTCATATAAGTCAGCATTATAATCACCTTGCGCTATTTCCGTCTCAACAGACGCAATTTCAGTCTCCAATCTCTCAATTTCTTTTTCGGCATCCGTTACCTTTTTTTGCACACGTTTCACAAGCTTGTCATGCTCTTTCTGTTCTGCGTAGCTTAGCTTTGCTGCCGCTTTACCAGTCGATGCAGGGAAATCTGTAGAGTCTTGTTCTGCTTTCTTTTCAGAGTCTTTATTTGTTTTCTGAGATGCGGTGGGCGATTTAGATAGTTCCAATTCTGCCAAAGAAGCCAGTTTCTTCTTTTCAAGGAATTCATAGATTCCACCAAGACATTCCTTAACCTTACCTCCACCAAATTCATATACTTTTTCTACAAGCCCGTCGAGAAATTCACGGTCATGAGATACTACTATTACCGTACCATTGAAATCCTTTATAGCCTGCTTTAAAATATCCTTGGTCTTCATGTCAAGGTGATTGGTCGGTTCGTCAAGAATAAGCAGATTCACTGGTTCCAACAGTAGCCGTATCATTGCCAAGCGAGTTTTTTCACCACCGGAAAGTACTTTCACCTTCTTATCCGACGCCTCTCCTCCAAACATGAATGCTCCCAAAATATCCCGTATCTTGGTGCGAATGTCTCCTACTGCCACCCGGTCGATTGTATCGAATACCGTAATTTCTCCATCAAGCAACTGAGCTTGATTCTGCGCAAAGTATCCTATCTTTACATTGTGGCCTATCTTCAGATTTCCGCTATACGGAATTTCGCCCATTATACATTTTACCAATGTCGACTTTCCTTCACCGTTCTTACCGACAAACGCTACCTTTTCACCACGTTTAATGGTAAATGTCGCATGGTCAAAAACCTGATGTTCACCATAGTTCTTGCCAACATTATCTGCAATAACCGGATAGTCTCCCGAACGTGGAGCTGGAGGAAACTTCAAGTTCAGATGCGACGTATCTACTTCATCAACCTCGATACGCTCCAATTTAGCAAGCTGCTTTATACGGCTTTGCACCTGCACACTTTTTGTCGCCTTATAACGGAAACGCTCTATGAAATCTTCTGTGTCTTGAATCTGTTTCTGTTGATTCTGGTAAGCACGCATCTGTTGTTCCAAACGCTCCTGGCGTAGCACCACGTATTTTGAATAGTTGACAGAATAGTCGTATATCTTACCCAGTGAAATCTCAATGGTTCTGTTTGTAACATTGTCTATAAAAGCACGGTCGTGGCTCACAAGCACTACGGCATTAGCCTTAGTTACAAGGAACTGCTCCAACCATTGTATCGACTCAATGTCAAGGTGGTTCGTAGGCTCATCAAGCAACAGTACATCAGGGTGTGTGAGCAGTAGTTTGGCAAGCTCAATACGCATGCGCCATCCGCCACTGAACTCCGACGTCGGACGGTTAAAGTCATTTCGGGTGAAACCAAGTCCGATAAGTGTTTTTTCCATCTCAGCCTCCCCATTTTCGCTCTCCTCCATCGCAAGGTGCTCTGTAAGATTAGCCACCTGCTCTATCAGTTTTTGATATGAATCCGAATCATAGTCCGTACGTTCGAGCAACTCCGCATTCATATCATCAAGACGTGCACGCATATCATGCAGATGAGAGAAAGCCTTACGCACTTCTTCAACCACCGTAAGGGAATCATTAAGTTCCATTTGCTGGGGGAGATACCCTATAGTCGTGTCCTGAGGTACGCTTACATTTCCGGATGTTGGTTTCTGTAGTCCGGCTATAATCTTAAGCATGGTAGATTTACCCGCACCGTTCTTACCCACAAGGGCTATCTTGTCCTTGCGGTTTATCACATAATTAATATTATCAAAAAGTGACTTGGCGCTGAATTCAACGCTTAGATTCTGTATTGAGACCATTTAATTATACCTATTCCTTAACAGGGCACAAAGGTACAATTTTGTAAGCTATTTGCCAACTGATACAAATATATGGAAACGTATCTGAATACAGGTAATTGGTTATCTGTTTTTTCGTTTGAATACCCTCGTTTCGGTTATAACCATATCAACAGGAATATCAAAAGAATCAATATCTATTTCATCAAATATCTGAAAATCGTAGGCTACGCCGATTTTTAAAGCTCGCATTTTAGGTAACAAACGGTCATAATATCCTTTACCCCTGCCCACACGGTTACCATGTATATCATAAGCAACGGCAGGTACCACAACCAATTCCATATCGGCAGGATCTTGACAATCATCTCCACTTGGCTCCTCAATGCGAAAAGCTCCGAGGTGCATACGTGTACGGTCGTATGGTAATATCTCCAAGTCCACACCATTTACACGGGGCAGGAAGAATCGTTTGCGATTATGCCATTTCTCAATAAATTCCAAGGTCGACAATTCATCCGGGAGCGAATGGTACATCAGTATCCTGTCACTCATGGCAAATGCCGCAAGATTCTCCAACTTACGGAATACACTTAACGCAGCTTTTTGACGTTCTGCATTGTCAAGCAATGTTTTGCGGGCTTTGACGTGTCGGCGTATATCTTCTTTCTTCATATTAGCGGTCTGATTTAGTCGCATTAGCGGTCACAGGAATATGCACTGTGCCATTTCGAAATTCTTCCATAGCACGTCTTACAGAATTATCACTGCCATTAATTACCTCATAAAATGCAGAGGTTCCCAATGCGTCACGGGCTATCAAAGCTTTCAATTGACTAACAATCAGATTGCGTGAAAGGTTTATGTAGTACCACCTTGGAGGTATGTTTTCAGTTCGTTGTGCAAATGAAGCAAAATCCTGCAATATAACGTCGTCGGAAGGAAGCATGGACATTAGTTCCTTGACTCCAGACGCCTTCTTCAGTTCTGCTCTATGCCGGTCGGCATAATTAAAGGCATATTTCTGAAGCAAACCGGCATTAGCGACATTAATATAGTAGGTGGAAATTCCACTGGTATCGTTAGGCACATACACATCCGGCATTATACCACCACCACCATAAACGGTTCGGCCACCTATAGTATAATAGGTTTGTGACTTATCCAGATGCACACTATCTGCGCTGAATCCTTCACCATGATTGTAACGATCCGCAATCTCAAGCCCATAGCTTTCCAACTTTCCGGGTGTATAAGTTTTCTGTATGCAGCGGCCCGATGGTGTATAGTAGCGGGCGGTGGTAAGACGTATGGCACTGCTGTCAGGCAATTCTATTTGGCGTTGTACCAGTCCTTTGCCAAATGACCGCCGTCCCACTATAAGTCCACGGTCATTATCCTGGATAGCACCGGCAAGAATTTCACTTGCACTTGCTGAAAACTCATCAAGCAATATCACCACTTCCGCTTGCTGGAATGCTCCGGTACCATCCGCATAAGTGCTGGATTCAGCTGAGGGTATGCGGCCATGTGTGCTCACAATCGGGCTACCCGCCGGTAGAAACTCATTAGCCATCAATATAGCCATTTCCATAAATCCGCCACCATTGCCACGCAAGTCAAGCACAAAACGCTCTGCTCCTTTCCCACGGAGGTCGACTAATGAGTTCAAAAATTCAGCATAAGTAGTCCGACCAAATTTGTTCACTTTTACGTATCCGGTTTGGTCGTCGAGCATATAACTTGCGTCAATGGAAGTCATAGGAATATCCCCACGTGTAACCTCATAAGTAAGCAAATCTGGTGATGTAGCTCGTTTTATACCCAATTTTACTTTTGAGTCCCGTGGACCGCGTAGATTCTTTATCACGCGTTCGTTGCTCCATTTCTGTCCGGCAACCAATGAGTCATTGATTGTTATGATTCTATCGCCAGGCATCAACCCTACCTTCTCAGAAGGTCCGCCTGAAATGACTTCAAGCACGGTTATAGTATCGGTAAGCATGTTGAATGATATGCCGATACC
This sequence comes from uncultured Muribaculaceae bacterium, assembly GCA_910577465.1. Classification (GTDB taxonomy): domain Bacteria; phylum Bacteroidota; class Bacteroidia; order Bacteroidales; family Muribaculaceae; genus Paramuribaculum. The sequence continues at coordinate 21,501 of CAJTMM010000007.1, read as the reverse complement.
GCTGAATGACCCTTCCAATTCATCATTCACGGATTGGAAATCAGATGCGGAGATGTAGCTTGAATGGGGGTCAAGTTTCGCCATCATATCCGGAATGGATTGCTCTATAAGGCTATCTATATTCACATCATCGACATACTCTGCCGAAACATAGTGCATTATGCGATTCACTTTAGCAAATACATCATCTTCTTGCACACCGCCGAATAATCGTGAGCCTATCCACAGACCGGCGCAGAATGTTATGGCGATAATCACGGGAATCCACACTCCCGCGCGTTTGAAATTAGGATTCATATATCTTAAAGGTTTTCAATGTGGACACATTCCACCCCTGCACGTTTAAGCAGGTCAATTCCATCAGTGATACGATACAATTCATTATATACCACTCTTGCTATACCAGCCTGTATAATCAGTTTTGCGCATTCAAGGCACGGCGATGCCGTAACATATAGAGTAGACCCCTGTGACGAGTTGTTACTGCGTGCCACTTTTGATATAGCGTTGGCTTCAGCATGCAGGACATAGGGTTTGGTTATACCATTGACATCTTCGCAAATATTCTCAAATCCGGCAGGCGTACCGTTGAAACCGTCGGATATTATCATTTGCCCGCTTACAAGTATCGCGCCGACCTGTCGCCGTTGGCAATATGAATTCTCAGCCCAAATAGTAGCCATTCTTAAATAGCGTTTGTCGAGCAGTTCTTGTTTATCTTGGTTCTCCATTAATCCTGATAGGTATTTGTGGCGCAAATTTAGTCACTTTTTTTGTAATAAGCATTTTTAGGCAATATTAAATGCGGTAATGCATGACAACCTGTTAATTTTAAGGTAAAATCTTATAAAAAAGTTTTGAAAAGCATAAAATCAGCAATTGAATGCTACTGACATAAAACATTAACTAAAGTGTTCTGGTTTCAAAAGAGACAGTAGATTCTTTATCTTTTCAATATTTATTATGATCAGCAGAAAATTTCAAGATAAGTTATTAGCGTTACAGGGTAATATGCTGAATTTCGCATTCATACTTACATCGAACCGCGACGATGCCTACGATTTGTTGCAAGACACCACACTGAAAGCTCTCGACAATGAGGATAAATACATGGAGAATACGAACTTCAAAGGGTGGGTGTTTACTATTATGCGCAATATATTCATAAACAATTACCGCAGGGCTGTAAGATGCGCGACTAAGGTAGATACGACTGATGACCTATACCATCTTAACATGCCACAGGATTCGGGATACAGCTCACCTGAGAATACTTATACGATGCACGAAGTTCACGATGCCATCAATGAATTTTCGGCTGATTATCGTGTTCCATTCTCCATGCATCTTGCAGGATACAAATATGCGGAAATCGCTGAACACATGAATCTGCCTGTGGGAACTATCAAAAGCCGGATATATTACGCCCGTCAACGTTTACGCATTAGATTGAGTGACTACTCTTCATCCGATTGATTCCGGCTCGCCAGCTTTTTTGTAGTTTTTATGCCGAGTTCACGTAGCTTTTCAGCACGTGAGATGAGATTACCGGTACCCGTATATAGCTTTTTCATAGCATTATCGTATGCGGACTGGGTTGACGCGAGAGATTTTTCTATTTTTTCCATATCCGTCAAAAATCCCACAAACTTGTCGTACATTTGACCGGACTTTTCAGCTATCTCAATGGCGTTACGTGTCTGACGGTCGTGGCTCCACAGTTGTTTTATCAATCTCAACGATCCCACCAATTGAGTAGGAGAAGCTATCAATACGCGCTTGTCGTAAGCTTTTTGCCAGAGTGTAGGGTCGAGGGTCATAGCTGCGGAATATGCGGCTTCGTTAGGGATGAACATCATCACAAAATCAAGTTTTTCAGTGCCTACATAATTTTGGTAGTTCTTTGCACTCAATTCATTAATATGCTTGATGACCGACTGGAGGTGACGCTTACCATGTTGTTCCTGTAGACCGGCGTCCTCGCAATTTACAAAATCGACAAATGCAGTCAGAGACACCTTGGAATCAATAACCATAGCTCTCCCCCCCGGGTAATGCACCACTACGTCAGGGCGTAATCCGCGACCATCCTCATCTCGCAATGCATGTCCAAGATCATCAGATTGCTGCTGTACGGTAAATTCTTCACCACGTCGCAATCCGGAATTTTCCAATATCGACTCAAGGACAAGTTCCCCCCAATCGCCCTGTTTTTTTGAGTTTCCACGCAGTGCCGTAGTCAGCTCTTTTGCTTCCCGGCCGATATTGTTATTCGTTTCTATCAATTCCTTTATCTTTTCCTGAAGGGAGAATCGCTCACGAGCCTCGGCTGAATAACATTCCGATACATCATGACGGAACTTATCAATGTTTTCCTTTAGAGGTGTCAATATCTCACCGAGCCGTTGCTCATTTTGCTGACGCATAGTCGCTGTATGGCGTTCCATTATATCATTAGCCATAAGACGGAAGTTGGCTTCTGATTGCTGCAGCAACTGTTTCTGATATTCCTCGTTTTTTTTGAGTTCCTCGTTATGGGACTCCTTAAGATCATCAATTAGCTTTTGTAGTCTGGATGTTTCAATCTCGCTATGGCGCAATTTCTCTTCCACAGTTGCATTCGCAGTAATTGCAGAATCCCTTTCCCTCTTAATCAGATTCAGTTCATCATACAATCGCTGTCGCTCAGTCTCAGACAACTGTAATCTTTCTTGGAATCTGGCTACCTGTTCTCTGATTAAAGAATTATTTCGGTTTGCTCTCCAATAAAATAGAATTGATGCACAAAGCAATATTGCCAATATGAGAATTATTATAAGCATAGTTTGTAGTTATTGTGGGATAAAATTACAAAAAAGTATCAACCGGAATAAATGTCACGCATAACAAATACGTTTAATTCGAGAATCCGAATCAAGCAATCAGTTAGGTTCCAGAATAATAGCCGTAGATAATTATTAATACCTAATCAGTCTCCTTGATTGTCGACTTGCTTATCCGGTGAATAGACTAAACCATCCAACGCATCAAGACCATCAGGAGTGGTGAACACACAATTGAACATCCACTTAACCAATCGTATCTCATTTTGCGAGAATGCACCTATAGGAAGTTTCATAAATACTTTATTCCAACCCTTGTTCAAGGTTACCGGTATTGGCTTACGTGCAGCAAGATTTTCATTTTTGAGCGTGATTTCATTGCTTTTTACAGAGTGAACGTTTTCCCATACCGGTGGCACTAATTCCATATCGTTAAGCCATATCTTACTTTCCTTATAATCCCACTTGCCTTGAGCCGGTGGCAAGTCTGATTCGGAACGACTGTAATTCTGGAATTCGACCATCAAACCAGCCGGCTGTTCTATCGGGCTATATACATAGGTATATGCGTAGGCTGTATGATTAGGCTGCGGATTATTATAGAATCCGGGAACCAATGTTCCCCAAACATGCCTTAGATAGACTCCGGCACCTAAAGCGTCGGCAACTCCATAGACTTCACCATTGTATATATACGAATCGTCAATGCCTGATGTCTCAGGAGGGAACGAAGCCGTAAGATTTCCGTGATTAGGGAATGCATCGGTAATACGCCATTTGACATTTGCCTGTCTAACGTATGCTATCGGTTCATTATTTAAGTAATGTGCCTTATGATAAAGGAATCGGTTCTCCCAATCAAAAAAATCCGTATCAGATTCCTTTAATATGGTTCCAACCTTGGGGAAATAACCATCTCCGCCACCAAGCCACGCCCGTTCCGCAATAGCGAGCATTGATGAATAAAGACTATTCTGTCTGATGATGGCATCGTCGGAGGGTAGATAACGGTCATTCCAAAATGACACTATCACTCCTGCGTATTGGTTACTACCTTTCTCCTGTTCAGCAATATTACATTTATATAAGCTCACAATATCAGCATAATTATCGAAATGATTGGCATAATGATATCGTGAATCTATGGTAGGAACCCCCGCAATGGGTCGTCCGGAACTGCTCCACATGTGTATCATGTCAATATCTGCCGGAGAGTACGAGTAACCTGGATTCCAAGACACCACCTTTTTGCCCTTGCTACGTATATGTGATACCATTTCCGGCACAAACGAAGTCCAATCAAGCGTACCGCGATCTTCAGTTCTCAACTCATCCGTACCAATATGCATCCACGGTGTTTCTGCAAACGTTTCGCAAGCTTCGGTCATTATTTGTTTCATCTCATCCAATCCCTCCGGAGTAAGCATGCTATGCCCCATGGCATTGCGGAACGCTTGGCTATGTCCCGGCATATCTATTTCCGGAATCACAGTCATGCCATGTCTGTTAGCATACCAGACTAATTCCTTTGCCTGTTCTATGGTGTAATATTTACCATGTAAACGAGTGAAACTTTCGTCAGCCACTAATTGCGGGAAAATCCTGCTTTCAATTCTCCAACCCTGATTTTCAGTAAGGTGCCAATGAAATGTATTGATTTTATATCGGGATAATTTATCTATCTGATTCTTTAGTTCAGAAAATTCGATAAATCCGCGACCGACATCATGGGTGTATCCCCGGACTCTAAAAGCAGCCCAGTCGGTTATCTCTCCACAATTGACAGATAATGAATTGTCTTCGGCAAGTTGCCACAACGTCTGTACCGCCCAATACGCACCTCTTAGGGTCGATGCCTTAATGTCGATTGACTGAGGTCTTATATTCAGGTTATATGCTTCATCTTGAAATTCAGCATTCACAACAGTGTCAAGTGATACCCGTATCAATATATCAGATGATGAATCTACTGAACCGCCATGATAATTTATCAATTTATCAAGCTCCTCATCAACCGCCGGGTCATTGTCTCCTATATACGGAATGTCTAATGCTATAGCACGATTTAATGCAAAGCACGAATCTTTCATGAAGTGGCTGATTTGTGGCTTCGGTAATAAATGATGCGTATCAGCATTAATAGATACCCATATAAAAGCGATAAGAATACAACAGCAAATCTTTTTCATTGTGCGATAATTTCCCACATCAGATATGATGCGAATGTTTAAGAAAAGCTAAACTACTTATTCTAAACCGGATTTCATGATTATTACAATTAAATTTAATAATATTAATTAGATTTAACTACACAATCCTATTTATTAAAGCCACATACATACTGCATAAAACAAGACAAAGTATCAACTATTATGCTTAACTTTGCACATATTAATATGTAGTGAACATGCGTACTATTGTTATCAATAACATACCGTTGCACTATACAGTATCCGGGACAGGCAATCCTCTGATTATCATGCATGGTTGGGGGTGTAACCATACCACTCTTGCATCTGTCGAGAAAACAGCATCCGCAACCCATACTGTGTACAATATAGATTTCCCCGGATTCGGAGAGACACCGGAACCTGATTCTGTATGGGGTGTCGAAGAATACACCCATCTTATAGAGGAGATGGTGACGCAGTTAGGATTAGAACGTCCGGCACTGTTGGGGCATTCGTTCGGTGGTCGTGTCGGTATTCTGTATGCATCGCGTAATGAAGTAGATAAGCTGATATTGGTTGATGCCGCAGGAGTGAAACCTGCACGACCTCTAAAATACTATCTAAAGGTGTACTCTTTTAAACTGATGAAAAAGTGGCTACAGATAGTTCATGGAAAAGAAAAAGCCGCATCAATGATTGAAGCCCAAAGAGCCAAACGAGGATCAGCCGACTATAATAGTGCATCGCCCAAAATGCGTGCAATATTAAGTAAGGTAGTCAACGAGGACTTGAAAAGTGTGATGCCGCAAATCAAAGCCCCGACACTCCTAATCTGGGGAGACAATGATACAGCGACACCTTTGAAAGATGCAAAAATAATGGAACGCTTGATTCCGGATGCAGGATTAGTAAGTTTCCCGGCATGTGGACATTATAGTTTTTTAGATAATCCACGACAATTTGCTGCCGTACTGAGCAGTTTCTTGTCAGCTAAATGATATATAAAAAGACATGAATACCGTTTTAATCTGTACGTTTATATTCGTAACATTATTGAGCGTATGCAACCTCTTGGCAGAGTTAGCGCGTGATTTGATGATGATGCAACAAAACTCATATCGTCCGGAAAGATACATGAGATGGTTGCGCTCATCAGGCGATACGACATCCTATAGTCGCTTGATAGGTATGTGCGTTTTATTAATCTCTTTCGTGACATTCAACAACGAGATTTGGTCCATGGCGCTAATAGGAATTTTCACCGCCGGTTCCGCAATAACGCTTATTGGTAAAAAATATAAAAAGCCGCTCGTCTGGACAAATCGTGTGAAACGCATATACACTACCATGCTGGTACTGAGTGCTATTATAATAGCCGTGGCATATATCTGCGGTGCGTACACCAATATTCCACGTGCCGTATATTTTACCGCCGTAGCTTCATTAGGGCTTTATTGTGTATCACATGTAGTTACATTAGCCGCAGTATATCTGCTCATGCCATTGGAAAAAGCCATAAACAGGAAATACTACAATGAAGCGGTCAAGATATTGGATTCCATGCCGGACTTAACAGTCATCGGTATAACCGGCAGCTATGGTAAGACAAGCACAAAGCATTACCTGCAAAGAATACTGTCGGAGAAATTTGATGTGCTTATGACACCCGGCAGCTTCAACACCACACTCGGTGTGATACGTACCATACGTGAATATATGAAACCGTACACAGAGGTGTTCATTTGTGAGATGGGTGCAAAGCAAACCGGTGACATAAAGGAAATCTGCGATTTGGTTCATCCCCGAGTTGGAATAGTGACGGCAGTAGGTCCACAGCATCTCGAGTCATTCAAGAGCATAGAGAATGTACAGCGGACAAAATTCGAACTTGTTGACGCACTTCCCGCTGATGGTCTGGCTGTGGTAAATGATGACTTCCCATTCGTGGCATCAAGGAAAGTGGATAATGTAAAATGTATTCGCTATGGAGTGTCTAACTGTGCCAACGCAGCTTATGTTGCCACTGAAGTAGTCTACGATGAGTCCGGAACCACATTTGTGATTGAAGGGGAGGGACACAGCATTAAACTACACACTAAACTTGTTGGTGAATGCAATGTCTCAAATCTCATAGCCGCTGTAATAGTAGCGTTGTCCCTCAATGTACCAGAGGATAAAATACGCCACGCGGTAGAAAAGATAGAACAAGTGGAGCATCGACTGAACATGAAGCGCACATCAGGTGGCGTAACAATTATAGATGATGCGTTCAACTCCAATCCTACCGGCTCGGCAATGGCACTTGACGTACTCGCATCAATGAAATCCGGTCGCAGATACGTGATTACACCGGGCATGATAGAGTTAGGTGAAAGTCAATATGAGCTTAACCGTGCTTTTGGCGCCAAAATCGCGACTTGTGCTGATGTGGCGATTGTGGTGGGCGAATACAACCGAGAAGCGATAGTGGAAGGAATAAACAGTGTGGGAGATTCAAATATAACAGTTCATACAGCGCCTACGTTTACAGCGGCACAGCAACTGCTTACATCTATCATAAAGAGCGGTGATACCATACTCTATGAAAACGATCTTCCCGATACATTCAAGTAATTAACCAAATCATATTATCATATAATAATGAAAACGAATATTGGAGTATTTTTCGGCGGTTGTTCCACCGAACATGAAATATCTGTGATATCAGCATCCCAGGCAATGAGCGCAATAGACCGCTCGGTGTATGATGTAACCCCCATATATATTACGAAACAGGGACACTGGTACACCGGCGATGCACTGCTCGATGTAGCTAATTACAGAGATGTACCTGCGTTGTTGGCTAAGTGCAAGGAGGTATATATGGAACCCATTCGTGGTGACTACAATCTGTATGCCCGCAAACGTCCGTTGTTCGGCAATGGAATAGTTTCCAAATTAGATGTAGTGATTCCTGTGCTACATGGCTCATACGGCGAGGACGGTACATTTGAAGGAATATTGGACGCCATCGGTATTCCGTATGCCGGATGTAATGTACTTGCATCCGCCAACGGCATGGATAAGATAACCATGAAAATGATACTCCAGGCATGTGATATTCCCGTGGTGGACTATGTATGGTTCACGGACAAACAATGGTTTGCCAAACGTGACGAGCTTATTGATAAGATAGAATCAACGTTAGGGTATCCGGTAATTGTAAAACCGGCTAACCTGGGTTCCAGCGTGGGTATCGGACGAGCTAAGGACCGCGCACAATTGCTGGAGCGGGTAGAGGATGCCGAACGCTATTCCACACGAATAATAGTGGAGCACATGGTGGAAAATCTGCATGAGGTAAACTGCTCGGTACTCGGAGACTGCGACGAATATCAGACATCTGTATGCGAGGAGCCGATAAAGAGTGGCGAAATCCTGTCGTACGAGGATAAATATATGGGCGGTTCAAAAGGCGCAAAAGGTATGCAGGCATCACAAAAACGCATTCCTGCCGATTTGCCCGAAGCAGTCAGTGAACGTATCCGTTTCCTTGCCAGTGAGACATTCAGGGTTTTGTCGTGTCATGGCGTGAGCCGCGTGGATGTAATCATGGATGCCGACAATGGAGAGATATATGTCAACGAAATCAACACCATACCCGGCTCGCTCTCTTTCTATCTGTGGGAAGCTACCGGCATATCCTTTGACAAGTTGATGGACCGCCTTGTAAAACTCGCGCTGAAACGCAAGCGTGAACAGGGAATGAAAACTATCAGTTACGACCAGAATATATTTTCAATGGGTGGCGGTGTCAAAGGTTGTAAGGGCGCCAAGCTGAATAAATAGAAAAGGTATATAGCACGTATGGGAACTAAGACCAAAGGGTATATCCTTGGGATAGTTGCAGCAGCCACATACGGTATGAATCCGCTTTTTGCCTTACCTCTATACGGGGAAGGCATGACTGCGGATTCAGTGCTGTTTTTCAGGTATCTGTTTGCAATTCCGATATTGGGAATCATGATTATGGCACGAGGGCGAAGCTTTAAGGTAAGTGTGCGTGACCTATCGACACTTATCGTAATGGGCTTGGTAGTGGCATTTTCATCATTGGGGCTATTCTTGAGCTACACATACATGGATGCCGGTATAGCTTCAACAATATTATTTGTATATCCGATTATGGTTGCGGTAATCATGGCAGTCATGTTCCATGAACGGCTATCACTGATGACCATAGCATGTATAGCCCTTGTCCTTGGCGGCATAGCCATGCTGTATAAGGGGAGCGGAGATGTGACACTCAGTTTCACCGGTACGGTATTGGTCATAGCTTCCGCGCTATCATACGCCATATACATCGTGGCTGTAAACAGAACCGGCTTACGCAATGTCGCCACCCTGACTGTGACGTTTTATGTACTGCTGTTCGGGCTGTCGCTTTTTGCTGTACGTCTTTGGCTCAGCGGAGAGGTACAATATCCATCGTCCGAGCACTGGTACTTATGGGGATGCGTTCTGGCACTTGCCATATTCCCTACGGCAATATCATTTCTGTGTACTACAGCAGCCATACAATATATCGGATCAACACCTACCGCCATTCTCGGCGCACTGGAACCTGTGACGGCTGTGTTCTTCGGCGTCATGGTGTTCGGTGAGGTTCTTACGATTAGGGATATCGCAGGATTGACCATGATAATAGTTGCGGTCAGCGGTGTGGTAGCATCTCCCGCCATTCATCCGCGTCTAACACGAATGCGCAAATTATTCCCCCGATTGAGGAAAAAGCATACCAATTAAAAACTCAGATTATGTTTATAGCAATTCTTACTTATAAAAAACCACTGACAGAGGTAGATAGATTTCTTGGCGAACACAGGGCTTTTCTTGCCGAATGTTACGCATCAGGCATTTGCATCACCTCCGGTCCCCGTGTGCCACGCGAGGGAGGAGTAATAATGCTGAAGACAAACAGCCGTAATGCCGCTGAAGAGATATTGTCACACGACCCATTTCGAATAAACCAGATAGCCGACTATCAAATAGTGGAATTCACGCCTACGCTATTCTGCGATGAATCGTTAAAACAGATACTGGAATGATGATTATAGAGACAGACCGACTGATTTTGCGCCCGTGGATGGAGACTGATGCCGAGTCGTTGTTCAAATATGCATCGGATCCGGATGTTGGCCCCATAGCAGGCTGGGCTCCACATCCGTCGGTAGATTACAGCAGGGAGATAATCAGTAGCGTGTTTGCCGCACCGGATGTATATGCCGTAGTAATCAAAGATAGCGGAGAACCGGTAGGATGCTGCGGTCTGATGCCGGCTGACAGAATCACAAATAACGATAGTCCTAATAACCGCGATGCCGAAATAGGATATTGGATAGGCAAACCATACTGGGGATTGGGATTGATTCCCGAGGCGGTCAAAGCATTAATAAACAAATGCCGGGAGGGAAATGATATAACACGGTTATGGATATGTTTCCGCAATGAGAATCAAAATTCCAAAAGAGTTGCTGAAAAATGCGGGTTCACATATAGCCATACGATATATGATACAACCGATTTACTCGGCAACATCATTACTGAACACTTTTATTCATTGATACTTAAACCCATTTAATTGTATGGATGAAATAACACGTATAGACAGTCTCGAACATTGCAGCATGGATTGTGTGCTGATTGCCTTTGAAAAGGCTTTTTCAGATTATGACACTAAATTCAGCCGGACGGAGGTGAGCGCCATGTTGAAGAGGAGGGGATTCTGCAATAAATTGTCATTCGCGGCATTCACACATCAAGATGAAATAGCGGCATTCACTCTCAATGGTGTGGGTATGATGGGTGGTTGTCTCACTGCTTACGATACCGGGACCGCAACCCTTCCAGAGTATCGTGGAATGGGACTTGCACCGCGTATATTCGAGTATTCGCTTCCCTTTCTGAAAAATGCCGGAATAAAGAGATACGTATTGGAAGTGCTTCAGCATAATGACAAGGCTATTTCGGTGTACAAGGGATTGGGATTTAATGTTACCCGTGAGTTTTATTATTTCAGAGCTAATAAAGAGGAGGTGCTCAAGCATGTGAATAATAACCATTCAGTAACAATTGACATCTGCGATGCTGATATGATTAGTCGACTATCAGATATCGGGGATTTCAAGCCATCATGGCAAAATTCAGTGGAATCAATAGTGCGTGCCGGTAATGATGTGACTTGTTTATGCGCATTTATTGATGGTAACCCTGTGGGATATTGCGTGTTTGATAAATATTCAGGCGACATTACCCAAATTGCCGTACAAGAGAAGTTCCGTAGAAATAGAATCGGTACAGCCCTGATGTGTCAAGCTGCCCAATCAATGACATCGCCAATAGTGAAGGTTATAAATACGGAAATTCCATGTCATACCTTGGAGGGTTTCCTAAAGCATTGCGGAATATCAATAGCCGGGAAACAATATGAAATGTGCCGGGATATTTAACCGTGTCGGTTCATCATAGAGCCTTGGTATAAATAAAATTTTAAGAATGTCAATGTGCTCTTGCCGCCTGTTTGGGGAATTAGGAATTAGGAGTGAGGAATTAGGAATGTTTGTGGGTGGCGGCGGTTTTGTGTCGGGGATGGTGGGGGTCGGAGAGTGGGGATTTTACCCTCTTTTTGATGGGTGGGGAGCAGGGGTAGGACTTTAAGGTCGTTAGGGACTTTAAGGTAGGGTTTGTGGGGTGTACGAGGGCAAGATGCCCTCGCTCCGGGATGTGCTTGCTTGGTTTGTTGGTGCAAAGATAGAGGGGGGGAGGTGGGGGTGGTGTGCGAATTTGCACTTTTGTGGGGGATTTTTTTGTGTGGGATGTTATGGTTCAAAGATTTATTGTAGATTTGCGATTGGATGGGCGTAGGTCTGTCTATGGCATTTTGGGAAATACGTGGAATTGATGGTTCCGGTTTTTAGGTTCCTGTGTCTGATTACTAATCTTAACGCGTGTAACTATGCGAATTTACTCATTCATCATTATGTCAACCGCCGCTTTCGCGGGGTTAGCCCAAACGGCACCGCCTGACAGTGTAAAGACACAGGAACTTAACGAGGTAGTTGTGGTGGCGCAGATGCAGCAAACATCTGCAACTTCATCAACTTTCATTCCGAACAAGAAACAGAAGTCATCGGCTCAAAATGCCGTTGACCTGTTACAGCAACTGGCTATCCCTCAAATCACCATTAATCTTGTGGATAATGCCGTAACAACATTGTCGGGGCAGAATGTATCAATCTATATCAATTACCTGCCTGCTTCCTCGCAGGAGATAGAGGGATTGCTGACCTCCGATGTCCGACGTGTGGAGTATCTGGATTTTCCGACCGACCCTCGCTTCAATGGAAACGAGCACGTTGTCAACTTTATAATGCAGCGTTATGAATACGGCGGTTATACGAAGCTGACACTTAATGAAAACTTCCTTGTAGGATTATCAAACCGCGCATCGGTATATTCAAAATTCGCATACAAGCGTATGATGTATGATCTATACGCCGGCACGTCAAACCACGATAACAAGCACGTCGGTACCTCTTATATCGGCAAATACACCTTACAGGACAAGGAGGGTGTGGCACAGGAGATAACGCGCAGCGAGATATTTGACAACGCTCATTTCAAATACAACCAATACCCGGTAACTTTCAGGGCTGTATATGATTCCGACAAAATCCAAGTATCGAATACCGTAGGCTTCACTTTTGACCAATCACCTCTTGCGGAAACCAACGGCAGCCTTTCATTTTCTCCGGGTGCGTCCGCCAACTCCTCTTATACAAGTTATACAAGGAACGAACCCTACACCACACGCCGGGTATCTTGGCAAGGAAGCTACTATTTTATTCTTCCTCACAAATTTCACCTAAACATAAATCCCTCTGCGAATTATTCTCATACAAACTACGACTATACCTATCGTTCATCGCTTCCGGATGATGATGTGATTGAGAATATCTCAAAAGAGAATGCGTGGCAGGTTCGAGGAACCGCTACGTTGTACAAAATTTTGTCGCAGAAGCAGAAAGTGTTTCTAAAAGCATCGGGCGGCTCAACCCATAACGACGTATCTTATTATGGATCTACTCCATACGATAATGATTTTTCCGATACCTACGCCGGAGCAACCGTCGGTTATAACTTTTCCAATCGACCGTGGAACGTAAATGCAGATGTTGCTTTACAGTGGGAACGCAACCAAATCAATTCCACATCGGTCAGCGAGTTTTATCCTGTAGTGAATGTATCTGCGGCGTTTTCGCCCTCAAATCGCCATTCGCTACGCGCTTTCTTCCACTTGGGAGCAAATTATCCCGGAGCAAGTGAAAAGACTCCTAATATTTTGCAGGTTAACGAGCTTATGTACCAGACCGGTAACCCCGACTTGAAATTATCACGCCAGGTTAATTTCAACCTTCAGTACAACTGGATGCCGTGCAATAATTTTTCAGCCGCATTTTATGCACAATATTTCGGAGAATATAATTTGTATGTACCGGTGTATTCACCATATCAAGGCGGGCATGCACTACTGAAAAGTTTTATATCCGACGGTAAGTATCAGCGGACCACATTAGGTATGTCGTTTAATTATAAGTTGCTAAATAATAAATTGCAACTTGCCGCACAACCATCTATAATCCTATATCGGCTTACAGGGTACTATGATTTGTCGAAATATCCGTTTGCCTTTAATGCTTCGGCAACATATTATCTGAATAACTTTTATTTTCAGGCTTCCTACCAAACGCCGGGACGTACAATTCAAGGCAACCATGCCGCCTATTATAAAGACCGTGACTTCTACCAACTGCTTGCAGGGTGGAGTAAATGGGGGTGGAACATAAGGCTTACGGCTATGAGTCTTTTTCGTAGCGACTGGCTTGGAGCGACACAGACCATAGACACACCGCTTTACTCCGAAACCAAATTGCAGGGTGGGAACTATTATCACCGCCGGTTGAATATGTCGGTTACATATACGTTCAATTACGGAAAGAAAGTACAACGAGGTAATGAAGTCGGTGAACAATCAGGTGCTTCTTCGGCTATTATGAAATAAATTAGGTTGGTGGTTTTTTGTTGGTGTGGATGATACGAGGGCAGGATGCCCTCGCTCCGGTTTGTTGGTGTTTTTTTGTTGGTGGGTGGTACGAGGGCAGGATGCTATCGCCCCGGTTTGTTGGTGTTTTTTTGTTGGTGGATGATACGAGGGCAGGATGCCCTCGCCCCGGTTTGTTGGTGTTTTTGTTGGTGGATGGTACGAGGGCAAGATGCCCTCGCCCCGGGATGCCCTCGCTCCTATTGGGGGGGATGAAAGAAAAGTAGCTGTGTCCGTGGGGGATACAGCTACTTTATCCGTGGGAGGGAGGATTAGTTTTGGGCGTCGAGGGCTTTTGCCATTGCGGCATCAACATCGTTGATGAGTTCCTGATCTTGCTTATCGCGGCTTATGATGTTGCCTTCCGGGTCAAACAGGATTATGCATGGGATGCCAGATATGCCATAGATGTCGGTGGGAATGGTCTGTGCATTTATAATCTGTTTCCAAGGCAATTGGTGCTGTTCGATGGCTTTCAAGGTGTTGGCGGGTTCATCCCAAACAGCAACGCCAAGTACTTCGAGTCCTTTGTCGGCGTATTTATTGTAAAGTTCCTTTATCACCTTGGTTTCGCGGATACATGGACCGCACCAGCTTGCCCAGAAATCCACGAGGGTGTATTTGCCTTTACCTACGTAGTCGCTGAGTTTCTGCGTTTTGCCGTCGTTGGTAATGGCAAAATCCTTGAATTTGTGTCCAACGGATGTCTCTTCTTTGTTAACCAATGCCTTGCGTAGTTTCTGAACCCGGACAGAGTTGGCGAATTGGGGATATTTAGCCAGTTGCTCATCAAGACCGGGGCGGTCAAATTCGTATGCTTTCTGAAGGAAGAGGTTCAATCCAACGGCATTGTCGACATTGGCTTGGAATACGGAGTCGTTTAAGGCATTGTAGGCGGCAAGGATTTCGTCGCGACGCGCCTGGGAAGTAGAATCCTTAGGAAGAGAGCGGAATTCCTGTGCCAAAGCTGACTGCTGTTTAGACAAATCAGACAGCACATTATTTAAAGTGCCGGTGCTGACAACTTTACGCTCGGCGGGGGTGATGTCGGTATTGCCGGCTTCGAGTATGAACTGTCCTGCCCGAGAGCCGTCAAGAACCAATTGAGTCATGACGGGTTTTTCAATAATGCCCTTGAAGACGGCTACGCCATTTTCAACGATGGCGCTATCGAGTTTGTTGCCGGAATCGTAATCGAGCATGTAGAGTTGCATGCCGTCTTCATCGGGGGTGAAAGTCACGTTGACAGTGTACTTAGGAGTAGT
>CAJTMM010000007.1:0-6065 GCA_910577465.1 uncultured Muribaculaceae bacterium | reverse complement strand
AATTAATAAACAGACGATATTTCATAACGTTATGAGATTTATATGATTTTTTCTGATATGCAAATGTAAGCACTAAATTCGGTTCGGTAGTAAAAACTAAGCATAAATCATATTGTTTATATTTTAAATATTAATAAATTTGCCCTGAAACATTACTATTTGTCAATATGGAATATAGAAATACACTCAATGGATATATATTGCAGGCTATAACAGCCAACTGGGAGCATCCGGCACTGACCGACTTCAACGGTGTGTCGTATCAATATAAAGATGTGGCACGGAAAATAATGAAGCTGCACATAATGTTTGAACATTGTGGCGTGAAGCCGGGAGACAAGGTGGCATTGTGCGGTAAGAACTCAGCGCAATGGGCTGTGGCTTTCCTGGGGACGGTGACATACGGTGCAGTAGCGGTGCCGATACTGAACGAGTTCAAGCCAGACAATATACATCATCTGGTGACCCATAGCGAGGCAAAACTGCTATTCATAGACAGCTACATCTGGGAGAACCTCGATCCGGCACTCATGCCCGAACTGGAGGGTGTGCTGCTGCTTGCCGACTATTCGCTTCTGATGTCGAAGAACGAGCGTCTGAAGGATGTACGCGCCAGATTGAATGAATATTTCGGTCTTGCATATCCCGAACGCTTCGGACCCAAGGATGTGCAGGTATATGAAGAGAACCTTGATGAACTGGCGTTGATAAACTATACGTCGGGGTCCACAGGATTCTCCAAGGGTGTGATGCTGTCGTACCGCAATCTGTGGTCGAATCTGCAATTCACAATAGATGATCTGATATTTCTGAAACCGACTGACGGACTGGTGTGCATGTTGCCCCTTGCCCATATGTATGGGTTGGTGGTGGAGCTGATACATCCATTTGTAAAGGGATGTCACGTGCATTTCCTGACCCGCACGCCATCTCCGCGAGTGATAATGGATGCCTTTGCCGAGGTGCATCCTAAATTGATAGTGTCGGTGCCGCTGATTATAGAAAAGATTATCAAGACGAAGGTGTTCCCGCTACTGGACAAGCCCCTCATGAGGATACTGATGCATGTGCCGTTTGTGGATGATCATCTGCTTGCCAAAATAAAGCAGCGGCTGACGGATACGTTCGGAGGAGAATTGCAGGAGATGATAATAGGCGGTGCCGGACTGAATAAGGATGTGGAGGAATTTCTGCGCAGAATAGATTTTCCGTTCACGGTAGGCTATGGTATGACGGAGTGTGCCCCGCTTATCTCCTATGCGCCGTGGAATGAGGCCCGTCCGGGCTCCTGTGGCAGGGTAGTGGACAGGATGACGGCACGCGTTGATTCGGCAGACCCGGCGGATAAGGCGGGAGTGATATATGTAAAGGGCGACAATGTAATGATGGGGTATTATAAAAATCCGGAGGCGACGTCGCAGGTGCTTGATGCCGACGGCTGGCTGAATACGGGGGATATAGGTAATATGGATGCCGACAATTACATATATATCCGAGGTAGGGACAAGAATATGATATTGGGTCCGTCGGGGCAGAATATATATCCCGAAGAGATCGAGCAGAAACTGAACAACATGCCGTATGTGTCAGAATCGATAGTGGTGTCGGACGGCGGGAAACTGGTGGCACTCATTTACCCGGATTATGACCTGACGTCGAAATCGGGAATGACGGTTGCCGATATAGAGGGGGTAATGGCGGAAAATATTGCGGCGCTCAATAAAGAGGTGCCGGCATATTCGCAGATAGCCCGGCACAAATTGATGAGTGAGGAGTTTGAAAAAACGCCTAAACGTTCCATAAAAAGATATCTGTACCAGCATGGCTGATACAGATATCATATTTTATAGATAGATTTGGAATCAGAAGCGATAGCCGATGGAAAGGGAGAACCATCCGCCGGTGTATTGCTTGACAAACAGGCATTTGCTCTCTAAAGCAAGCCGCAGTGTGGGGGTGGCGAAATATTCCAAGCCGGCACCGAGGTTAATGCCAAGATGGTTTGTGCGGTGGGAGGAATCGAGAGATTCATCTTCATTCTCAACGGTATAATGGGTATTGTATGTGGAGAAGTTCAAGCCGGCGATGGGATAGAAATTGACGCGTCGGGAAGCTCCGAGCGCAATGGGGTATTCGGTGTCGAAATTGATGGCGAACGCGTCGGTGGAATTGTGCTGAAAAGCGTAGTCTATCTTAGGCGCGATGCGGAAATGGTCGGAGAACCGATATGAGAAATACAGACCGGCTGTGGCTGTGGTGTTGCGGGTGGTGAATCCGGCGCGCAGACCGACACTCTTCTCGCCTTTCTGTGCCGATGCGTCGACGGATGCGAATGTAGATATTATAGCCACTAATATAGCTGCGCAAGAGGGTAGTCGAAATTTCATCTCTATGATGGATTATTGGTTAATGTGTGAATGTTAAATCAATTTGTTAACGCAAATGTAATCGTTTCTGTTCAATTCTTTGTTATCAATAGACCTAATTCCTTAAATTTGCAGAAAATAAAATTGAAATGACTAACGGATATTTGAGAATAGCTTCAGTGGCTCCGAGCCATCGGGTAGCTGACGTGGACTATAATGTATCGAAAATCGTGGAATCGCTTCGTGAGCTTGATGCAAAGGGCGTGGAGATAGCGGTGTTTCCGGAGTTGTGCATAACAGGATATACTTGTGGCGATCTGTTTCATAACGCGTTGTTGCTCGACGCGGCGATGCGCGGACTTGACGTGATAGCCGATACGGTGTCGAAACTCAATATCCATGCCATAGTGGGGCTGCCGATGCGGAGCGAGGGCGCGGTATATAACTGCGCCGCTTTGATAAGGGGTGACAGCACTGAGATAGTACGCAAGACGTATATACCTAACTATAACGAATTTTATGAGCGCCGGTGGTTTGCCCCCGCGCCTGAAATGCCTTCCTACGGTTGGTTTGAGAGCCATGGGGCGAAGATAG
Organism: uncultured Muribaculaceae bacterium; assembly: GCA_910577465.1. Lineage (GTDB taxonomy): Bacteria > Bacteroidota > Bacteroidia > Bacteroidales > Muribaculaceae > Paramuribaculum. Next base: position 3,105 of record CAJTMM010000007.1, on the reverse strand, counting down.
CGGTGGAGATATGCGAGGATCTGTGGACTCCGGTGCCGCCGTCGTGCAAGTATGCTTTGAGCGGTGCCCAGGTGATATTCAATCTTTCGGCTTCGGATGACGTGATAGGGAAGTATTCGTATCTGATGTCGTTGATAAAGCAGCAGTCGGCACGCTGTCTTTGCGCATACGCGTATTCATCGGCAGGATTTGGCGAATCGACCACCGATGTGGTGTTTCTGCCCAAGACTATAATAGCGGAGTGCGGGACCGTGCTTGCGGAGAATGACAGGGAAAATTTCCTGGAGAATCCGTATGTGATAGCCGATGTGGATATAGAAGCGATAGAACGCGACCGTATGCATACCGGAACATTTGCCGACTGCGCGATGCGTCATGATTGTGTCTCGCTGAATGACTATTACAGCGAGCCGTCGGCATACAATGCCGATTATGAGCCGGTTTACCGCAAGGTTGACGCACATCCATTCGTGCCGCCTACGGATGATTTAATTGATGAACGTTGTACCGAGATAACCACTATCCAAGAGTGTGGATTGGCGCGGCGCCTGACCGTCGTGGGCAGCAATAAGATAGTGGTAGGGATTTCGGGTGGTCTGGATTCGACCCTCGCGTTGCTTGTGGCGGTGCATACACTGAAACGATTGGGCGGTGATGTGAGGGATATAGTAGGTGTGACAATGCCGGGGTTCGGCACGACAGACCGTACGTATGACAATGCTATGAAGCTGATGCGATTGCTCGGCATAACTGTACGCGAGATTCCGATAGTCGATGCCGTGATGCAGCATTTCAGCGACATAGGTCATGATGCCGCAGTGCACGATGTGACGTATGAGAACTCGCAGGCCCGTGAGCGGACTCAGATACTCATGGATATAGCTAATCAGACGGGAGGAATAGTCCTCGGAACTGGAGATTTGTCGGAGTTGGCACTCGGATGGGCCACATATAACGGTGACCACATGTCGATGTACGGCATCAATGCCGGAGTGCCAAAAACATTGGTGAAGTATCTTGTGCGTTGGTATGCTATGCGGGCGGAGAACCGCGAGTTGCATGATACGCTTGTGGATGTAATCGATACACCTATCAGTCCGGAGCTGACCCCAGCTGATGAGCAGGGGAATATTAAGCAAAAGACAGAGGATATCGTAGGACCATACGAGTTGCACGATTTCTACCTCTATTATATGTTGCGCTACGGATTTTCGCCACGCAAGGTGTATATGCTGGCTCGTAAAGCGTTTGCAGGTGTGTATGACGATGTGGTGATATTGAGGTGGATGAAAACGTTTTACCGCAGATTTTTCAACCAACAGTTTAAACGTTCTTGTCTGCCTGATGGTCCGAAAGTGGGTAGCGTGTGCCTGTCGCCCAGAGGTGACTGGCGTATGCCATCGGATGCATCTTCGGCTTTATGGCTCAAGGAGGTTGATGAATTGTAGGCCGGTGGGATAATACTCGGAAATCATGAATAAAATCGGATACATTTGCTTGATGTTTGCCGCGGTATCGTGTGCCGGGAAGCAGGATGGGAAGCCGGTAGATGTAGCCTTGGATTCAGAGGGTGTGGCTCAGACGCAGACTGTTAAAGGCGAGTGGCTGATAGAGGATGTGGTGGTTAATGATACATTGTGTCTGCGGGCATCGGATAGGAGTTGCTATTTCAACTTCCATGATGACGGGACTTTCGGAATAAGTACCAACTGCAATTCATTCGGAGGTGAGTACAGGCTATGTGGCGATTCGATTTCGTTTGCCAATGTTTGCTGGACGGAGATGGCATGTGATGATATGGCGATGGAGGAGGTGCTGAAAGAGGTGCTTCCTGACGTATGTGCCATAGATTTTATCAATGATTCTGTAGCGCAACTTAATGCAAATGCGACCCAAGGGAGTCGCATAGTCATAAAGAAATCATCTGATTGGTGACGCTCATGGGAATGTCGGTATTCAGCGGTCGGTTGATATTGCGGCAACGAGGGCTTCTACGGCCTGGCGCAACATCGGGGCGGTCTTTGACTGAATTGAAACTTCCGGACATAGAATTTCGGCGTCATCGGCACTCAATATTTTGGGGGCTACAGAGACTATGTTGTGTGTACTTAGTTCGGAAATAACGAATTCGCATATCTCGTTAGGTTGGTATTCGCCTTTTAATTTCTTTTTTTCGGAGTGAAAACCTGTATTGCATAGCAGAAGATGGTAATTGACAATCTCGTTGTTGGGGTCAATCTGTATATTGCAATATTCGGGAAATATTATGAAGAAATTATCGTCGTCAAGCCATAGCCATAGGCTTACCAAGCTCCTTTGGGGAGCGCTTTGTAGCAGTTCAACGCTTTGCTCGTCGGGTAAATATAGGTCGATAGAATAGCCGTTTTTATCATCGTAGCTGAGTTTTGCCGGAGTGGCTGTTTGCATTCCATCCGTCGAAAGCTTCCATTGTGGAGTGAAAGTCTTGTACGTCAGCAATTGGTCCGATTCGGTAGTCCATACTTCGTATGGTTGTTCAGATGTTGTTTTTTGTTGCGCACATGAGCAACAAATGCTTAATAGTGTCATTATTGCGATTCTAGCCCAATATTTATCATGATTATACGGCATAAATTTTACTTCAATCTTTCTTATCTGACTTTTCTCAAATCTTGAGAGAGGTCTGACTTTTATAACAGTCCATTCTTGTGGAGCAATAATTTTCTTTTTTGAGAATACTCGTGTAAGATTACTCAATCTTTCACGTACAATAAAGAAATAACCACGTCTATATGCCATAGCCAATGGAATGACAATAAAGATTATGATATTTATTATTAGAGCTATAGTAAAGTTTGGTGTATCTTTATCCATTTTATATCAGTTTATTTGTACGATTATTTACCCACTTACCTCTGTACTTAAAATATCCAAAGCTATCATGCTGAAAGTTCCATTTAGGATAAATAATACCAGCAATAATATTTTGCGCTTTCCGTTAGTTAAACCAAATGAATTTAGCACATGATACAATACTTTCATAAGAGTACATATATAAACTATACCAACAATAAATGCTTGTTGCACACTTAGAACTGGAGGGTCATCACAGACACATTCATGGTA
>CAJTMM010000006.1:38379-100153 GCA_910577465.1 uncultured Muribaculaceae bacterium | reverse complement strand
CGATGACCTAATTCCTCATTCCTAATTAAACTGGCAAGAGCACATTGACATACTTCCATCCCCCACTACCGACACCCCCGACGGATAATCTGCATACAAAAAAGAAGACTCAAGCATGTGCTTGAGTCTTCTTTAATCTTGTAGCGGGATCGAGAATTGAACTCGAGACCTCCGGGTTATGAATCCGACGCTCTAACCAACTGAGCTATCCCGCCATTCTTCCGAATTGCGGTGCAAAGATAGGTCAATTAATTTTTACGACCAAACTTTTGAGCAACTTTTTACACTCAAAATTTTGCCTATTCATACTAACCCGTTAATCATCAACAAGAAAAAAATTTACCCAACTGATTGTTTTATTTCGTCACACCACCGTTTGACACGGTCTGTGGTCAAATCTTCATGATTCATATTGTCTATGAGCAGTCCCTCGGCAATGCCACCCTCTACCGCATCGCTATGATTGAAGTCAAATACCGATGCGTCAAAGGCGCCTGTCATCTCTGCGCCAGTCTCTGATACAGCTTTATATATGGCATCGACACCATTACAGAATGTATCGCTCATCGACTCATCACCGCAACCGAACACTGCCGCTGTCTTACCTTTCAAATCAAGCGACGACAAACCATCCAGGAAATCATGCATATCATCCTGCAAATCACCGTCACCCCAAGTGCTTGCACCAAATATCAGCACATCGTACGGAGCCACATCGCTCGGTGCGCTCTTTGCCACATCATGTACATCAGCGCCTGCCACTCCGAGATTTTCCGCTATCAAATGGGCTACCTGTTCTGTATTACCGGTCGTTGAACCATAAAAGACACCTATTCTTTTCATAAATCATTCTATTTTGTTAACATATTTATCCACAACATTATGGATTGTGATTATTCAACGATTTATTCAGCGGCTTTGTTCAGTTACGTCACGGCAATTTTTAATTACTGAAAAGTTTCTGAATTTTTTTCAAAATATTAAAGCAGGTATTTCTTTATTGACTGATTTTTAGTAATTTTGCACATCGAAATTTTACATATCAACTACATTATACTCAGATGTCTGACACCAAACGGATTAAAACTGCTCTCGTTTCTGTTTTTCATAAAGACGGTCTCGACAGCATCTTGTCTATGTTACACGCCGATGGCGTAAAGTTTCTCTCAACAGGCGGTACCAAATCCTTCATCGAAAGCCTTGGTTATCCATGCCAGGCAGTAGAGGACCTGACCTCATACCCCTCGATATTAGGCGGTCGCGTCAAAACGCTTCACCCCAAAGTATTCGGTGGCATTCTCAACCGCCGCGACAATGATGGTGACCGCAATCAGATAGCTCAATACGAAATACCCGAAATCGACCTCGTCATCGTCGACCTCTACCCATTCGAAGCTACTGTCGCTTCAGGTGCCGCTCACGAGGACATCATCGAAAAGATCGACATAGGTGGCATATCTCTGATTCGTGCCGGAGCCAAAAACTACAAGGACGTGGTCATTGTAGCTTCCAAGGCTCAATATGCTCCTTTGGCTGAAATGCTTGGCGAGTCTGGAGCCCAATCCACACTCGAGCAGCGCATATTCTTCGCCAAAGAAGCCTTCAAGGTTTCATCAGGATATGACACTGCCATATTCAACTATTTCGATACCACTACCGGCACAGCCCCTTCAGCACTCCGCGTAGCCCTCGATGACAAGAAAAGCCTACGCTATGGTGAGAATCCCCACCAAAACGGCTCTTTCTTCGGCGATTTCGAAAAAATATTCACTCAGCTCCACGGCAAGGAGATATCTTACAACAATCTTCTCGACATCGACGCTGCAGTGGCTCTGATAGCTGAATTCACAGAACCGACTTTCGCTATCCTCAAGCACAACAACGCTTGCGGTCTCGCCACTCGCTCTACCATGCTTCAGGCTTGGACCGATGCCTTGGCAGGCGACCCGGTTTCCGCTTTCGGAGGTGTACTCATCGCCAACCGCGCCATCGACCGCGCCACTGCCGAGGAAATCAACAAGATTTTCTTTGAAGTGATTATCGCGCCCGAGTTCGACGACGAAGCCATGGCAATCCTTTGCCAAAAGAAGAACCGCATCATCCTTCGCCAGCTCGCACCCCTCGCCACCACTGTTCAGTACCGCTCCATCCTCAATGGTGCGCTCGTACAAGACCGTGACCTCAAGGTTGAGACTCCCGCTGACCTCACAGTGGCAACAAACACAGCTGCTACCCCCGAGCAAATCACCGATTTGCTGTTCGCCAATAAAATTGTCAAGCACAGCAAGAGTAACGCCATCGTGCTTGCCAAAGGCGGTATGCTTCTCGCAAGCGGCATAGGACAGACCTCTCGTGTCGACGCTCTCAAGCAAGCCATCGCTAAAGCTCAGTCCTTCGGATTTGAGCTCAACGGTGCAGTTATGGCTTCAGACGCATTCTTCCCGTTTGCCGATTGCGTGGAAATAGCTCACAACGCCGGAATCAATGCCGTGATACAACCCGGCGGTTCCATCCGCGACCAAGAAACCGTCGACTACTGCAACGCCAATGGCATAGCCATGGTCACCACAGGCATTCGACACTTCAAACATTAAGAATCCCGAATCAAATAATACATAACCTATAAAATGGGTATTTTTTCACTAAGCAAAGAAATTGCGATTGACCTTGGAACGGCCAATACCATTATAATCCACAACGACAAAATCGTCATCGACGAGCCCTCGATTGTGGCAATCGAAGTTCGCACCGGCAAACCAATCGCCGTAGGCGAGGAAGCCCAGCAGATGCAAGGCAAGGAAAACGAGAACATCCGTACCATCCGCCCACTGCGCAAAGGTGTGATAGCCGACTTCAACGCCGCTGAGATGATGATTCGTGGACTTGTAGGAAAAGCAAGCTCCAAAAACCGTTGGTTCAATCCCTCCATGCGTATGGTAGTAGGCATACCATCAGGCTCTACCGAAGTGGAGATTCGTGCTGTGCGCGACTCCTCCGAACATGCCGGCGGACGCGACGTCTACATGCTGTACGAGCCCATGGCTGCGGCTCTGGGTATTGGCATCGACGTCGTAGCCCCAGAAGGCAACATGATTGTCGACATAGGTGGCGGCACCACTGAAATCGCCGTAATCTCACTTGGCGGTATCGTTTCCAACAAGAGTATTCCAATCGCAGGCGACGACATCACCAACGACATTCAGGAACACATGCGCCGTGTCCACAATGTCCGTGTAGGCGAACGCACTGCCGAACTTATCAAAATGAACGTTGGTTCAGCTCTCACCGACCTTGAGAACCCGCCGGCAGACTATATAGTCCACGGACCCAATGTCATGACCGCGCTCCCCATGGAAGTCCCGGTATCGTATCAGGAAATATCGCATTGTATCGAGAAATCCATATCCAAGATTGAGGCAGCCGTACTCGCTGCTCTTGAGCAAACCCCTCCGGAACTCTATGCCGACATCGTGAAAAACGGTATATACCTTGCCGGTGGCGGCGCACTGCTCCGTGGATTGGACAAGCGTCTTACCGATAAAATCGGCATCCAGTTCCATATCGCCGAGGATCCCCTCCTCGCCGTTGCCAAAGGTACCGGTGTCGCATTGAAGAATATCGATAAATTCTCCTTCCTGATTCGTTAAACCCGCAAAGCACACCCCCGACACTGTCGGCGAGCCGCCAATTTCCGTTGGCGGCTTAATGGCATGTATAGGGGGAACGCCCAGCGCCCCCACAGATAGCCCGTGCACAATCTGCTTTACTTCTTTATCAAGGCGCGGCCTTGGATTCTGTTTGTCATCTATTTGGTGGCAAGCTGCATCTTGTTGTTCCGTAACAATCCGTATCAGCATTCGATATATCTCACATCGGCTAACAACATAAGTTCCGCAGTCTACAACACGGCAGCCGGCATAACATCCTATTTCAATCTGCGTGACATCAACGAAGACCTACAGCGTCGCAATTCCGACCTCGAGCTGGAAGTCCTCAACCTCAAGGCACGCATTCAGAAATACCACGAGATGGATTACGCCATGTCCACCCCGGTCGATTCGTCACTCTCACGCTATAATTTCATCATAGCCCACGTGATAAACAACAGTGTGCATCGTACACACAACTATATCACCATCGAGAAAGGCGAGCTCGACGGCATACGTCCGGAAATGGGTGTCGTGGACCAGAACGGGGTCGTCGGCAAAGTCAACGTCACCGGACCGCACTCGGCTCGAATCATATCATTGCTCAACAACAACCTGCGTCTATCCTGCAAAGTCAAGGGCAATGACCAGGTAGGGTCTCTTGTATGGAATGGCGACGACTACCGTGAAGCCGTGCTTGAGGAAATTCCGCGTCATGCCGAATTCACTCCCGGAGACACCATCGTGACCAGTGGATACTCCACCTCCTTCCCCGAAGGGGTACCGGTAGGCGTGATTGTAGACGAACTCAAGGGGTACGACGAAAATTTCTACGCATTGCGCGTGCGTCTATTCACAGACTTCTCCACATTAAGCACAGTTCGGGTTATAGTCGACAACATGTCCGACGAACTGAAGGAAGTCGAACGCGACATCGAGAACATGAGTAAACCAAACTAACGAATACAAGCATGTCCAAATCCGCCCTACAGCTATTCTTGATAACCGTAATATTGGTTCTGGCACAGGTGATTGTATTCAAAAACATCTGCCTGTTCGGGATAGCGGTGCCGTTTGCTTTCATCTATTCACTACTGAGATTGCCGGTCACACTATCCCGTGAGTGGCTCTACACCATAGGATTCGCTCTCGGATTGACCGTCGATATATTCACCGACACATGTGGCATGAACGCATTTGCATGCACCGTCTCCGCTGCCCTACGCCGCCCGGTATTAAGGCTCTACTTCCCACGCGACGATGAACTCACCGACCCCTACCCGTGCATATCATCGTTGGGACTGGTCACTTATGCGAAATATGCCTTGTCTATGTCATTGGTTTATTGCGCACTCATTTTCATCATCGAAGCATTCTCTTTCTTCAACATCCTGCGGCTGATTTTGGAAATTGCAGGTAGCACCATTCTTACCACCATGTTCCTTATCGGCATTGACAGCCTAACTATACGCCATCGTGAGAAAAGACTATAACCTCGAAAAACGTAAATACGTAATCGGAGGATTCATAGTAATAATAGTCCTCATCTATCTCATCCGCTTGTTCAACCTACAGGTATTGGACAGCCGATACAAGGACGATGCCGACTCCAATGCATTCCTCCGAAAAGCCATATTTCCTTCGCGCGGAGTCATCTATGACCGTAACGGCAATGTGGTGGTGTACAACCGCCCTGCATACGACATCATGATGATACCCAAGGATGTGCACCCATTCGACACTCTGGATTTCTGCCGCACCCTCAACATTTCACCCGAGCAGTTGAAAAAACGCTTTTCCGACATGAAGGACAAGCGTCTCAACCCCGGATATTCATCATACTCTCCGCAGACCTTGCTCACTCACCTTAGCCCTGAAGACTATGGCAAACTTCAGGAAAAGATGTACCGCTTCCCGGGATTCTTCATCCAGAAAAGAATTCTGCGCGAATACAACTACCATTGCGCGGCAAATGTATTGGGCAACATTCGCGAAGTATCACCTACCGACATCGAACGCGACCCCTATTACTCCCGTGGCGACTATACCGGCGACCTCGGTGTAGAGCGTAGCTATGAAAAATACCTACGTGGCGAGAAAGGAGAGGAGATTCTGATACGCGATGCCCGTGGACAGATTCAAGGACGCTTTGAGGATGGCGCACGCGATAAAAAGGCTATCTCGGGCAAGAATCTTACATTAGGCATAGATATCGAGCTGCAGGAATACGCTGAACAGCTCATGCGCAATAAGATTGGTGCCGTGGTTGCCATCGAACCGGCAACAGGCGAGATACTCGCTATGGTCACAAGCCCTTCGTACGACCCGTCTCTGCTGGTAGGCCGCGAGCGCGGTAAGAATTATGCCGCCCTAAGAAGCAATCCACAGAAGCCCTTGCTTGACCGTTCCATACAGGGCGCCTACCCCCCCGGTTCTACATTCAAACCAAGTCAGGGACTTATTCTCCTTCAGGAAGGCATAATAAACCTCTCCACCCCATTCCCATGCTACAGAGGATATATCAATGGCGGGCTACGCGTAGGATGCCACCCACACGGATCGCCCATTCCATTGAAACCGGCATTGCAGACATCATGCAACGCATTCTTCTGTTGGGGATTCAAAGCCATGATTGACCGTCGCAGCAAATACGGTACCCCGGCAAAAGCATTTGAAGTTTGGAAAAATTACCTTGTGGAACTTGGATACGGATACCGCTTGGGGGTTGACATCCCCGGAGAGAGCCGAGGTTTTATACCCAACGCAAAGTTCTATAATAAGATTTATGGTGAGGACCGATGGAGTGCCAACTCCATCATATCCGTATCGATAGGTCAGGGCGAGATTCTTGCCACACCGTTACAGATAGCCAATCTTGGAGCCACCATAGCCAACCGTGGTTGGTACGTGACACCGCACATAGTCAAGGAGATTCAGGACACCGTACTCGAACCCGAGAAACTCACGCGCCATCAGCCGCATATCGACCGCCAACACTTCGAAGCCGTGGCAGAAGGCATGCGTATGGCAGTTACCGGTGGTACTTGTCGTCTTGCCAATCTGCGCGATGTGGAAGTATGCGGAAAAACCGGTACAGCTCAGAATCCACACGGCCGCGACCACTCGGTATTCTTGGGTTTTGCCCCGTATCACGACCCGAAGATTGCAATATGCGTTTACGTTGAGAATGCCGGATTCGGTGCCACCTTTGGAGTCCCTATAGGCAGTCTGCTCATCGAAAAGTACCTGAAAGGCTCAATTGCCGACGATCGCAAATACATCGAGGACCGAATGTTGAACTCTAACACCATAATCTACAGTGGAGTCAAGAAACACTAACATATCTCTTTTCCGTAACATCGACTGGGTGACGATAATCATATATCTGATAATGATTATCGCCGGTGTATTCAGTATCTACGCCGCGAGCTACGACTTCGACCACGCGAGTCTTTTTGACCCCGACGAATTTTCAGGCAAGCAGATACGATGGATTGGTCTTGCACTGATACTCGGTGTGATTCTGCTGCTGTTCGACTCGCGCGTTTACGAAACCTATGCCTTCCCCATATACATAATGCTGCTTTTGGTTATGCTCGTTACTATTTTTGTAGCTCCTGACATCAAAGGTTCTCGCTCCTGGTTGGTATTTGGTCCGTTACGCTTCCAGCCGGCTGAATTCGGGAAGTTCGCTACGGCATTGGCATTGGCAAAATTATTCAGCGGGTATAATTTCAAACTCAATGCTTCGCGCAACAACTATATCCGTGCATTAGCCATAATATTCATCCCTATATTGCTTATCCTTGCCCAACGTGAAACAGGGTCCGCACTCGCCTATATGGCATTGTTCTTTGTTCTGTACCGCGAAGGTATGAGCGGACTGGTATTGTTGGCGGCATTATGTGCAGTGGTGTTTTTTGTAGTGGCGGTGAAATACACCGACACTTTATTCATGGGCATACCTTTGGGCGAGGCATTGGTGTTCATGCTCATCATGGCAATAATGGTGTGTATGCTTGTGGTGTATTGCAAACGGTTTGAAGCGGCACGCAATGTGTTGATATGGTTCTGCGGCACCGGACTGATTGTGGCTATACTCGGTGCATTCGGCATCAATGTGCCAGGATTGGTTTATTTCCTTTCGGTCATATTCATTGCCTGTTTCTATTGTGTATTGTTATCCATGAGGGCAAAAGCAAAGAAACTATTGATTACAGTCGGAGCCACGGTGATATCTGTAGTATTCCTGTTCTCTGTCAACTATGCATTCACATCCGTGCTGCAACCCCACCAACAGCAACGTATACGAGTGACACTCGGCATTGAGGATGATTTGCTGGGAGCCGGCTACAATGTCAACCAGTCAAAGATAGCCATTGGCTCGGGCGGGTTCGCCGGAAAAGGATTTCTCAACGGCACACAGACCAAACTTAAATACGTCCCCGAGCAGCACACCGACTTCATTTATTGCACCATTGGTGAAGAACAAGGGTTTATCGGCTCCTCATTGCTCCTGATGCTGTTTTTGATACTGATACTGCGTGTGCTGCACATAGCCGAACGGCAGCCATCTGTGTTCGGCAGGGTCTATGCTTATTGTGTAGCTTCATATTTCATATTCCATCTTGCCATAAATATAGGTATGGTAATCGGCCTCTGTCCGGTAATAGGTATCCCCTTACCATTCTTCAGCTACGGTGGTTCCTCATTATGGAGCTTCACATTTCTGCTGTTCATTCTGCTGCGTATCGACGCCAGCCGACGCGAACACCCATCCTATGGATAAAATAGCACTACAATTTTTTTGCATCTCATAGGGGCTTTTATTAATTTTGTGACAGAATGGAAAGTTTGCTGTACATAGCATTCACAGGATTTCTCATAGGTGTGTTCGTATCAGCGCCAATGGGTCCTATCGGTATGCTCGTGATTCAGCGCACTCTCAATAAAGGTCGCAGCGCGGCATTTTATACCGGCATAGGAGCTGCCCTATCCGATATGTTCTATTGCCTTCTTACAGGAATGGGACTTTCATTCGTTACCGATTTCATTGAATCAAACCAGAATATACTCCAGATTATAGGCTCGGTAGTTCTGATTGTCTATGGAATATATCTGTTCCGCAACAATCCGTCACGCGCACTTCGCCCTCCCACGGAATACGCCAATACCTACTGGCGCGATTTCGGAACAGGCTTCCTGTTCACATTCTCCAATCCTCTGATACTTTTCTTCATCATAGGATTGTTTGCGCGTTTCAATTTCATGGATCCGCATTACCGTTTCTACCACTACATCTTAGGTTATATCAGTATAATAGTGGGAGCCGTATGCTGGTGGTTCATGATTACATTTTTTGTCAACAAAGTCCGTAGTCATTTCAATGTCCGCTCAATGTGGATGATCAACCGTATCATAGCCGTTCTGCTTCTCATAATGGCAATCATTGGATTTGTCCACGGAATCAAAAACCTTATAAACTATGTCTGAAAACAAACCCACCCTCTCCGTTCCTTATATCCCGGAACTTGACAATCTTGAAGTAGAAGACATCATCAAACAGCTCGACGACAATGGCCGCCGTGAAACCGTAGGATGCTTGAACTGGAAAGAACAGTTCCCATATCATCCGCTCACATCGTTCACTATAGCGCATTCGGGCACACACATCTACATCGACTTCTTCGTACGCTGCAACTATCTGCGTGCCGTGAATTACGAAAACAATTCAAGCGTGCACCAGGATTCCTGTGTAGAGTTTTTCGTTGCCCCCACCGGACAAGTCCCCTACTACAACTTTGAGTTCAACTGCATAGGCACCATCCATGCCGCATGCAGAATGGATCGCCACAACGGCACCCCACTGACCGACGAACAACTGAATCGCGTTCGACGCTATCCGTCTTGTGGAACTCGTCCGTTTGAAGAACTTGAAGGCATGTTCACTTGGAACATTCTTGTGGCTATTCCGCTCGACATAATGGGCGTAAAATATGAAGGCAAGCCTATACACATGCGAGGCAACTTCTACAAATGCGCCGATGCGACTGCAAGCCCCCACTTCCTAAGCTGGGCGCCCATCGATACTCCCGAACCTGATTTCCACCGCCCGGAATTTTTCACAGACATAACTCTTGAATAAAATCTTGAATATTTTTTCTCGGCAAACTATTTGTCGTATTAAAAATATACTGTATCTTTGCAGTGCGAAAAGGGAAACGCCATCCCTGCTGCAGATACATACGGCGATTTAGTGTAGTGGCCTAGCACGCCACCCTCTCACGGTGGAGACCCGGGTTCGATTCCCGGATTCGCTACACAAAACAGGAAGTTCTCATCTGACAAGAGTACTTCCTGTTTATTTTCACGGCTTCTGATTTTATCTTAAAAAATTGGACATTTGCGGATAATTGTATTAACTTTGTGTAAACTCAAAACTTACCATTAGACATGGCTCCCCTGTTTTCCATAATCACCGTAACCTACAATGCCGAATCCACACTACCTCCTACGCTGAAAAGCGTGAAAGAGCAGACATGTAGTGACTATGAATACTTGATTATGGACGGAGCATCCAAAGATTCTACCGTGCAATTAGCCAGGGAATCCGGCATTGCCAACATTCGCATAACATCAGAACCGGATGCCGGACTGTACGACGCAATGAACAAGGCAATGGATATAGCCACAGGAAAATACCTGATATTCCTGAATGCAGGCGACACTTTCCATACCCGGGATACCTTACAGACGATTGCCGATACCATTAAAGACAATAATTATCCGGGAATAGTATATGGGCAGACACAATTGGTCAACGCCGACCGCCGGCGTATAGCCGACCGCCATCTTTCAGCTCCGGAACACCTCACCTACAGGAGCTTTGCCGACGGAATGCTCGTATGCCATCAAGCATTCATTGCATTAGCACGCATAGCCCCGTCCTATAACTTGCAATATCGATTTTCTGCCGACTACGACTGGTGCATACAATGCCTGCAACATTCCCGCAAGAACGTATACATACCTGCCACAATCATTGACTACCTCAACGAAGGCGTAACCACATCCAATCACAAGGCATCGCTCATAGAACGATTTAATATCATGCGGTATTACTATGGCAATTTCACCGCCGTAATGAAACACATGAAATTCATTCCACGTTTCATTGCCCGCAAACGCCACATGAAAAAATGCTCCGTTAAAGAATAGAAACAATATAATAATTGATACAATGAAATACTATATAGCATCAAACGGTCAACCTGAAGGCCCATATACTATTGAGGAACTTGCATCGCGCAACATCTCTCCGGACACATTGGTATGGAATGAAACTTTCACCAATTGGATTCCTGCCGGCAATGTCGATGAACTGAATCAAACACTATTCTGCAATCAGACATTCAATGGTCCGCAACCACCTACCCCGACCTATGCACCCGGTTCATACATACCTCCTCAGGCTCCTAATTACGGATATCAGCAACCAATTAACGTATGCCCTAAAACCTGGTTGGTGGAATCCATTCTTGTCACATTGTTCTGCTGTATGCCATTTGGCATAGTAGGCATAATCAAAGCTTCAAGCGTGGAATCAAAATTCCGTGCGGGAGATTACGAAGGTGCCTTAGAGGCGTCCAAATCAGCCGGAAAATGGACCAAACTCGGATTTTTCATATCCATAGCCGTTTATATATTGTATTTCTTGTTCATAATCGGAATGGCATTCCTGGGCGTTGCTGCCGGAAACACGGTATTCTAAAATATGATTCTATTCAACACAACATTTCACGTGCACAAGAATGCCGATACCGCATTCCGCCAATGGATTAGCCACACCTATATCCCTGCGGCATTGGAGTCGGGACTTTTATCCTCACCATTATTCACCCGCATAATGATAGAGACCGACCCGGAAGCCAAAAGCTACGCCCTTCAGTTTACTGCTCAATCCGAGCATGATGTGGAGATGTGGCGTAACGGCATCGCAGCCGACCATCTTCACGCACTTTCAGCCAGACACGGTGAATCCGTATTGCACTTTTCCACCCTTATGGAAATCCTGCAACCATAAATCCTTCAAAGATGCCATCCATAAAAGAATTCGAAAAAATAATCATAGGCATTGACCCCGGAACCAACATAATGGGTTATGGCATACTCGGAGTTAACGGAAAGAAGCCCGACATGATAGCCATGGGGGTGATTGAGCTCAGCAAATTCGAGAGCCACTACATGCGACTGCGACGTATATACGACCGCGTATTGTCTCTGGTAGAGCAATACCTGCCGGATGAAATGGCTATAGAAGCTCCATTCTTCGGCAAGAACGTACAGTCCATGCTGAAACTCGGACGCGCACAAGGGGTAGCCATGGCGGCGGCACTGTCACGGCAAGTCCCCATCACGGAATACGAACCGCGTAAAATCAAGATGGCTATCACCGGCAACGGTGCTGCATCAAAAGAACAAGTACAGGAGATGCTCCGGCGCATACTCAATCTCAAATCCGAGCAGCTTCTACCACAATTGGATGCTTCCGATGCACTTGCCGCAGCACTATGTCACCATTATGAGTCAAGCAGGCCACAAATCGAAAAAGGGTGCCGCTCATGGAAAGATTTCATAGCCAAAAATCCACAACGGGTGAAATGAGTATTTTATTTGTACGATACCTCTATTTTGTTTAACTTTGCCATACATACCATACGCTACTTAAATCTATAATATAAAGATATGTACAAATTCGACAACCGCATCGTAATTACGCTTGATGCCGGCGGCACCAACTTTGTGTTCGGAGCCATGCGCTCCAACGACTTCATCGTTGACCCGATAACAATGCCGTCCAATGCACATGACTTGGATCTGTGTCTTTCCACTATGGTAAGCGGATTTGAGCAAATCATTGCCAAACTCGATGAAAAACCCGTGGCTATAAGCTTCGCATTCCCCGGTCCGGCCGATTACCCCCATGGAATTATCGGTGGATACCTTCCCAACTTCCCTTCATTCCGCGACGGCGTAGCCCTTGGTCCGTTCTTGGAAGAGAAATTCGGCATCCCCGTATTCATCAATAATGATGGCGACCTCTATGCTTTTGGTGAAGCCATAGGCGGCATACTACCCGAAATAAATCAACGTCTCGCTGAACTCGGCAGCACAAAAACCTATACGAATCTGCTTGGATACACATTCGGTACCGGATTCGGCATGGGCATGGTCATTGACAACCACCTTAACCGTGGCAACAACTCATGCGCTGAGACATTCTGTCTACGACACAAAAATCACCCCGAAGTATTCGTAGAGGAAGGCGTAGCCATCCGTGCTATAAAGCGCGTATATGCCGAAAAATCCGGTGACATCAACCACACATTCGAACCCAAAGACATCTGTGACATAGCTGAAGGAAAAATTCCCGGAAACAAGGAAGCTGCAATAGCTGCCTTTGAGGAATTTGGAGAGATAGCCGGTGATGCAATCGCTACCGCAGTCACCCTCACCGACTCATTGGTTGTCATCGGCGGCGGTCTGACCGGCGCACGCAAATTCTTCATGCCGTCACTCATGAAGCAACTTCGTGGCGTGCTTCACACCATTAAAGGCGAAGAAATCCCACGCATGCCTTCAAAAGCATTCGATCTAGACAATGAAGAGGAATTCGTACAGTTCGCACATGGCGCTGCACGCCCCATAAAGGTTTACGGCACAGAACGCACCGTTATTTACGACCCGCAAAAAGCTACCGGTGTGGCAATAACCAAACTGGGTGCAAGTAAAGCTATCTCAATCGGTGCATATTCATTCGCTCTATCTATGATTGACGAAAAGCAATAACCCGGACTTTAGATAACCATAGAAAAAGAATCTGAAACAGATGTTTCAGATTCTTTCTTTATTTCTTCCGATACGTTGGCGGCTTAAAACATCGGCACCACATTCAACCGCATCAAAAATTTAGATACAAACGGAAAACTCCCGAATTAAAACGGCTTCTCTTTTCTGACGTCATTACGGTAACCCAATAAGCGACTTCGTTTATATATAATCCTAATCAGAAACGAAGTCACAATTATACTGAGTATCACCGCCTCCCTATCGAAAGAGGATGACGAAACGCCTATCTCATTGAAATCAACTCCTCCGCGGGCACTAATCCACATGCTCACAGCAGCGCATGTGTTATTTACTATATGGGCGATTACTGCGATCCATACCGACCCACTCCACCACGCCAGATAACCGAAAAATGCTCCGAGAAGCAAACGTGGCACAAACCCGAAGAACTGCATGTGAATGGCACTGAACACTACAGCAGTAATCCATATCGCCACATGCGCATTAAACGGAGTCGTAATCAACAGTCGCTGAAACGTACCGCGGAAAAACAATTCTTCAGAGAATCCCGCAAGAATCCCCATAATCAGAATAGCCAATACAAGACTGCCCACCGATGTCCCGGAGATAAGCGCCTTAACCATATCACCTGCCGACTGCTCGCTGCTGCGCATCCACGATTCCAACCCGCTCATTGATTCAGGCAACGTCAAATTTTCATTCCATGAAATCACCACATTCATGGCGGGCACACTCGCGACCAAAGCCGCTATTACCAGTACGACACTCGCCACATCGGGTTTACGGTCTATCGATAGAAATGTTGCCGGACGCCTTGTAATTATCATCGCAGTAACCAACGCCGGTAGTATAAACATCACCAAATCTTGCAGTACCGTAGCTATACGCATGCGAGCCGGCGACATTCCGCCATACAGCACGATACCCACAATGACACTACCAATAATGAAACACAAAGCGGTAGCGCATATAAAAAGCACAAAACGCTGTGCCGGCGATACATTAAATCTAATCATATCTCAATATCTAAAAATCCAAATAAAAATCACCGGTCAAGGCACGGTATTCCTCTGTAAACCGCCCCATCGAATCTCTGATACATAACACATCATGCACAGGCAGTCTATCCTCACGACCAACCTGCCATAACAAGCGTTTGGCAGCCTTACCGGGGGCAGTCACCACCTCCGTAACATGTTGTATGTTTAACTTGTGCAGGCAACATGCCCATTCGATATCCTCCCGTCTATCTACAGGAGATACCATACACAGACACCCATCAGACGACAACGATTCCGATGCCACCCGTATCAGATCGGCATAAGACAATGTATCATCATGCCGGGCGCTATTACGGGCAAGCCCATGCGCCTTCAACGCATTTTTAAAAAACGGCGGATTGCTGACTATCAAATCCGGTACCGGCAATTCATTATAGCATTTCAGCACATCGTCATACACCACCCGCACACGCCGGCTCCACTCCGAAGCACGAACATTAGCCGATGACTCTTCAGCAGCATCAGAATCTATCTCTATTCCTATTATGTCCATATTATCGGTACGCTGAGCGAGCATCAGAGTTATCAAACCGGTACCACATCCCACGTCCCATGCCGTCCGCGCATTTGACACATCCGCCCAAGCTCCCAGCAACACCCCATCAGTACCAATCTTCATGGCACTTTTTTCGTTTGCTAATTCAAAACGCTTGAACCGGAACACCGATTTATCAGCCGATTTATCAACCATAACAATGCAAAATTAGTAAAAAGCATCAAAAACAGCACTAAAAAATCATCAAACACTTGCACAATTAAAATAAAACACATACCTTTGCACCCGTAATTCTCAAGGAGAGATGGCAGAGTGGTCGATTGCGGCGGTCTTGAAAACCGTTGAGGGTCACACCTCCGGGGGTTCGAATCCCTCTCTCTCCGCCACCAAACAACCCAAGTCCTGTAAGCACCCCGCCTACAGGGCTTCCCTTTATTAGCCACCAATCCATACACTTGGTGACCCCAGCCGAATAATAGAACGAGCTAATTGTAAAAAGCACAAAGAAATTGGACATATAGGACTACTATACAACTATTTACATACACCCAAAAGCTTTCACTTCCCACCAAAAACAGTATTTGTAGATCCAATTGCAAAAAAGATTTACTTCTTGATTTCAGATGCAGTGCCTGGGAAGGACAACAAAATAGTTCGTCCAGATGTTAGTATTGCGACTATATATTGAACATCTCACACATTATGATTGTCAAGCTACATTCTTCGGTATTCAGTGTTCTCGTGGTAATAGCGTCCCTGCTATCGCCACATGTCAATGCATTGGGTCCATTGGATGAATCTGATAAGATTGAATATGCATATTGCTTACATAATGATTTGAAACAGATATACAGCACATGCTTCACCACAACCCATGATTGCAGTATATCAAATACCAAAAGTCCTCTACGAACTACCGTTTTATCAATAAACATACATCCATATATACGGTTACATAAATGCAATATACTTATTATGAATTGCGTACTACGCGAATAATGTGTGACAATCATACTTTTTTTGCAGGATGCATACATCCCGTAATGTTATATGCCTCACTATTCACAATTTTTTATGGAATACATATTATTATATTTAATCGGTGCACTGGCACTTTCATTTTTATGTTCGGTTCTTGAAGCCGTATTATTGTCGACACCCGTGTCTTATATCTCCATGAAGGAAAGCCAAGGAGTGAAAAGCGCAAGCCTGATGATGCGCTACAAAACTAACATAGACCGCCCGGTAGCGGCAATACTATCTCTGAACACGGTGGCACATACGATAGGCGCCGCCGGTGTTGGTTCAGAATCCGTAAAGGTATTCGGCGAAGCTTACTTCGGCATTATATCAGCAATACTCACGCTGCTTATCCTTGTCTTATCCGAGATTATCCCTAAAACCATTGGGGCATCTTACTGGCGGGAACTCGCCATGCCTTCTGCAAAAATCATACGTGTACTGATATTCCTTACATATCCTTTGGTATGGTTGTCAGAACTTCTGACCCGTTGCTTCGCCCCAAAAATCCAGCCCTTAACAGTCAGTCGCGAAGAGGTAGCCGCCATGGTCGATATGGGAGAGGAAGAGGGTGTATTTGAAGCAGAGGAAAGTCAGATAATCAAAAATTTCCTGAAACTCGAAAAGGTAAAGGCATCACAGATTATGACACCGTACGTAGTCGTTGAATCGACATGTGCCCAAACCACCATGCAGGAATTTCACGACAACCCCAATTTATCCAACTTCTCACGCATACCGGTATACAATGACCAGAACGAATTTATCTGCGGATACGTGTTGAAATCCAATGTATTGGAAAAGATTTGTTCAGGTAAAACCAACGAGAGCATATCCGGCATCATGCGCCCGATACTATTTTTCTCTGAAAACGACAGTGTTTCTGACATTTGGAAATCCATGCTTGAAAAGAAGGAACATATTTCCGTAATAACCGATGAATATGGATGTATGCGTGGAATCGTGACTATGGAGGACGTTATCGAAACGATGCTTGGTGTGGAAATAATCGACGAGTGCGACACCGTACCTGACCTACAGGCTGTGGCGAGAGAAAAATTCTCAAAACATGTGTTATCACATCAGACAGACTGACCACATACGTAAAAGACAATTCACCCCATGCCGTAGATAAGCTCTTATGACTATCTACGACAACCGGAATTTACGTCGCCATAGATATGCCAATGCGATGATAGCGAGTGTGAGCAGTTCTGACAATGGTATCGCGAGCCATAGTCCGGATACTCCCAGCAGTCGTGGTAGCACTATAAATCCGGGGACCATGAATATGATACCTCTCAACAACATATATGATATGGACCTAACCGATTGTTCGCAACTCTGGTAGTAGCCTATGAAGGTTATATTGATGGCGAATGGCAATGCGCACAGCCCGAGAAGAGGCAACCCGGCAGCCGTTATGTTATATGCCACATCCGCAGAATCAATAAACACCCGCGCCAGGATTCCCGAACCCATCCACATCGCTACCGAAATCACCACACCGCAGACTCCAGCCGTCAATAATGCTATATCCAATGCCTGCCTGACACGCAGTGGCTGACCTGCGCCATAATTAAAACTGATTATCGGTTGTGATGACTGAGCCACAGCATTGCTCACGGAAAATATCAACGGGAAAAGATAGCAACCGACGCTGAATGCCGCAACACCTGCTTCGCCAAGGTATGATAGAAACATATAATTGCCAGTTACCATCATTACGCCAATCGCAAGTTCGGCAATGAATGTAGCGAGTCCGATTTCAGCCATATATCCAATATTGCGCATAGACAGCCGGAGTGATTTTAAAGTCAGGCGCAACCGATAGAACTTAAGCTTATCAGAGAAAAACAGGAAATATACCACAACCATCGTACCCGCCACCATACATGATATTGAGGTTGCCATCGACGCACCTTTGATGCCCATCTGAAGTGGAAACACCATATACCAATCAAGAAATATATTCAGCACAGCGGCTACTATCTGCACACTCATCGCATATCGTGGCGAACCATCAAGACGTATCAGCATCATCCCGGCACATTGCAGATAAAAGAACACCAACCCCGGAAGAAGCCACAAAAGATAATCGGATGCCAATTCCTCCAACGCCGGACTGCATCCAAGCATATAAAGAACCGGACGGGTAAAAAACAATGATACAAGTATCACAATGCCAAATATAACCGCCCCGGCGATATATGCCTGAGTCATTATGATTCTCGCTGCCTTGATATTTTTTTCGGCAAGGCGTATCCCACCTATCACCGATGCTCCGATACCGAACATCAATCCCAGTCCGGCGCATACAAGAAACAGCGGAGCCACAATATTGATAGCGGCAAGCGCATTGCTGCCCACACCATGCCCCACAAACATACCGTCGCATATATTCAGCGCGGAATTAAAAGCCATGCCTATGAGAGTTGGGAAAAACATAGACCTGAAAAGCCTGTTGATATTCCCGTTTCTAAAATCAAGTTTGTCTCGTTCCATACTACTGTTGATTGACCTCGCTGCTTGAATTTTAAATGAATCGCAAATTTAGTGATAGTATTATGATATGGCATGGTGTAAATCATTACAATCCGGGTACTTTTTATAACTTAATTTTGCCATCCGTACAAAAGCCTTGTAACTTTGCACCCGAAATAGGCAGTAATAACACAATTCATGAGTTCAAAATCGATTTCACACTTCTCCATAGGCATAACCAATGGAAACGATTGGGTTTCCTGCCATCCCCTGTCAATAGCAGGATGCATGATAATGTTATGCGAATGTGGAAACGGCTATATTACAATCAATTCCCGCACCTTCAAAATCTCTGAAGGTAGTTTTGCTTTCATCACATTTGATATGGTTGCAGTAGCATCTGATATTTCTGATGATTTCAGAGCTCATTTCATCTCTGTGGATTTTGATTCAACACAGGATATTTCCTTTCTTATCAACTCCAATCGTTTCTGGAAATTCATATATACCACACCGGTATTTAATCTGACAGACGACATCTACAACATTGCCCTTAACTGGTTTTCATCGCTTGACTGGATTATAAGATTCAGCTCAGTTAAAACAGCCGAAAAAATAATCAGCAGCGAAATGGCAAACCTATTGCTCATAATTGCCGATCAAGTGGAAGCTCGACTCGGGGTGCTTGGCAAGCAACCTAATAAAAACAGAGCCTGGAGCATAGCCACTGATTTTATAGGGCTTATCAACCGTTACTACACCCATCACCACGATGTGGCTTTTTATGCCGATAAACTAAACATCTCCCCCAACTATCTTAACATAATAGTGAAACGGAACATCGGCACCACAGCCAAAGAACAAATCAACATCCAACTGGAACTTGTAGTCAAGATGCTACTTGACACAACCGACCTCTCGGTCAAAGAAATTGCAAATCAGCTGCATTATGATGACCCATCATATCTATGCCGCATATTCCGGAAACAAAACGGACTCACACCATTACAATATAGGAATCAGCTCCGGAAAGAGACATAATCGACCCTAAGCAACAATCAATCACAACCTTACCAAAGAATAAATACCATTTCCAACTATTGGATTAAATCCAATGCTAAAGTATAGTTTTTATTCTTTATCTTTGCCAAATGGAACACAACAGAACAAAACTATCAATATTAGCCCTCATGCTGATACTGCCTTTGGTAGCAAAGGCAAACATGATTTGGCCGTCGATATACATAGTCGACCAATATTACACTTGGTACATAATCGCCGCCGGGCTTTTAATTGAACTACTCGCGGCAAAATTTTTCCTAAAAGTTTCGTGGCCGAAATCGGCATTAATGGTCGTCGTAATGAACGCCATATCAGCCTTAGCCGGACTCATTTTAATACCGCTGAGCGGCATCCTTTTAGAATTGCTGCTCCTCCCCACCGGCACAGGCACGTTCGATTTGTCACATTGGATTGCTGACTACATTTTGGTCGTGCTCCTCAACACCTGCGTGGAGGGATTGGCATTAAAGGTCATTTTCAAATCACCGTTTAAAACCAATTTCTGGTGGCTTTTTGGAGCCAATGCCATCAGCGTGATTATATGCGCATTCATGCCGCTTCTCCAGCCACATTAACACTTTCCTAAATGACGACATGCCATGTACAGCCATCACATGGCAACTCCAAAAAACAGATTGCAACTATCCGCTCATAAACAGATAGTTGCAATCAATATCAAGTCAATAATACCACTATTTTCTCAGCATCGACATCACTTCACGTACTATCTGCGGTGATGTCAAATGGTTATCTTCAAGCACCGATGCATAATCATATCCATCCACAAATTCCTTCCTTATACCATAGCACTGCACGTTCATAGTTGAAGTACCATAGAATCGGGCAATCTTCTCGCCGAATCCTCCATCAAGCACACCATCTTCCAATGTTATCACCAATCTGTGGTCTGCTTCCAATTCCATCAACAATTGACGGTCAATGCCACTCAGGAAACGAGGATTGATCAGCGTCGCATCGATTCCTTCCGACTTCAATCCATCGGCAACCTGCTCACCAAGCCCATAGAAATTTCCGGCAGCTATGATAGCCACATCAGAACCGCGTCGTCCTACGGCATACGCATTTAAATCGGAATAATCTTTAGGAAACTCCTTCCCGGTCTCTACCACTTTTGTTCCCGGCACACGCAACGCCACAGGATACTGATTCTGATTCATTGCCCAATCAAGCATCGCAAAATACTCCTCCATACATGTTGGCGCAAGATACACCACCCCAGGAATATTACTTATCAGAGCTATATCAAACCATCCTAAATGGGTAACATCGTTCATGCCGCATATAGTACCGTAAAATATGCCTATCACAGCCGGAGTTCCATTTATGGACATATCCTGCGACAGCTGATCGTAGGCTCGTTGCACAAACGAACTTACCACGCCGAAATATGGTTTGCCACCACCCTTGGCTATACCCGCAGCCAATGCCACAGCCTCCTGCTCGGCAATGCCTACGTCCACGAACTGCTTGCCGGCGCGTTGTCTTCTATCCGGTGTAAAACCAATCACACCGGGTGTTCCGGCAGTAATAGCCACCACGGTTGGATCATTCTCCATCATTTTCAGCAGATACTCAGCCGTAAGCGTGCCATAATCTTTGGTCTCACTCACCGACAACGGATTGCCTGTAGCTATATCGAACGGACCGCCAAAATGGAATCGTTCCTTGTCAGCTTCGGCAGGAGCATATCCTTTACCTTTCTGAGTCGCAATATGCACTACTATCGGATGGTTAATATCCTTTACTTCATTGAAAACTTCAATCAATGATTTCAAATCATTTCCATACGCCACATATCGATAATCCAACCCCATAGACTTGAAAAAGTTACATGATGCCGTTCCGTCACTTTCACGTAATGCTTTAAGATTTTGATATAACCCTCCATGGTTTTCGGCAATTGACATATCATTATCGTTCACGACTATGATAAAATTGCTATCTAATGTAGCGGCATAATCCAAACCTTCAAAAGCTTCACCACCACTCAACGAACCATCGCCGACTACAGCGATTATATTTTCACGTCCCCCCTTTAAGTCGCGCGCCTTAGCGAGACCGCCGGCGAGACTGACACCTGTCGAGGTGTGTCCTATGGTAAATATGTCAGTAGGACTCTCGTGCGGATTTGTGAAACCCGTCACATTGTCATAATCATCCGGATTTATGAACGCATCCATTCGTCCGGTGAGCATTTTATGAACATAACTCTGGTGCGAAACGTCGTAAATGATTTTGTCTGTAGGCAAATCGAATACATAATGCAATGCAATCGACATCTCCACCATACCGAGGTTAGGACCGATATGACCGCCATGGCGACTGAGTTTTTCCAATAACGCACTGCGTATATCCGAAGCCAGAGTCTCAAGTTCCGGCAATTCCAGCCCCTTTATATCGGCAGGTGAATGAATATCTTGTAACTTCATATTTTATTATATTGATTAATTATCAGCAAAGATATACCACATTTTCATGACATATAATACCTGAATAACGGTTTTTACTACCAAGAATAACACAGAACTGAAGTAAATGTGGCTACAATCAAAATATTTAACATTCATATATTGTCAAATATGCTGATATAATATAATTTTATCACAAGAATAACATCTCCTCAAATCTCCGATACCTATGATAGATTACGACAATGCATTGTTCAATATTGATATAACCAGTGGTAACATGCCGCATCCCGGGGCATTACTCATCGCTGAACCATTCCTGAAGGACGAATATTTTTCACATGCCGTGATATGCCTGGTGGAATACGCCATGGGCGGCACGGCAATGGGCATAGTCATGAACCGCAGCACTGCTTACACGCTTCAAGGATTGGTCAAGGACGTTACGCGTAAAAAGGACATACCCATATTCTGCGGTGGACCAATGTCATGCGACCGACTATATTTCGTCCATACATTAGGCGACATAATTCCCGACGCAAAGGAAATAAAGCCGGGACTGTTCATAGGCGGTGACTTCCAGGCTATGCTCAGATATGTCAATGCCGGATACCCCATAGAGGGATATATCCGTTTCTTCATAGGCTACAGCGGATGGAGCCGCGAGCAACTCGATGAGGAACTGCACAAACGGGTATGGGCAGTAACAGAATCCGCCGATTACGCCCAGCTACTGACGGCTCAAGAAGACTCTTATTGGCACCGTGCCGTACGGAACATGGGCAATAGTTTCCGAGGATGGCGCTTTCATCCTAAAAATCCGCAGGCAAACTGATATATCCCCCCCAATCCGCTACAGATTAAAATATATAGGAATAATTATGTATCTTTGCATCTGAATACAATAGGTACCACACACATAAAGCAATCCAACCGATGAGGTTCGACGAATTTGACTTCAACTACGATGTGCTTGATGCACTCGACGCAATGCGATTTAGCGAATGTACACCCATTCAGGAACAAGCCATACCGATGGCGCTTGACGGTCGCGACCTTATAGCTGTAGCACAGACCGGTACAGGCAAAACAGCCGCCTATCTACTGCCGGTTCTAAGCCGTCTTGCCGATGGCGGATTTCCCGACGATGCCGTCAATTGCATTGTCATGGCTCCCACTCGCGAACTCGCCATGCAGATTGACCGACAGCTCGAAGGCTTCGGTTATTTCATGAACATAAGCAGTGTAGCCATATACGGCGGGACTGATGGCGCCACATTTACACGCCAGCAGAAAGGATTGCAGCTCGGTGCTGATGTAGTCATAGCCACCCCCGGTCGACTTATCGCCCACCTTCAGATGGGCAAGGTGGACCTTTCGCGGGTCTCATTTTTCATCCTTGATGAAGCTGACCGCATGCTCGACATGGGATTTTACGATGATATCATGCAAATCGTAAAACACCTGCCCAAGGAACGGCAGACGCTCATGTTTTCAGCGACAATGCCACCGAAAATACAGCAACTCGCCAAGACCATCCTGACCGATCCGGCTGAAATAAAACTTGCCGTATCGCGTCCTGCCGACAAAATCCATCAACGTGTAGCCATTTGCCCCGAAGCTAAAAAACTCGACATCCTCAAGCAAATCCTCACCGATACCCAAGCAAAACGAGTCATTATATTTGCCGCATCAAAATTAAAAGTCAAGGATTTGGCACGTGAGTTACGACGTGCTAAATTCAAAATTGGCGAAATGCACTCCGACCTTGAACAGGCACGACGCGACGAGGTCATGCATGATTTCAAGTCAGGACACATCGACATTCTGGTTGCCACGGACATTGTCGCACGCGGCATTGATATCGACGACATCACAATGGTGGTCAATTTCGATGTTCCACACGATGCCGAAGACTACGTTCACCGCATCGGCCGCACAGCTCGCGCCGATGCCGATGGTGAAGCCCTTACCCTCGTAAGTGACCGCGACCGCCGCAGATGGTTCATGATTGAGAAATTTCTCGGAAAACGAATCGAACGTCTCCCCTCTTCCGCCCGCGAAGACAATTCTGTTCAAGAAAATCACCACACCGACCATCCACAGAAAGCACGAGACAACAATTCCCGCAACAAAACCAACAAAAAGCGAAAATTCCACCACAACCGCAAAATACAGAACCCCAATCCCAATCCAAATAAGCCCCAAACTCCAGCGCAGTAGTCATCCTTTTTCGCTTCCTGGGAACATAACCCAGATATACTTTCATATATTTAATCTAACTTTTTTTGTTGGGACAAACAAAAACGCTATCTTTGCCAACATCACGACAAAGGGGTGCCTTGCGTATACATAATGCTGCGGGCTGAGATTCATACCCTCCGAACCTGATACGGTTAGTACCGACGCAGGGATTGTTAACAGATATCCTATACACTACGTATACGCCGACTCCCGGATGCCGTGACTACAGAACCTAAAAGCTGCGGCATGAAACATTACATTCCCATACTCACCATAGCAGGCTCAGACTCTTCGGGCGGCGCAGGCATACAAGCCGACATCAAAACCATCTCAGCCATCGGATGCTACGCCATGAGTGCCATCACGGCAATCACGGCACAAAACACTACCGGAGTAAAATCGATCCAAGGTATAGATACCGGGATAGTCACAGACCAGATTCAAATGGTGTGGAACGACATTCCCCCAATGGCTACAAAAACCGGAATGCTGTTCAATCGAGATATTGTAGAGACTGTGAGCGATACACTTTTGGCAAACAATGCCGCCAACATAGTCGTGGATCCGGTAATGGTGTCCACCTCCGGGTCGCTGCTCATCGAACGCAGTGCAATTGATACTATGGTTGAGCGGTTATTCCCCATAGCCACACTCGTCACTCCGAACAGACAGGAAGCAATAGAACTTACAGGTGAAACGGACCCCATGCAACAAGCTTTAAAACTAAATGCAATGGGTTGCCGCAACATATTGCTGAAGGGCGGAGATACGGAGCGTACCGACATAAAGATCGACTATCTGTATCTTGACGGCGAAGAAGACCTCATCACACTCACAGCCGATGCGGTAAATACGCGCAACACCCATGGAACCGGATGCACGCTATCGGCTGCAATCGCATCGTACCTTGCTCTTGGATTCGATATCACGGACGCTGTGATGAGAGGTAAGCTGTATGTAACCCGTGCGCTGAAAGCCGGTGCCCGCGTAGCCATAGGTCATGGCAACGGTCCGATGAACCATTTGTTTGCGCCACGCCACATGAAATTTGTCAACCCTAAGACTTTCAGATATGATAGTGAAAATTAACGACACTGAAATAACACTTGCCGATGGCATGACACTTACCGATGCCCTCGCCAGTCAGTCCATATCTACCCAAGGCACTGCTTTGGCGGTTAACGGTACAGTTATACCTAAAGCCAAGTACGACAGTACCACGCTCAACAATGGTGATTCAATATTGATAATCAAAGCTTTCTACGGAGGATGAGCCAACTTCTGCGCATAGCCATCACACCCGAGGAGATTACCGACAGTGAACCACAGTGGGTGACACGTATCCTCGACTGCGGATGGGATATGGTACATCTACGCCACCCCATGGCATCACTGCGCGACATGCGCAATCTCATTGAAGCGATCCCACAACGCTACCATTCAAGGCTACGGTTGCACGGACATTTCATCCTCACAAACGAATTCAATCTCGGAGGCATACACCTCAATCACCGGTGCCCCATACCTCCTGACAATTACTCAGGTCCATACAGTCGCTCTTGTCACTCACTTGAGGAGATTGCCGCATCATCGGCATGCGATTACGTGACTTTGAGTCCCATCTTTGACAGCATATCAAAAATGGGATACAAAGCAGCATTCAGCCACACCGAACTGCTGCGTTTAAACGAAATCACATCACCGCGTGTTATAGCTCTCGGAGGAATAACTCCCGAACGCATTGAAGAATTAACCCGTTATAACTTCGGCGGATATGCCGTCAAGGGCGCAATCAGCAGTTTCATATCATTGCCTTGACTCAATATCCCCATTAAATTAATATATCAATAACTATGTTACAATTCATAACTCATGAATCCGACAAATATTCCATAGCCGAAGAAGTGCAGATGGCTATCGAAGGTGGATGCCGTTGGATTCAATTAAGGATGAAAGACGCCACTGACGAAGAAGTACGCAACGTAGCTCTCGAACTCATACCTATGTGCCGTGAAACCGACACATTCCTTATCATTGACGACCGTGTAGCGGTGGTCAACGACCTGAAAGTATCAGGAGTACATCTCGGCAAAGAAGATATGGACCCGATGGAGGCCCGCGAACTACTCGGGCCACATGCCATTATAGGCGTCACTGCCAACACTGCCGACGATATTATAAAATACAAGGGCAAGGATCTGGATTACGTGGGGCTCGGTCCTTTCAAGTTCACTACTACCAAAAAGAATCTCGCTCCACAATTGGGCATAGATGGTTATCGCGACATTGTCCAAAAAGTCCGTGATGCCGGTATTGAAATACCTATTGTGGCAATCGGTGGCATTACGGTCGATGATATCGAACCGCTTATGGCTACAGGCATCAACGGCATAGCTATGTCGGGAGCCATCATCAATGCACCGGACCCTATGCTGTACACCTCATCCGTCATGGAACGCATATTGAACATCAAATAATATCCATACAAAAATTATCACATACAACACATGAGCGATACACTCAACATCGGTGGACGCGATTTCCATTCACGCCTGTTCGTAGGCACCGGAAAATTCTCGTCCAACAAACTTATGCTTGAAAGCATACTCGCTTCAGAATCGGAAATGATTACCGTAGCCATGAAGCGCATTGACATGCAACATGAGGAGGAAGACGACATGCTGCGCCATATAAACCGCGACCATGTACAGTTTCTCCCCAATACTTCGGGAGTGCGCAATGCTGCCGAAGCCGTGACCGCCGCCCGGTTGGCACGCGAATGCTTCGGTACTGACTTCATTAAACTCGAGATTCATCCCGACCCGAAATATCTGTTGCCGGACCCAATAGAGACACTTGCCGCAACAGAGATTTTAGCCAAAGAGGGGTTTAAAGTCCTCCCATATATACAGGCAGACCCGGTCTTGTGCAAGCGACTGGAAGAAGTAGGTACCGCAGCAGTAATGCCTTTAGGAGCACCTATAGGGACCAATAAAGGACTAAAGACACGCGACCTCTTGGAAATCATAATTGCCGAAAGCCGTGTGCCGGTAGTGATCGATGCCGGACTTGGGGCGCCGTCGCATGCCGCCGATGCCATGGAAATGGGTGCCGACGCCGTATTAGTCAACACCGCTATCGCCGTGGCAGGCAATCCCGTAGAGATGGCTATAGCATTCAAACTGGCAGTTGAAGCCGGACGAAAAGCTTACCTTGCCGGCTTAGGTACAGTGGCATCGCGCGCTGTAGCTACAAGCCCGCTTACTTCATTTCTTGATTAAACTATCATAACCTCATATACCAATCATGACAATTGAAAATATAGATGTCAACAGCTATCCCGGATCGGAAAAGATATACATGCCGGGCAAGCTGTTTCCTATAAAAGTGGCAATGCGCCAAATAAACCTCACCCCTACCGTAAAAATAGTCGATGGCGAACGTCAAATGACCGAAAACGCGCCCGTTATGGTCTACGACACCAGCGGCGTGTACACTGACCCGGCGGTAGAAACCGACATTAACAAAGGCATACCGCGCTTACGCGAAGAGTGGTTAGCACAACGGGAGGACCTCGAACAACTGCCCGCAATCACCTCCGAATATGGACGTATGCGTGAGGCCGACAAGTCACTCGATACTATCCGATTTGCCTGTCGTTACGCCCCTCGGCGCGCCAAAGAGGGACGTGCAATCACACAGATGGCACTTGCGCGTCAAGGCGTGATAACCCCCGAGATGGAATATGTGGCTATACGTGAGAATATGAATGCCGAAGCTCTCGGCATCACATCGCACATCACACCGGAATTTGTACGCAAAGAGATTGCGGAAGGACGCGCTATAATACCCGCAAACATCAATCACCCCGAAGCCGAACCGATGATTATAGGCCGTAATTTTTCGGTAAAACTCAATACCAATATCGGCAACTCAGCCCTGTCTTCAGGCATTGAGGAAGAGGTAAGCAAAGCCGTGTGGAGCTGCTACTGGGGCGGTGACACGCTTATGGACCTGTCAACAGGCGATAACATACACGAAACCCGCGAGTGGATTATACGCAACTGCCCCGTTCCGGTCGGTACTGTACCGGTGTATCAGGCGCTTGAAAAGGTTAATGGCAGCGTCAAGGACCTTACATGGGAAATATACCGTGATACGCTGATAGAACAAGCCGAACAGGGAGTGGACTATTTCACAATCCATGCCGGTGCGCTCAAGGAACATGCCGAGATGCTCGGCAAGCGTCTTACCGGATGTGTAAGCCGTGGCGGATCCATCATGACAAGCTGGGCAGTCATGCACAATCAGGAAAATTTTCTTTACACCCACTTCGATGAGATATGCGAGATTCTCGCTAAATACGACGTTGCCGTATCGCTCGGCGATGGTATGCGTCCTGGCTCCATACATGATGCCAACGACCGCGCCCAGTTCCTGGAACTCGATGTGCTCGGCGAACTCACTGAAAAAGCCTGGAAACACAATGTCCAAGTCCTGATAGAAGGCCCCGGACACGTGCCCATGCACAAGATTCGCGAGAATATGGACCGTCAGCTCGACAAATGCCATGAAGCTCCGTTCTATACCCTCGGCCCGCTCACCACAGACATCGCTCCCGGCTACGACCACATAACATCAGCCATCGGAGCCGCCCAGATAGCATGGATGGGTACAGCGATGATTTGCTATGTGACCCCAAAGGAACACCTTGCATTGCCCAACCTTGAAGATGTACGCAACGGAGTGATTACCTACAAGATAGCAGCACATGCCGCCGATATAGCCAAGGGGCATCCCGGGGCACAGGTTCGTGATGACGCTCTCAGCAAAGCCCGCTTCGATTTCCGTTGGAAAGACCAGTTCAATCTATCTCTCGACCCCGGACGCGCCAAGCAATACTATGTCGAAAGCCACAAATCCGACGACCGCTTCTGTACCATGTGCGGTCCCAATTTCTGCGCCATGCGCATAACCCAATCCATAACCGACGATTGCGCCAAGTAACACGGAGGAGATAGAACAGTATGTTTTACGACGAACTGAAAAATTACGACTGGGATACCACCACCGCACAGATTGCTGCCAAGACGGCTCACGATGTGGAGATAGCTCTAAGCAAGGAACATCGCAATATCGACGACTTCATGGCTCTAATCTCACCGGCAGCCATCCCCTACCTCGAACACATGGCACAGTTGTCGCACCGATATACATTGGAACGTTTCGGGAAAACAATCTCCATGTACATCCCGCTATACGTGTCCAATGCGTGCACCAACGGATGTGTATATTGCGGGTTCAACCATGCCAACCCACTGACACGCATCACCCTGTCGCTCGACCAAGTCAAGGCTGAATGCGAAGCCATCCGTCAGTTGGGTCCATTCGAGAACCTACTTATCGTATCCGGAGAATTTCCACGCCTTAATGGTGTGGATTACCTGGAACAAGTACTCCATGTGGCACGCCCGTACTTCAACAACCTCACTATCGAGGTAATGCCTATGAAAGAACGCGACTATTACCGTCTGACCCAAAGCGGTCTCAACGGAGTGGTATGCTTTCAGGAGACCTATCACGAGGCCAACTACAAGAAATACCATCCCCGTGGCATGAAGTCGATATTCGAATGGCGCGTCAACGGATTTGACCGCATGGGAGCTGCCGGTGTACACAAGATAGGCATGGGTGTGCTCATAGGTCTGGAAGACTGGCGTACGGATGTGACCATGATGGCACGCCATCTACAGTACCTGCGCAAGAACTACTGGCGCACGCGTTACAGCGTCAATTTTCCGCGCATGTGTCCTGCCGAAGGTGGATATCAGCCAAAGGTGGTAATGACCGACAAGGAACTCGCGCAACTCACATTTGCATTCCGAATCTTCGACCACGATGTCGACATATCCTACTCCACCCGCGAATCTCCCGCATTCCGCGCCAACATGATGAAACTCGGAGTGACATCCATGAGCGCCGGCAGCAAAACCGAGCCTGGAGGTTACGTATCCACCCCCGACGCATTGGAACAGTTCGAGGTCACAGACTCACGCACCCCCTTGCAAGTTGCAGCCGAGATACGTACCCTCGGCTACGAACCTGTCTGGAAAGACTGGGACAAAATTTTTGACTGACAGCGCCAAAAACAAGATTTACATCTTGGATTTACGACAATGATAGGTTATATTTGCAAATATAGCCTATCATTTTTCGTACCTTGCCATGAAAACATATCGTCACATACTCATTATCCTATTCCCAATAATATCACTCGCCGGCATCTCCCTCTCACATGCTTCCCCCCACCCCTTTGTATCCACCAAATACAACGGTCCACGCGACGGCGACGCCATAACACGTCATCCCATCACATACTCCGACACCGTTTCTCCCGGTTATGATTGTCTTTGGGACCTGAGCCAATCAACCGATAATGGTAATTCTTATAAACTCAGCACCCGGCTCGTCAACGATACCTTGTCTCGTTATAGTACCACCGGACAGAAATCAGTAATATACTATGACTCACAAAATGATACCGTTACATTAGCGGGATTTGAAAGCAGGTTGTGGCAAGTCTATTATCACACCCCTGAAGTATGGCTACCGGCAACAAATTTAAATTTTGGCTCCGGCATTACCGGTATCATACGCGGACGTGGAGTGTATTCCGACAGACTGCGTTACAGCATAGCCGGCACATACACGTTGACAGCAGATGCCCGGGGGACTTTAATCATGCCCGAGGGCGATACCATACGCAATGTACTCCGTGTGCACACTCAGCGCAAGATTCTACACCGATATTTCACGATGGACAGCACCTTATGCGATATCACCTTATGCGACATCACCGATAAGGAACTTGCACAAGTATCCTCGACCGGTGATATTCTTATCCACGACACCCGCCGATGGTATGCTCCCGGATACAGATACCCCGTATTGGAAACACAGACCCTTTCCAAGCCTACCGCTACCACACCTTTATCTCATCAGGCTTGCTATACCACTGTCAATGAACTGGAACAACTACCTTCGGACCCCGACAATCAAGAATTACAGGAACTCGCACGTCAGTCCCTCGAAAAGAACCATGACAGCAATTACGACACCACTAACCCCACGGACAACAAAACCAATGGTGGTGAAGACATCCGATACCAATTCAGCCAGAACCGTGGCGACCGTAGCGTAAGTGTGGACTATACCGTAGCACAGCCATCGGACGTGGAATTTATCCTTGCCGATGTCACCGGTATCGTCTACAGCACCGATACACACCATTGCGCTCCTGACGAAGAATATACCGTAACGATTCCATACGGTCACCTACCACACTCCGGTCCGTACGTCCTATATATCTGTACCGACAGCAACCGCTACACCGAGAAATTTTATAAGTAATCACTCACGGGCAATATCACAACCATGATACGCACAGCAACATTCATCACCATTTTATTTCTCGCATCAGCCCTCATGGCACAGGTGCCACAAAGCCCCACAGCCGGTCTGACACCCAACGCACGCTCATTCCACCGTTATGGAGAAATACCGGTTTCTCTCTATACCGGCACACCCAATATCACCATTCCCATAGACACTATCAACGATGGCACTTTATCTCTACCCATAGCACTCTCATACCATAGCGGCGGCATCAAAGCCGACGAACACCCCGGTTGGGTAGGGCTTGGCTGGACTTTAATGCTCGGTGGCGCCATCACCCGCGAAGTACGCGACCTCCCCGACGAATACGACTGTAACCAAAAATATGGTTACATGTACACTCATGACAATCTATATAAGGAACAGGTATGGGACGCCAATAATTCCAATGTAATTTCATCCTATATTTCATCTATAATATCCAATGAGTCCTTATTTATAGTTTCGGATACCGAACCGGACAAATTTTCATTCAATTTCGATGGCTACAGCGGTTTTTTCATGATGGACACTAACGGCAAATGGGTTATAAACTCCAATAGACCATTAAAAGTTAAGGAAATAACACTATCGAAACTTCCACAACCGGGAGTAGTGCCAATAACTGACGGAAGTTCAATAATAAACACCATCATTCTCATTGGCGACAATGGAACAGAATACATCTTTGGAAAAGACGCCATTGAAACATCTATAAATCTAAGGACACAAAAAACATCCCGGTGGAGCGTAATGGCATGGTACTTGACAGAAATTCGACACCCGAATGGCGATTCTCTTACATTCTCTTACGAACGTGGTCAATATATGGCAAGATTAACTTACTCATCATCATTAGAATATATCTATAATACAAATAACGGTAATTACTGGACATCCGGAGGTGAATCGTACGATGGTATGCTCATTTCCCCTATATACCTGAAAGAAATAAAAGGCAACACTTTCTCTATTAATCTGCACAGATCCATATCAAATGAGCTGAATTATCCACACAATGAATACACTCGTAGATTATCAATGTCAAACGGTAATTCAGAATTCCCAATATATCTTACCGATGGAAATACATCCATGTCTCTGGATGAAATGCCTGAAAATATAAAATGGGAAAAATTAGACTCCATTGAGATTAAAAGTCAAAAAGGGACTTTATACAAAAAAATCAGATTAAGATACAACAATATTCCTGAAGAACGTCTTGCATTGAAGTCTGTTGACATAACCGGGAAATATGATGAGTCCGAAGAATGTTATAAATTTGAATATGACCGGTTGAGCCATTTACCACAATATCTCACCCAGCAGACCGACCATTGGGGATACTACAATGGCATAACCAACGACAATGACATTCCGGAAACACGTAATGCAAATGCACGGACTGCGACATTTGGATTGCTGAAAAAAATCACATATCCAACCGGAGGACAAACTATTCTCAACTTTGAATCTCACACATATTCCATGATTGCCAATGGTAAACATTGTGGTGATTTGCAATCCGTAGACGAGAATCTTGCCGGTGGAGTTCGCATAAGTAGCATAATCAATATCCCTAATGACAGTACCATACCTGAACATCATGAATTCTTATACGTACTTGACTATGGGAGTGATAATTGTGACGACAAATCTTCGGGGATATTGGATGGAAATCCGCAGTACTATGACAAATGGGACCTGTTCAATCTTGAAATTTCACGAGGAGGTACTGAATCTTTAGCGAAACTCACAAGTGAATCCGGCACACATATAGGATATTCGGAAGTAGTGGAATTACGTGGTGATGGATATTCGATATCATATTTCACAAGCCACAAGGATGCCGAATATAAGGATATCTCACCAATCAGGTCAAGCGACCCCGACCCGTTTATACGTACCACGGATTTATCTTATTGCCGTGGAAAACTCAAGCAATACAGCATCTTCAATTCCAAAGGTCATTTGTTGCAACAAAATGAACATATTTTTGAACCACTTAACGGTGATATGATATATGTCCCTGGACTATTAGCTACCAGAGAGACTCCAGGTAATATATCCGGTTTCGACCGACCTAAATACAGCTTTTACAAAAACTATATTTTTAATTTAGTGGAGAAACAGAGTATTGAACGAATCTATGACAACAGCAAAAATGCAATGTTCATGCGTACGCATTATAAGAAATATAACAACGAATCCCAACTTGTTACTGATTCCGTAATAACACTACGTTATGATAATCACAATACCGAAGTTTCAACCTACAGATACCAGTGGGAACAGGATAATTATTTCAAATCCATGCATTTTATGCACCAAATATCTGAATTTTCCCGCCTTAGGAATGGGTTGCAGATTGAGAAACTGTCAAATGAGTACTCATTAGTCGGCATGGTTCCATATTTGTCAAAAGTTACCCAAATCTATCCTGACACTTCGGAACGAACACTTTACAAATGCCTAAAAGCCAACGACAAAGGTCTTCCGGTACATATCATTGACAATAGCAATACTCCCATCACATATCTATGGGGACAAGACTATCTATACCCTGTATGCGAGATTAAAGGAGCTAAATTTGAGGAAGTCAATACCAATTTAGGATTTGATGCATCTAACTCACCGAATAACTCATATCAAATTAATAATAAAGTCGCCACACTGCGCAACAATTTACCCTCGGCACTGGTGACAAGCTTCTCATATAAACCACATTATGGCATAACTTCTATTACCGATCCATCTGCAAAGACAACATATTTCAACTATGACGCATTCGGCCGCTTAGTCAATATTCGCAATAACCAAAATAATAAACTTAACGACTTCATATATTCGTCGTTTGCTGCTGTTCAAAACAGTTTCGATTACATCGAACACGTTAGAAATTACTATGACAGTAATTTAAAATTAATCGGCCCCCATGTATCATACCCACACTGCTCATTCCATTATTGGGGATCGGTAGATTTATCTGATATAGGACACAGATGGGAAATAACCGGTGACACCGATTCATTATCCCTATCACTAATAGATGATTACGTCCTCATAACCAACAATGGGACATCACACGGATACGCAGAATTAAGGCTCACAATATTGGACGAACGTGGCAGCTCACTATGGCACACAACTACGGATATTATAATCGAGCCGATTCCATATGACATAACATGGACAAGAACCGGCGGAGACAATAATTCCGCAAGCATAATGTTATCAATATGCCGAAAAAATAATACCAAGATATCAACCGCATATATATATGTCAACGATAAATTAAACCGTATTATTGACAGTGGTACAGACTCTCAGTTCAGCTCAATGACGGGTGGCGTAAGAGGTTTAATACATATTCCGCGAGACTACTCCACTCCATTTTTCCAAATACGTATTGATGCCGGTGGCATCCCTACCGCATTGGAAATTCCATACGATCAATTATTCCCGAATGAAACAGATAGTGTATTACCATGACTCGATATATAACCATACTGCTTCTTTCCATAGTCTCGATATTTCATACCACTGCACAGGATGCCGGTGGTCTACCCGAAACTGCAATACCGATCAGTATCAATAGCCCCACGATTCTATACGCCGATACTGTAAACACGTGCGATTGGGGATTCTCTGCAGGTGATTATACCGGCAAAGAAATCTATTATAATATAAGTCTGCCCGAACGCATGAACCTGATAGTCCATAACCTTGGATCGATAGTTAGGGCTACCGAAATAAGAATTGTGGGCGACAATGGTGAGGTACAACGCTCATACAACAAGGATAAATATCAGGAATGGTTATTTACCAACGATTTATGGAATTATGATTCTTATAACTACGACATCGCTCAAGATTGTTTTATTGCCAACAATCTACCGCAAGGCAATTACTATATAATAGTCCGAGGAATCAAATTTTACAACAACAATGCTACAAATGGAGAGATACATACCTCTGTTACAGCATATACCGATGATTATGCATATACGGTATCCATGCCGGAAGACAATTATCCCGGAGGAGAAATACACCCGATATCATTGGGAATTTACGATTCTGATTTTTCAATCCATTGGAGTAAGAATTTAACCGAAATCACAAAAATAAATCCGTACCTGATAGGACAACTTTACTTTGATTTCAACATACGTGATGATTTCAATATGCATCTCTCCCCAGGCACCGGCTATGAGAATATTGCTATTTTTTCGGTCTACGGTGACGAGATAACCATATTACCTGTCACACCGGACAATCCCGATATACCTTATACCCTATTTAAGGGTGGCAAATACATCATAAGGCTTGACTTAGCATCTTCTGATATTGTTTCTCTATCCTTCAATGGTAAACGAGACGTTCATATCGAGCCTCCACCCTACTCCATCTACAATCCGAAGACCGTGGGAAAGAATTTTGTGCGTACGCGCACTTATCTGGATGCCGATGGGTCGGAATACCGCGAGGAGACGCAGTTTGTCGATGGGTTAGGACGTCCGTCGCAACGTGTCGTTACAGGCGGTTCTCCTACCGGCAGCGACCTCGTGTGGCGTACTGACTATGACGGCTCGGGACGCACGGCTGCCGAATGGTTGCCGGGAGTCAGTGCCACGGGGGGCGGTGCGTATGCGTTGCCAGGGGCGGTCGACTATAGCATCTACGGTGGCGATTCGAGCCCCTATCAAAGCATTGTCTACGAACCCTCGCCACTCAACAGGGTATCTGCCCGCTATGGCGCCGGCGACCGCTGGCGGCGCGAGGATGCCGCCGTGCGGTACTCCTACGATTTATCTTTATCCACCGGTCACGAACTGAGCTGTTTCGTTTACGATGCCGACAACACCGCCGACCACCCCTCGGCGCCTGTCACCGTGCGGTGCTCAGGCAGATACGGAGCTGGAGAGCTTAAAGCCACCAAGGTTACCGGCGAGGATGGTAATGTAACCATCATATTCACCGATGGGTTCGACCGTAAGGTACTCGAACGTCGCGCCTTGGGCGACGGCACGTATGCCGACACTTATTTCGTGTACGATGGCTACGACAATCTCACCGCAGTGCTGCCGCCCGAAGCTTCGGCACGCATGGCTCACACCGGTGTGTGGTCGGCACTCTCATCCGAAGAGTTGCGCGACTACTGCTATCTGTATCGCTACGACTATCAGCGTAGAATGGTAGGCAAACGCCTACCCGGTTGCGAGGAAATAGAAACCGTCTACGACAGTGCTGACCGACCGGTACTGTGGCGCGACGGCAACCTGCGTTCCATGGGGCTGTGGGCTTTCCGTCTGACTGACATTTTCGGGCGGGAGACCCTCTCCGGCACATGCTCGGCGTGGAGCGGCAAACTACACACTATCCCCGCCATAACATCACGCACCACCGACCGTATCGACCCCGCTGTCTCCAATGGTGCCACCTCCACCCTCATGGGCTATGACATATATATTCTGGAGCTTACCGACCCGGT
The DNA here is from genome assembly GCA_910577465.1 of uncultured Muribaculaceae bacterium. Classification (GTDB taxonomy): domain Bacteria; phylum Bacteroidota; class Bacteroidia; order Bacteroidales; family Muribaculaceae; genus Paramuribaculum. The sequence goes on along the minus strand of CAJTMM010000006.1, from coordinate 62,915 downwards.
GGTTCTTACCGCGACATACTACGACGACTACTCATTTGTGGGGTCGCGGGATGTGCCGGGGATGCCGGGAGAGGATGTGCTGGGATTTGAGGGGTGCGGCGGGTTCGGGTCGCCTTATCCGTCGGCAAAAGGTCATGTCACCGGCACGGTTGTGGCGGCAGGCGAGCCGTCGGACACTGCCGCCGTATATCTCTATACGGCCATGTATTACGACGACCGCGACCGTGAGATATTCCGCGCGTCAACCAATGCCGTCGATGGAACCGACCGTCTATGGACCGCCTACGACTTCACGGGCAATGTCACCTCCACCTGCCGCACCCACTCTTCGCAGCTCGCTGCCGAAGTATCGCACACCGAACGTTACCGCCATGAATATGACCGCATGGGACGTCAGCTCGCCACATGGCACTCCATCGACGGTGCCGACGAGGTGCAGCTCTCGGCAATGGACTACGATGCCGTGGGCCGTCTCGCCACCGAGCGGTCGGGCGGCGATGTGCCTTTTCTGTCGCGCGAGTACGCCTACAATATACGCGGATGGCTCACCTCATCGGTGGCCGACGGCTACACCGAGCACCTCACCTACACCCACGGCGGCAACGTCAGCCGCCTGAAATGGCGTGCCCTCTTCGGCACCGAGCGGTGGTACGACTGCAGCTACGACGCACTCGACCGGCTCACCGGTGCCGTGTACGGTGACTCCGAGGGGGGCAACGGACGCATGGACACGTCGTACGGCTACGACCTCAACGGCAACATGACATCGCTCATGCGCGTAGGCATGTACTCACGCGATATGTTCGGCGTGAAGTACGGCACCATCGACAATGTGACACTCGAATACTCCGGCAACCGGTTGCTGCGCGCCACCGACGCCATGGGCACGCCGCCCGTGTACAAGGACGCGTTCCACTTCGCTGACGGCACCGACGAATCGGTCGAATACACCTACGACAGCAACGGCAACCAGTCCGCCGACCTCAACCGCGGCATCCTCTCCACTACCTACGATATCAACAACCGTCCCCGCTCCATCCGTTTCTCCTCCGGTGCGCGCACCGACTACCTCTACGATGCCTCCGGCACCAAGCTGCGCCCCATCCACACCATCCCCTCGGTGCCACCGGCAGTGCCTATGGATGGCGGCAACGCGGAGGAATCCATAGTCTCCACCACCGACTACTCGGGCGGCTACATCTACGAGAACGGAACCGTCGACCGACTTCTCACCACCAACGGCTTCGTCACTTTCGCCACCGACGGCACTCCCGCGTACCACTACTACCTAAAGGACTATCTCGGCAACGTACGCGCGGTCATATCCCATGACGGCTCCGTCGAGCAGACAGCCCACTACTATCCCTTCGGCTCCCTGATGGCAACCACCGAATACCAGCCCGAGGTAACCCACCCCAACCGCCACCTCTACGGCGGCAAGGAACTCGACCGCACCTCCGGTCTCGACCTCCTCGACTTCGAAGCCCGCGCCTACGCCCCCCTCCTCCCCCGCTTCCGAAGCATGGATCCCCTCTGCTATAAATATTACGACATCTCCCCATACGCCTATTGCGCAAACAACCCATTCCGCAACATCGACCTTCATGGTGACAGCATAACCGTACTATCAGAACCGAGTGGCGCTGGTTATGCAGGCCACATGGCTATTCTTATTCAGAACGAAGATGGCACATGGTCACTATATTCCAAAAACGGTACGGATGAAAATTGTGGCTTTTGGGGAACTCCAGACAAGGATGATAAAGCGGTCGGCAATTACTCCTCTCCAGAAGCATTTCTTGACAGTGATAAAAATAAGGACAATGATGAGACCAAATATACTAAAGCGTATGTAATTCCCACAACAAAGGAAGAGGACCAAACCGTTAGAGATGCCGTAAAAGCAGAAATAGACAAAAATTATTATAACGTAGCAACAGCAAATTGTGCACAATTAGTCCAGACAGGACTGCGTGCGATTGGGAAAAACGACGGACGAGCATCCGTTATTGATTTTGCCATAGGGTGTGATATATCAATAAAACTTAGGAATCCTCATCATGTCATATCACGTACATTAGGTCCTAATTATATATTTAAACGAATAGCAAAAAACAATCCCGGAAGATTAATCAAAAAGTAACGCAGTATGAAAAATCTAATCGATACCGTATTAACAACATTGGTTGTTATAATCTGTGCATTGGGCATAGTTATAAAATTGTGGGTATGGACTGATACAAAACTTGACAAAGGTTGGAATAGTTCATATATCAGTCACAGTATCTCAGAATCTAAAGAGATGGGGGCATATATCTGCCGATACGAAACTATTTCGGGAGACCTGTCTTATCCGAGTGAATCTTTATACATACCGCCGATTAAAGAAGCTTTCACTGAATGGCAATATTATCGACATCGTAATACCGATTCTGACAAAGACCCATATTGGTACGAATTAAAAAACAATGCGACAGAAATCATAATTATTTTTAATGATTCAATAAGGAAAGCTCAATCCGTTGATGACTGGTATATCAGAAATTTTGCCGGAAGTTTCCCATGCTACTTCAAATGTTTTCAACCAAAGGAAATTCCAGACACCATCGCATTGGAGCTATATTATCGCGACAGAAACCACACTGATTCAATCATAGAAGTACCTATGGGTACAATAAAACTCAGGCGCATGGATTCTGACACGCTATCGTCGGAAAAAATCAGTTCAAGATTTCCCGAATAAATAATCTTATTGGAATATGAAAAAAAGAATATATACATTAGGAATCGGTCTCTTATCCGTTATTTTACTATTAACGGTTGTATTGATATTATCGAGTGGCGCCGAAAGGGATTATTGTTACAGCAAGGACATATCCGAATCACAGGATATCGGGGTATACATATGCCGTTATGAAATAGTTTCTACAGACATGCCATATCAAGACAGCTTCCAAATACCTGAAATAAAAGAAATTTTTGCGGAACATCGGTACAAAAAATGCAACATATACAATATCGATTTTATATTCCCACGATATAAGATTAAAGATAGATGTCAGATATGTGTCATTTTCAATAATGAGGGAAATAACCTCGATTATCACAAAAAATGGAAAATTTCATGGTTCGGCGGCACTTATCCCAATTTACATAGCGCTATATGGAAAGATGCACCCGACACGCTTAGTATCCAAATGCTACACTATTGGGATGGTTCCAAACCAGGTCGCGATGTCTATATGCCGGCAGGTACAATAACGCTCAAACGCGTGGATTAACCAAAATAGCGGACTGTATTGCCGAATAACTTATTCCGACATACTAACCTCATTTTCATATATACCATCAGGGCGACCCTTATCCAACTGATTACAAAAAGGAAAACGGCATGAAAAATTACAAAATTGATTCGATATTAACGGCACTGGCAATTTGTATTATTGCAATAGGCCTTAGATTCAAAATATTGGAATGGACAGGGGTTCTCCCATTCCGTTCCTCATGGAGTAGTTCATATATCAGTCACAGTATTGCTGAATCTGAAGAGATGGGGGTATATATATGCCGATATGAACTAATTTCGGGAGACCTGTCTTATCCGAGTGAATCATTTTACATACCGCCGATTAAAGAAGCTTTTGCTGAATACGAATATCTCCAATTCCAGAATAAAAAATCCAAGGACATCCCGTACACATATAAAATACTCGATGATTATCGAAGTGTTGTTGTAATTTTTGATGATTCAATCAAAAGGTCTCGTTCATATTATAAATGGGATATAAAACAACTCGGAGGGTCTTTCCCTCAGTATGCCGTTTCTAAACAGACTACAAGTGTCCCCGATACTTTGGTCCTTGATTTGTACTATTACGACCGGAGCATCCCGGATTCCCTCATTGAAGTCCCCATCGGCAACATTAAACTCAAACGCGTGGATTAATCTAATAAAATTTGCGTCTGCATACTTTCAATGAATTACATTCAGCAGAATGGTACATATAACTAAATTGATTATATTTGACGATTATGAGAATATGCCACAACTATATTGATAAAATTCTTAAGCAACTGACATTTCTTATAGTGTTGGTCGCAACAAATGTTTCGGCGCAAAATTTTTGTGCTACATTGCCTGAATATTCAATTCGGGATGCTCAATTTAATCATATAGCAAACCGGTTTATTGCAGAAAACATGTCATGTATTGGCACCACAGACGGTATTGTGATTGTCTTCCAAACCGGTGACAAGGAGATATCCCTTGGAATTTTACAGCTTGCGACCAAAGATAGTTTTAGAAACAGTAATGGTGTTACCATTATCAATAATGTGCATGTCAGCCTGGATTTATATACCTCCATGTTGGAGAAATTAGCAGTTTTGACTGATAATACGGTTACTATCCACAATCTGTATGAATCCCTATCTGCTTATGCTAACCAAAATGACGTTCTTATAGCTCAAGATGATTCCCAAAGTCAATGGACTTTTGAGTACTCAGATGGCACATTCATACCTAAGATAATTGAAATAAATACCGATTGCTCCACGACGCAGCCATGTACATTTCCTGTAGACACACAGATTATATTAAAATCGGATAATGGTGATAAATCATAACAAATCTTCAATATGCATCTCCGGCTTAAATCGAATATTGTGAAACTGTATGTCAATGACATCAACAGACTTAAACTACTGTTGACAACGGCCATTTGTATAGCCACGGTATACTCCTGCACCCAACATACCGATGACAATATCAATGAATCGTCTGTTGAGGTTGACTTTAGTGAAAGTAATGATCACAACGCCACAACACCTGATTCAATAAGCGCGCTGTTTCCTTCAAGGGTATTGGACAATTATATCGTAGACCGCAAGATATTGGATACATTAGGACGACATATTCATTATTCCCGCTATCAATTATTTCCTGATAGAACAACTCTGTACCCATATCCTGCCACCATTGAAACCTACGAGTTCGATAATAGGTCCATATCATTTGCTTCTGACGGTAAGTTCGGTAAAATTTTTGTAAACGATTCAACAATATTCACCATTATTTCACTCTCTGATTCTGATTTGTCAAAAATGCCACAAAATCCTGACATAGGTATCTTAATGAAGATAATTGACTCTGCAAAGAACTTCCCCACAGCAAAATTTGATGAGGATGGAATAGTTTCAACCGAACGACGTAAATCATGGATTGCTAAATTCCGCATCTATTACACATACGCGGCAATCGTATTAGAATATGATGATAGCACTTCAATTAGTTTGCTGAATCATAAAGTGATTCCCATAGTGGAATCATATCCATCAGCTGATAGGAAAAAACTCATCCCGCAAGCAGCTTATAAACGGCGGCCTCCATTCCTTTTTGCCAATTGGCGCGAATACGCCATACCATTCTACCGTCACGGATATTAATAAATACAACGAATCCAAAGTAACACGCATATATCATAGCAATGGAAATTAAAAAACGAAGCACAGCATCAACAAACCATGACAAAATACTACACAGTAACAAATAGTGCCGATGAAAAAATAATCGGAGCCGTTTATCCTCAATGCCATTCCTTTGTAAAGGGTATCACGGAAGAGGATGAGGAACGTTTCTATAATTTTGATGAATACTTCAATAAAAAGGAATGCCTGCCACCATTCGAACTAAAACTGGATGGATACAAATTTTACTACCGCTGTAAGCTTACCAACTTTATAAGTCACGTTTCTTCCAAGTTATTACTTATGGATAAAACAGCATTGGATTTAATGCTGCAATTCAATCTGGGCCAACATATTGTAATCCCGGCAACTGTCTACAAAAGCAACAATCCATTAGAACTTTTCTTTTTATATATTGCAAATCCGATAATGCAATATATTGATTTTCCAAAATGCATTTTCGAGGTGGATGTAGTCAACAACTGCACAAAAGAAAGATATACCGGTTTTAAAGATTATCAATCGCTAAGTGATTTTAAAGACATGATGTGGGATTCAGATGAAAATTATTTTTCCACACAACCGATACAATTAATCTTATCATCTGACTTCCCGACGCAATTGGATGTATTCAGGATACCATATTTTAATGCATACTATTATTTCATGAGCGACAGGCTAAAGAATGCCATCGAAGAAGCCGAATTGACGGGATTGAACTTTTCCGAAGAAATCAAAATCGCAATTGAAAAATGACTATATTTGCTAATCATGGAACATTACATTTCCTGCATATCCGGCATTTTCAATAAACTTATATTGGCTATCATTGCGATATCGGCAGTACCAAATGCCAATGGCTCAAATTGCATGTGCTCGGACAATGAAATCATTACCCTAAATGCAGCTATAAATTCCGATTACAATGATACTGTAACGCAACAATACACCGTCAATATCTGTACTGATGACAGCATTAAACTTACAGAACATATCATCAATATAAAGAATGATACCGATGATAGCATAATACTGATTTTCAATCGTGATTCCACCATATCGGATTGTTCCTTAGTACGAAACACATTCTACTCAAAGCCTACAGATGGAATGTCATTGGCGGAATGGCTCCTCGAGTCCGGTGATGTCGATTACAGTCATCTGAGAATCTCGCTATTCGATTCATTCATCAAAATAATTACACCGGACACCTCCTTCTCTTTGATATTGATAAATACCGACAGTACCCGGATAACGCCATTCATTCGATGTATTCCATTGTCCTTTGTCAAAAGTAATTTCCCGGCACTGAGACTCCTGTTTGAAATGCCAAACATATTACGCCATCCATTATTCTACCAACCGGATTGCATTGCAATACCTTAAATGCCCATATCCAAGCATGAAAATTCAAAAAAGAAATAATACGTGCGGTGCTATATCTAAAAAACCTTGATGGTTATAATATGAGATTCGCTTTCAGTACAAGAATCCGAACCAAAACACAAGCCGAAAGCGTATATGGTTATTACAACACTATGGATATCAGTGAACGGCTAAGCAAAGATGAAAGCGATTCTTTGTCAACAGAAGCCCTGAAAAGACTACCGCCCTTCCTGTTCAGAACATGGGAAGAATACGCTGTACCATTTTACAGATATGGATACGCTCCGATATATTGACCATATATACAATTAATATGCATTTAGTTGTTGGGATAGTACTTGTCAAGCATCATTTTTTTTTATAATTTTGCAGGTCAAACAGCATATTTTATTAAATATTTACAATGAACGAGTTAGCCACCAAATACAACCCCGCTGAAGTTGAGGATAAATGGTATGCTTATTGGATGAAACACAAATTGTTCCATAGCGTGCCAGACAGTCGCGAACCCTATTGCATAGTTATTCCGCCGCCCAACGTCACCGGCGTGCTGCACATGGGACACATGCTCAACGAAACCATTCAGGACATACTCATACGCCGCGCACGCATGGACGGCAAAAATGCCCTGTGGGTACCCGGCACCGACCATGCCGCTATAGCTACAGAAGCTAAAGTGGTGGCAAAACTCGCCGGTGAAGGCATCAAGAAAAGCGACCTCACCCGCGAGGAATTTCTTAAACATGCCTGGGAATGGACCGACAAGTATGGTGGCATTATCCTTGAGCAGCTGAAAAAACTCGGAGCATCATGCGACTGGGACCGCACCGCTTTCACTATGGACGACATTCGCTCACGCAGTGTCATCAAAGTGTTTGTGGACCTCTACAACAAGGGGCTTATATACCGCGGAAAGCGTATGGTCAACTGGGACCCCAAGGCACGTACCGCACTGAGCGATATAGAAGTGGTTTACAAAGAAGAGCACAGCAAGCTATACTATCTCCGCTACAAAATTGTAGGTGAAGATGGATATGCTATCGTTGCCACAACCCGCCCCGAAACCATAATGGGCGACACTGCAATGTGCATCAATCCTGCCGACCCCAAGAATCAGCACCTGCGCGGAAAGCGAGTAATAGTGCCATTGGTAGGACGTGAGATTCCCGTTATCGAAGACGATTATGTGGATATCGAATTCGGTACCGGATGCCTGAAGGTAACCCCGGCACATGATATGAACGACTACATGCTCGGACAGAAGCATAACCTTGAAAGCATAGACATATTCAATGACGACGCAACCATAAGCGAAGCCGCCGGTATGTATGTGGGCATGGACCGTTTTGCCGTACGCGAACAGATAGCCAAGGACCTTGAAGCTGCCGGACTGATTGAAAAAATCGAGAATTACGAAAACAAGGTAGGTTACTCGGAGCGTAACAACGATACTGTTACCGAACCCCGTCTGAGCGACCAGTGGTTCATGAAGATGGACGAATTGTCACGTCCTGCACTCGAAGCCGTAATGAACGATACCATCAGCTTCATACCGGAGAAGTTCAAAAACACCTACCGCCACTGGATGACCGACGTACGGGATTGGTGCATATCGCGTCAGTTATGGTGGGGACATCGCATACCGGCATACTATCTACCCGATGGTACATTTGTAGTAGCCGAAACTGCCGAGGAAGCATTAAAACTCGCACATGAAAAGGATGCCGCATTGACAGCTGCCGACCTGCGTCAGGATGAGGATTCGTTCGACACATGGTTCTCCTCATGGCTATGGCCAATATCATTGTTCAACGGAATTTTGGACCCTGACAATGAAGAGATACGCTATTACTACCCCACCGCCGACCTCGTAACCGGTCCCGACATTATATTCTTTTGGGTGGCACGCATGATTATAGCCGGCTACGAGTTCATGGGCAAGCAACCGTTCAACAACGTGTACTTCACCGGTATCGTACGTGACGAGATAGGCCGTAAGATGTCGAAACAGTTCGGCAACTCCCCCGACCCGCTTGAACTCATTGCCACTTACGGAGCCGATGGCGTACGTATGGGCATCATGCTCTCAGCTCCTGCCGGCAACGACATATTCTTCGACAAGAAACTCTGTGAGACAGGCCGCAACTTCTCTAATAAGATTTGGAATGCATTCCGATTGGTCAAAGGTTGGGAAATAGATGAAAACGCAACTCAGCCCGAAGCAGCAGCACTTGCCGGCAAATGGTTTGAGTCCAAACTCAATGCCGCAATAGCTGAAATCAACGACCTCATGTCGAAATTCCGTATCTCGGAAGCACTGAAAGAAATATATCGTCTATTCTGGGATGAATTCTCCGCATGGTATCTCGAAATGGTGAAACCGGTCTATGGCTCACCCATAGACCGCAAGACGCTCGATGACACTATCAACTATTTTGATTCATTGCTCCGTCTGCTCCACCCCTTCATGCCATTCATCACCGAAGAACTATGGCAGCACATAGCCGAACGTCGCGACGGTGAATCTATCATGTACGCCCCCACCCCTGCCGGTGGTGTTGTCGATGAACTTATCATCAACGCCATGGAGCATGTTAAAGAGGTGGTCAACGGTCTGCGTAATGTCCGTGCCGTAAAGAATATCCCCAACAAGGAAACCCTCACGGTCAATGTTATCGGTAGTTGGGACAAACAGGAGGATGTGCTCATTGCTAAGCTCGCCAACGCATCGGAAATAAATCACAATGCTGAGAAAGATGCCACTGCCGCAACTTTCATGGTTGGCACAACAGAAATCAATGTACCGCTGACAAACAACATCGACATCGATGCCGAACTTGCCAAGCTCAACAAAGAACTTGACTATTACCAAGGTTTCCGCCAGTCGGTAATGAAGAAACTTGGCAACGAACGCTTCGTGGCAAACGCCCCTGCCGCCGTGGTGGAAGGCGAACGCCGTAAGCTCGCCGATGCCGAGACTAAGATTGCCAACCTCACACAAGCCATCGAAGCCCTATCGAAATAAGACCCTGAGATATTAGGGTAACACTATAATAAAAGGAGCCGGTATTAACGTAGCGTTATACCGGCTTCTTTTATTATATGTTAATGCAGCGAATCAATCGCTCACTACTTCAGATATTCCATATAGAATGCAGCTATCTCATCAAACGGTATCACATCAAGCCTATCGTAAAGATCGGTGTGATTTGCGCCCTTCACTGTAAGCAACTGCTTGTTATTACCTGAAAGCAGCCCGAATGTATCTTTACCAAAATAGTAGGAATGAGCATTATCACCATGCACTATCAGTACGGCACGTTCAAGTTCACCGGCATATTCAAAAAACTTAAAATTCATAAACGGGAGATTGGATGTGAAGTTCCATCCGCCATTGGAATTCAAAGAGCGACTATGATATCCCCTCTGAGTCTTATAATACGCATGATAATCTTTCAGGAACTGAGGGGCGTCTACCGGTAGCACATCGGGGACACCACCGGCACGACGATATGCACCGGCACGATAATCCTCCGTACGCTGCGCACACATGGCACTCCGCTTGGCATTACGTTGTGCCGGTGAATTTTCAGAATCAAAATAGCCGTTGGAGTTAACACGTGTCATATCATACATGGTCGACGCTACGGTAGCCTTAATACGCGTATCATTGATTGCAGCCTGTATGGCAATACCACCCCAGCCACAAATGCCGAGCACACCCACACGTGCCGAATCGACATCATTTCGGTTAAGCAGATAGTCCACCGCCGCACTGAAATCTTCGGTATTGATATCAGGCGATGCCACATAACGCGGATTACCACCACTCTCACCGGTGTACGACGGGTCAAAAGCAATGGTAAGAAACCCGCGCTCCGCCAACTGTTGGGCATACAACCCCGACGATTGCTCCTTGACAGCACCGAACGGTCCGCTTACAGCCACAGCGGGCAGTAGTCCACAAGTAATATCCTTAGGCTTATACAAATCAGCAGCGAGCGTAATACCGTAACGGTTTGTAAAAGTCACTTTAGCATGTTCTACTTTATCACTTTTGGGAAACACCTTATCCCACTCATGCGTTAATGTCAGATTTTCTGTTTTCATAATCTCTTGAGCTTTTATAGGGCTGAATGCCAGTATTGAGACAATCAACCCTGATATAACATTGAACTTCATTCTATTTTTATATTTCTAATGAAACGTGCCGGCACACCAGCTACTATCGTATTGGGAACCACATCTTTAGTCACAACTGCGCCCGCTGCCACTATAGCATTCTCACCCACAGTCACACCACCGAGAATAGTGACATTCGCTCCAATCCACACATTGCGACATATATGAATGGGAGCAGGAATCGTATTCCCTCTATGCGCGGGACGTTCATCGTGGTCAAGCGTAGCCATCACGCAATTATGTCCCACCAGCACATCATCATCTATCCGGATTCCGCCGTGATCCTGAAACTTGCAACCTGCATTGACATACACCCTTTTACCGAAGTGAATATTCTTACCGAAATCAGCCTGGAATGGCGACATCACTTTCACCGATTCATGAACATCCGTTCCGGTGAGTCGTCGCAATAATTCCGTACGTTCGGTATCAGTATGCACCGCTGAATTAAGCTCAAGCGTTATACGCTGTGATTCATCATACGCCCGGTGCATCACCTCATGTGCCGGCGATCCTGCTTCAATAGGCTCACGCCGCTCCATCATATCCAGATAGTCTTGTAATGTCATCATTTTCATTCATATTAGATGGTACAAAATTACTACCCAAACACCATGAAGCAGATACCTATATTCACTGATTAATAACCATATCTACCGATTATCACATATAATCTATACCATTTTCAACCCTGGTTGGCAATAATGTTTCTTGATTATTGCGTAATTTTGTGCTAACCGAATTTAAATTTTCAATCCCGGCAATGAACATACCGAAAACTGAATTGGACAGCCTACCGGCCATAGTCCAAAATTTATTTATAAAATGGAGTGAATTTCTGTATGACCGAGTCGTGTTCAATAGACCTCAAAGTACTATTCACGCAGCACCACATTGCGAACGTGTCCTGCTGTTTGCACTTATCACAGGTCATCGCGTATTCGGTGATGACCATACCGCCCTCACTGCATTGGCACACGCCGCGGTGTTCCACGATACCAGACGATTTGATGACAATCTCGACACAGGTCATGGCGCACGCGCATCGGTATATTACCGTAGCTTCTGCGATTCGGAACCCGACATTGATTTCATGCCCGAAGCGGCATTGATGATGAAATATCACGACATAGAGGATCTACGTGGCAAAAACGGAATCAAGAACGAATATCACGGTTCACTCCCGAAAATGCTCAAACTCTATGACATATTCAAAGATGCCGATGCACTCGACCGCTGGCGTCTCGGCCCATACGGTCTTAATCCTCGCTACCTCCGCACAGCTCCGGCACAATCCATGCCCCAATACTCCCTCCATATCCTCCAAAAGACCTTGGATTATTAATCAACACCGATATCTAAAAAAAGGAATGCCACGTGATTCCGTAGCATTCCTTCTTTATTGTTAGCTGATATATTTTTAAAGCTGAGTAGCTGGATCAAGGTTGGCGCTTTCAATATCCTTGAAATAGCGGTAAGTACCTACTTTCAATTCCTCACAAGCAGCATCATCTGCGACGATGAGTGCCTTAGGATGCATTTGCAGAGCTGATATAGTCCACATTTGGCTGATTCCGCCTTCGACACCATGGCGCAACGCACGAGCTTTGTTGTGACCGTTCACAATAAGCAACACGCTCTTCGCAGCCATAATTGTGCCTACGCCCACTGTAAGAGCAGTCTTGGGAACGAGGTCGACATTATTGTCGAAAAAGCGCGAATTAGCTATGATAGTGTCGCGTGTGAGGGTCTTCATACGGGTCTTTGAAGTAAGTGCCGAGCCCGGTTCGTTGAACGCGATGTGACCGTCAGGACCTACACCGCCAAGGAACAAGTCTATACCACCATAGCTTGCGATTTTGGCTTCGTAACGCGCACATTCTTCTACGGGATCTGCGGCATTGCCATTAAGTATGTTCACATTCTCAGGAAGAATATCTATCTGATTAAAGAAGTTTGTCCACATGAACGTATAGTAGCTCTGTTCGTGGTCGCGGGGTATGCCGCAATATTCATCCATATTGAATGTAACCACATTCTTGAACGATACCTTGCCTGCTTTATTGAGCTTTATTAGTTCGCGGTACATACCGAGTGGAGAGCTACCGGTGGGGCAACCGAGCACAAACGGGCGTTCCGCTGTGGGGTTGGCTTCATTGATACGCGCGGCAACGTATGATGCCGCCCATTGCGATACTTTTTCGTAATCGGGTTCGATGATAAGACGCATAGTCGATGCTGTGTTTTTTTATGGGTTAAACAGATTATCTGCAAATTTAGCAAATTTTCGGGTATAGTATTTCAAAAAATACAAATTTAAAACTAACTTTGTAGTATAAATCACATATCTAACATGAAAACAAATCTTAGTTCACAAATCAAGCTGGACCGGATACCTCGACGATATTACGATCCGCAAGGGGAAATCGAGCTTACCGCCCTCACCCGCGAAGAAAAAGTATTCACCAGAATCTTCGAAACTGTCACCGACGGCAGCGCTTACTTAGCTGAAAGTATTGTGCGGTACATCAAGCGTTATATCGACGAGAAAGGCAAATGCGTATTGGCACTGGGAGCCGGCATCAGCACCCACAGCGTATATGCCGAACTCATCAAGATGCATCGTGAAGGAAAGGTTAGCTTTGAAAATGTGGTAGTTTTCAACATCAGCGAATTCTTCCCACTGATACCCAATGGCCCCTGCACATTGAACAGACTGAAAGATGTGTTGCTCAACCATATCGACATAAAACCTGAGAATATCCACAGTATCGACACTGCGGTGACAAAGGAAAATATGTACGAATACTGCAAGGCATACGAACAATCTATTGCCGATGAGGGCGGCATCGACATCACCGTGTGTGAGATTGGCGCCATCGGCTCACTCGCGTTCAACGAACCGGGTAGCGCAGCATCGAGCCTATGCCGTTTGGTACTCCTCGGCAGCGAAGCCCGTCATATCATTTCATCTGACTATAAGTGTGAGAACGTTCCCACCACAGCCATCACCTTGGGTATATCCAATTTGCTTAGCGCACGTCGTGTAGTGACAATGGCTTGGGGCGAAAACAACGCGGCAATCATCAAGAAAACTGTTGAGTCTCCGGCTTCGGCAGCTGTACCCGCGTCGTTCCTTCAGGGCCATCCGCACGCAAAGGTTGTTATTGACCTGCCCGCAGCCGAAGACCTTACCCGCATAAGCCAGCCGTGGAAAGTTACATCCTGCGAATGGAACGACAAGCTCATTCGTCGCGCTATAGTATGGCTCTGCGAAATGACCGGCAAGCCCATCCTCAAACTCACAGACAAAGACTATAATGATTGGGGATTAGGTGAACTGCTCGCATTATATGGTTCTGCCTACAACGTAAACATCAAGATATTCAACGATCTTCAGCACACCATCACCGGTTGGCCCGGCGGTAAGCCCAATGCTGACGACACCTACCGTCCCGAACGCGCAAATCCCTATCCCAAGCGCGTGATAGTATTCAGCCCCCACCCCGACGACGATGTAATCTCAATGGGTGGCACACTGAAACGTCTTGTCGACCAGAAGCACGACGTACATGTAGCCTACGAAACTTCCGGAAACATTGCTGTAGGCGATGAGGATATGATGCGCTATTTCCTCATGATGGACAAGATAGCTCCTATGTTCGGATTCCAGACCGAAGGCTACGACAAACTCAGTGATGGTGTACGTAAATTCGTGGCTCAGAAAAAGGCAGGAGAAATGGATACTGCCGAAATACGCGAAATCAAAACCATGATTCGTCAGGCAGAAGCAACAATCGCATGCAACTATATAGGTGTAAAACCTCAAAATATACACTTCCTGCGCTTACCATTCTACGAAACCGGTACCATCAAGAAAGGCGATTTGTCAGAAGCCGATATCGAACGTGTAAAAGCTCTTCTCGAAGAAGTAAAACCCCATCAGATATTCGTTGCCGGTGACCTTGCCGACCCACATGGAACTCACCGTGTATGTACTGACGCTGTACTTGCCGCTCTTTATGAACTTCGTGGTGAAGAATGGATGAAAGACTGCCGTATATGGATGTACCGAGGCGCATGGGCAGAATGGGAAATTGACCACATTGAGATGGCAGTACCTATCAGCCCTGAGGAACTGCGTTTCAAACGCAACTCCATCCTCAAACACCAGAGTCAGATGGAAAATGCTCCCTTCCTTGGCGACGATGACCGTCTGTTCTGGCAGCGTGCCGAAGAACGCAATCGTGCCACTGCCCAACTATATGAGAACCTTGGTCTCGCTTCATACGAGGCTATGGAAGCTTTCGTGGAATACCATCCCATAAAGGATTAATATAAATAATTTCCACCCATAACGCGACGGCGGTGTGCAACAATGAAACAGCACACCGCCGTCACTTATTCAACGCCCGATATCCACACACGCTCCATTCGCCATAAGTAATCCTGCGCACATACGTGTTAAATATATATCCATCCAACAATCACATCATGAAACATCTGCTTGCCATCACCATATTTGCAATCCCCCATCTCTCACAGTCAGCGACTCCACAAATAACAATGGTGGATATTCCTGCAGGTTACTTCTATATGGGAGGTAATGGAGAGGGCGAAAATTTTGATGAATCACCGGTACACAAAGTTGTGATATCTGAACCGTTCAGAATGTCAGCAACAGAAATAACCAACGCACAATATGAAGAGTTTGACCCGTCGCACCGTTCATATCGTGGCAAGGATAATGTATCGTGGAACGATGATGAAGCGGTGACCAACGTATCCTATCAAGATGCCATGGCTTTCTGCCGATGGCTTGGCAAAAAACATAATAAGAATTACCGTCTGCCCACTGAAGCGGAATGGGAATACGCCTGCCGTGCCGGCACAAATACTCCATTTTGGATGGGCGACGGACTTCCGGGAGATTACCACCGGAATCAACGTGTGGCACGTGATTTTGAACCTGTTTCACTCTCGGTGATGGCCAATGCCGCCAATCCCTGGGGATTATATGGTATGCACGGTAATGTCGAGGAGTGGTGTTTGGACTGGTACGCACCTTACTCGCCTGAAGAATCCACAGACCCCCAAGGTCCACTTTCGGGAGAATACAAAGTGACACGCGGCGGAAGCCACCACACACCGGAGCGGTATCTACGTAGTCGCAACCGAAGTGCTATGATACCCACCGACAAGCACTCACAGACCGGGTTCCGCATTGTCGAATCCGATGCCACTCTGAATATATCAGGAGCCATACAGCAGCCATCACTAAATACACTCGACGTATCAACGGAGAAAGTTACGTGGGACACTGTCACATCACCTATATTCATGTCTCCAATACCATTTGTCATTGAACCGACTTGTGGTTCAGGCACTCCGTATTATAAGCATAATCATCAGCCGAGCGTGACCTGGTGTGACAATGGGGATCTCCTTGCGATATGGTTTTCCGCTAATGAAGAAAATGGACGTGAGGTATCAGTCCTTGCATCGCGGTTGCGCCACGGTGCCGACCATTGGGACGAAGCATCACTATTCTATAAAGTACCTGACCGTAATATGACCGGCAGTTCCCTGCTTAATGACGGTAGAGGACGGCTTATTCATATCAACGGCGTGGAAGCATCCGGTGACTGGCAGAATCTTGCCATGATAATGCGTACAAGCACCGACAATGGGACTACGTGGAGCACATCAAGAATTATAGCTCCCGAGCATACCAAAAGACATCAGGTGATATCCGGAAACATAATTACACGGGAAGGATGGTTGTTACAGGCATGCGATGCCGGTCCCGGAAGCCACGACGGCACAGCAATACACATAAGCCGCGACAATGGCAATACCTGGTCCGACCCATGGGACGGCTCACCCCTACCCGACTTCAAAGATGGAGGGACAGGCACAACTATTGCAGGAATACATGCAGGGATAGTACAGCTTACCGATGGCTCTCTTATGGCTTTAGGTCGTGGCAACAGTATTACCGACAGCCTTGGACGAAAACGTATGCCCATGAGTATCTCGCACGATATGGGACGTACTTGGACCTATCGTGCAAGCGAGTTTCCGCCTATCGACGGTGGACAACGTCTGATACTACGCCGATTGAACGAAGGACCGATACTTCTTGTATCATTTACCGACCATCCATTACGCACACCCGTTGAGGAAAGAGGCATGGAACTTACATGCGCGGATGGAAAAACCCGCGTATGTTATGGTATGTATGCTGCAGTGTCGTACGATGAAGGCAAGACGTGGCACACCCGAAAATTACTCTCCGATGGACAATCACGTTACCTCAATGGTGGCGGATGGACCGGGTTCTTCGAATCAGACCTTACACATGCTGAACCTCGTGGATATTTAGCCGCGACACAAACACCCGACGGCATAATCCACATACTCAGCAGCCGCCTGCACTATCGCTTCAATCTTGCCTGGCTTGAAGCGCGGTAACCATTTCTAAAGTCAATACATTCACACCATCTCTTCCCTTGCCCACTCAACAAGCTGGCATATCAATGGCACCAATGTCTTACCCTTATTCGTAATCGAATATTCCACTTTAGGAGGAACGCACGCATATACTTTCCTTGCCACCAATCCATCGGACTCAAGAGTCTTGAGTGTCGATGACAACACCTTTGCAGATATATCGGGAAGTATATGTGTAAACTCATTAAACCTCACGCACTCCTTCTCTCCAAGAATCATCAATACAAGCATTGCCCACTTAGAACTGAAACGAGAAATCACCTGCCGCACCGGACATCGCTCAACGCACGAATATTTTTTTAAGTCCTCATTCATTTTTTTATTGCTAATAATCAATAAAAGTAACCTCATAGTAAGCCAGTCACCATTTCGTAAGCTCTTGCACTTCATTGAAAAACAAAATAAATTTGCGGTAACAAAAAGTAAGTGACTAACAATTGCAAATTTAATAACTAAATGTAACAGGACAATGAACGAAATGAAAAAAATCAATGGAAACGAAAATTTCACACACGCTTCAATAGGTAAATTATCTGAGTTCTCCGGCAAGCAATTTGCCAAAGATTTAATTGGCTCGACTGGATGCGAACTATCATTCGGCACACTCGATGCCGGGCAAGCCGTACCGTTCTTCCACTCACATAAACAAGATGAGGAGATATACATAATTCTGAGTGGGAGTGGTGATTTTCAAGTCAATGACACCGCATTTCATATAGAAGAAGGGTCAATTGTCCGAGTAGCGACAAACTGCAACCGCTCGATGCGCAACACATCATCAGCTCCTATGCTGTACATCTGCATACAAGCCAGAGAAAACAGTCTTGTCCAATCCACTATGGACGATGCAGAAATCACAGAGCAACCCACTGTTTGGTAATCAAAACAACCACAAAGCTCATTATTATTCATCTGATTATCATTCACATCAGATAAATTACAAACTAACAAACACAAAACAGAAGTGGTCGCCTTAATGGTGACCACTTCTGTTTATTATATGTGTGATGTTAATTTATCAGCAACCTACAAGTGTAAGCAAGCTGTCATAGAAGAAGCTTACGATACCCAAGCCAATGATACCGGCAACACAAATCCACATGCCGAGACGTTCTGAACATGCCGAACGGAAATTGGCTATGTTGCACTCTTCCTCATTGTTAATGAACATAGCCTTAACAACGAGCAAATAGTAGTACAATGATATGATAGTGTTAATCAAAGCGATAAGCACTAATACGTATATCGCTATACTACCCTGGTTGATAGCAGAGGTAAATATGAAGAATTTACTGAAGAATCCTGCAAATGGAGGAATACCGGCAAGAGAGAACATTGCCAACATCATGGTCACAGCCAGACGGGGATTAGTCTTATAAAGACCATTGTAATCATCCATCCATACTTTACCGGTATTGTTCTCTATAGCTCCGATCACGCCAAATGCAGCGAGATTGGAGAAAATGTACACGAGTATGTAGTACATCAAAGCTGCAGCTCCCATAGCATTCATGGCTATTACACCAAGCATTATGTAACCTGCCTGAGAAATTGATGAGAACGCAAGGAAACGCTTCATATTGCGCTGGCGGATGGCGAAAAGGTTACCGATAGTAATCGTAAGGATAATCAATGCATAGAGCATCCATTCCCAAGCCTGTTCGTAAACCGAGCCAAATACTTGCCACATGATTACTAAGAACGCAAATGCTGCCGCGCCCTTGGAGATAACCGAAAGATATGACGTAACAGAAGTGGGGGCGCCTTGATATACATCGGCAGTCCAAAGATGGAACGGAACCAACGAAAGTTTGAAGCCCATACCTGCTATTACAAAAGCTATGGCTACTACCAAAGGTACGATATTTACCCCGCCCTGCACTGCTGCGGCTATTTGGGTGAAATAAAGAGAACCTGACAGACCGTAGACAAAAGACAATCCCATCATAAAAATAGCTGATGAGAAAACAGCGGTCAAGATATATTTCACGGCTGCCTCATGGCTTTCATAACGGTTCTTGTCAAAAGCCACCATAGCGGCAAGCGGAAGTGAAGCAGTCTCAAGACCGATGATAAACAACAGGAAGTGACGTGCCGAAATCATCAAGTACATACCGAAAAGCGTCACGAGCAACAATTCATAGAACTCGCCACGACGTATGACCTGCATTTCACTGCTTGTCCACTTCAAGGACTGGATGAGAACTATCAACACACCCACATTGAGTATATTTTTGATAGCGGCAACCACAGGAGTGGTAACATACATGCCGGCAAATGCAGCCACATCGCTTCCTGAAACGACATCGTAGAAACCAAAAGCGGTGAACAATGCAAACAGGATGCAAGTTGTAACCCCGAGACCTCCCTGCGCTTTCTTAGGCAAGAATGTGTCATTGAGGAAGACTAAAAGAAATACTACTAACAAGCATATTTCTTGCTTCATTGCTAAAAATTGTGAGTAATCCATTTCTTATTAATCTTTTTAGTTCATTCCTAATACAGTGAATATTTCAGGGCTGAAAGTAAACTTAATCAAGTCAGCGAAGAAATTCGGGAAACAGCCTATTGCGGCCACACAGAGGATAAGGGTTACAGTTGAGGTACGTTCCCACCAGGTAGCATCAGTGAGCTGCAAGTGGTGTTCGTCCTGTACCGGACCGAGCAACAACTTACCCACGACACGGAGAATATACACCGCTGTAATCACGATAGAGCAGCAAGCAATGATTGTAAATACCAATCTAAGCGAACCGGTACCATTGAGATAATCAGCCATACCTTGCTCAAACGAGCCTACGAAAATGGTCATCTCTGCCACGAATCCGCTAAGACCGGGCAAGCCGAGCGATGCCATACCGGCTATTACATAGCAAACGGCAAGGAAAGGCATAATCTTCATCAAACCACCCATCATTCGTATATCGCGTGTGTGTGTGCGACCGTAAATCATACCGATGAGCGCGAAGAACAAGGCTGTCATCAAACCGTGCGAAAGCATCTGCATGATGGCTCCTGTCATAGCTGTGGTATTGAGCATCAGAATAGCGAACAACACCAATCCACAGTGGCTCACAGAAGAGTAAGCGTTGATGTACTTGAGGTCGGTCTGCACACATGCACTGAATGCTCCATATACTACCGAGATTCCGGTAAGAATCAAGAATATCCATGCAAGGTCATTGGCAGCTGTGGGCATCAGGTAGATTGCCACACGGAAACATCCGTAACCACCAAGTTTCATAAGCACACCGGCATGAAGCATTGACACCGCTGTCGGAGCTGAAGCATGACCATCAGGGCTCCAGGTATGGAACGGGAACATAGCACCCAACACTCCGAATCCTACGAATGTCATCGGGAACAAGAAGTATTGCCAACCTTTTTCAATGGAATTATTCTGAGCGATTTCAAGTATATTCCATGTGAGCTGTCCACCTTCAGGTGCAGAATGGTAATATATACCAATCAAGCCAAGCATCAGGAATGCGGAACCGCCCATCAACATGAGTGTAAGCTTCATCGCCGAATAGTTCTTGTTACCGCTACCCCATACACCTATGAGAAGGTACATCGGTATAAGCGCCACTTCATAGAACATGAACATGGTGAACAAATCAATCGAGATAAAGAAACCGAACACACCGGTCGACAAAAGCACTAACCAAAGGAAAAATTCCTTAGGTTGGTCTATCTTCCACGAAGCAAAGCTACCTGTCAATAAGATAATCGATGAAAGAAGCAACATTGCCACCGAGATTCCATCAACACCAACCGAAAGATTGATATTGAGCGGTGCAAACCACGACCATGAGTCGGTGTAAAGCATCTGAGCCGTCTCACCTGCGGCACGCAAAGCGAGGTAGTCCATCAACAGATACACTGACAATCCGGTCAATGCGAGCGAACCGACCACTGCCACCGTGCGTATCTGCTTGATATTTCGGCAAAGGGCAAGCCCTGCAAGCATAAGCAGGGGTATTACCACGAAATAAATCAATATATTGGAAAACATAATTACTATATTTATTCTATTAGAGCACGAGTTTAATTCTGCATCATCATTTCTAAATCAAGCATACCGCAGCGATAGTACCAAGGAGCAACGCGCCGATAAGATAAACCCAAACATACATCTGGATATTGCCGCTTTGCAATCCGCGTATAGCATAGGAAGCTTTATTGGTGATGTAAGCGAATCCATCCATTGTTCCATCAATAATGTGACGGTCAAACCATGCGATAGGACGGCTTACGCAACCGAATATGATTTTATGAGTGATGAATATATACAGCTCGTCCCAATAGAAGCGGTGGTGACACCAACGCCACAGGTTCGGAAGAGCATTTTTCATCTTCGCAGGAAGGGGATTCTCCTTAATGTACATCTTAGTTGCAAGAGCTATAGCAAGTACCGCAACCAGAAGGCTTACAGCAGCCACATTCCAATCGAAATGAGCCATGAAGTCATAAGGTTCGCCATTCCAGCTTACAAGATTACCAAAAGGTACAAAACCGGCAACTACTGAAACCGCTGCAAGAATCACCAAAGGCACTGTCATGGTCCAAGGCTGATCGTGGGGAGCGTGATGACCTTCACGTACCTTATGTTCTTTCCACCAGAATATGAGATAGTACAGGCGGAACATATAGAAGGCGGTGAGACCGGCTACAAATGACATCCAGATGTAAGCTACCCAACCGTTACCAAGACACGAACTCAAGATTTCATCCTTAGAGAAGAAACCGGAGAACGGAATGATACCTGCAATGGCAAGACAGCCTATGAGGAATGTGATATGTGTCACAGGCATGTATTTACGCAAACCATGCATGTCAGTGTAATCATTAGAGCCTATCGCATGGATAAGGGCACCGGCACCAAGGAACAACAACGCCTTGAACATAGCGTGGGTGAACAGATGGAACATCGAAGCCATATATCCCAAACCTTCGTGGAACTCAGGGCGGGCAACGCCGAGCGACACCATCATAAAGGCAATCTGGGATATTGTGGAGAATGCAAGCACGCGTTTTATATCCACCTGTGTACATGCTACCATTGCAGCATAAAGAGCCGTGATAGCACCTACTACAGTAATGATATTCAACGAAGCTTCCTCCATCAGATAAAGCGGGAACAGACGTGCCACCAGATATACACCTGCCACCACCATAGTAGCGGCATGTATAAGTGCAGACACGGGAGTAGGACCTTCCATAGCATCGGGAAGCCAGATATGGAGCGGCATCATTGCCGATTTACCCATGCCACCCATAAATATCAGAACCAAAGCCCAAGTGAGTACCGACGCACCCATAAACATAGGAGCGGCACTACCGGCAAACACATTCTTGATATGTTCAGATGTGGTAAGGCTTATGCTGTAGATATTCTCACCTGCGGGAACCGAAGTCAAATCGGTGAAGTTGAATGTGCCAGTATAATACGACAGCACCAATATACCGATAAGGAAGCCGAGGTCGGCAAATCGAGTGACGATAAACGCCTTTTTCGATGCAGACACAGCCGAAGGCTTAGTGTAGTAAAAGCCGATAAGAAGGTAAGACGATGCTCCCACAAGCTCCCAAAAGATGTACATCTGGAATATGTTTGTAGCAACGACCAATCCGAGCATTGAGAAGCTGAACAGAGAAAGGAACGCGTAGAAACGCTGGAAACCTTTCTCCCACACTCCGTGATGATCGCGCATGTAACCGTTGCTATAAAGATGCACCATGAATGATATGGTGGTGATGACCACAAGAAGCAATGCCGAAATCGGATCAAGCAAGAATCCAAGACGAATCACAAGATTCTCATAAAATTGAAGCCAATCGACATTGAACACCACATATTGCAGACGTTGTCCGGTTTCGCTAATAAAATCGGCAGAACCTGAAAAGAAGTAAGTAAACGCGGTGATATAGGCAAGCACGAGTGTAACGCCCATACCGGCAGTGCCAAGGATACCCGCAAGCTTATGGCTCATCTTATTGCCCAGCAAACCGAGCAGAAGGAACATGAACAGCGGGATGGCAAGTATTAAAACGGGAATAGTTGCTTCCATGATGCCTTAATTTTTCATTTTGGTTAGGTCGGTCACATTGATATTCTTGGCCGCACGGAACACATTGATTATAATGGCTATGGCAAGAGCTGTTTCAGCTGCCGCGATAGCGATGGCAAAAAGGGTAAAGAACATACCCTCCATCTGTCCGGGGAACAAAAAACGGTTGAACACGACAAAGTTAATATCCACCGCATTGAGCATCAACTCAAGCGATATAAGCATGGCTATCATATTCTTACGAGTAATGAAGCCGTACACACCGCAGCAAAACATTATAAGTGCCGGGACGAGATAGTAAATCATTGTAATTTCCATAATCTATTATCTTTTACGAGCGACTACCACGCCACCGATTATACATGCGAGCAACAACACACTTATAGCTTCAAACGGCAGCAAATACTGATATTCGCCTGTACCCATCAAAGCCTCGCCTATGGCATGCATTTTGGGATTTTCCATTTGAGGCAACGATACTAAAGCCTGACCGCAACGGTTGATGAGCGCCCAACCGCCCACACACAATGTGGCGATTGCGGCTATCAGCCCCAACACTCGCTGTTTCGACACCAGACGTTCGCTTTTGTCACCGGGATGAGAGGTGAGCAAAATTGAGAATACGAACAGCACCACAATACCTCCTGCATATACTGCAATCTGTACAGCACCCAAGAACTCGTAATCAAGCTTGAAATACATGGCTGCTGTTGCAAAAAGCGTAAACAGAAGGAATGTAGCGGCACGCAGTATTTTACGTGTGGTGACAGTCAGTACCGAGAACACGATAATCGACAAAGCGATTACCAGATACATAATGATACTTCCTACTGATTCCATATAAATGATTAGTTATTATTTTTCTGATGAATCCGATGTTTCTCCTGCCGCTTCTTTGGCTGCCGCTTCTGCGGCTTT